>CAZUBW010000005.1:0-84646 GCA_964618645.1 uncultured Bacteroidales bacterium | reverse complement strand
TGAAGGATGCAAGCTGTCAAGGTGATAACCCCTGACAGGGTTTGGAACCCTGTCAAGGTGATAACCCCTGACAGGGTTTGGAACCCTGTCAGGGGTGGAACCCTGTCAGGGGTTTCGCAGCAGTCTTATTCCTCCCCGCTCCACGCACTTATTTCCTCCACAAACCTCACCCCATGCTGTGCCAATTCCTGCAGCACAGGTTCGTAAATTTCGGGGATGGTGGGAATGTGCACGCCTGCCAGTTTGATCTGGCCGGTGATGATCATTTTGGCCGCAATACCCAGGGGTAACCCCACCGTTTTGGCCATGGCCGTATTCACCGGATCGTCACCCAGCACCACCAGCGATGAGGTCAGCAGTGTTTGCCTTTCTGCCCCGGATGTGCGGTAAATAAATTTATGCCACATCACCAGCATATCTTTGTCGCCCGGCTCCAGGGCCCACTTTTTTGTAATGATCTGCTCCAGCACCTGCGCAGGCGTGGCATTCTTCAACCCGATTTTGGTGTCAGTAAAGACACCAAGCCATTCGAGTTTTCCACGTACGTCCGAATCCTGGTCGATGTGCATGTACTGGTATAGCTTGGTCTTCACCGGGTCTTCTTTGCTGTAATACAGGAATGAATTGATGAATTCCTTGTAGGTCATATTTTCCGTATGCTGCAGGGTGAAGGAATCATCGGTGGCGCCCAGCTGCACAAACACATCCCAGGCGCGGCAAAATCCGGGTCGGCGTAACGTACCCCGGTATACCGTTGGCACGTCCTGAAGCTCATATTTTTCAATATATTTCAGCGAATCGCGGTTGGCATACCCCTCAAACTTGCCGTAACCTTCAATGTCAATAATTTCCGTCCTGCGGAACAGCCGGTGGTAAGGGATATATTTTAACCTCCCTTCCTGGATAAAGCGGGCCGGACCACCCTGACCGGCCAGCACCACATTCCGAGGGTTCCAGGTAATTTTGTAATGCCAGGGATTATTGTCCGATTCGGGCGCTATCAATCCGCCGGTAAAGGTTTCAAAACAGTGTATTTCATTTCCCTGTTGCCGCAAACGGTTGATCACCTGCATGGCCGACATGTGGTCAATACCGGGATCAACCCCCATTTCATTCAGAAATAACAGGTTAAGTGATTTTGCTTCAGCATCCAAATCGTTCATTTCAGGCGATACATACGAAGCAGTGAGCATATTTTTGCGGTGTCGTAAGCATGCCCTTGCCACCAGCGGATGAAACAGGGCAGGCAACATGGATATGACCAGGTCGGCTTTACGCACCTCGTCGTCGAGCTGCTGCTCGTTGAAAACATCAAAAGAAAGCGTGCGTGTAGTTGCCGAAGTCTTTCCCGGCAGACTTTCGTGATCGCGGTCGCCTACCGATATGGAAAAACCAAGTTTTTGTGCATGTTCTTCGAGGTACCTGATGAGCGCCGACGAAGAACGTCCGGATCCGATGATAAAAATCTCTTTCATAGGCCTGAAATTACTCCGGTTGGTTCACCCAACCGGAAAGGTATTGATATGCTTTTGTCAGTTTTCCGTTCTCGGCAATGGTACCCCTTTCAATCACACTTTCAGGATCGCCGCTGACCACGAGTGAAAAAACATTTTTGATCAGGCTGTGCCCAAAGTCCTCCGACGCTTCCCTGGGCAGTCCGCTGGGCAGGTTGTCAATGGCCATAACGGTAATATTGTTTTCATTGCTGAAGGCCTTTTCCTCTTTTCCTGTTGCACGGTTAAAATCGTAATAAGGTTCATGAAAATGAGTTGCCCTGATGGTTGAGGGTATTGGGCCTTTGATATCACAGGTGATATCGGCAATGACACGGATGCTGAAATCCTTTTCCTTCATCTGTTCCGGCGTAAATAAAACCGGTGCATGCGGATCCCAGTAGGCCGCCATAATCAGCAGATCGGTATTGCTGCAGAAACGCCGGAAATTGCTTTCGTATGCAGTGGGATGCGCGAAAAAATGCATCAGCTCAAAAGGCTTTCCTTCCTTGTGTTTATTATATTTTTCGGGATCGAGCTGCACATAAACCGGTAAATTGCTATACGAACCAGCCAGGTAGTCTTCCACGGTCACCTTCCGCACCCCAAAAGCAAGCATCATTTCCTCCACGCCGCCGGCCACCCTGCCATCGCCGGTAACCGCGATTCTCAGCGGCGGCAAGGGCAGACGCGATGCACGGTTCATCATATCCTTCAAACCATTACATTTAGCTACCTCCGGCAGTAAAGCAATTTCCCTACGGATGCACATAGCCCGCATGCCCTCGTAGGCCCCGATTAACCCGGCCCACCTGCCAAAGCCAATAACCCGTATACCCCTGCTGTCAGTCAATATCTCGTAATCGATCAATTTGATATGCCTTTCGAGTATCGCTTTTAACAGTTTTTTGTTGTGCGGCTGCTTTTTGATGGTGTGTGAAAAAAACATATAGGTTTTGCCGGGGAGCAATGAGGCCGGATCAACCTCTTTGATACCGAGCAATACATCGCAACCTTCGAGATTTTCAATAACCAGTATGCCTTCTTTACGGTAAGCCGCATCGGAATAGCAGCGGATGAGCGAGGGCTGAACAACAACCTCCACGCCCGGGAACTCTTCCCGGATCATTCTGCACTGCTTCGGTGTCAATGGTACCCGGGTATCAACGGGCACTTTCGTCTCTCGGAGTATGCCTATTTTCATAATTCGGTTATTCTTTTAAAAAAACAAAAACGTTGCGGTATATTTTCTGGTTTCCTAGTCTTCTAAGTCGTGCAGTCTTGCAGTCGTGCAGTCTGACTGCCACAGTTTGCTGAGACTGCCTGGCCGATAGGCAGGCGGAGTCGAAGCATGCCACAGCCGCCGCCACTGCCACAGCCGCCGCCACTGCCACTGCCACTGCCACTATCCCCTTCGCTGAGCGTAGTCTCCGGACTACGCTCTTTATATGACTTTTTAGACAGCCTCATATGATTGTCCCTCGTCCCTGTCTTCGCTCTTGTCTCTTGTCCCTTGTCCCTCGTCCCTTCCCTTACTCTTCCTACACCTTAAACTCAATCCCCTGCGCCAGCGGCATGTCACTGCTGTAATTAATCGTATTGGTCTGCCTGCGCATATAGGCCTTCCAGGCATCCGAGCCCGATTCGCGTCCACCGCCCGTTTCTTTTTCTCCCCCAAATGCACCGCCTATTTCGGCTCCCGAGGTGCCAATATTCACATTGGCAATGCCACAGTCGGAACCGGCATGAGACAAAAAGCCTTCGCTTTCCTGCAGGTTGTTTGTAAAAACAGCTGATGACAGTCCCTGTGGAACAGCATTATGTAAAGATAAAGCTTCCTCGAAATTTTTATACCGGATCAGGTACAACAGGGGCGCAAAAGTCTCTTCCTGCACAATGGCATAGTGGTTTTCCACCTCGGCAATGCATGGCACCACATAACATCCCGACGTGCAATCGCCCTCACCGAAAGGTGTTCCGCCATAAAGAATTTTACCACCCGCCTGCTTCACCTGATCAATGGCGCTAAAAAAGCTTTCCGCAGCCTTTTTATCAATTAGCGGTCCCACATGGGTTTTGGAATCCAGCGGATTCCCTATGTGAAGGCCCTTATACGCACCTGTCAACCGCTTGCTGAACGCATCAAAAATAGAATCATGCAATATAATGCGTCGTGTAGAGGTGCAACGTTGACCTGTTGTTCCCACCGCACCAAATACCACGGCTCGCAAAGCCATTTCGATATTGGCGCTTGGGGTTACAATAATGGCATTATTGCCTCCCAGTTCCAGGATAGCGCGTCCCAGCCGCTCACCTACCAGCCTGCCTGCCAATTTCCCGATTTTCGTTGAGCCTGTAAAGGAAACCAAAGGCAGGTTCTTATCTTTAAACAATTCATCGCCCAGGTACTTCGAGCTGGTGGCTACCAGGTTCAGCACCCCTTCGGGAACATGGTTTTCCTTCAGCACACCGGCGATTATCCTGTGCACCGCAATGGCACACAACAACACTTTAGAGGAAGGCTTCCACAACACCACGTCACCGCACACAAGGGCAATCATGGCATTCCACGACCATACGGCAACCGGGAAATTGAAAGCCGACACCACCCCAACAACACCCAGCGGATGGTATTGCTCGTACATACGATGGCCGGGACGCTCGGAGTGCATGGTAAGGCCATAGAGCTGACGCGACAATCCCACGGCAAAATCGCATATATCAATCATCTCCTGCACTTCGCCCAGTCCTTCCTGCAATATCTTACCCATCTCCCAGCTCACCAGCCGGCCCAAGGGCTCTTTGTTTTTCCGTAATTCAAGGCCGATCTGCCTCACAATCTCTCCCCTTTTCGGGGCCGGAACCAACCGCCAGCTTTTAAAGGCTTCCGATGCTGCCTGAACGGCTTTGTCGTAGTCGGCTTTGGTAGCCTGCTTTATTTCAGCAATGGGCTCACCATCCACAGGCGAATAGGAAATCAGCCTTTCGCCGGTGGTTTTGGGCCAGGCAGTGCCGGTGCATATACCCGGGTTAACATCCTGTATGCCCAGCTTTTTCAATGTTTCTTTCATGTCTGTTTTCATAAACAATATTGTTTTATTCACTTTTTTTCAGGGTATATTTCAATTACATTTCACGTGCCCTTGCTCAGCGCCTTCACCAACCCGCCGGCATCGAGGATTTTACGCATTTTTCCGGGAAGGGGGCTAAAATGAAACTCGCGTTCAGCGATACGGATGAGGCCCCCTTGCATGTCTACTTCCACCCTGTCGCCCTTTTGATAGGCTTCCACGGCTCCGGGAACTACCAACACAGGCAATCCCTGGTTAATGGCCGACCGGAAAAAGATACGCGATACCGACCTGACAATGACGGCAGCTATTCCCAGGTAAGCCAAACCTGCCGCAGGATGTTCCCTGGAACTGCCACATCCAAAGTTCTCACCACATAGGATGACATCGCCCTGTTGTGCTTTTCCGGAAAAGTTAACATCAAAACCTTTCAGCAAATGGGGAACGATCTTCTCGGGCTGTGAGCTGTTGATCTCATAGGTAAGATTTCCGGCAAACAGCTGATCGGTATTCAGGTTATTTGCATCATGGTAATCCCATACACCTTTTTTATATCGGTTATCCGATTCAGCAATCACCACGGTAGCGGTCTGTTCGGCATGATATGGATATTGAACCCTGATACGGCGCATCATGGGCGAAGTAATGCAACCATTTAAGGCGGAAAGCGCCACAGTGGCAGGCGAAGCCAGGTATATTGAGGCTTTGGGATTGCCCATTCGCCCCAGGAAATTACGGTTGGCGGTGGAAATAACGTTAATACCGTCGGGCGGTATCCCCTGTCCTGTTCCCAGGCATGGGCCGCACGCAGGACTAAGCATATTGGCGCCGGCTTGCAGAAATATTTCCACCAATCCTTCGCTTACAGCCTGTAAATAAATATCCCGCGATGCCGGGGCAACCAGCAACTGCACATCTCCGGCCACCCGCTTTCCTTTGAGTACGGCAGCAGCTTCGCGCAGGTCCTCAATTCTGCCATTGGTGCAGGTACCTATCAATGCCTGGCCTATGGGTATTCCGGCTACCTCGTCAACGCTTTTCACATGATCCACATGGTGCGGACAGGCTGCCAGCGGGTACAGTTCCGTCATATCAATTTCAAGGGTTCTGGTGTAATGAGCCTCTTTGTCGGCCCATACACCAGCGACTTCCTTTCCCAAAAAAGCTGACAACACTTCATCGGCAGGGAAAACAGCATTTTTGGCTCCCATTTCCGAAGCCAGGTTGGCAATGGTCATCCGGTCGGCTATGCCAAGCGTTTTAACACCGTCGCCATGGTACTCAACCGACAGGTAGTCGGCTCCGCTTGATCCGATCATGCCCATGATATACAAGGCCAGGTCCTTGGCATAAACATGCTCGGGTAACCTGCCATGCAATACTATTTTTAAGGAGTCCGGCACCCTGAACCAGGTTTCACCCGTTTTCCAGATGCCGGCTGTTTCAGTCCGGTCGATTCCCGCAGCAAAAGCATTAAATGCCCCGGCAGTGCATGTATGGCTGTCGCTTCCCACAATCACCATGCCCGGAAGGGCATACCTGCTCATCAGCTGGTGGCAGATGCCCTCACCGGCATCGTGAAACCGCTTAACACCCTGGCTGCGCGCAAAACTTCGTATCTGGAAATAGTCATTGGCCAGCTTGCTGTTGGTGGGTGGTGCATTGTGATCGAGTACAATAACCAGTTGACTGGCATCGTAAACACGGTCACCCCCCATTTTTCGAAAAGTGCTTTCGATACTGGCGGTATTATCGTGACTCAATACCAGGTCGGGCCGATGAAAAACAATGGCACCTGCCGGTGCTCCGAAAATCTTTTCTGCAAAAGTTTGTGCTGGCATGTAAAGTCCTCCGGTGTTTTTTTCTTTCAGGGAGCAAGCAACAGGTCGCCTGCTTTATATATCTTCTTTTGTATATCCGAAAATCTGGTTATCACAGCTGTTTTGCCATTTCGCTGGTTGGTAATAGTGCCGCCTTCGAGGTCGATGGTTACCTTGTCGCGATCAGCAAGTTTCAGTTCTTCAAGGCTTGTGTAGGTCAGTACCGGGAACCCGGCATTGATGGCATTTCGCTCGTATATCGCACCAAACGACTCGGCCAGTATAGCCTGGGCGCCCAACGCGCTGAAACAATCCACCGCATGTTGCCGTGAACTGCCCGAACCAAAATTTTTTCCTGTAATAAGAATATCCCCGGGTTCTGCCTTTTGTGAAAAATCTTCCCAGCCGGGCAGGTTTCCCAGCGCATAACGGCCCATTTCACTGATATCGGTGACTGCCAGGTGGCGGTTGTGGTAAATCATGTCGGTATCGATGTTATTGCGCGGGATCAGCCACACCTTTCCTTCGATGATAAGGGGTTTTTGCGTTTTCCCCTTTCCGGCTCCGCTACTTGCCGGTTGGGAACCGGCAGTTGAAACAGCTTTACCAGCTTTTGCCTCAAATATCAGCGGATGATCGGGTATCTGGCCGGCCGTGGTGATATACCCCGCGATGGCGGAGGCCACTGCCGTGGAAACCGATGCCAGGTAAACGTCGCCTTTCCCCTGCTTTCCTGCAAAATTGCGGTTACCGGTGCTGATGGTCACTTCACCGGGCCCGTTCTGACCAATCTGTCCCGATGCGCACCCCGCACAACCAGCATTTCCCACTAGCGCACCGGCCGATTTGAATATTTCGAGGTAGCCCAGTTTCAGGCAGGTATTCCAGACTTCATCGGTGGAGGGAACAATTTTAAGCATTACACCCGGGGCGACTTTCCTGCCCTTCAGCAGCTGAGCAACCTCCTTCATATCTTCGAGACGCCCGTTGGTACAACTGCCCACAAAAGCCGAATCGATTTTCACCCGGTCCAGGTCACTCACCGGAACTACATGGTGAGGTTGTCCGGGAAGCGAAACAGCAGGCGTGAACGATCCGATGTCCAGCTCAATGGTTTTGGCATAGCGGGCATCGGGGTCGGCGTAAACGGGATTGATCAACTGGTACGATCGTTCGGTGCAATAGTCAATGACAGCTGACGAAGGCGGGAAAAGCAGCGCAATAGCGCCCATTTCGGTAGCCATCGACGAAATGGTGATGCGCTCATCAAGGGTAAGCATTTCTGTTTCCTCGCCATACATTTCAACCGCGTAACCCAATAGTCCGTCAGCGCCGAAAAATTTCAGCATGTTAAGTACAATATCTTTGGCCGAAATGTTTTCGGGCCGCTCACCGGTAAGCGTGATCTTTACCGTTTCGGGCACTCTGAACCATACCGATCCGCGCGACCAGGCTGCGGCAATATCCCTGTCGCCCATGCCCTGTCCGAAGGCACCAATGGCTCCCAGCATATTGGCATGAGAATCCGTTGAAACCAGGGTCGATCCCGGAACTGCCAGTCCCTGGTCAATGGCCAGGTGCGTACCGATACCCTGGTTAATGTCGTAAACATCAATCTGATGTTCCCGGGCAAAAAGGCGGCATTTCTGCTGGTTGGTGGCATATTGCTGATCAGACCCCGTAGGATTGCAGTCGAATGTAAAAAAGGTTTTGCAGCGGTCGGCGATGGGCAGGTTATACTGCTGCAAATTTTTCACCACGCCGGCACCGCCAAAATCGCGTGCCAGCCGCACGTCAATAAACACATCCACTATGTCCCCGGGCTTCACCCTGCCACTGGGTAATGGATGCTGGATACTGGATGCTGGATGCTGGATGTGTGTGTTTTGAGATTCGGGATTGGAGATTTGACTACTACTGCCACTGCCGCTGCCACTTCCATTTCTCAAATGCTCCGCTACTATTTTTTCAATGATTGTCATGGTTTGCTGCTTTACTTCTTCATTCCTTTTCAATATTCATTATCGATTACTTGATACTTGACTTTCCTCCCCCAGCCCCCTCCAGAGGGGGACATCGCTCTAATAAATGTCAACAATAATTTTCATGTTTGCTTCTTTTGCTTGTCACTCGTCACTTGTCCCTCGTCCCTGTCTTGTCTCTTGGCTCTTGGCTCTTGGCTCTTAAAAGGCAGAAACGTCATAAAATCCGCATGATGCACAATATAGGCTTCAGTTGTACGCTTTACGAGGTCGCCCTCCGCGGCATGGGCTGCAATTATATGGCATACCTCGGCCGGTACGCCGCATTGTTCGGCAAGTGAAACCCCCGAAAAAGGGTGTCGCAGGTAGGCTCCGTACTTTCCCTGGACACACTTTCCGCTCTTGTCTTTTTCATATTCCAGCAGTTTGCCTACATCAGCCAATATGGCGCCGGCAATCAGCACATCCATATCAACCGGCATTTCGGTGCCGAAAAATTCCCTGAACTTCAACCCGCTTTCACGGGCTATGTGCACCACTGCCCGCTTGTGGTCCATAAAGCTTACCTTCAGGTCGGGCCCGGCCAGTAAGGTAAACGGAATGCGGCTCAGATCACCGGCAGTGAGCGCACTTTTTCGCAGGGCCAATGCCCAGGTGGCGGCCACCTTTACCCGGAGATCCGGATTCTGAATCCATTCCAGTTCCGGCCATAATGTCAGTATTTCCTGCATGGGTTGTATTTTTTTGTTGTTTCAATCAGTGTAGATAATTGTCTTCTGGTCTTCTATGTCTTTTTAGTCGTGCAGTCATGCAGTCTTGAAAAAGCTACGAGCTGCGAGCTGTGAGATAAGAGTTGTGTAGTATGCCACTGCCGCTGCTACTGCCACTGCTACTGCCACTGCCACTGCCGCTGCCGCTGCTACTGCCACTGCTACTGCCGCTCGTCCCTTGTCCCTTGTCCCTTGTCCCTTGTCCCTTTCTATTCTCTCTTCAGCAATTCTTCAATCACCGCATCCCCCATCTCCCTGGTAGATGCTGCGCCATGGCGCAACACATCCGGACTCCCTTTCATCTTCAGCATATCGTATGTCCGTACCCTGCCCCCGGCAATAACTGCAGCCACAGCCTTACGGATTTTCGCCGCCTTTTCCGGCTGCTTCAGGTGGTCGAGCATCATGCAGGCCGACTCGATCATGGCTATGGGATTCACAATAGAAACAGGATAATCAGCGTACTTTGGTGCTGAGCCATGTGTAGGTTCAAAAACCGCTACCTGGTCGCCTATATTGGCACTGCAGGCAAAACCCAGCCCGCCAATCAAACCGGCAAACCCGTCTGAAACAATGTCACCGAACATGTTCCCCGCCACCATCACACCATAGTCCTCGGGATTTTTGGTCAGCCACATCATCTGTGCGTCAATGTTGGTATTCCATAGCTCAATAGCCGGATACTCGCGTTGCATCTGCCGGGCCATATTATACATCATGCCCGATGTTTCGCGTATCACGTTGGGCTTTTCGCACAGGGTAACCGACCGGTAACCGTATTGTGCGGCATGCTCAAACGCAGCCCGCAGTATTCTTTCGGTAGCCCTGCGGGTGAAAATACGCGTGGAAACAGCTATTTCTTCGGGCGGCACCGTACCGAAATTTTTCACAAAGCTTTTATGACTTTTCAGTGCTTCGTAAACCACACCCTGCGGATGGTTCCATTCAACACCGCAATAAAGTCCTTCGGTATTCTGCCGGAAAATCACCACATCCACTTCGGGTTCCTCTATTTCGCCGTGAATACCCCTGCGGATGAAATTTAACGGGTTACCCTTGTAGGTATGGCAGGGCCTGATGCATATATCGAGGTTAAAATGCTGGCGCATGCCCACTATAGGACTGGCGTACACATATCCCTTGCCTTTCAGGTGATCGGCCAGTTCGGCGGCGGCTTCGTCCTTGGGTTTCGACGTGATGGCACCAAAAAGACCCACCTTATGTTCCGCCAGCAGTTTAACCGTTCTTTCGGGAAGGGCATTGCCCTCGCGGCACCAGAAATCCCAGCCGATATCGGCTTCAACATAACCGGCTTCAAATCCTGAAGCTTCAAGCACCCTGAGGGCTTCCTGCATCACCGTGCGACCAATTCCGTCGCCGGGCATGATTACGATAGTTGGTTTGGACATTGTTGTATACTGCTTTACTCATGGTATCCATTCTTAGCTGCGAGCTGCGAGCCGCGAGCTTTGAGCCAAATGCTGAATCAATTTTTAGCTGTGAGCTTTTAGCTGCGAGCTTTGAGCTGTTAGTCGCGAGCCGCGAGCCTCGAGCTGCGAGTCAAATTTTTAATCATTTTTCTTACTTCCTCACAGCTCACAGCTCATAGCTCACAGCTCATAGCTCACAGCTCAAAGCTCACAGCTCAAAGCTCACAGCTCACAGCCCACAGCCCACAGCTCACAGCTCACAGCTCATAGCTCGTAGCTCGCTACTTCCCTCACCACATCAATCACCGTTCCGTCCACCCACTTGATGGCGGCCACAATTTTATCGGTAAAAACTGGTGGACGGGGCTTTCCGCAAATCTGCTCAGCCTCTTCCTTCAGTTGTTCCAGTGTTTTCAACGGCAATCCCGAACCTTTTGCTTTCTCAATCAGGTCAGTACGTAACGGGTTAATGGCTATTCCCCTTTCGGTGACCACCACATCTATCAGCTCACCCGGACCGCACAGCGTGGTAACCTCATCGCGGACAACCGGAATCCTGTCCCTGAACAGGGGAACCGGCAGTATAACCGTTTTGGCAAACAAGCAGTTCTGCCAGCCGCCAATGCCGTGCAACAGGTAACCATCGGAATGCGTCACCACGTTGGCATTAAAGTTCAGGTCAATTTCGGTGGCCCCCAGCACCACCACATCCACCATGCCGGCAATATTGCCCTTGCTGTGGTAGTTATAGCTGGTAAAGGGACTGGTCATCACATGCCGGGGATTGTCGCGTATCGACCGCACCCCGTCAAGGTCAAAGGTCTGCCCGTCCAGGATATATTCCACCAGGCCCTCTTCGAGCATCTGCACCAAATATTTATTACTGCCGCCACGGGCAAAGCGGGCCTTAATGCCTTTCTTTCGCATGATATCGGCAAAGTAATTACCAACCGACAACGAAGTTCCACCCGCGCCGGCCTGAAACGAAAACCCGTCGCGGATAATGTCGGTCACCTCGCAAAAGCGGGCGGTAAGTTCGGCCAGGAGCAGACGGTCGGGACTCTTCGTCACCTCGGTGGTTCCCGAAACGATCTTCTCGGGAATGCCTACCCGGTCGACCTTTACGGTATAATCAACATAGTTGCCCTGTATCTGCCAGGGAACACACGGAAAGGGAACCATGTTGTCGGTAACCACAATTACGCGGTCGGCATATTGCGCATCGCCCAGGGCAAAACCCAGCGTGCCGCTGGCCGAAGGACCCGTAACCCCGTTGGCATTGCCAAACGAATCGGCACAGCCGGCGCCGATTACTGCTATGTCAATTTTTACTTCACCATCCTGAATGGTCTGGTAACGGCCGCCATGCGAACGCAGCACCGCCGTTTTCTTCATTTTCCCTTCGGAACAATAGCGGCCCAGGGGACCGTTCATACTGCCTTCGATGTGGCTGATGGTGCCGTCATCGAGGTATTTCAGCAGGTAGGCATGACAGGGGAACGAAGCCGAGGGAAACCAGCATAGGTTTTTAATGCCCAGTTCGGCCGCGGCATCAAACACCCTGTTGGCCACCAGGTCGCCCTCACGGAAGTGATGATGGGTCGAAATGGTCATGCCGTTTTTCAGACCGGCTTTTTGCAGCGCTTCTTTCAGCGAGGCAACTTCTTTATTCCCGTCGGCGGGATAATCAGCATTGGAAAACAACCTGGGCGCATGGCGAACACCCTGTGGACGGTAAACACCGACACCCTGGTAGGGTATTGCTTTTTCACCGTTGATTTCAATAGGTACCCATCTGCCGGCTGCATTTTGTACTAGTTTTTCTTTCATGGTGCAGTCCTCCAGTCTTCGGGTATCAATCCATACTTTGCGGCCCTTTCGATGGTTTTCAGCGCACGTTTCACCACCGGGGGATCAATCATTTTGCCATTGAGGGAAACAACGCCGGAACCTTCTTTTTCGGCATCTTCATATGCCAGCACAATTTTCCGGGCCTTGTCGCACTCCCCTGTATCGGGCATGAAATTTTCCCGGATCACCTTAACCTGTCGCGGATGTATACACCCCATGCCTGCAAATCCCAGGGCTTTAGACTTTTTTACCGTTCCGGCCAGGCTTTCCATATCATCCACATCGGAAAATACCGAATCGATAGGCTGGATTCCGGCAGCCCTTGCCGCATTCACAATCACAGCACGGGCATAAAACGATTCGCTTCCTTCGGTTGTGCGTTGGGCGCCTATATCGGCCGTGTAATCTTCGAGTCCGATGGCCAGGGCAACAACCTGTTTCGACGAACAGGCAATTTCATGGGCATGCATCACCCCTGCTGCACTTTCAATAATGGGCATCAGGTAAATGGAATCGTTCTTCCCGTCCAATATATCGGCAATGGCTTTATCAACCGACAACACCTGTTCTGCCACTTCGCACTTGGGGACCAGGATGACGTGAACACCATGTTCCACGCAAAAAGGCAGATCATTGATGCCTTCCGGAAGCTGGTTGATGCGCACCATGCGTTCGGCGCCGTAAAAATCAACACAACGAAGGGCGTTTCTGACCAGGAAACGGGCTTCGTATTTCCGCTCCGGCGCCACCGAATCTTCGAGGTCGAGTATGATGCCGTCGGCCCCATAGATGCCGGCATTGATCATGAGCTTGGGATTGTTGCCGGGCAGGTATAACCGGGTAAACCGGTCGAGGTCCCCGGGTGTTGCATAAGGGTGATTTGGATGAAGGGGTAACAGGTAGTCCTTATCGGTATTGATACACTTCCTGATAACTGCTTCAAGCCGGGCAGCCAGGGTAAAAGGTAAGGCCCCCGTATCTTCAATTTCGAGCTTTGCCCGGGTGACATTGTAGAATTCCAGCATATCGTGGCACAATTCCAGTATGGAATGTCCATACATGCTTTTCACCTTGCTGGTGATGTGAATTTCAGTTTCGTGAACCGACTCCGTTTGGAGGCTCACAAAACAATCCGACCGGATACCTGCTCCTCGATTACCTGCTGTATGAATCATAACCGGGATTTTATTCACAAAAATTACAGATAAAATCCCACATAAACCCTGATTGTTATCAGGGGTAAAAACAAGAAATCCGCCAACGGATTGCCCGCGGCGGATTTCATAATTCAGTTTTACAATGCCTATTCAGGAATGTCAAACAATTCGCATACTTCTTCGTAGCTCAATTTGGTAAAATCGAGTGTGGATTTCTTTGCTGTAGCGGCAACTCCGCCGGGTATAATGACATAACGGAACAGATTATTCACTGCAATTGCAGGAAGCGTAAAACTTGCTGTATTATCGTGCGTAAAACAGGAAATGAAAATTTTTCCGGGGCTCAACATGTAGTCAATAGTGTAAATCCCATCCCCACTTAAATAACCCGTCAAAGGCAATTGATATGTTAAGGAATAATTACCGGATAAGGTATATAACTTCTTGTGATAGCACAAAACAACTCCCTCATTCAATATGTCAGCGGTAACACCAGCGGCAATAATGTGTTTAACCTTTAAATTATTGGAGCTCAGTACTGTATCTCTCCAGCCTCCTGAAAGAGAGGCCCATTCCGAGTATATAACATTGGCAGTTCCGGTTTCGCCCTGGATGCCCTGGATGCCCTGTTCGCCTTGTTCGCCCTGCTCACCTTGTTCACCCTGTATTCCCTGGACTCCCTGAATGCCCTGCTCACCTTGTTCGCCTTGCGGACCAGTCGGTCCTTCGTCGCCTTCGCAACCAATAAACAGCGCTACTGCCAGCATGGGCAATGCAAATAAAAACAACGATTTTCTCATGGTAAAAGATTTAAGTTAGTAATTGTGGTGTATTGATTAAATAATGCGCACATTCAATTAACAGGTTTTGAGTTGTTTATTTGTAAAATTACAATATGCAAGTAACCGTTCGCTAAGATTTATGGTGAGTTATCAACAAATTCAGTTTACATCTCTTCGTCAGCACTAAAGTAAAAAGCTTGTTTCTATGAAAATTGTAAAAATCCGTCGATTTCGCATGGCGCTGCCAATCATGCAAGCCACTTCATGTTTTCCATGTACCTCAACCAGAAATACTAACTATGATAAGAATTTGCTGTAACTGTTCGCTGCTGTTGCAATGATCTGCCTTGAAACAACAGGTTCAGGACATTCTCTGTCGGGTATGATAATGGTATTAAAAGCCCTGTATATACTGCTATTAATGCGTCGCCGATAACTCCTGGGTGTTAATGTTGTCGCTTTCTTAAAATCGTGAATCAAATGCGCCTGATCAAAATAACCATGGTAAAAAACCAGGTCGCTACAAATGGCCATGTTGGTTTGCATTTCCATCGAATTCAATAAATTCATAAAGCGAATCATTTTGCAAAACTGAATGGGTGACACACCTGACACTTCATTGAAATCGCGTTGAAGTGGACGTTCTGAAATACTCATGCCATTTATTAGTTCCGGAAGTGTTATTTTCCCCTGGTAGCGATTAATGATTTCTATCGCCGAAGCAACTCTTTCCAGGCGTTGCTTTGATTTTCGATTTGAGAAAGATGCCTGCCGTAAAAAAAAGCCCTCCAGCAATTCAACCCTGGCTTTATGGTCACTGGCATGGTCAATCTGGCTAAACAGTGTATTAATATTACTTCCAAGGATGCTTTCCGCTTCAGCAATTTTATTAAATGTAATACTTAACGGCAGTCCAAATATTTTATTAAACCCGCAATTGCTGAATTTCACCACAATGCATTTGTGCCGCCGCTTTAATGAAGTTATGGTCATTGCCTTGGTCAGACTGTTTACCCCAACCACTGCCGATCGTATTTCCTGCGCCGGCTCATTGTAAAAGCTGAATGAAGAAGTGGTGTCATGATATCCGATGTGCAATTCCACTTCTCCGTCAGGTATAACAACAAGTTTATAATTTACATCACCGGACAAATTATCCGTTGTTGCAATATCCGTAAAGAGATAATACCTTATGAAGGGCGTTAATGCAGGTGATGGTTTGATGAACTCAATTGAAACTTGCATAGGGTTGGGAATAGAAAGTTAGGTGTTCAGGAGAGTTCATCACAAAAAAGAGACTCTTTTTTGTATTTCAGCCATTTTTATTATTATCTTATTTATAATCTAGCTTTTAGGTGATCCGAAATGCCATAGGTGTTTGTTTTATCTTTCTTATTAAAAGAAGCTTTTCTCATTTTAAGAAAAAACTATCTTAAAATAGTTATTCCCTTTTGTATACGACTGATGGTCTCTTCTTTCCCAATCATTTCCAGGATGTCAAAAAGGTGTGGTCCCATGCCCGAACCTACTACCAACAGGCGAAGTGGCGCGGCAACACGCCCAAAACCCAGGTTTTTACTTTCGGTATATTGCTTAATTAGCGTTTCAAGCGCCGGTGATGCAAAATCAGTACTTTCACCCAACAGGTTGCTAACCTCCGAAATGATTTGCGATGTGTCTTCTTTCCATACCTTTTTTACCATTGCAGGATCATAAATTGTTGGGGATTCAAAAAAATAAAATGCCTGGCCCCAGAAGTCCTGCGGAAATACCAGTCGCTCTTTCACCAGCGTGGTTACCCTCTTCAGGTAGTTGAGCCGGACGGCGTGGCCTTTCTGCTGAAGCGCCGGGACAAACAACGCCGCCAGGTCATCATCATCTATGGCCTTAAGGTATTGCTGGTTATACCACTTTGCCTTTTCGGGGTCAAAGCGTGCCCCCGATTTTCCTACCCTTTCGAGGTCGAAAGCCTGTGCCAGTTCATCCAGCGAAAACAATTCCTGCTCCGTGCCCGGATTCCAGCCCAGGAAAGCCAGGATATTCACCATGGCGCCGGGCATGTAACCCGATTCGCGGTAACCTGGTGAAACTTCTCCGCTAAAGGGATCCGTCCATTGCAGCGGAAATACCGGGAACCCCATTTTATCGCCATCGCGCTTGCTCAGCTTACCCTGCCCACTTGGCTTCAGAATCAGCGGCAGATGCGCAAACCGTGGCATTACATCTTCCCATCCCAGGGCCTTATACAACAGCGCATGCAGGGGAAGCGAAGGAAGCCATTCTTCGCCGCGGATCACATGGGTTATTTCCATGAGGTAATCGTCGGTAACATTGGCCAGGTGATAGGTAGGCAACCCGTCGGTCTTAAAAAGCACCTTATCGTCGAGCAGGTTGGTATGAAAAGTGACTTCGCCCCGGATCAGGTCCTGAATGGTCACCTCCTGGTTTTCCGGCATTTTAAACCTGATCACGTGCGGAGTACCCGTTTCCAGAAGTCGTGTTACCTCCGTTTCCGGCAGCGTAAGCGAATTGCGAAGGACTAACCGGGTTTTATTGTCATACTGAAATATCCTGCCTTCCGTTTCATGCTGCTTACGTAAAGCATCCAGTGTTTCCGGTTCATCAAAGGCATAGTAGGCATGGCCCCTGCTCACCAGTTCCCCGGCATATTGCCGGTATAAGTCCTTCCGGTAGCTTTGCCGGTAGGGCTCGTGCGGTCCGCCAACATCGGGACCCTCGGAATACTCAAGACCGCACCATTTAAGCGACTCAATGATATAATCCTCAGCACCGGGGACAAACCTTGCCTGGTCAGTGTCTTCGATGCGCAGGATAAAATCGCCATGGTGTTTCACTGCAAACAGGTAATTGAACAATGCTGTCCTCACTCCCCCAATGTGCAGCGGTCCCGTAGGACTCGGTGCAAACCGTACACGAACTTTTCTGGACATTATTTCAAATTTTCAGTAAAGATAGTGAATGATGCCATGAGTAGTATTATTGTGCAATCAATTATCTTTGTATTTAGAACAAAGAGCTTTGAGCTGCTAGCTTTGAGCCGTGAGCTATTAGCCGTTAGTCAATAGCAAAGACCAATAACCAGCAGCTAATAAAGTGGTAGTACCAGTAACAGTCAGACTCCACATCTCATAGCTCGCAGCTCACAGCTCACAGCTCACAGCTCACAGCTCGCAGCTCACAGCTCACAGCTCGCAGCTTTTCCAGCAATTTTATTATCAAAAAATGCCCCACCCGCTCCAGACATATTACTCACGCATTTATAAGTCGTACGACCTGGTAAACCGTTTGTTTACGCTGGGACTCGACAAAAAATGGCGTCGTTACACGGCACAAAAATGCCTCGAAATCTCACCCCGGCAGGTCGTCGACCTTTGCTGCGGTACAGGCGACCTGGCCATTGCCATCAGTAAACAGGCCGGCAACAAGGTAACCATCACCGGGTACGACCTGAATGTCGAAATGCTGGAAATAGCCCGGAAAAAAACATCCCTGCTCGCGCACCCTCCTTCCTTCATAAGGGGCGATGTGGCATCCATGCCGTTTGACAGTGAATCCATCGACTGCATCACCATTGGATTCGGCTTTCGTAACCTCACCTGGGAAAATGAACAACGCGATGATTTCATCCACGAAATGGCAAGGGTTTTAAGACCGGGAGGCCGGTTACTGATTCTCGAAAGCGCCCGGCCCCAAAACAAGGTGATAGCCTGGTTATACGACCTTTACCTGAAAGGAGTCCTGATTCCGCTGGGCAGCATCATTTCGGGAAACCGTGAAGCCTACCGTTACCTGGCAGGCTCCTCTTCGGGTTTTTATCCATTTGACGAACTGAAAGCCATGCTTTATGGCCATGGCCTCAACCTCGAAAAAGAACGCAACTTTCTGTTCGGCGCCGTAAATCTGCTGATGGCCACCAAAACACCCTGAGGATAACTTTCCTTCACCATGCTGATCAAAATATTATCTTTGTTCCTGCTTTTAGCTCATCGCTCAAAGCTCATAGCTCGCAACTCATAGCTCGCAGCTCATAGCTCATAGCTCATAGCTCATAGCTCATAGCTCACAACTCTTGGCTCTTAATTCTAACGCTACTCCCATGATTGAAAAACTGAACACCCTTTGCAACGGCACTTTTATCAGCTTCCTGGGCATTGAATTTACCCGCTCGGGCAGCGATTTTGTTGAAGCCACCATGCCGGTCGACAACAAATTACAGCCCATGGGTCTGCTGCATGGCGGAGCATCGCTTGCACTGGCCGAAACCATTGCCAGCGGAGGCTCGTATTTGTTGGTTGATCCGGAGAAGTACGATGTATTAGGGTTGCAGGTGTCAGGCAATCACCTGTCCACTGTTAACAAAGGAACACTTTTTGCACGGGCAGAGATCATCCACCGCGGGAAAACCACCCATGTGTGGGATGTAAAAATCAGGGATGAAAACAATAAACTTATTTGCATTACACGGGTTACTATGATGATTGTCCGGAAAAAATGAACCACGGCGTGAACGAGATAAACAGTCATACCTTCACTGTCTATGATGCATTGCGCTTATGCCTCGGAAGACAGGTGCACTTTGCAGCTTACCGTCTGCCCGGAGACCATCCGGTTACAATGGTGGTGCAAACCCATCCCGAAATTTCACCCCTGGGCGAAATTGTGGACACCCTGCCCGGAAGAGGATTTCTGATTGCCCCTTTCTCCGCTGCCGGAAACCATGCCTACCTGATCAGACCGGATATCATTATTCGCGGAAACACGGGTCAAAAGGAAATGGACATCCTTGAAAACCTGCCGTTCAGACCACCGTGTTTACACACTGCAAAAGAGCCCGAAGACACCGCCAAACCGGAATACCTGCAGCTGATACTTGATTCTATTGCACGCATCCGTTCCGGAGCCTTTGAAAAGGTGGTACTGTCGCGTGTGAAATCACTGCCGGGTAATTACACCGCCAGGCTGTCAGCCATTTTTGAATCGCTTTGCGAAGCCTATCCCAACGCTTTTGTTTATCTCTGCCACGTTAACGGTCAGTGTTGGACCGGTGCCACGCCCGAGCCCTTTATGTGTGCCCGCAATGGTGAGCTGAACACCGTGTCGCTGGCAGGCACCATGCCATTCCGGCCCGGGAACATGACCCTTGAAAACTGGAACCGGAAAGAAATCAAAGAACAGGACTACGTTACCCGGCATATTTCGGGCATACTGGCCGATTTCCGGGTGACAGACTACAACATCCGCGGTCCCTATGTAGCAAAAGCCGGTAACCTGGTACACCTGCGCACCGATTTTTCCTTTCCCGCCCGTGCAGTTGGAAACCGTTTACCCCTGCTTATTCATGCCCTGCATCCTACCCCTGCTATCTGTGGCATGTCGACCAAAAGTGCGCTTGACTTTATTTTGCAGTCCGAAAAACACAACCGTGAATATTACACCGGGTTGCTGGGGCCCGTCGGCATCGACGACCTGTTGCAGCTTTTCGTAAACCTCCGGTGCCTGAAAGTACACGGGAACAGGCTGGTGTTATTCGTTGGCGGAGGTATCACGGCTGACTCGGTTCCCGAAGAGGAATGGGAAGAAACCGAAATTAAAGCAGAAACGTTGCTGTCTGTCATCCAATCCATAAGCTGAATGCTACACCAAAAACAACATATAGCCGACCTGCCAGTCATACTGAAGCACAAAGGGCTTGAATACGCCGTGATCTCACCCGGATCGCGCAGCGCCCCGCTAATCGCTTCGTTTTACAAAGTTTTTGGCGAAAACTGCCTGAGCATTGCCGATGAGCGCAGTGCAGCATTTTATGCACTGGGTATAGCGATTTATACAGGCAAGCCGGTTGCCATTCTCTGCACATCGGGCACGGCAGTGCTGAATTATGCGCCCGCCCTCGCCGAAGCCTTCCATCAGCAGGTACCCCTGCTGGCCATTACTGCCGACCGCCCGCCCGAATGGATCGACCAGCAGGACAATCAGACTATCAGGCAAAACAACGTATTCCAGTCCTTTGTAAAACGTGGTTTTGAAATGCCCCTGACGGCCATTTCCGCCGATAGCCTCTGGTTTGCGCACCGTATCGCCAACGAGGCATTCGACCTGTGCATGAACCCCGAAAAAGGACCGGTACATATCAATGTACCACTGGCAGAACCGCTGTACGACGAACTACCCCCTGCCCTGGGTAGTCCGCAGGTAATTGAACGGGTAATACCTCACGTCAGACTTGAATTGCCCGCTGAAATCGCCAGTGAATGGGAAAATGCCAGGAACATCCTGATCATTCACGGGCACGATAGCCCTGATACTGAAACCTCCCGTGTTTTGCCTGCCCTGGTGGCGGATCCGCGTGTGGTAATCCTGGCCGAGAACATATCCAATATTACGGCGCCCGGTATCATCTCCACCTCCAACCTGTTACTGGCCAATACCCGTGATAACAATCCCCCTTACCCCGACCTGGTCATCCACAGTGGCGGACAGGTGGTTTCCAAAGCGCTTGCAGGATACCTGCGCAAGGCAGCTAATTTGAAATTGTGGCGTGTGGGAACCGACCGCACGCTGATCGATACTTATAAACAAGCCGTGCGGCATATCCAGGCGCCTGCGCATGCTTTTTACCAGGCACTGGCAGATTCGCGGCAAACGGGAAAGCAAAACAACTGGTCGCGTCAATGGCATGAACTTGCTGAAACCACCCGGGTGAAACTCACCGAAACCCTCCTACAATTGCCCTTCTCTGATAGCATAGTATTCGCAAACATTTGTGCTTCCATTCCCGACGAAACACTGGTAGTATTGGGCAACTCCAGTGTAATACGCTATTCACAACTTTTTGCCACTAACCCAAAGGTACGTTACTTTGCCAACCGCGGTGTATCGGGCATCGATGGCTGTCTTTCCACTGCATCGGGAATTGCCATGGCTTCGGGCAAACCAACACTTGCCATACTGGGCGACCTGAGCTTCCTATACGATTCCAATGCCTTGTGGAACCGTGAACTGCCTCCGAACCTCCGCATTGCAGTAGTGAATAACCATGGCGGCGGCATATTTCATATTCTGAAAGGACCGTCGGAAAAGCCCGGATTTAAAAAACTGGTTGAAGCCCACCATCCCGTAAATATTCATAAATTAGCAGAAGCTTACGGACTGCAGTATTTTTTTGCAGGGGATCTTTCGTCACTGCTATTGCGGTGGCCTGCATTTTTGAACAAAAACCAGGGGGCAGCCGTTTTAGAGATTGACACAGACCCTGTGGCCGGTGCAATTGCTTTTCGCAGGCTGATGAACATGTGGGGTTAACTTTTATTGCATGGCAACCATGAGAAACTGGACAACCATTAAGAATTACGAGGAAATCCTGTTCGATTACTTCGAAGGCATTGCCCGGATCACCATCAACAGACCCCGGTACCGGAATGCGTTTACCCCCGACACCACAAAAGAATTGTGCGATGCCATGGCCCATTGCCGCGAAAATCCTGACATTTCAGTTGTTGTACTCACCGGGGCAGGCGATAAAGCATTTTGCAGCGGAGGCGATCAGCACGCAAAAAGCTATGCCGGTTACATCGGCAAGGATGGTGTACCCCGGCTCAACATACTCGACCTGCAGAAGCAGATTCGCTCCATTCCCAAACCTGTTGTGGCCATGGTAAACGGATATGCCATTGGTGGAGGTCATGTTTTGCATGTGGTGTGCGACCTGACCATCGCCTCGGAAAATGCCATATTCGGCCAGACAGGTCCCCGGGTGGGCAGTTTCGATGCCGGTTTCGGATCGTCGTACCTGGCCCGTATAGTAGGCCAGAAAAAAGCCCGTGAAATCTGGTTTCTGTGCCGCCAATATACCGCCTCAGAGGCGCTGGAAATGGGCCTGGTGAACAAAGTGGTTCCCCTGGCCGACCTGGAAAACGAAACTGTGGCCTGGTGCAAAAAGATGATGGAGCACAGTCCGCTTGCCCTGCGCATGATCAAAGCTGGCCTGAATGCCGAACTCGACGGACAGGCAGGCATACAGGAACTGGCAGGCAATGCCACCATGCTGTATTACATGACCGACGAAGCACAGGAAGGAAAAAAGGCCTTTCTTGAGAAAAGAAAACCCGATTTTAACAAGTATCCCAAGCTGCCATGACAAGCACCCTCAACATATGGATACATGCCTTCAGGCTTCGCACCCTTCCGCTGGCGCTTTCGAGTGCCATTCTCGGAAGTTTTCTGGCCTATGCCCAGGGTAATTTCCGCTGGTATGTTTTTATACTCGCCACCCTCACCACATTGTTCCTGCAAGTTCTTTCGAACCTGGCCAACGATTATGGTGATGCGTCCCATGGTACCGACAGCAAAAACCGCATTGGCCCGCTCAGGATCACCCAAAGTGGATTGGTTACCCGCAGGCAGATGCGGATCATGATCGGTGTTTTTGTTACCCTCGCCTTGATAACCGGTTCAACGCTCATTTTCATCGGCTTACATCATATCAACTGGAAAATCATTCTTTTCTTCTTTGTACTAGGGTTTTCGGCCATTTACGCCGCCATAAAATACACCATTGGCAGGAATCCTTACGGTTACATCGGGCTGGGCGATATTTTCGTTTTTCTCTACTTTGGAATTGTCGGGGTGGCCGGCACCTATTACCTGCACACCCTCACCTTCGATCCGCTGGTTCTGCTGCCGGCTGCCGCCATAGGTCTGCTGAGTTCCGGCGTTTTGAACCTGAATAACATGCGCGATATCGAAAATGATGCCCTCTCGGGAAAAAACACACTGGTAGTGCATATTGGCAGCAAGGCAGCCAAAATATATCACCTTTCACTCCTGGTACTTTCCGTTGCTTCCTCACTCCTGTACACCTTGCTCCGGTTTCACTCCGTTTACCAGTTCCTGTTTATCCTTACCTGTCCTCTTTTTGCCCATAATGCCATTGTAGTGCTTAAAAACACCAATCCGGGTGACCTGAACCCGGAATTAAAAAAACTGGCCATTGGGACATTCGCATTCTCATTTACATTTGGTTTAGGTTTAATCATCCCATGATCAAGGCAAAAACCATTCACACCGAATTTCGGTTTCAGCGTCCGGCAACAACCTCCCGCGGCACTTACGCCAGCAAAAAAGTGCATTTTATTGTGTTGTATCACACCGAGGAGCCATCCATTGCCGGAATTGGCGAATGTTCACTGTTTCCCGGTCTCAGTTACGACGACGTCAAAGGCTTCACCGATAAGCTCAATCAAACCGTGGAGCGCATTAACCAGGGCAATTACCTCGCCGATACAAGTCTCTCGGAATGGCCTTCCATCAGCTTTGCGCTCGAAACAGCCTGGAAGGACATCCGGTTAAACGGCAACAGGATTCTATACCCATCGGACTTTACCGAAGGCATCGACACCATCAGCATTAACGGGCTCATCTGGATGGGCAGTAAAGAAGATATGATCAGGCAGGTCCGGCAGAAACTGAACGACGGTTTTACCTGCCTCAAAATGAAAATCGGGGCACTGGACCTCGATGAAGAGCTCGAAGTGCTTAAATTCATCCGCAATGCCTGTACGCCTGACGAACTTGAAATCAGGCTCGATGCCAATGGAGCCTTCAAACCCCGCGAAGCCCTCGAAATAATCAAACTACTCTCGGAATTTGACCTGCACAGTATTGAACAACCCATTGCTGCAGGCCGTGTCGACGATATGGCCAGGTTGTGCGAACTGTCACCCGTGCCCATTGCCCTCGACGAAGAAATGATTGGCCTGCACAGCATGGCCAACCGTATTAAAATGCTGAATACCATTAAACCACAATACCTGGTATTGAAACCTGGCCTGCTGGGGGGACTGGCCTCCACCCGGGAATGGATCACCCTGGCACGTGAAAGAAATATCCAATGGTGGATAACCTCGGCACTGGAAACCAACATTGGTCTGAATGCCATTGCTCAATGGACCTATACCCTTCAAAATCAGATCTACCATGGCCTCAGTACCGGCTCGCTCTATCAGAATAACATACGGTCGCCCCTGTTTTTACATGGTGAACGACTGTGTTTCGACCCCGACCGCAAATGGGAACTTTCGGCATTTGAACTTGAATAAGCCATGGGAGACTGGCAGAAGGGACTAACGATCAACGGCACCTATTACAACTTCAGGGAGCTTTTGCATTTCAGCAGCGACCAGATTGTATCGGCCGATACCGAACCCTGGGAAAAAGAGATTCACCGGTTCATCATCAACTGGCTTAGTGACTATGATTTCATGATGCTTTATACTTCGGGCACTACCGGAAAACCCAAAGAGATAAAGCTGATGAAGAACAGTATGACGATATCGGCCCGGAATACCTGCAACCTGTTGCAACTGAAAGCTGGTGACACAGCCCTCCTTTGTATGCCAGTGGAATACATTGCCGGCAAAATGATGATCGTCCGCTGTTTTGTTAATGACATGAACCTGTTGACCACAGCGCCCAGAAGCACCCCCGACCTGTCGGGTCACCCACGGATCGATCTCTGTGCCATGGTGCCCATGCAGGTTTCAAACCTGCTTTTATGTCGTACCGATCTCAACCCCGTAAAAAAGCTACTCATCGGCGGTGCCGAAATCAACCACGAACTCGAAGCCAGCTTGTTGAAAATACCCAACGAAGTTTTTGCCACCTATGGCATGACCGAAACCTGCTCGCACGTGGCCATCAGACGCCTGAACGGACCGGCACCACAGAAGGCCTTCCATACCATGCCCGGTGTAACGTTGTCGGCCGACGACCGCGGATGTCTTGTTATCAATGCCGCTTACCTGCCAGGCGCTGTCACTACAAATGATATTATCCGCTTTACCTCCCCCGGAGTTTTTACCTGGTTGGGACGTTACGATAACCTCATCAACTCCGGCGGTGTGAAAATTGTACCCGAAGAAGTGGAATCGCTTATCATGACCAAAACGGGCATCGAATGCATTGCACTGGGATTGCCCGATAAACAATTCGGTCAAAAGCTGGTGCTTGTTTTTGAAAAAGAAAAGCTCAACCGTCCGATGTCTGCCATAAAAACTGCGCTGGATGACTTTCTCCCCACTCGCTGGCGACCCAAAGAATTGCTAATCGTAGACAACATCCCCCGCAACGAATCCATGAAAACCGACAGGCGAAGGCTCCTTGAATCATTATCAGGGAGCCCTAAACTCTAATTAATAAAACTTTACTCCGCCCTTGCCTTCAGGTCGGCAGGTTTCAGGGTGATGAGGTGTCCAATGGGTGCACCGTTGCGGTAGGTAATCACACGCAACGTTACGGGTCCTTCCGGAATTTCAAATGACTGGGTGTATTTGGGAGAGAAATTGTCAGGCATCCCGCCGTCAATGGTATAATAAATATCCAGTCCGGGTGCCTCCGGCTCCATTTCAACCCACAGTTTTCCATCCTTCATCCGGGTACGGATAATGGCATCGTACATAGCCTTTGAATACTTCACCTCAGCTACATCCGAACGGGTAAACTGATTTTCCACCCGCTTTACAAAATTCTCCCAGTTCTTGTTTTCGTCGGGTGTCCAGAAAACTTCAGCCAACGCCCATCCGCGCGGCCAGGTCATGTATTCGGCGTGTCGTAGCGTGGCTACCTGTTCGGTCCACAAATTCCCCTGTCCGCCCAGTATGTGTTTGGCATCTACGCCTTCCGGAACCGGATTCAGGCTGTAGCTCTTCTTCATCCGCAAGCTCGCATAAATGGGAGGTTCAATGGTTGCCTCACCTTGCACATAGTCGATATAACAATGCGAGGTTGGCGTCATCACCACATCGTGACCCATGTGGGCGGCTTCAATACCGCCGGCCATACTTCTCCAGCTCATCACGGTTGCTCCGGGGGATATCCCGCCTTCGAGGATCTCATCCCAACCCAACAGCTTCTTGCCCTTGTCGGTGAGAATTTTTTCCACCCGGTTCATGAAATACCCCTGAAGGTCTTCAACGTGCCTGATATTCAATTTCTTCATCAGGTACTGGCATCCCTTGTCGTTTTTCCAGAAGCCTTTGTAACACTCGTCGCCGCCCACATGAATATAAGAACTGGGGAATAATTGGGCCAGCTCGGTAAATACCTTGTCGAGAAATTCATATACCTTTTCATCCGAGGGATTCAGTGTGTTTTCGATAAACATCCTGAAAGTGCCGTTGCCATACCATTCGGCAAAATTAGTGCCCGGGTTAACCATGGTATTTGGATTTTTGGTGCAGCTTAGCTCGGGATAAGCTGCAATGGCAGCCATGCTGTGTCCCGGAACATCAATCTCGGGAACAATGGTGACGTGCCTGTCCATGGCATATTGTACAATTTCACGAATATCCTCGTGGGTATAAAAACCGCCGTATGTAGCCGGTTCACCTGGCCTGGGATCGGGCCTGCTGCCAAACTGACCATGCCGCTCCACACGCCATGCACCGACTTCGGTAAGTTTTGGCAGCGACTTTATTTCCACACGCCAGCCGTTATCATCGGTCAGGTGCCAATGGAAGGTATTGTATTTGAAACGTACCATCTCGTCGATATAGCGCTTTACTTCCGCTTTGGTAAAGAAATGCCGGCTTACGTCGAGCATCAATCCACGCCAGGCAAACCGCGGGTAATCGGTTATCTTCACCGCAGGAACTGTCCAGCTGGCTTTAACCGTTTTCTTACTCTCTATTTCCTTAGGCAATAGTTGAAGCAGGGTTTGCATGCCATAAAAAAGACCTGCCGGCTGGTTGGCTGTAATAACAACACCTTTTGCACCCGAAACCAGCGTATAGCCTTCGGTACCGAGCTTGGTATCTGCAGTGGCATTAATATTCAACTGTATGCCGGCTGTTGTTCCCTGTTTTGCCGAAATTTTAAACCCTGTGGGCTGATTAAGTTGTTGTACCAGCATTTCAGCAACTTTACGACCTTCCGGCTTATTGTAGCCCACCGATGTGCTTCCGGTGAGAGTCCATGATCCATTCATTACCTGCAGTTCAACGGGCTGCGGTATCAGACTTACCTTGTTTTGTTGCGCCGACATTCCCAGGGCGGATAACAAAAACATCATTCCAGCAAATATTTTCTTCATACCAATCCGGTTTTAATAATATTGTATGCAAGTTACACCATAATGCAGGCAAAAAGTACCCATTTTTAACCTTTTGCTCCTCAAATTACGCACTTCCCTTTCGCATCGTGAAGGCTAATTACCTATTCTTTCCCCGAATTGCTTACAAAAGCCACTCGTTTGCTGTCGGGTGACCACGAAGGCACATTTATGGTTCCCTGGCCGCCGTACAGGTAAGCAACCACCCTGGGCGCTCCGCCGTTGGCCGGCATTACCCGTAACATAACCCTTTTGTACGAAGGATGTGCATCGGGATCGATCTCTGTAGGAAATGAAATAAAAAGAATCCACTTGCCATCGGGCGAAATGTGCGGAAACCAGTCGTTATACGCATCAAAGGTAAGCTGTTCCATGCCCGAGCCATCGGGCCTCATACGGTAAAGCTGCATGGTTCCGGTCTGGCTACCGTTATAATAGATGTATTTGTTGTCGGGAGAACCTTCGGGACCGTCGACATGTCCGTGCTTAAAGAAGGTGAGCTGGACTTCGGGGCCGCCTTTGACCGGACTTTTATACACGTTGTAAATAGCAGTATCGCGCTGGGCAACATACAGCACAAACTTATCATCGCCCGTCCAACCATGAAAGTACGAAGGTGTTTTTTCCGTGATCAGTGTCGGCTCGCCCCCCGAAAGTGGCAGTACATAAACCGATGAACCGCCGCCGGGCAATCCCTGACGATGATGACTTATGGCCAGTTGCTTGCCGCTGAACGAGATGCCATGATCGTTATTCAGGCGGCTTGCCGAACCGGTATTCAGCTTGACTGGCGTACCGCCTTCAATGGGAATGGTAAACAGCGACCCGTCCTGGTTGAACAACAACTGCCTGCCATCGGGCATCCAGTTAGGTGCCTCAAACCGGCCAGATGACTCATGAATCACCTTGCGCATGCCGGTAAAAACGTCGAGAATTTCCATCCTGCAACCAACCCATCCTTCCCTGTCGGGGTTATATGTATCGGGTACAGGTCTGTCAATGCGCACGTTCCACACCCTTGCTTCTTCCATTACATCGGGGTTATGCGAATTAACAAACAACCCGGCCAGCACCTCGTCGGGAAGATCCCGGGCACGTTCGGTGCCAATTACCTGCAGCGGCTCTCCCACCTGTGCAGCGCGGAAAATAAGTGTTTTACCCTGCCGTTCGAGCTGTATAATCTGGTAACCGGGCTTGGGAGCAAATATCTCGTCCTGCGGATCGCGCATGAAAGCTCCTTTAATGGGCCGCCACTGCATAACGGTAAGACCATCGCCGTGCACCACGGCACTGTAATGCGATGAATTGTCATCGACCGTTTCACGCACCATCCAGCCCATTTTGCGGTGCGGATCCACACCTTTGCCCACAAAGGCAAAGTTGGCCGTAAGGATAAAGTCGCCTTTGATTTTCTGATAGGCATAGTGAAATTCATCGCGTCCGAACCAGATGTTGTACCCACCGCCTTTCAACGAGTAAACCTGTGTATTGGGATCATAGGTTGTTGATCCGGCAATTTTGGGATTTCCCACGTCGGCATGGTCATCAAAAACACCCACCGGGCCATTACCGGCATAGGCATGGCTGAAAAAGGCAAAGGCCATCATAAGCGTCATCCATTTCATCATACAAATTTTTTTTACTTCGTTGATCATTCGCAATCAAAGTTAATAAAAAAGAGGCTGTGTAAAAAGTCATAAAAAAAAGCGTAGTCAGGAGACTACGCTTAGCATTCAGCGTTAACGACATTGTTATTACCTTATTCCTTATGTATTGCTGACCCTCCTTTGGTATCAATGGAAACAATGGCAGGGTTCCCTGCGAAATAAATATCACCGCCACCCGAAATATTGCCTTTCAGTTCTTCCGACACGTTCACATGCACATCTGAACCTCCGCCGGCTTGCACTGAAGCTTTACGGGCGACAAGTCCTGCTGCATTAATATCACCCCCGCCGCTGACGTTTATTTCAAGATCAGCGACATGTCCTGAAAAACTGGCATTGCCGCCACCCGATACAGAACACCTGAGATGGTCAGCTTCCAGTGAAGCCTCCACATCTCCTCCGCCACTAACTTCAAGAGCAATGGCAGACGCCTTGTCCGGGTTCTTTAAACTCAGGTCGCCACCGCCGGAAAGCGTACAGGCAATGTTACCAGACTCCAGGTTGGATGACAGATCACCCCCACCCGACATAACCATGTCAAAGGTCCCGGCGCTGCCATCAAGTCGGGCATCCCCGCCCCCGCTGATCTTAGCGTTCAATTCGGCCGTGGTTACCGAAAGGGTCAGATCGCCTCCGCCGCTCATGGCCACATCGAGCTCCGGAACATTCACAGGTGTTTCGGCCATCACATCGCCGCCACCGGACACCTCCAGTTTTTCAATGCTTTTGAAACTTACCCGTGCTTTCATAGGCTTGGTGGGCATAATGTTCGCTTCGGTGTATATTTTCAGGACACCCTGCACCACCTCCACCTTAACATAACTGAACAAATTCTCCTGGGCGGTAATTACGACCCCTTCGGCATTTCCCTGTACCAGCACAACATCAAATCCACCCGAGACATCGAGTCCGTTAAAATCCGAAACAGCTATATTTTTGTCGACAGCCATACCACTGCCCTTCACGGGAAGAAACGACTGTGAAGAAACACATGAGGTCATAAATGCAAACGCCACAAAGAACAGGGCGTACGAATAGTCAATGATTTTTCTTTTCATAGGATTATTAATTAGCGTTCGTCAACATAGTTGGCAAAATGCTTAACTGGATATGTGTCTGTTCAGAAACACTAATTACAGGTGAAAAAAAATACCAGTGGGTCATTTTAAACCAAAATGTTTTTCACAAGGACGGAAATATTGGCCGCCTGCTGCATTAATTTGAACTTATGTGTAGCCTTACCTTATATTCCGGGATAATTTCTGGCGCGTTAATTTTCAGATAGTCATTCCCATGGGAAAAATCAGGTAGCATGGTTTTATCAAAATAATGCAGGTAAGGCGCATCACTTTGCATAGGCAGGAAATAAAAATACATTTCATGCGTCTGAAGCTTCCTGGCATATTGTTTCAATCCAATCAACCAGGGTTCGCCAATATTCAGGTTGTCCGTTTCAAGCTCCCCATTGATAAAACACAATGCACGGTCACCCACATAATCCATTTTCAACAAAACATCATTCAGGTTTTTCAGATCAAGATTCCTGGCATTTAAAACATAATGACGGTCATCGGTACGGGTAAGGGTAATGTCCGGAATTTCTTTGTTCACGCTGATGTTCCAAACAGCCATGCCCGGGTTCGCGCTTTTCATAAGCTGCAGCATTGCTTCCGGTGATTGAAGAGAACGCACACCCGGATAAACTTCAATATTCCAGTTGCTTTTGCCTACGCTTATAAGGCATACTGAATCTTTCTCCTGTAAAACCAATGCATCGCTGATCACCAGGTGCTGACCACCACGATTGCCTGTCAGATACGAATGGAGTGCTTTTTCCATGGGCAAAACAAGAAAATGCACTGGTTGTCCTGAAACATTCACAATGCATTCAAAGGTTTTACCGTTAACCCCTGTTACAAAAGTGTTTCCCGATCGGCGGGTAATCACCGGCCCTACTGTTTTTACACGAACAGCACCTGAAAAAACAATTTCCGGGATTATCCCGTCAGCCGACCAAAACACATGATAAAGGCTGCCATTATTTGAAAAGGAACACAACGGCTGAACAGTGGCATATTTGATCTGCAATCCGTCGAGGTTCAGGTTGAAAGGCAGTATCATGGAGGTGCCGGTCTTCAGGTCAAAACTACCCTTTTCGGGGATGGTGATCTCCCCATCAGTGGTATTAATACTAATATTCAGGTTATTGAGGTCAGGCATGCTCGCATGATCCTGGAAATTGTGCATAAACACAAAGCCCCTATTTCCATCACTTCGTACCGCGTATCGGAGCGTTACGGTATCATCAGGCAATATCTTACTGTTTGTTTCCGGTAATATCGTGGGGAGTGGTGCCAACCGGTCGCCATATTGCTGTAAGAAGTAATTCACCAGTTTCAGGCCATAAAAACCGGTACTGAGGGTTCCGAATTCTCCAATGGGTGCCTGATAGTCATATGATTTTTTATGGTATCCAAATCCCTCGGTATAAAAAAGGTTTCCGTCCGACGGCGTAGTTCCGCCATGGTACATGTAATAACCAAGTCCGTTTGTGCCACTTCCAAGGGTGCGTACCATCATGGGCAAAAAGCTTTCTCCCGGAACCCGTGGACGCTTATTGTAACTGACGACCATGCCGGTGCCCAGCTCTGCCGCAAAAGAGGGATACAAATCTGTATGATAACTCACCGGGGCATAATCGGGAGTTTTGCGTAAGTCCTTATAACAATAAAAATTTGAAGGAATGTCTCTTTCCACCCAGGTAGGATAGGCATATCCTGCCATAACTGGAATAGACCCATTTTCGACAATACTGGCAAAACCCCAGCCTGTTGCCGTATAAATGGGCACATCCATTCCGGCATTTTTGGCCATTTCTTTCAGGGTTTCCATATGCTTTTTCCCATAAGCGTTGTAATCATTCCCCATTTCATTAACGCCTACACCGGCCTGAATGATTTTCCGGTCAAAGCGTGCTGCTGTATACTCGTGTTTGCTTCCGGTATACGTGAGCGACCAGGGCGCCGCCGAATGCTGGTATTCATTCTCGATTTGGATGCCGATAATGGGCCCTCCATCTTTGAAATACAAACCCTTAAGTTGCTGCGCAATTTGTTGATATAGCCGGTTGGCATAAAACAAATAGCCGCGATCGTTGGAACGAACTTCAAAAGGACGCCCGTAAAGCCAGTCCGGCAACCCGCCGTTCCGCATTTCACCATGTGCAAAGGGGCCTATGCGGACAATTACCTCCACATCATTTTGCTGACAACACTCAATGAATTTCCGGAGATTCAGGTCATTATCCCAATTAAAGACCCCTTCTTTTGTCTCATGCAGGATCCAGAATACATAAGTGGCAATCGTATTAACACCGCCGGCCTTTATCTTTTTTATTTCTTCGTCCCAGTATTGGTTCGGATAGCGGCAATAATGAAACTCTCCCATCACCGGGAAGTATGGTTTGCCATTCCGCTCAATGTAAAAATTATTTACTTCGATGCTTTCGCCGGTAATGCTTTTCCCGCCAAGGTCGAGATGTCCCTTCAGTATATCGGGCTTAGCGCCGGTAACATCAATAACATAGGTCTGTTGGGTGTACGCCTGACTGCTTATAACCGCGACTAAAAAGACGAATTGTATCGCTCTTCTCAAGAAATGAATGGCCTTGTGCTTCATAGGATGATAGTTTATTTTACAACTACAGACGGTTTTTTCAGGCACAATAGGTGCGATGTAACCAACAGCCGGTATGATAAGGGTTGGCATTGAGCACCCGTGTAAAGAATTCCTTTGCCTTGTCTTTTGCTCCCAGTCCCAGGTAACCCAAACCCATCAGGTAATGGCAATGTTGTTCGTTGCGTTTTGTCAGGTCATCGTCCCAGATTAACAAATCGGGCAATGAAACGGCAAAATAATCAATTTCAACTATGTCAAACAGATGTTTCTCTCCATAGTCCCTGAGCTTATTGAATCTGCTGTATGCTTCACCCGTCCTTCCCAACTTAATAAGCGCCAATCCCTGGTAGAAGATTTTATCGGGTTGCTGATCATTGTAAAACATGGCCGCGGTGGGTTCTGATATGCCTACGGCAGCCTTTTCCCAACAGGCAATCGCTTTTTCGGCTTCGCCCAGTCCATCATACGCACAGCCCATCCAGTAATAGCTGTCATTTTCCTGTGCCATGCACAATTTACCTTCGCCCAGGTTGTTTGGATAAACCAGTGAGGCCTTCAGGTGCGAGAGTGCGAGCTTATAATCCTTCAGGCCAATAGCCTTTCTGGCAAGTTCGGTACATGCAAGCAGGTATTGCCCGGTGACTTTGCCTTCGCCTCCTTCCCAGGGATGGAATTTCCGGCTCATAAGCAACTCCAGGGCCTTTTCATTATTCCCCAGCAGGTTGTATAAGGTAACTTTCTCCAGGTATAAATCATCGCGATAGTCAGCAACCTCAGCATATTTTTCAAGGTTTGTCAGACGATGGTCATATGATTTGCCCAGCTTTTTGTACAGCTGATCCAGTTCCATAAGTATACGGGCATCGGTTGTATCGAGAGAAAAAGCTTTTTCGAGTTCTTCAACTGTACGGGCTGCATCTTTCAGCTTATTGAAGTATGCCAATGCCAGATTCCGGTGTACAGTCGGAAAGTTATCATCCGCATTAGCTGCTCTTTCCCAGCATTGAATGGCTTCTTCGAATTGCCTTCCGGCATACCAGTAATTACCAAGATAATAGGAAGCCTTTGATTCGTTTGGATTATGTTTTATGGCACATTGCAGCGCAAGCATTTCCTCAATCCTGTTCGGAAAACAAAAGGCTGGATCCTGGGTTTCCGCCACCCCAAAACGCGCTGTTGCACCGGAAATATCACCTGCCAGCCAGTCAAACCAGCCCAAAAAATAGTACATCATCGGGTATGTATCGGGAACATCAGCTACACTGATTTCGAGCAACGACTTTGCTTCATTCAGCATACCAGCTGCAGCATAGTCTAGCGCAAATTCCATGTAGTTTTGGACATTGTCACGGATCAGTTTTTTAATCACCCGTAAATCGGTTTTCTGCTTTGTTATCAGGTATTTATCAAACAATATCCCAAAATTAAAGCTATCAATCTCCAGTGATTCATCTGCCAGTTTCAAAGCCTCATCACCGCGATTCAAATGGCGCAGTATGGCAACTTTCAGGTGCCGTGCCTTATGATTATGCCCGTTACGGATGAGTGACCGGCAAACCAGTTCAAGGGCTTCCTCCCATTCACCTTCCATGGCGGCAAGCTGGGACAGGCTAAAATACCCGGCATCCTGCCACGCAGCATTCCAAACCGATTTGTAAAATGCATCCCGGGCTTCGTTATACCGGTATTGAAATCTAAGGCAGAGACCAAGGTTAAACAGGGGTTCACCGTCATATGGATTGGGATTTCGGGCAGTAAGCGTGGCAATGGCTGCCCTGAAATAGAATTCAGCCTTGGTAAACTGGCCCCTGCGTAAAAACCACAGGCCCATAGCATTGTTATTTCGCACATCTCCGGGTTCACGGGCCAGCGCCTCGAGATAATAGTCAATAGGATTATATGTGGCGTGCCGATTTTGTTCCAGGTGAAGTCCGGTTAAATACAGTTGTTCAATACTCGAAATATCGGATGGTTTTCCGGCAGGTTTTGCCGGGTCAGGTATGGGCCTGATCTCTTCTTTTTCGGGACGCCAGCAAACGAGTTCCCTGCCTTGCTCCGAAAACACCAAAACAAACCATTCATGCGGAATAACCGGCTCTTTCAGATCAATGATCTTTTCAAAGGACTGTTCAGGGGTAAAATCAAAGGTTTCTTCAAACAACAGCTGATCGCTTTTCTTCAGTACTACCTTTGCTGAAGGATACACCGCCGTGCAATAGACCTTTACAGTGGCCTTGCCGTGTGCAAATTCAAGATTAACCATGGCTTCCTTTGTCGCATTCTTTACCACCCCCAGGTCGCGATAAGGCATAAAATACTGGCAAAACGACTTCTCCTCGTAAGGCATGAGCCATGAAAAATCGGGCTGGTTATCGGTGTAAACACCACACATAAGCTCAATGTATGGTCCATCGGAATCGGTCAGGTTACGGTCCCAGGCCTTGCCAAAATCGCCATTACCCCAGGTCCACTGCTTTTTACCCGGTGAAATATGGTGATTAGCAATATGCAACAAACCTCCGCGGGTATCATTCTCAAACCCTCCCACAAAGTTGTATGCCGATTTGATGGCCATAAAAGACGTTGGCACCGGTATGTTTTTATAGCGCGATATATCCACACCGGCCGAATAGTCGTATTTATAATACGTTCCTGTAGCGACAGGATACCTGGATACATCCCTTTTGCCATGATCAAACACAGCATTTACATCGGGTGGAAAAACCGACTGGTACGCATCGTTTACCTTCACTGCCGGATTTGCCCACCACAAAAAGGTTTGGGGATGCGGTGTCCTGTTGTAAAGGCTGACGCTTATCTCGAGGTAAGCCTTATCGGGATACAACGTAAAGCCCGTCATGCCGCGGGTGCGAAACATCCGTTCAACTTCGCTGCACCACACTGTTTTACGCCCGTCTGCACGTTCCTCGATGGAATAATCTACCGGCATATAAGTGCTGGGCCGGTGATGCTGGGGCCAGTTGAATTCTATGCCCCCGGAAATCCAGGGCCCGGTCAATCCCACCAAGGCAGGCTTAATAACACTGTTATAGTATATAAAATGACGTTGCTTGATTTTGTCGTAGGCCATCTGTATGCGTCCCCCTAATTCAGGCAGAATCAAAATTTTAAGGTAACGGTTTTCGAGAAACAGTGCCTGCCACGGTTTGTTTTCCTTCTCATCCAGTATCTTCTCCGTTACCGGATACGGATATATGCTGCCATTGCTTCCCTGGTAAACCCTCCTTTCCAGGAACACCGGATTCTTCTCGGGAGATCCGGTACCATATGTCGGAATAACAACTGTTTCTTCCCAAGCCCTTACTTCCATTATATACTTGTTTAATTAGTGTCTGTCCATAAAGTCCCATTTGCTGCGTTACGCTTGTCCGAAAATTGCTCATTTACTCCGCATTTTCGGACTGCGCAAGCCTTGCAAATGGAACTCTCTGAACAGACACATGACCATTTAGACTTTTTACCAACTTTATTGACAGACTTTTATTAGTGTGCGTCAATAACCTTGTTAAAATCATTAACCTGCAAAATCCGCTTCAATTTCCTCCAGCGATTTACCTTTGGTTTCCCTCACCCTGATTAAAATAAACGCGAAACCAAATACGCAAATAACGGCATAGGCCCAAAAAGCGGTGGCGCTGCCAAAGTTCTTTTCGATAACAGGAAAGGTGAATACCAGCACAAAATAGGCTGCCCATAAGCTCAGCACGGCAACTGAAGTGGCCAACCCCCTGATGCGATTTGGAAAGATTTCGGAGATAAGAACCCAGGTGAGCGGGGCAAGTGACATGGCATAAACGCCAATGGCTGAAATGATGAGCATGGACAATCCGGTTCCTTTGCCGTCCGACAGAACAAAGCCGATGAATACATAAAGGATGGCCAGACCTCCCGCCCCAAAAAGCAACAAAGGTTTTCTGCCCAACCGGTCGACCAGCGCCATAGCCAGTAAGGTAAATACAAGGTTGGCCAGGCTGATGTATACAGCCTGCAATAATTGCTCACTGGTATTGGCGCCAATGCTGCTAAACAGGTTGGTGGTGTAGTTAAAGACAACATTGATACCGCAGAACTGCTGGAAAACAGCAAGGCCAATACCGGTGAGTACAATTGGAAACACTGCTTTATCGAGCAGCTGCCGGTAGTTGATCTTAGTGGTACCCTGTAGCGTGCCACGAATTGCATCCACCGTGGTATTAACAAAATCAGGCGGGCCAATGCGTTCCAGAACCTTTCGGGCATCATGCTCACGCCCGGCCCTGAGCAGCCACCGGGGACTTTCGGGAAGAAAAATCACCCCGGCAAAAAAAAGTAGCGACGGAACCGCCCCCATACCAAACATCCACCGCCAGGCTTCGGGACCCATTCCCCGCAATCCGAAATTCTCCAGGTGGGTAACTACCTGGCCCAGCACAATGGTAAGCTGGTTAATGGCCACCAGCATACCCCTGGCCTTTGGTGGTGCTATCTCTGCAATGTACATGGGACTTAACATGGATGCCATGCCTACGCCAATGCCTGCAAAAAACCTTGAAACGATGAAATAACTTAAACCGGGAGCCAGGCCCATCGACAACGATGAGAGGAAAAACAGTAAGGCAGCAACCATTAAACCTGGTTTACGTCCGTATTTATCGGCAAGACCCCCTGCCACAAGGCAACCAACAATGCAACCCAATGCCAGCGAACCGGTAGTAAACCCTTCCCAATAGGCGTCGAGTCCGAACTGCTCTCTGAGAAATGGCAATCCTCCGGTGATTACCGCGAAGTCAAAACCAAAGAGATAGCCTCCCATGGCGGAAACAAGTGATATCCGAAGTAAAAATCCCCAATGGTATTTCATGTGCATAGAAAAATATTTTTTGCGCTACCGCAGAGAGAAAAGCTAAAGCAAAGGCATCAATTGTGAATTAAAGATGGCGTTAAAAACCAGAATAAAAATGTAATATTTTTGTAATTACATGGACTATTTTATGCCTCACCAACAATGAACAGATCAAAAAGGTCTCCATACCGGAAAAGGGATGGTTTTTTAGGGGAAGAAGCCATTGTGCTTCCCAAAATGGTTATGCAGCAATGCGAAAACACACCCCTGGTAAACACCCTTTTCATCACCGATATTGGCTATTATCCGAAAGCGCAATACCATTTCAGGGAAAGGAAACAGGGGATCAATCAAAACATATTGATATATTGTGTTGACGGAAAAGGACAGGCAACAATCGAAGGTAAAAAGTTCCTGATAAAGGCTAACAATTATCTTATTATTCCGGCAGGCAAAAGACATTTTTATCAATCCGAAAGTATATTCCCATGGACCATATTCTGGATTCATTTCGGAGGAAGTAATTCCGGTATCATCAGTGATATTTTATATAAACGTATGCTGGCGGGCAAAAATACAATCGTACCATCAGATCATCTTCCTGTAGTTTTTAAAAAGATGTACAATACGCTGCAAATGGGTTACAGCACCGACAACATGATTTATGCCGGCCTTACGCTTTCCCATTTTCTGACCGCATTCCTTTACCCCGACAAGATGGGCGAAATCAACCCAAACAGCACCCAAAATATTGAAAAAGTCATTCGATTTCTGAAAGACAATATTCACATAACATTGACATTGAAAGAGATTGCCTCCGTGGCAAATATTTCACCCGCTCACTTTTGCAATAAGTTTAAAGAAAAAACAGGTTATTCACCCATTGCCTATTTCAACCACCTTAAACTTCAAAAAGCCTGTCATCTTTTAAGATTTTCTCCTTTACGCATCAGTGAAATTGCGCAGGCAGTGGGCATGGACGACCCCTATTATTTTTCGCGGCTATTCAGTTCAACCATGGGGGTCTCGCCAAAAGCATTCAGGAACAGCAAGCTCATGGCAACCAGTATATAGCAAGGCATAATATAATCCATCTTTTCAATAAATTGGGTTATGCCCTGTCATATAATGATTTGGATTTACCATAAAGGTTTTAACCTATTTCGCATGGCACCGAAAGGATATGTCATGTTTATCCGTACATTTATGCCGGTTATAAAAGCAGCTGAATGATGAAGGTGAGTATTATTGGGGCCGGGATTTCCGGAATGTCGCTGGGTTGTTACCTTCAAATGAACGGGTATGAGACCGCTATTTATGAGAAAAACGCTGTGCCCGGCGGACTATGTACGAGCTGGAAAAAGGGGGCTTTTACTTTCGACGGTTGCCTGCATTGGTTGCTGGGATCTGATAAGGGTAGTTCGTTTTACCAGCTTTGGTCGGAATTGCTCGACATGAAATCCATTGCATTTGTCAACCACGAAGTGAAAGTCAGCATTGAGCTGAAAGAAAATGCAAATAAATACGGTGAAAAGATATTCCGCTTGTATACCAATATTGCAAGACTGGAGGCATATTTGCTCGACCTCAGTCCCGAAGATAAAAAGGTCATACGCAGCTGGATCAGGTTAATCAGGGTGATTCAGCGTTTTGACATGCCCCCGATGATTGACAGTATCCGTCAGATGCAGTCATTGCGGAGAAAAATTAACATGATCACATACCTTCCTGTGCTGATCGAGTTTCTGAAATGGAAGAAGGTTACCAATTTTTCATTTGCCCGCAGGCTGAAGAGTCCCTTTTTGAAGGAGGCTTTCAGCATGCTGTATGATGGTGAAGAGGTTAATTTACTGATAATGTCTATGCCACTGGCTTTTCATGATAAAAGCAGTGCAGGTTATCCGCTGGGTGGATCAGCCCGGTTTTCAGCCAGGATTGCTGAAAGATATGCATCGCTGGGTGGCAAGATTTATTTTGGGAAAGAGGTAACAGGCATTATGGTGGAGGACAATATGGCCAAAGGCCTGTTGCTAAAAGATGAGGAACCCGTTTATGCCGACATCACCATTTCTGCCACTGACTGGTATTTTACCGTTTTTAAAGCCCTTGGAGGGAAATATGTCAACCGTAACCTCAGTGATTTGGCCGCTTTACGAAATCTTGCCGTTTACCCGTCAATTTTTCTTATTTCACTGGGCGTCGGGCGTGATTTAAAGGAATATCCTCACTTTTTCAGGTTTCCCATGAAAACCGGGTATCGTTCTCCCGACGGGACTCTATATGAACGCATGGAAGTGCATATTTATCATTACGACCCTGACCTGGCGCCGGAAGGCAAAACAGTAATTGCCTTAAGTTTTTACACCAGGCAGGGTGATTTCTGGATTGATCTCCGGAAAAATGACAGGAATGCATATAACCGTTGTAAAGCTGATTTTGCAGAAACCATGATTGGGATGCTGGATGAGAAAATCAATGGTCTCAAGGCATCCATCGAAGAAACGGATGTTGCTACACCGGCAACCTATCACCGGTATACAGGCAACTGGAAGGGCAGTGCCCAGGGTTGGTTTCCCTCGAAAAACCTGATCGCATCCTCACCGGTATCTGCCGAGCTCCCGGGACTAAAAAACTTTTATTATACCAGTCACTGGTCGGCTCCCGGCGGGGGATTGCCCATGGTTATAAAATCGTCTCATGACCTCGTTCAGCATTTATGCCTAAAGCACAAAACGAAGTTTGTGAATCGCTAAATTTACCGATAATATCTTAAATTAATCCATCATGAAAACAATCCTGACACTGATCTTTTCACTGCAGCTTTCGTTTCCGCTGATCGCCCAGGTTTTATATGCGCCAAACGATGTTCAGGTATTCAATACTGTCATGGATGAGGCAAAGAAAACCCATTTGTCCGATTCAGCCATAGGCAGCATTGTCCTTCATGTGGGCAAACAATTGTTAAATACCCCGTATGTCGGAGGTGTGCTGGACAAGCCGGAAATCGAGAAACTGGTGGTGGATTTATCGCGGCTTGATTGTGTTACATTCCTGGAGAGTGTGGTTGCCTTGTCGATGACCATTCAAAAAGGCAACACACAATTCGATGACTTTTGCCACGAATTGCAATTCATTCGTTACCGCGATGGTGTAATGAATGGCTATGCATCGCGGTTGCACTATTTCTCAGAGTGGATTCAGAACAATGCACAGAAAGGCATCCTTGAGCCGATTACGGCAAATATCGGCGGAAAGGCCTTTACAAAAAAAATACAGATAATGACCGCAAACAGGGCAAAATATCCGCATCTGCAGGAGGATAGTTCCCTGTTGGCTGTGAAAAAGGCAGAAGAAAGACTCAGTTCCCTGCAACTGCATTACCTGCCAAAAGAGGAATTACTGCTGACCGGGGATAAAATTAAAGATGGCGACCTGGTAGCCCTGGTGACGTCCATTGACGGGCTGGATGTGTCGCATGTGGGGATAGCCGTTCATGTAAATTCGGAACTGCATCTGATGCATGCCTCCTCGCTGAGCAAAAAAGTGGAGATCTCTGAGGTTACCCTGTTCGAAATGCTCCGCAACAAATCCACCTGCCCGGGGATTATGGCAGCAAGGTTGAAAGGCCCTCTGACGATGTAAACAAAACATCAGGATTTTAACAGATTATTTTCCCGGAAATGATACACGGTCTTTGGTACAAATGGCAAGGAAATACCTGCTATCAGACGAGGAGTCATGATTTTTCGAAGTTCGCGTTTCTTATCCTCAGCGGCTGAATCTTAGCAGGCCAAAAAATAGGAAAAAAATAATTGCTAAGCGCCAAATCAGGGCTGAAATTGAGCCTATTTGATTGAATACATGATTAATAATTTGGTCTGACCCCTGAAAAAATTGATAATCATCGGCTTAACTTCATTTAAATAAAAATTAAATTGACTTGCTATTTTGTGCATAATTACTAATTGCTTGTTGTAGTCGCTGTTGTATTCTTACGCTAAACTTAAGAGGAGATATTACTTGTATACTTTCACCAAAACCAAGAATCTCCCTCTCTAGTTCAAAATTGGGTATCACCTTTATTACTACTTCAAGACCATTCGCTGTTTCCGATATCACTTGCTGTGAATGATGCAGTGGTTTGGTAAGTATGTAAGGCGCGTTCTCTCTATCGACAAAAAGATGTATATTGGTTGGCCGGTTACTATTAACAGTCACGCCAATAACATCTCGGTAATATTCATCAGGGTTAAATTTTTCGTCTCCTATAAAGACAACCTCAGTATTCTGCGCAATTTCATAAATTCTATCAAGAGCTAAAGTTATTATAGGTTGCTGGGCGCCCTTTCTTCCTAGAATAAACCACCGATTCCGGTATTCTTTCAGCAAATAAGGATGGAGAACTATTTTACCTGACTTTCTTGCTTTAAACGACTGATACCATATATTTAAAACTTGTTTCTTTAAAATAGACTGATACAGAACTTCCAGGTATTCCAGTCCTTTGAGATTCTCATTCTTTTCAATATCAATAACGGGCTTTTGTTTTTCTCTTTCAGCATAAACCTTATCCTCAAGTTTTTGAACCATGACACTTAGCTCACCAAAATGTGAAAATCCTTTAAACTGCTTAAGTATCTCTGTAACTTCAGTCAATTTGTTTAAGTCTTGTTCCGTAAGCGGGATATTTGTTATAGTGTAATCCGGATCTTCATAAATGTAATACTTTCTGTCCGTAACTTTTATGGGTGCGTTATAGCCAAGTTTATCACTTCGCATTAATTGGATGTCAGCCTGAATAGTCCTTTTCCCAATACTGCAATTAATCCCTTCGTATTCATATAAGGCATCCGAGCATGCATCAATTAAATCTTCGAGTGTCCATCGTCTGTAGCGATTTTGTAAACACTTATCAATAGTCTTATATCGTATAAGTGCATTCTTATTTAAAGGCATTTTTTATCAAAAATAAAAAAAATAATCAACTACGCATATTGATTGCGCAGTTATGTATAATCTTTGTCACGTATTTGAAAGGTTAATCGTTCTTTGAACTAAAATATCTCCCGATGCTTTCGGGAAAAAAGTCTTCCTTAACCGGAAGAGTGGGAAAAACAGAAAGGCCAGGACCTGATGAAAGTCTCTGAATGGCTTCATAGTATTACTTCACACTGTGGTTTAATATGCTGCTTTGCCTTTTGCTTGTTTTCGCCCGCATTTGTGTGTCGGGGGTTCGACTCCCTCTCCTAAACCTTCTAGGATAGCTCAGCAGGTTAGAGCAACAAACAATTGGTAAGCCTCATGGCGAGTAGGTTCGAGTCCTACACTCCCCTGTCACGGGAATGGACTTAAAAATCCAAACTTAAGCTGACAACTTGTAAAAATTGTCGCCTGAAAGCATGGTAAAGCAAAACTTGTTTTTGGCTCTCTCTTCAAACCTGTTTGAATCACTAAAGAGCTAAATAACAGTCCTTTTAATGCTTTGAAAACTGAGGATCCAGTTATGCAAAGAATTAAACAAACTGCCATTAATAATATTAGGTCAAATTGTTACAGATTATTGATGTTAGCGGCTTTAAGGACTTGCACTACTTAATCGAATTTCCGCATAAAAAAAGGATGGTTTTACTTTACCTGCTTTCTATTGTTGATTTATCAACCTTATCAATTAGTTCAAACCGAGTCCGAAAGGACAAGCTGCATTTGACAGCTTAATTAAAATTTAATCAGATGAAACGAGTTATTGTGAACAAAGGAAAAATTGGTTTAGTATTTAAACGCGGTAATTACAAAAAATTGCTGACCGATGGAATCTATTGGATAACCCCTAACAAGAAGGTTTTCCTTTATGATTTAGCCAAGCCGTTCTATCCTACAATAGAATTAAATATTCTTTTGAAGGATGAAGAATTGACAAGACATTTGCATGTTGTTGAAGTGGGTGATAATGAGATTGCCTTACAGTATGAAAATGGCAACTTTAAAACTATTCTTTCACCAGGAAGACACACCTTCTGGAAGGGTTTAACAACCTATTCTTTCATTAATGTGGACTTGAATAAATTCGAGATTACTGAAAAAATCGATAAGAACACTTTACTGAGACCAGAGTTGGCCCCATATATAAGGACAATTGCCGTTGAACCATATCAAAAGGCCCTCTTATTTATTGATGGTAAATACGAGAAGACCATTGAAACAGGTGAGTATTATTACTGGAAAAATGCAACTAAAATTCATGTTGCAAAGGCTGATATGAGGCAATTGCAACTTGAAATCTCAGGTCAGGAAATTCTGACAAGAGATAAAGCTGCATTAAGAGTTAATTTTTACACGCAATACAAAGTAGTTGATATCGTCAAGGCTATTAATGAAAACAAGGATTATGAAAAGCAATTGTATGTTTTAATGCAATTAGCTTTAAGAGAATTCATTGGCACATTAACCTTGGATGAAATCCTCGAAAAGAAAGAATCTATCTCAAAATATGTAATGGAATCTTTAAGGGGAAAAGCAGCTGAACTTGGCTTAGAAATTAGAGACTGTGGAATAAGAGATATTGTTTTACCTGGCGAGGTAAAAGATATCATGAACCAGGTTTTGATTGCACAGAAAAAGGCTCAGGCCAATATTATAACCAGAAGAGAAGAAACTGCTTCTACAAGAAGTTTATTGAATACAGCGAAAATTTTGGAGGAGAACGAAATGTTGTTCAAACTGAAAGAAATGGAATATATTGAAAAAATCGCAGATAAAATCAATAGCATTTCATTATCCGGGGGCAACCAGGTTCTTACCCAATTGAAAGAAATCTTCTCGACTTCCAGGTAAAATAAGACTTTGCCACAAATGGCAAAGTCTTATACCTTTGTTATCCAAGCAGAAAAGTACTAAGAACTGCAAGCAGAACTTGTAGTGTTTATGAAAACCAGAAATTAACCAGATGAAACAGATTATCAATACAGAAAAAATCCCTATTAAACTCTGGATTGAAGATATAGAAGCAGGTGCTTTGGAACAGGCGAAAAATATGGCCAACCTGCCTTTTGCATTCAGGCATATTGCCATTATGCCCGACAGTCACCAGGGCTATGGAATGCCTATAGGAGGTGTACTGGCTACCCGTGGCGTAATTGTTCCGAATGCTGTGGGTGTGGATATCGGATGCGGCATGTGTGCCTTAAAGACATCTCTGACAACTATCGAAACACCTGTTTTGAAAAAAGTAATGAGTGAAATCCGCCATAAAGTGCCGGTAGGATTCAATCACCACAATGAAAAACAAAATGAATCATTGATGCCCGATTCCGGAAATATAATAAAAGGTGGAATTGTTGAAAGGCAGTATGAAGCATCCTTAAAACAGGTAGGAACGCTGGGTGGCGGTAATCACTTCATTGAAATTCAGAAAGGCTCTGATGGTCATATCTGGATCATGATCCATTCCGGTAGCCGGAATATTGGTTTAAAGGTTGCAGAACATTACAATCAGGTTGCTGTCAGGCTGAATGAAAGGTGGTATTCCCAAATATCTTCGAAATGGCAATTGGCTTTCCTGCCCATTGAGTCGCAAGATGCTAAAGATTATATGACAGAGATGCAATACTGTGTGGATTTTGCTTTTGCCAGCAGAAAGCTGATGATGGAAAACATCAAGGCTTCTTTCACAGCCGAAATGGGCGGAGATTTTGCTGAACTGGACTTTGTAAATATTGCGCACAACTATGCACGTTGGGAGAACCATTTTAACAACAGTGTACTTGTGCACCGTAAAGGTGCTACAAGTGCAAAGCTGGATGAAATCGGGATTATACCGGGTTCACAGGGCACAAAAAGCTATATTGTGAAAGGCAAAGGGAACCCCGAGAGCTTTGAAAGCTGCTCCCACGGTGCAGGCAGGGCTTTAAGCAGAACCATGGCTCAGAACACCTTAAGCCTGGAAGAGGAGATAGCACGACTGGATAAACAACATATCATACATGCCATTCGAAACAGAAAAGACCTGGACGAAGCGCCTGGTGCGTATAAGGACATCGATATCGTAATGAAAAACCAGCAGGATCTGGTAGACATTGTAGTCGAATTAACGCCTTTGGCGGTTATAAAGGGGTAATTCTTTTCTGAATTAAGTCCTCAAGGGGTTTTTAGTAGCGGGGGCAGAAATTAGGAATTCATAGAATCATTTTCCCATGACAATGGGTTGTCACGTATATATTGTTGAATTCTGATGAATTCCCGTTCATACCGAATGATGTGGTCGTGAAATCGAGATTGCCATCGTGTTCTGCCTGGGGTATTATCCAATTCATTTATCCGCCGCGATGAAAATGTTTTGAATGCACGCACGAATTCAAATATCCCGTGGGTAGAGACGGGTTTGAAACCCGTCTCTACGATGGTGGAATTGTCAATGATCATTATTCCATGAATATGATTTGGCATAATTACGAATGCGTCCAATCGTAAATTATGGTAATGTTTTTCCAGATCAAACCAACATTGTTCAACAATTCGTCCACGTTTGTTCAATATCATTACACCCTTTTCAATTTTTCCCAGAAATTGTTCACGTTTTTTGGTGCATATGGTAATGTAATATCTGCCATCTGATGCATAGTCCCAATTTTGCAGACGGGTGGTTTCAACACGGTATTTATTGCGATATAAGGTCATTATTACCAACAAACATTTTTTACCTATTCATACCAAATTTAGGCTATTTCTGTAAAATACAATCCCCCAATGGCATATATTCTACATATATGTTGAAAAATGGCCTCACGAAAAATACAAACCCGGGCAATTTTTAGAAAACTACACTGAATAAAACAGATGTGGGTATTGTATGCCCTTTCGCCACAGATACATTTAATGAATATGTGTTTTTATTACAAAACAATTTTTTTCTGATAAAAAATTAGCGTATCTTTGCCCTCCTAATATTGCGGGGTGGAGCAGTTGGTAGCTCGTTGGGCTCATAACCCAAAGGTCGTAGGTTCAAGTCCTGCCCCCGCTACTCAAAAATCCTCACAGGTATCAGTGGGGATTTTTCTTTTACATCTTTTTGGATTCACTTAGCAAAGCATGGTCATTTAGGTCAATAATGGCTCATGCAAAGCACTGATTTGCACCAAATACAAAACCATTTTCGAAGAAATTGGCTTTTACTGGCATGCTGCCATATTCCCAGGTTATTAGGACCTTCCAACAAACAACTCACGCTGGTTTTTGTTATACTTTCGTAATTCAAACCAGGTATTAAACCCCGTAAATGTTAATTGACCATGTCCGTGCAAAACACATATGGATTTGCCATAGCGACAGGTTTATTTGCCATGCTGATGCTTGTTGCTGTTTTAACGGAATTACCGGCCCAACAACCGGCAAGCCATTACTCCGTGGCACGCACCATGCGTCAGATCCCCGACTCCCTCACTTATTCCACCGACGATATTGCCGGGTACATCAACCGGAACCTTGTCACACCGTGCGAAAAATCGCGCGCAGCCTTTACCTGGATCACCCGGAACATCCGCTATAACTTCGACAGTATCCTCACCAACACCATTTACGAAACCCCTGCGGAAATAAGTGAACGAATCCTGCGGACACGCACCGGGGTATGCCTCAACTTCGCACACCTGTACAACGAAATTGCCAATAAAACCGGCGTAAAATCATACGTCATCCAGGGATATACCCGGCAAAACGGCCGTGTCGACTATCTCCCCCATGTATGGTGTGCCTCTTTCACCGACACCACCTGGTACATTGTCGACCCTACCTGGCGGATTTTTATGCAAAAACCCGTCCTGGCCATACGCACGCATATGCCCTTCGACCCACTGTGGCAGCTGATCCATCACCCGGTACGCTATGACGATTTTAAAAAAGGTGATTTCCGGCCTAAAACATCTTATTTTAGTTTTACCGATACGCTGAAAGACTACGAAAATGCTACTGAACTGGAAAAAGCCACGGCCGCCGCCCGGCGGATAGCGCAAAACGGTGAGGGGAACGCCTTTACAGCTGCAAAATTACGTATTCACCTGGGCGATATAGAATACCTCCGCAACAAAATGGCCGCCGAAAGATACGACTCAGCTGTTGACCTCTACAACAAAGGCATTCAACTACTCAACCAGTTTATCGGCCACCGGAACAACCAGTTCAGCAACGACCCTAACGCCAGTCACTCGGCGCTATTGCTCGATTCGTCCTGTCGGGTCCTGGAACAAGCACGGAATATGCTGTACGAAACCCATGCGCCGGACCCAAACATCACGCTTTCGATTGCGCTAATTAAGTCGGCTGTTATCGACACCATTGCTGCCTGCAATACACAAAAAGTCTTTCTTGATAATTACCTGCAACAACGCAAAGAATGAATGATCAAAGGATCATTTTTACCTGTTTCTTCTCCGGATTTACTGGTATACTTCTTCCGCAAATGCTTTGTAGCTGGCTAAAATTATCGCCCTTTTGGGTTTCAGCGTTTGCGAGAGCATACCATTGTCGATGGTCCAGGTGTCTGCTGAAAACAACCATTTCCGGATACGCTCGTAATCAGCCAGCGTTTTATTCACCTTGCCCACTTCCTTATTCAGCAGATCCACCACCTGGGGATCCTGAATGAGTTCCTCATTGCTGACCTCAATATTGATGCCTTTTTTGGAACACCATTGTTTCAGCGCATCTATTTTGGGTAAAATAATGGCCGACGCAAAATTCTGATCAGATCCAAAAATAAAAGCGTTCTCGAAAAAGGATGATTCGCGGAGCTTGTTCTCAAGCACCTGCGGGGCTATATACTTACCCGATGAAAGCTTGAATATCTCCTTCTTCCGGTCGGTGATCATCAGATACTTCCCATCCTTCAGGTACCCGATATCCCCTGTGTGCAGCCATCCATCAGCATCGATGATCTCCCGGGTCGCCTGCTCATCCTTATAATAACCCTTCATCACGTGGGGACCGCGAACCAGTATTTCGCCATCTATGGCAAATTTATATTCTGTACCGTCAATAAAAGGTCCATTAGTGCCCAATTGGTTGTTGGCAGGCGGATTCACAGATATCACGGGTGAAGCTTCTGTCATGCCATAACCCTGGTACAAATGCAGTTTGGCAGCAGTAAAAAGCCTGATGATGTTGGGTCGTATCGACGCTCCACCAGTAACCACCCACAACTCATGACCGCCGAATGCGCCACGCCATTTGCTGAAAACCAGCTTGTCGGCCAGCCGGTGCCTGAGCCGGTAAAACCAGTCCTTCCGCGAATTATCAAAATTATTCCCAAAACGCCAGGCCCATTTATAAATATTTTTTTTGATCCCCTTCAGGTTGTTGGCGGCACCTTCCAGTTTCGAGTACATCATTTCGAGTACGCGGGGAACCGCGCAAAACCCATCGCCGTGAAAACTGGCATGGTCTCTTTGTATGGTCTGCATACTCTCGGAGTAATAAATGCTGATCCCCAACTGCTGGAACTCATAATTCATGGTTCTTTCATAAGCGTGACAGAGGGGAAGAAAGCTCAACATCTTGTGTTGCGAATTGGCCGTCTGCAATAAGGCATGTGCGCGCGAGTCAAACGTAAGGTTGCGGTGTGTGAGCATTACGCCTTTTGAAGCACCTGTTGTACCTGAGGTATATATGATGGTAGCAACATCCTCAGGTGATATTTCTTTTACATTTTTGGTAATTTGACCGTTGAGTCTTTCCCTGTTGCTTTTTCCAAGTGCCATCAAATCGTCAAAACAAAAACCGCAACCGCAGTTGTCGATGGTCATCATTTCGGCAGGGTGTTCCATTTCAGCTATTATAGGCGACAACTTGTCATACAGCAGCTTGTTGCCCACAACAATCAGCTTTGAATCACTGTGATTGAAAACATGCCGGAACTCGTCGGGACCCAGGGTTTGGTAAACAGGAACCATGATCAGGCGTGACAGTGTGCAACCCATGTCCATAAAATTCCATTCGGGACAGTTGTTGCAAACAACGGTCACCTTATCTTCCGGTTGAAATCCTTTTGCCAGCAGACCCGAAGCCACGTTCCAGGAAGCTTCAATGTAATCGTCGACACTGAATTTAACCCATTTGCCATTAACCACCTTGGCAAAGATGTCATCCTTGGGAAAATTAGTTCTAAGGATTTCCAGGTAGTCAAATGTTCGTGTTGGTATCATACAAAATAGTTAAAAATCGGCCCAATGTTTACAGAATTCTTTTTATCCACTTGAAATACTTATAAGGGGGGTACTTTAAAGGCAATTCAATCCATGCCGGCGTATAAACCATGGCCCGTGCATTGCTGAATGCCTCGAAACTGTACTTGCCATGATATTTTCCCATGCCGCTGTTGCCCACTCCGCCAAATGGCATGCGGTGATTGACGATATGCAACAGCGTATCGTTGATACAACCGCCTCCTGATGTGGTTTTGCTTAAGATTTCCCTGGCGGCCCTGTTCTTTCCGAAGTAATAAAAGGCCAGCGGTTTTTCATGGCTGTTCACATAATTTTCCACCTCACTGACATTTTCAAAAGTCATCACCGGCAGGATGGGACCAAAAATCTCTTCCTGCATGACCGGAAAATCAGGCTGGATTTCATCAATCACAGTTGGGGCAATGTACTTCTCACTCATGTCTACCTCGCCCCCGAACCGGATTTTTCCATGTTTCATCAACTGCTGTAACCTTTCCATAGCCTGTTCATTGACTATCCGGGTGTAAAATTTACTGTGCCGGGGATCCTCCCCGTGCATATCCCTGATGGCCTCCTTCATTTTTTCAAGCAGTGGCTCTTTTACTTCTCTATGCACGAACAGGTAATCCGGAGCAATGCAGGTTTGCCCTGCGTTAATGCATTTCCCCCAGGCAATCCGTTTGGCGGCCACTGAAATATTGGCGTCGCGGTCGACGATACAGGGGCTTTTCCCTCCCAGTTCAAGCACCACCGGTGTCAGGTATTGCGAAGCGGCTTTCATCACCGTCTTACCCAAAGAGGGGCTACCTGTGAAAAATATAACATCGAATCGCTGTTCAAGCAGCACCTGGTTCACTTCGCGGTTACCCTGAGCAACGGAAATATATTTTGAATCAAAAGTTTCTGCCAGCATTTCTTCCATTACCCCGGCCACAGTTGGTGTATATGGCGAAGGCTTGAGCATGGCACAACAGCCCGATGAGATAGCGCCCACCAGGGGATTCAGCAACAGCTGAAAGGGATAATTCCACGGGGCCATGATCAGCGCCACCCCAAGTGGTTCATATATAACCCTGCTTCCCGAAGGTTGAAGCACCAGGGGTGTAATCACGCGTTTATTCCGTGCCCATTTTCCCAGGTGTTGCAGGTGGTTTCTGATTTCGCCCAGCACAATGCTGATCTCTGTCAGCCAGGCTTCTTCATAAGATTTGCGCAGGTCGGCCCACAACGCCTCAGCTATGCGGCTTTCGTACCTGACAATGGCATCCCTGAACTTGCGGAGATTTTCCTTTCTGAACCGGATACTTTTGGTAGCCTGTGATGCAAAAAAAAGGCGTTGCGCGCTTAAATGATCCTCAATGGTCTTCCTTGCTGTGTTTTCCATAGGAATACAAATTAACTTTTACGTCCGGTGAAATGTTCCATAGTCTTATAAATGCCCAGCATCCGCCCGGCCACGAAATCGTATCCCCTGAACGGCAACAATCCCTGGGTTAACCTGACAAAGTGAACGCTCCAGGGCATACTCACAAAAAGTTTATTGCGCTCAATACCGCGGATGATTTTCCGGGAAGCTTTCTCAGGGTCCTGTATGGGGATCAGGGGCGAACGCACCCCGTCGAACATTCCGGTGTTGATATAATAGGGTGTTACGGTGGTTATCCTAACGTTGGTCTTTAATTCTTCCATTTCGATACGGAGACTGTCGGACCAACCGGTAAGCGCCCATTTGCTGGCTACGTAGGCCGCCATGCGCGGGTTGGATGTCAATCCGGCCGAAGAGGCGATGTTGCAGATATGGCCCGATTTCCGCCCGATCATGTCGGGTAAAAAATGCCGGGCCAGGTGCATAGGCACCAGGGCATTGATAGCCATTATGCGGTTAATTTCCTCCGGGGTATGTTCATGAAAAAGCTTTCCGGTTACAATGCCGGCATTGTTTATGAGAATATCCACCGGGCCATGGCTGGTCTTAACGACAGCCACAGCAGCGGTAACGGCCGCTGCGTCGGAAATATCCACCGCGTAGACAGTAACTTTGCCGAATACCGACAATTCTTCCGCGGTTTCATCGGCCATTTTCTTGTTCACATCCCAGATGATGAGTTCGGCACCTTTTTGCAGGACCAGTCGGCCCATAATTTTGCCAATACCGGAGGCGCCTCCGGTGATCAGCACCTTGGTGCCTGGTTGGATTTTCATGGTTTCAGGTTTTTATTGTCTGTCCTTAAAGTCCCATTTGCTGCGTTACGCTTGTCCGAAAATTGCTCATTTACGAATAGTAAACTGCGCATTTTCGGACTGCGCAAGCCTTACAAATGGAACTCTCTGAACAGACACATGGCTAATTAAACATTTTTCTAACTTTATCGACAAACTCTATTTAACAAAGTTTAGGCCTGGGTTACTGTTCACTTCGTTGTCCGGTGAGCCGATGAGGCATACAGACCCAGGTAGGCGCCCACAAAGCCACCCCCTATACGTGTACTGAGGTTACGGGCATCCAAAGCGCCTGCCAGCGTAACCCACTCATCCTGTTTCAAGGCATAGGCCAGGTCGTAGGTATCGCCCCGGCCGGTAATGCGCAGGTAAATAACCGACTGTTGCCCGATGGGCAATTCGGTTACCGCCAGTTGCTGTGGCTCGCCGTTCAGCATATCCGAACCCGAGCGTTCAGCAACAAGCCTGAATCCCCTGATGGTTTTCTCCAAACCCAAATAAAGGTAATGCTTTTCATTCTGGAAGGCTATTAACCCTGCCGTTTGCGCGGTATCCATGGTTCCTGGCTGCATGGCCGCCACAGCTGAAAAAAATGTATGTTGCTGCCTGCGTCCGATAAACGACGGATTCTGCCATTCGCGGACCGATACCGGCCTGATATCGATTTTGAGCATGCCTGGGTTGCTGTTCAGACTATACCATTTATCGCGGGGTGTACGGATGAAATTCCACGGCATGGCCAGCGTGGTATCGTTGAATTCATCACGCCAGTTGAAATTGCCGTTCAGCACAGGCTGGGCGGGTTTATACTCCGGAAGGTCAGGTTTCTTCACTTTATAGGGAACCGGCATGTTGGTGATATAGGGCCAGCCGCCTTCCCATTTCACCGGCAGCATAAAAGTCTCCCTGCCTGTATTGTAAAAGTCGCCAATATAGGGCCGGCAACCTAAAAATACAGCCCACCATTCACCGTTTTGGGTTTCCACAAAATCGGCGTGTCCGGTTGAAGATACCGGGAAATCGCGGCGGATATCGAGATGCCGCTGGGTAAGCATCGGATTCCTTTCAGCAGGAACATACGGACCCCAAACCGATGATGACCGGAACACTACCTCGGAGTGTTCTGTTGCGGTACCTCCTTCGGCAGCAATCAGGAAGTAATAACCGTCTTTCTTAAAAATATGCGGACCTTCAATCCATATGGGCTTTTTGCTAATGTCAACACCTGCATTGACAATCACTTTCCTTGGGCCCGTCAGTTTCCCCGAGTCGGTCAAAAACTCCTGGATCCATATAGCCCGGTGACCGCTGTAAAGTTCTTCTCCTTCGGGCGGCCCGTTATTTACCACGTAAGCCTTTCCATCTTCATCAAAAAAGAAGGAAGGATCAATACCATCGATTTCGGGAAGCCACACGGGTTCGGACCATGGTCCGCCCGGGTCGGTTGCCGTTACATAAAAGTTGCCGCCGCCCTGCACCAGTGTGTTGATCACGTAAAAAACACCTTTGTTGTAGCTGATGGCCGGTGCAAAAACACCACCCGACAAGGGAAGGCTATCGAGTTTCAGCTGCGAAGGCCTTTCGAGCACATGGCCCAGTTGTTCCCAATGCACCAGGTCGCGACTGTGGAAAATGGGAATGCCCGGGAAATAAGAAAAAGTGGAATTCACCAGGTAATAGTCATTTTCCACCCTGCAAATGCTGGGATCGGGATAAAACCCGGGCAATATGGGGTTCAGGTACTCTCCTGGTTGCGGACTGAATACTTCAAAAACCGAATCCTGCCCCTGGTATTCAAACCAGTCGAACAGCACATAACGGGGACCGGTGACACTTTCTGAACAGCCCGATGCCAGTGCAATTATCGCCAGAGCAAAGCATGCAGTAAAACAATTACGGGTTATTTTCACGGGTGTTTTGTTTTTAATGGTTTAATTACCGAATATAATAGCTATTGGCCAAAGGCTAATGGCTAATGGCCAACAGCTAATAATCGATATTTCCTGACTCTTTCCGGAACTATTTCGCCGGATACCCCACACATTGCGCCACCACAATGTAAAACCCTGATCCGAGTTTCATTTCGGGCATCAGTGTCTCACGATCGACCGAGCCCCTGACAACTGTGGCCAATCCTTCAGAAGCACAATACAAATAGATATTCTGACTGACAAAGCCTGCATCGATATTTGCGGTCTGCAAAGCTGTCTGTCTGTCATCCCCAAGCTTGCTCAAATCGGCTACCAGTAAAAGGTTGAGAGCAGCTGACGCAACATAGGGTTGTACTCCAGTCAGTGATCGGATATCACGGTTATGAATGGTAATCAGTGCATGTTGTAGCGCATCGTAGCGGTACAAACCATCCTTACTACTGACATACACCTCAATTTCCTGCCGGTTCATGGCGGTTGGCGCCGTACGTTTGCCATCGGCTTTACGGTTAATGCCATTGGCAGCCCAAAGCAAGTTGGCCAGCTCCTGGGTGCTAAGTTCACGTTCAGCATAGGTGCGGGTCGACTGACGGTTTTTCAAGGCTTGCATTAGTGGCATGCCTTTGTCAAGCTGTGGTTCGGGGAGTTTAACCACAACCGGCTCCTGCGCTGTCATGGCAACGTTGAATAATGCCATGACCAGAATAAAAAGAAATTTTCTCATAGGGTTAAATTATGTTATATGAATCCTATTCCTTCCGCATCACCCAGAATTCCTGGTTGAACTGCTCACGGAACCGGGGGATGGCAGCTTTGGCTTCCTCCTTTGTATCGAATGACCCCAGGCTCAGCATGTAGTAATTGCCGTGTGCAAATTGCTGTATGTTGGCCCCTTTCTTTTCCAGTTTTTCTTGCTGTCTTACCGCATTTTCTTCTATCAGAAATGCACCGCCAATAATGTGGTAAGGCTTTGCGTAAACCGTGGCAGGACGGACAGTCTCCCTGGCCGGCGTTTCAACCTTTTGCTGTGGGGCCGGTTCCGGTTGTTCCTCAACATTGTCGTATGCCAATGCTTTTTGTCGCGAAGTACGCTCATCAAGTTCCTGGCTGATTTGTTCGCGGATCGTATCGACGTCAACCGTGTCGGTTCTTTTCCCGAACACCAGCTTGTCGCTTGTTTCAACAACCTGCGTTCCGGCATGGTTATCCTGAAAGTTCTTCAGCCGTTCATCCAGAAATCCCGTTAAATAACCTGCTGCTCCCAGGCCAGCCAATACAAGCAATATGGCAGCAGGAATCCACCATTTGCGCCTGCGACGTGCAACCCGAACTACAGGAGGTTTTGGCGCGGAAACAGCTGGTGCAGGCCGAACAGGTGACGGTGCAGGCGGCGTCATAGCCTGGGGACGGGCCGGCACTTTCAGGCGTGGAAGCTCGGCAAACTTCTCGCGTTGATGCAGCGTATCGTCCAGGTTGAACGCTAAGTTCCCGGATCGTTCCAGGATAAGCTTGCCCAATCCTTCGAGTAACAGCTCGCCCTTTTCGTCGATTTCCTTTTTTGCTTCCCCGGCAAATTTATTTATAGCCTCCAAAGCATCTGCCCTGCTCATCTTTGAGCTTTTTACCAGGTAATCTGCAAGCACGCCGTCGTCATCCTGCTGATTGCGGTTAAACTTTATTTCCTGCAGCGGAGGCGAAAGTTCGCCAGTGATGCTGTTCAGCTGTGCAGGTTGCTGATGTATGGCAAACGAGCCAAAACCGGGAATCACGATCTGCTGATTACGCAGCAACAACGCTCGGATGAATGGAATGATATTCACGGTAAAGTTTTCTGAAGTATATTTACACGTCAAATTTAATAAAATATCCACGTTAATGCCCGAATGATTATCTTCGTGGCAAGTGAATTAATACGTTTATGAACAAAATCTCCATGGTCGACCTGCACGGCCAGTATCTGAAAATAAAGCCTGAAATCGACGAAGCCATTCAGCGCGTACTCGACAGCGCCGTTTTTGTCAAAGGCGAAGAGGTAAAAGCCTTTGAGCAGGAACTGGCTGATTATTTGGGCGTAAAACATGTTATTGCCTGCGGGAACGGTACCGATGCCTTGCAGATAAGCCTTATGGCACTTGGACTTCAACCTGGTGACGAAGTTATTACCCCTGATTTTACCTTCATATCAACCGTTGAGGTTTCAGTGCTGCTGGGGTTGAAGCCTGTTTTGGCAGATGTGGAACCGGGAACCTTTAACATCGACGTCAGAAAACTCGAAAATGCCATAACACCCAGAACCAAAGCCATTATACCGGTTCACCTTTTCGGGCAGTGTTCCAACATGGATGAAATTATGCGCATTGCCCGCGAACGAAACATTGTGGTCATCGAAGATGTTGCCCAGGCCTTGTCGGCCGACTACACCCTGGCAACAGGCCGGACCGTCAAGGCCGGCACCATGGGACAAATTGCCTGCACTTCCTTCTTTCCTTCGAAAAACCTGGGCTGCTTTGGCGATGGCGGAGCCATAATGACCAACAACAGTGAACTGGCAGGTACGCTGGCTGCCATAACCCATCATGGTATGCGCAAGCGGTATTATTACGACCTTACCGGGGTCAACTCACGACTTGACAACATCCAGGCTTCCATTTTACGGGTAAAACTGAAATACCTCGATGTGTATTCCGCCGCGCGGAATAAGGCAGCGGACTGGTACGACCGCACGTTGAAAGATGTTAAGGGTATTATCATCCCCGAACGTGTGCCTTTCAGCACCCATGTTTTTCACCAGTACACGCTGAAACTCGATGGAATTGACCGTGCTGCACTGATGCAATATCTCCAAAGCAAAGGAATTCCCGCCATGATTTACTACCCGGTACCCTGCCACCTGCAACAGGCATTCAGTTACCTCGGTCACCGGCAGGGCGATTTCCCGGTATCGGAACAGCTTTGCCAACAGGTAATCTCACTGCCCATGCACACCGAACTCGACGAACAACAACTTGACTACATTACCTCAAACCTCATAAGCTTCGTAAACAGCCAGGCATGAACACTCCTTACTTTGCACACGAATCGGCCATAATCGACGAAGGTTCGGTTATCGGCAAGGGGACCAAAATATGGCACTTTACCCATGTCATGCAGCACTGTTACATTGGCGAAAACTGCAACCTCGGGCAGAACGTGGTGATCTCCCCGGGCGTAAAACTAGGGAACAATGTCAAGGTACAGAACAACGTTTCGATATACACCGGGGTAATTTGCGAAGATGATGTTTTCCTGGGCCCTTCGATGGTGTTCACCAACGTTATCAACCCGCGCAGTGCCATTGCCCGCAAAGACCAGTACAAAACCACCCTGGTTGAAAAAGGCGCCAGCATAGGCGCCAATGCCACTATAGTTTGTGGCGTAACCATCGGCCAGTATGCTTTTATTGGAGCAGGAGCGGTGGTAACCAAAAACGTGGCACCCTATGAGCTTGTGGTGGGCAACCCGGCCCGTCATATGGGCTGGATGAGCGAATACGGCCACCGGCTTGCTTTTAATGCCGAGGGCATAGCGATTTGTCCAGAAAGTCATGAAAAATATAAATTAACCAACAACCAGGTCATTAAATTACAACCATAAATGGCAGATAAAATTATCGTTACCGGCGGAACAGGCTACATTGGTTCACATACCGTTGTCGAACTCATCGAAAACGGGTTTGAACCGGTGATTCTCGACAATTTGTCGAATTCCGAATTAACAGTTCTCGATGGCATACAGCAGATCACCGGGAAAAAACCGTCTTTTGTCCAGCTGGATATCGCTGACCTGCCTGCCCTCAGGGACTGCTGCAAACAGCACAACGGCATCAAAGCCATCATCCACTTTGCTGCTTTCAAAGCAGTTGGTGAATCCGTGGAAAAGCCCCTCGAATATTACCGAAACAACCTTATTTCGTTGATGAACCTGCTCACCGTGATGCGCGAATTCAACATTCCAAACCTGGTGTTCTCGTCATCGTGCACGGTATACGGTCAACCCGACGTTCTGCCTGTAACCGAAAACTCCCCGGTTAAACCGGCCAATTCGCCCTACGGAAACACCAAGCAGATCGGCGAGGAGATCATCCGCGACACCATTGCTGCTTCGGAAGGCCTGCAAGCCATATCGCTGCGGTATTTTAATCCCATTGGCGCCCATAAATCGGCACTCATTGGCGAACTACCAATAGGCACGCCCCTTAACCTTGTACCCTTTATCACCCAAACGGTAATAGGCCTGCGGGACGAGCTCAGGGTTTTTGGCGACGATTACGACACCCCCGATGGTACGGGAATCCGCGATTATATTGACGTGGTGGACCTTGCCGGGGCACACGTCACTGCCATCAAAAGGCTGCTGAAGGGTAAGAACCGCAGTAATTACGAGGTATTTAACCTGGGCACCGGCAATGGTTTGTCGGTTTTGGAAATAATCAAAACCTTTGAAAAAGCCACAGGCGAAAAGGTTAATTATCGCATTGTTCCCAGGCGGCCCGGTGATATAGCCAGGGTATATGCCGATACCACGCTGGCCAACCTCGAACTGGGCTGGAAAGCTGCTACACCCCTTGGAGAAACACTGCTTTCGGCATGGAATTGGGAAAAATTCATACGCGGTAAAAAAGAAAAATAATAGGTTGGTATCATGAATAAGCGCATATTGATAACAGGCGGTGCAGGATTTATCGGCTCGCACGTGGTAAGACAATTCATCCGCAATTATCCGGATTATACCATTTATAACCTTGATAAGCTCACTTACGCGGGGAATCTCGAAAACCTAAGTGATGTGGACCAGATGCCCGGTTACCGCTTCATCAGGGCCGACATTACCAACCTCGATGAAATTACAAGTCTTTTCAGGGAATATGCTTTTGACGGTGTAGTTCACCTGGCTGCCGAATCGCATGTCGACCGGTCGATCACCAACCCGCTCGAATTCATCCATACCAACATCATCGGTACTGTTAACCTGCTCAACGCTGCCAGGGAATGCTGGAAAAACAACTTCGAAGAGAAGGTTTTCTACCATATCTCCACCGACGAAGTCTTTGGTTCACTGGGCGCAACAGGCCTTTTTACCGAAAACACGGCATATGATCCGCGAAGCCCCTATTCCGCATCCAAAGCCAGCTCCGACCACCTGGTCAGGGCCTATCACAATACTTACGGATTGCCGGTTAAAATTTCCAACTGTTCCAACAATTACGGCCCGAACCAGTTTCCCGAAAAACTCATCCCGCTGGTCATTAATAACATCAAACAGCAGAAACCCATCCCGGTTTACGGGGCGGGCGAAAACATACGCGACTGGCTGTATGTCGAAGATCATGCCCGTGCCATCGACCTGATATTTCACCAGGGCCGCATGGGAGAAACTTATGCCATTGGCGGACACAACGAGTGGAAAAACATCGATCTCATTCGCCTGCTTTGCAACATAATGGATGCCAAACTTAATCGTCCGGCCGGAACATCCGAAAAACTCATCACTTACGTCACCGACCGTGCCGGGCACGACCTGCGGTACGCCATTGATTCCTCAAAAATAAAGCAGGAGTTGGGTTGGGAACCTTCCGTAACTTTTGAACAGGGACTCGAAAAAACAGTAGACTGGTACCTCAGCAACGAGTTATGGTTGCAGCATGTGGTGAACGGCGAATACGAAAAATATTACGAAAACCAGTACCAGCAAAGGTAATTATTCCACCGTTACCGACTTGGCCAGATTTCGGGGTTGATCTACGTTACAACCCCGCATAATGGCAATGTGGTACGATAGCAGTTGTAAGGGGATAACCGCCAGCAGGGGCGAAAACACCGTTTCGGTTTCAGGAATTTCAATGGTATGGTTGGCCAACCCGGTAATGGTAGTGTCGCCTTCGCTGACAACAGCGATGACAATTCCTTTGCGGGCTTTCACTTCCTGTATATTACTCACAATTTTGTCGTACGAGGAGTCCCTGGTCGCCAGCACCACCACAGGCATATGGTGGTCGATCAGCGCTATGGGACCATGTTTCATTTCGGCCGCGGGGTAACCTTCGGCGTGGATATAGGAAATTTCCTTCAGTTTCAGTGCACCTTCGAGGGCAACCGGGAAGAGATAACCACGTCCCAGGTATAAAAAGTTGTTCACATCTTTGAAACTTGCCGCCAGGCTGCGAATGGTTGAATCGAGCTTGAGGATTTTATCGATTTTTTCGGGAATTTGTGTAAGCTCCTGAATGTAAAGCTGGTACTGATCTTCGGTCAGGACATTACGCTTTCGTCCTACCTGGATGGCCATCATGGCCAGCACGGTAACCTGGGCGGTAAAGGCTTTGGTGGAAGCCACGCCAATTTCAGGTCCGGCATGGGTATAAACACCTCCGTCGGTCTCGCGCGGTATGCTCGATCCCACGACGTTGCAAATACCCAACACCAGTGCGCCGGCTTCCTTGGCCAGTCTTATGGCCGCCAGCGTATCTGCCGTTTCCCCGCTCTGGCTGATGGCGATTACCACATCGCCCTTGTTAATAATGGGATGGCGGTAGCGAAATTCCGAGGCATATTCCACCTCCACCGATATGCGGGCCAGGTCTTCAAACAGGTATTCCCCCACCAACCCCGCGTGCCACGATGTTCCGCATCCGATGATGATGATCCTTTTGGCATCAACTATTTTGGGCATAACGTGATAAAGACCTCCCAGGTGTAAGGTGTGCTCTGCAAGGTTTACCCTGCCACGGAAGGTATCGTGTATCGAACGGGGCTGTTCGAAAATTTCCTTCAGCATGAAATGATCGTACCCGCCCTTGTCGATTTCGCCAATGTCCATATTCAGCTGCTGGATATTGGGTGTGAGCGGTATGTTCTTCAGCGTTTTCAGCACCAGTTCACCCTTGGTGATCACTGCCACATTCTGGTCGTTCAGGTAAATAACGCTCTTGGTGTATTCTACAATTGGGGTAGCATCCGAGGCCAGGAAGTACTCGTCGTTGCCGACGCCAATAACCAGCGGACTTCCCTTACGGGCGGCAATGAGCTTATCGGGTTCGTCGGCGCACATCACAACAATGCCATAAGCGCCTTCCACTTTGTTCAGGGCAAGCCTGACAGCCACTTCAGCATCCACCTTTCCTTTCTGGTAGATAAACTCAATCAGGTTCACCAGCACTTCCGAATCGGTTTGACTGTAAAAGGTATATCCGCGGTTACCCAGCTTTTCTTTCAGCTCGGCATAATTTTCAATGATGCCGTTGTGTATGAGGATAAACTTGCCGTGCATCGACTGGTGCGGGTGCGCGTTTACATCGTTGGGCTCGCCATGCGTGGCCCAGCGTGTATGGCCAATACCAACGTGCCCGGTTTTGGGCTTGCCGTTAATATGGCTCTCCAGGTCACTTACTTTTCCAACACATTTGAATATGGCGGGTTCGTTATCGAGCAGGGCAATACCTGCCGAGTCATAACCACGATATTCCAGTCGTTTCAATCCATTAATAAGCACCGGATAAGCTTCACGATATCCGATGTAACCAACAATTCCGCACATAGTCCTGGGTGTAATTAAGTTTATCCCTGCGAAGCCTTCAGCACTGTGTCGTAAAAGTCAGCATAGGCATCAACGTATCCGTCACCATTCTGAAAGGGTAGCATGGGCTTCTTCGATTTTTCAATAACCTTGAGCACTTCCTTACGAATATCATTGCTTCCGAGGATGATCCCGTCGGCCATTTTTGTGACCAGCTTGCAATAATTGATATAATCGGGGGCTTCAATGATTTTTAAATCTTCTTCGGGAACGCCATCGAGACGTAGTTTTTTAACAAAACCCTTGTTAAGTGGCTGATCGAATTCAGTGTTGTATAACGAAAGTACCACCTTCGATTTCCTGAATATGGGATCATCGTCGTACATCCGCCTGATGTATAATGCCAGCAAGGATGAGAACCAGCCATGACAATGAATGATATCAGGGGCCCACTGAAGTTTCTTAACGGTTTCGAGCACGCCGCGTGAAAAAAACATAGCCCTTTCGTCATTGTCGTCAAAAAACATTCCTTTCTCGTCGGCGAACAGGTATTTGCGCTGGAAGTAATCGTCGTTGTCGATAAAGTAAACCTGCATCCTGGCAGCCTGTATGGATGCCACCTTAATGATCAGCGGATGATCGGTATCGTCAATGATTATGTTCATGCCCGAAAGCCTGATCACCTCATGAAGCTGATTTCTCCGCTCATTGATGCAACCGTACTTTGGCATAAACGTCCTGATTTCCCTACCCTTCTCCTGGATGGCCTGCGGCAAATTTCTTGCGATAACCGACATTTCCGATTCCGGAAGGTATGGGGTGATTTCCTGGGAAACATAGAGAACCCTGGTCCCTGTCATGGAATGCTTCAGCTGTTAAAAAAATTCTCACAAAGGTAAGAAAAAAACTTGAAACCGTGTATACTACATTAAGGGTTTATTGGTAACCCATTCATGCAACTACCGGATTAACCGGTGCTGATTATTCACTGATCAGTGCCACAGCCCGCACTGGTGAGCCGTCCCCGTTTTCAATTTTCAAGGGCAGGCAGCAAAATAAAAATCCTTCACGCGGAAGCGCCTCCACCCGTGCCAGGTTTTCAATCAGTACCAGTTCCTTCGACATTAAGGCATTATGCGCCGGAAGTTCAACTGAATCAATTTTGTCGAAACTGATGGCGTCAATGCCCACGCCCTTCAGCGCAAACCCGGCCAGGTATCGTGCCCCTGCTGCATCGGGAACCGGAAAACCGGCGTAGTAAGCTTCGCTGCCCCAGAAACGACTCCATCCGGTGTGCAAAATGACAAAATCAGCACGACTGATCTGCGCTTCATGCAGCCTAAGCCACGATGCTGAGATAACCGGTTCAGGTAAATTGCGGCAGTCAATTACAGTTCCCTGGCCGGCAAACTTCCCGGCCGGCAGGGTGGAAGTACTGAGCCCCCCTGCCAGGAGGTGCAAAGGACAATCGATATGGGTGCCGGTATGGGTAGACAACCGTAGTTGTTTCTCGTTATATCCCATAGAATCAACCGTGGCAATAACGTTCACCTCAGGTGATTCCGATCCCGGAAAAACCGGCATGTCATTCGTCACCAAATGGGTGAGATCGATCACCTGCAAAGAATGTTTTCCTGTCGCCATAGGTAGTTTATTACACCGTTTACGAATATAGTCAATCAATTTTTGGTGTTCGTCATAAGTTACAATCTTATTTTCTCTGTTTTCGTAAACCTTGGCAAAACAAACTCAATTAAAATGGATAACATCATCCTTGAACCAACCACAAGCACCCCTGCAGTTCATTTTACAACCGACGGAAGATTGCTTATCGAAGGAAGATCACTGCCTGAAAATGTGAATAAATTCTTCAACCCGCTTATCGAATGGGTTAAAACCTTAGAATGTGAAGTCATTAAAATGGACCTCAACCTGGAATATTTAAACAGTGCTTCCTCCAAGAAATTGCTTGAATTGCTCCGGAGTATCGACCGTAACGACGATGTTAAGGTATTTATTATCAACTGGCATTACGAAGCTGATGATGAAGACGCGCTGGAAAGCGGCCAGATTTATGAAGATTTGCTGGACAAAGCCGAATTCCGCTACCACGAATATGCAGAAGCGGCGTAATGAAGAATGAAAGAATGAAAGAATGAAGGAATGAAGGAATAGTCTGCGGGAATCTGCAAGCGTTTGTGTAATTAGCAGGAAGAGCCAAGACAAGCGGCAGCAGCAGTGGCAGCGGCAGTGGCAGCGGCAGTCAAATCCCAATTCCAAATACCCGCACATCAAGTATCCAGCATCTAGCATCCAGTATCCAGTGGCAATAGCAGCGGCAGCAGCAGTCAAATCCCAATTCCCAATTCCAAATACCCGCACATCCAGCATCCAGCATCCAGTATCCAGTGGCAGTAGCAGCGGCAGTAGCAGTCAAATCCCAATTCCCAATTCCAAATACCCGCACATCAAGTATCCAGCATCTAGCATCCAGTATCCAGTGGCAATAGCAGCGGCAGCAGCAGTCAAATCCCAATTCCCAATTCCAAATACCCGCACATCCAGTATCCAGCATCTAGCATCCAGTATCCAGTATCCAGTATCCAGTATCCAGCCTCCAGCACCCAGCACCCAGCAACCAGCACCCCCCCCTCAATTAATCCGTTGAAACGCCTTCCACCACATCTCCGGTATATCATGATTACAGGCCTGCTGATATTCCTCCTGTGAACAGGCCACCAACACCTGTCCCCCGTTTTTCATATCGGGAATTTCCATCCACCACCTGCCGGTAACCTGGCTTTTATAAAAAGTGAGTGCATGCTCCATATCGTGGTGATTGACCATAAACACCTTGAAATCGGAACTGCCTTGTGCGGGCTTTTCATTTCTGCGCTGGGCAAATCCCTCGATAAAATACCAGATGGCCTGTGCTGCAAGGTGACTGCTCTGATCTTCGCGGTCGTACCTGCTGTTCACCTCAAACAAACCAAAACACGAAACCAGGTCGCTCAGCCCGGCAAACCTGGCCAGTTGACAGGCTTCCTCGGCCAGTAAACCGTTGGGTGACGCATAACGTGTACCGGGCGCTTCGGACTGCTTCACAGCCCCCATATCAAAGCTAACGAGTTGAGCATCGCGCAGAAAAGGCTCTGCTACCACGATATTATTTCGTAAGGCGCCCAGCCGTACCAGGTCAAACCCTCTTTTTTCAAGCGTTTCAATATGCAGGGGGTTAACCAGGTATTGCTGATGCCCCAGTGCTGTGTACCGGAATAGTTTTGGACTGTTGATCACCGTATTGTTCCACCCATCGGCTGGTAGCGATGCTTCGTCCATGTCAATGCGCGCATCAACGGTCACCACATTCACCTTGGCGGAACGCTGCTCATATGCCATGAACAACCCCCGGGTGATATCCTGGGTTCCTCCCAGTATAATGGCCGTAACCTGGTTATTCAGCAGGTCGGTCATTACGTCACGCAGCCCGTAATATGTGTCTTCAACACCGGCTGTATGCTTCAGGTTTCCCAGATCGATGATCCGCAGCTTGTCGTTAACCCTGAACAGGTCGTACAGCTTACGCCTTATGTGGTCGGGGGTTTCTGCAGCGCCTTTATTGAACGAATTTCGCTCCTCGGGTACCCCCAGTATGGCAAGCTGGTAGTTGCTGATCTCATCAATGGGCGTACTGGGAGTGTGGATCCTCAGGTTCCGCCCGAACTGCAATTCGCCGGGAATTTTTGCGTCATCGGCTTTGTCAAGCGAAACCGGATCGAAATAGTGATTCAGGTCCATGAAGGATGGGTATTACTTCTTCTTTTTCTTTTTTGCCGGCGCCTCTGCCACAATTTTCATACAATCGTCATAGTTCAGTGCCTTGGGATCGGTCCCCTTGGGAATTTTGTAATTTTCCTTTTTGTAGCTGATATAAGGGCCCCACCGGCCATTCAGCACCGAAAGATCCTTATCCTCCTTAAAAACGGAAATAACCTTATTCTTATCCTTTTCGCGTTTTTCGTTGATCAGTTCAATGGCACGGTCGAGCTCAATGGTATAAGGGTCATCCACGCCCCGGCGCAACGAATAAAACTTGGAATGGTGCAGCACATAAGGTCCAAAGCGACCTGTGGAAACCACCACGTCCTTGTCTTCGAAAGTGCCGATGGTACGGGGCAGTTTAAACAGTTCAAGGGCTTCCTCCAGCGTAATCGACTCTATGTTCTGACCTACCCTGAGCTGGGCATAACGCGGCTTTTCCTCGCCATTGGTTTCGCCAATCTGGGCTACCGCTCCGAAACGTGCCAGGCGGGTGTAAACAGGCTTTCCCGAAGCCGGGTCGGTCCCCAGTAACCGTTCGGGTTTGGTCACATCCTTGCGTGCCAGCGTAGCCTCAATTTTCTTGTGGAAGGGCGTGTAAAACTGCTTGATCATGTCGGCCCAGTCGGCTTTTCCATCGGCAATTTCGTCGAATTCTTTTTCTACCGATGCCGTGAAATTATAGTCGAGTACCTCCGGAAAATGCTCTACCAAAAAATCATTCACCATCATGCCAATGTTATCAGGGAATAGCTTTCCCTTTTCGGCACCGGTAATTTCTGTGGCCACCGTGTCTTTGATACTCCCTTTATCGAGCGAGATAACCTTATAGTTACGCTCCTTCCCCTGGCGTTCCTCCTTGATAACATAGCCGCGCTGAAGAATGGTGCTGATGGTAGGGGCATACGTTGAAGGTCTTCCTATGCCAAGCTCTTCCAGTTTTTTCACCAGGCTGGCCTCGGTGTAACGAGGCGGATAATGCGTAAATTTTTCGGTGGCATTTATGGCAATATACGGCAGAACCATGCCTTTTTCGAGTGGCGGCAGCATGGCGCTGTCGTTTTCCTCGGTTTCATCGTCCGACGATTCGAGGTATACCTTCAGAAAGCCTTCGAAAAGCATCACTTCACCCTCGGCCATAAATTTTTCCTTTCGTCCTGAAACATCAATGGTGACAGTGGTCTTTTCCAGCCTGGCGTCGCTCATCTGCGAGGCAACAGTGCGTTTCCAGATCAGTTCATAAAGCCTTTTCTCGGAATTGTTGCCATCAATCTTCTGCTTGTTCAGGTATGTGGGTCTGATGGCTTCGTGCGCTTCCTGTGCTCCCTTGCTTTTGGTTTTATAATGCCTGATATGGACAAAATCCTTTCCGAATTCTTTGTTAATGATCTCCTCGGTGGCATTCAGCGCAGTCTCCGAAAGATTAACCGAGTCGGTTCTCATGTAGGTGATCAAACCGGCCTCGTATAAACGCTGGGCAACAGTCATGGTTTGCGATACCGAGAAGCCCAGCTTCCGGCTTGCCTCCTGCTGCAACGTTGATGTGGTAAACGGCGGGGAAGGCGACTTTTTGGCCGGCTTTTTAACAATGTCGGCGATGTTAAAGGTTGCATTTTTACAATGCACAATAAACTCGAGGGCCTTTTTGTGATCGGGAAACCGCTCGTCGAGTTCAGCCTTAACCTGCTGTACCTTACCCTTGCTTTCTACTTCGAAAAGGGCCGTAACCCGGTACGATGAAGTGCTCTTAAAGTGTATGATCTCGCGCTCGCGTTCCACGATAAGCCTTACGGCAACCGACTGAACACGTCCGGCCGAAAGTTGCGGCTTAACCTTTTTCCACAATACAGGACTGATTTCGAAACCCACCAGACGATCGAGTATACGCCTGGCCTGTTGGGCATTTACCAAATGCTGATCGATATACCGGGGATTTTCAACCGCATGTATAATGGCATCTTTGGTGATTTCGTGAAAAACAATACGTCGTGTTTTTTCTTTTTTCAGTTTCAGCTCTTCGGCCAGATGCCATGCAATAGCCTCTCCCTCACGGTCCTCATCAGATGCAAGCCACACTAAATCAGCTTTTTTAACCGAATCTTTCAGGTCAGCCACCACCTTTTTTTTGTCGGCCGGCACAATATACTTCGGCTTGAAGTTGTTATCAATGTCAACACCCAAACCTTCCTTGGCCAGATCACGGATATGACCCATGCTCGATTTAACCGTAAAATCCCTGCCCAGGAATTTCTCGATGGTTTTGGCCTTGGCCGGGGATTCTACAATTACTAAGTTGTTTATCATTCCACAAACGTTTATAAAGGTGCAAATAAATCAATAATGGCACTAAGTTCAAAATTTTAATTCAAATTATTACTACTTTTACCCTCATCACTGTAAAATTGTATGAGTAAGACCAATAACCGCAGGGAAAAGATCAACAAATACTTCTGGATTGTCTTTTCCACCCCCTTTGCCATACTTGCTTTGTTGCTGTTGCTGGCTGCACTTGGCGCCCTGGGATATATGCCCGATATTCAGACATTGGAAAACCCCAAAATAAACCTGGCCTCGCAGGTAATTTCCGAAGACGGAAAAATTCTGGGCCCGTTTTATTTCAAAAACCAAAACCGTGCATTCGTCGATTACGACGAACTGCCCAAACACCTGGTAGATGCACTCATTGCCACCGAGGATAAAAGGTTTTACCGCCATTCCGGCATCGATGCCAAAGGGGTTGCCCGCATGGTAATCAAAACGGTTTTGCTTATGCAACGCAGCAGTGGAGGTGGAAGTACCATCACCCAGCAGTTGGCCAAGAATCTTTTTCACGAACCTCCCAGAACACTAATCGGCAGGGGTTTTCAAAAAGCAAAGGAATGGATCATTGCGGTACGGCTCGAAAAAGCCTACACCAAAGAAGAAATTATCACATTATACTTTAACCAGTGCGACTTTCTTAACCAGGCTGTTGGCATTAAATCGGCCGCCCAGGTATATTTCAGCACCGTACCCGACTCGCTGACCATTGAAGAAGGAGCCATGCTCGTGGGTATGGCCAAGAACCCACGATATTTCAACCCGAACGATTCGGTAAAACGTACCCGTGTTAAAGGTCGGCGTAACGTAGTACTCAACCAGATGGTTAAAAACGGTTACCTGCAATCAGCCATAGCCGACTCACTCAAAGGCTTGCCACTTGGCACCCGTTTCCAGCGGATAAGTCATGACGAAGGCCCTGCCACCTACTTCCGGGAATTCATTCGCCGCACCTTGTTGGCCAAGGAGCCCAAACGAAAAAATTATTACAGCTACAACGATTACCGTGAGGACTCCCTCCGGTGGATGAACGACCCGCTTTTCGGCTGGTGCAACAAAAACAGGAAACCCGATGGCAACCCCTATAACCTGTATGCCGACGGGCTGAAAATTTATACCACGGTAAACTCCAAAATGCAGCAATATGCCGAAGAAGCCGTTGAGGAACACCTGGGAAGCTATCTTCAACCTGCCTTTTTCAAGGAAAAACGTGGTAATAAGCGGGCGCCTTTTTCGCGCGACATCTCCGACAAAGATATCCAACGCATTCTGAACCGGGCCATGATGAATTCCGACCGCGGCCGGAAAATGAAGGGCCAGGGCATGTCGGCCAGCCAGATTGCCAAAGCTTTCAAAGAACCCGTACCGATGAAAGTGTTCAGCTGGCGTGGCGAAATCGACACCATCATGTCGCCGCTCGACTCCATAAAATATTTCAAGCACTTCCTGCGGACCGGCTTTATGGCCATGGACCCCATTAGTGGCCATGTCAAAGCCTATGTAGGCGGCATCGATTTTGCCACGTTTAAATACGACCATGTTACACAGGGGAAACGCCAGGCAGGCTCCACCTTCAAACCTTTCCTGTATATCCTGGCCATGCAGGAAGGCCGTAACCCCTGCGACGAAGTACCCAATATTCCGCAGACCTTTATTGTAAACGATTCGGTTTATACACCACAAAGCAGTGGTAGAAAAGAGGACCAGGGGCTGATGAAAACACTTAAATGGGGTCTCGCCACTTCGGAAAACAACATATCGGCCTGGCTGGTAAAGCAATATGCACCTATGCCCATTGCCAACATTGCCCATAAAATGGGTGTTACCAGTTACATCGACCCCGTACCTTCGATGATTTACGGTACATCCGATATGTCGGTAGCCGAAATGGTATCGTCATATGCCACCTTTGCCAACAAAGGCGTTCATACCAAACCGGTTTACGTTACCCGTATCGAGGACAAAAACGGCAATGTACTGGCCGAATTCCAGCCCGAGCGTATAGAATCGATCAGCGAACAAACTGCCTACCTGATGCTGAACCTCATGGAAGGCGCCACCAACTTTGGCACGGCCTACCGTTTGCGCTTCAGGTATAACCTCACCGGCGAAATAGCCGCCAAAACCGGTACCACACAGAACCACTCCGACGGCTGGATGATTGGCATAGCTCCAAAACTGGTTGCCGGCGGATGGGTAGGCGCCGAAGACCGCTCTGTTCATTTTGATGTGATGAGCATGGGACAGGGCGCTACCATGGCGCTGCCTATATATGCCCTGTTTATGCAACGGGTATATGCCGATAAGTCACTTGGCATAGCAGAAACCGACGTTTTTCAGTTGCCTCCCGGAATGCCTCCGCTACCCAATTGTACCGATGTAGCCAACAAAAGCGAAGTGGATTATTATTGGGAAAATGAATGGTGAGTAAACAGCTGCTTCATTGCTTCCTCCACCCGGTTTACCTTTATTACCTTAATGTGCTCCTTTCCCGGCATATTGATCTTTTCGTATGCACCTGATATCATAATGCTGGTAAAACCCAGCCGGCCGGCCTCGCGTATGCGGTTTTCGATACGGGTAACCGGTCTGATTTCGCCCGAAAGTCCTACTTCGGCGCTAAAACACATTTTTTTGGCAATGGGCTTGTCAACCCCCGATGAGAGCACTGCTGCAATCACCGACAAATCCAGCGCCGGGTCGCTGACCCGCAATCCACCGGCCAGGTTAAGAAAAACATCGCGGGTGGCAATTTTAAACCCCGCTTTGCGTTCCAACACCGCCAGCAACATGTTCAGCCTCCGCACATCGTAACCGGTTGATACCCGTTGCGGTGTTCCGTATGCGGCAGTGCTCACCAGCGCCTGTACTTCTATCAGAAAGGGCCGCATTCCGTCAATGGTAGCGGCAGTGGCAATGCCGCTCAACCCCTCGTTGTTATTGTTGATAAGCACTTCCGAAGGGTTCTCCACCTCGCGTAAGCCATCGCCCAGCATTTCGAAAATGCCAAGCTCGGCAGTCGCCCCAAAACGGTTTTTGGTGGCCCGTAATATACGGTACATATAATGCTGATCACCTTCGAACAGTAACACGGTGTCGACAATATGTTCCAGGATTTTTGGACCGGCCAGCGTGCCATCCTTGGTGATGTGCCCAATGAGAAAAACAGGCGTAGCCGTTTCCTTGGCAAATTTCATGAGCTTGCCGGCACATTCGCGTATCTGCGATATGCTGCCGGGCGACGATTCAAGGTTTTCGTCCTGCAAGGTCTGCACCGAATCTATGATCAGGATATCGGGTTTCATTTGCTGCAGGTGATTGAAAATCTGCTGCAGCGATATTTCGCTCAGCACATAACAGTTATCGTTGCGCCGGTTGATGCGTTCGGCCCGCATACTGATCTGCTGCACGCTTTCCTCGCCCGAAATATACAATACCTTGTAATTAACCATGGCCAGCGCCACCTGCAATGCCAGTGTTGATTTTCCAATCCCCGGCTCACCGCCGATAAGAATCACCGATCCGCGCACCAAACCACCGCCAAGCACACGGTTTAACTCCCCTGTTTGGGTATCAAGCCGGGGCTGACTTTTATAATCCACTTCGTGCAGCTTAACCGGAAACGATTGGCCGGCGCCAAAGGAAGTATCGGCAATTCCGCTGGTTTTTACCACGGCTTCCTCCGAGAAGGTATTCCATTGACCACACGACGGGCATTTCCCAACCCATTTGGGTGATTCAAAACCACAATTGCGGCAAACAAATACTGTTTTGGCTTTAGCCATTACCTGCCGGCCATTTTTTGAATAATGCCGGTGGTCGAAAACCCTTCGGTCAGCGGTATGGTAATCACCTGCCCACCTCCGGCCTTTACTATATCATAACCTACAATGTCTTCCACCTGGTAATCGCCACCCTTTACCAATACCTGGGGCTTTATTCTTTTGATCAGCTCATAAGGGGTTTCTTCATCAAACAGCACCACGGCATCCACAAATCCCAGCGCCGCCAATGTAAGGGCACGCGATTGCTCATCGAGCAGCGGTCGCGCAGGTCCTTTGAGTTTACGTACTGATGCATCCGTATTAAGACCGATAATAAGTACATCGCCCTTGGTGGCTGCCTGGGCCAGGTACTCCACGTGTCCGCGGTGCAAAATATCGAAACAGCCATTGGTGAACACCAGCTGCCTGCGTTTGAAACGCTTTACAGCCAGCCACCGGTCGAGCATCTGACCGGACAACACCTTCCTGTTGATCGCATCGAGTCGTTGCATAATAGTGCCGTTAAATAATTCTGTTGGTTGAGGTATCCGGGAATATAATGGCCGGTTTGAAATGCCGGGCTTCTTCAAAGTCCATGGTGGCATACGACATAATGATGACAATGTCGCCCTCGTGAGCTTTACGGGCAGCAGGTCCATTGAGACATATCACGCCAGTTCCCCGCTCCCCTGTAATCACGTATGTGTCGAGCCGCTCGCCATTGTTGATATTGACCACCTGCACTTTTTCGTTCTCCAGCAGATTGGCTGCATCCATCAGGTCTTCATCAATGGTAATGCTTCCTACATAATTAAGATTGGCTTCTGTTACCGTTACCCGGTGAATTTTCGATTTGAGTATTTCAATATGCATACCTTTGATTGTTGATACCATTAATGCGTACCCTGTATGGGCCAATGTTGTTAAACAGCATCGGGACAGTCTGATGCTGACAGCACAAAATTACGAAGAAAATTCAATATTGTCGATAAGCCTGATCTTGCCCACCCGTGCTGCTATACAGCCTATCACGCCATGTTCACTGTCCCACGATGCCACAGGTTGCAGGGTCATTCCGTCGACAATCTCAAAATACTCGAGATCAACGCCTTCAGCCGCATTTATTTGCTGTATGACAAACCCGGTAACCCCGGCAGGGGTATGGCTGCCTTTCATGGCCTTAGCCCTGAAGAGCGTATGCGAAAGTACCAGTGCTGTTTTACGTTCGGCTTTGGTCAGCAACATATTCCTTGAACTCATGGCCAGCCCGTCGCACTCGCGAACGATGGGACAGGCCACTATTTCAACCGGTAATTGCATGCTTTTCACCACCTGCCGGATGATGGCCACCTGCTGATAGTCCTTCAGGCCAAAATAAGCCCTGTGGGGTTTCACAATGTCGAACAAACGGGTTACAACCTGGGCTACACCATTGAAATGTCCCGGCCGCTGCCTGCCTTCCATAACTTCATCAAGACCTTCAAAATCAAATATGCGGGTATCTGCTTCGGGATATATCTCCTGCTCGTCAGGCAAAAAAACCAGGTCACAACCTGCGGCTTTCAACAGTTTTAGATCCTTTTCCGGCATACGCGGATATCTTTCCAGGTCCGATTTGTCGTTAAACTGCGTGGGATTCACAAAAATGCTTGCCACGGTTATCGCGTTCTGCTGCCGGCAACACCTTACCAGCGAAAGATGTCCTTCGTGCAAAGCTCCCATGGTGGGAACAAACCCTACCGTTTTACCGGCATTCCGCAAATCAGCCAAATGCTCGGAAAGTTGTGCTGTTTCAACAAATACTTCCATAATTCAGGCTTCAAATATAAATGAAAAAAGGAAGCAATGTTCCAATTCATCACCTATAGTTTCATAATCGGTTTGGCGATCTTAACCTTGCTGTAATCTTATCTTCACCTTTTCTTGTTGTTTTCTTCACCCTGAAGTAAGCTTACCGGCCTAGTTTTGCAGCGGTTAATCATTATTCGTATTGTATGACAACAAAAAAACTCTTTAAAAAGCGCTTTGCGCGGCTCATTTTTATGATTGCGGCCCTCATAGGGTCATTGGCCTTTTCCACTGTTCAGGCCCAAACCGGTACGGTTAAAGGTACCATTTCCGATGCCGAAACCGGTGAAACCCTTATCGGCGCCACTGTATTAATACAGGGTACCACAAAAGGAACCATCACCGATATCGATGGCAATTACCTGATCAACGGTATTGCTTCGGGCAACTACAACCTGGTAATCAGCTATGTTTCTTACGAACAGCTCATTGAACGTGTTGAAGTAAAAAAGGGTGGCACAACCGAACTGAATATCACCCTTAAACCTGCGTCGGTTGAGGTAGATGCCGTTAAGGTAACCGCCACACGCCGAACCGACACCGAATTGGCCATGATCTCGAGCATCAAAACCAGCAATGTTGTGCTGAGCGGCATTTCCAAACAACAAATTTCCAAATCGCAGGACAAAGACGCCTCTGAAGTGATTTCGCGCGTTCCCGGCGTTACCGTTCGCGATGGCCGGTTCATCAATGTGCGCGGACTCGACGAACGCTATAACGTTGTGCTGATGAACGGCGTGCAGGCGCCCAGCTCCGAATCGGACCGCAGGGCTTTTTCTTTTGATATGATTCCCAGCTCGCTCATCGACAACCTGCTGCTTTACAAAACACCTGCACCCGAAATACCGGCAGACTTCGCCGGCGCTGTGGTGCTCATCCAAACCAAAAATACGGTCGACAACAATAGTTTCGATATATCCTATGGAACAGGATACCGCTACAATACCACTTTTAAGGATTTTTATACTTACCGTGGAGGTAAAACCGACTGGCTGGGCTTCGACGACGGAACCCGCGGCCTCCCCGATGCTTTTCCGGCAACACAGCAGGAATTCCGGGAGCTGGCCGACGCCCCAACCGAAGCCGACAAAGCCCGCATAACCGAATTGGGCCAGGCATTCAACAAAATATGGAGCCCCGAACAGAAAAAATCCATCCCCGATCAGTCTTTCAGCGTTACCCTTAACCGCAAATTCCTCCTTGGAAAGGTATCCGCCGGAAATACCACATCGGTCGGTTACAGCGTGGGCGAACAGTTCCGCGAAGTTTTCAGGGCCGGTTACCAGGCATATGATTATATTAACGACCGCCCCGATACCGCTTATTATTTCAACGACGATATATACTCCACCAAAACCAAGCTGAACGGTCTGTCGAACTGGCTATTCGTTTTCGGGAACAACCAGAAAATCGAATTCCGTAATTTCTTTAACCAGTACAGCGACAAGCAAACCATCCTGCGTGACGGCCGCGACAATTATGGCGGGCTCGATAAAAAAGGTCTCGAACTTAGTTTCCAGTCACGTATGATCTATTCGGGACAATTGGGCGGAACTTTCAACTGGCGCGACGCCAAAAGCAACCTGAACTGGACAGCCGGCTACAGCTATACCAACAAGCAACAGCCCGATATCCGAAGGATTGAAATGAACAAAAACGACGATTCGGAAGACTATTCCCTCTCGTTTAACTTCAATGCCGATCCAAAGATGATTGGTCGCCTGCACCTGAAAAATAACGAAAACATTTATGTAGGCGCGCTGAATTACGGACATAAATTCCAGCTCGGTAATCTTACTCCCGAATTCACCACCGGTATTATGTATGAAAACAAACAACGCGAATTTGTAGCCCGAAACATCGGGTATGCCATCAGCAATGTGCTCGGCTTTAACTGGAGTTTGGCTGCAATGCCCATCGACAGCGTATTTCAGGATAAGAACATCAACTATACCGACGGTATTAAAATTGATGAGTCAACTGACCCTACCGACTCCTATACCGCCAACAACGAATTATTTGCCGGCTATGCAGCCATCAACATGCCAATTGGCAAATTCAGGCTGCACACGGGGGTGCGCGTCGAGAACAATAACCAGACCCTGAAAAGTATGGACCGTACCGGCGCTGATTTCAACATCAGCAATAATAACCTCGACTTTTTCCCTTCGGCCAATTTAACCTATAACCTATCCGAAAAATCGCTGGTGCGCTTTGCCTACGGCCGTACCATCAACAGGCCCGAATTCAGGGAAATATCCCTGCAGGCCTATTACGACTTTGAAGAAAAAGCCACCATTTACGGCGATACCTCGCTTACCAACGCCTATATTCAGAATGTCGACCTGCGTTATGAGTGGTTTCCGGCAGCCGGGGACCTGATCACCATCGGTGGTTTTTACAAGCGTTTTAAAAATCCCATCGAAGCACACCTGGTTGAAGCCGGTTCAGGCAGAAACTATACCTTCGACAATGCCGAACTGGCCGAAAGCTATGGCCTCGAGATCGACATACGCAAATCATTCCTGCAGCTCGAAAGCGCCGATAATATCCTGCGGTCGTTCCGTCATATGGTGGTGGTCTTTAACCTGGCCCTCATCGAAAGTAAACTGCACACCAACGACGAAAATGCCCGCGAAGATGTCCGGCAAATGCAGGGACAGTCGCCCTACATCATCAATACCGGTTTGTTTTACGACAACCCCGAAAGCGGCCTGATGATCAGCGTGCTGTATAACATTATTGGCCCCCGGTTAATGTTCGTGGGCGATAACCGCACACCCCATATCATGCAAATGCCCCGTAACCTTATTGACATTACACTGAATAAAAAACTGGGTAAAAATGTGACGCTGAAACTGGGTGTGAAAGACCTTTTCAATCAACCCGTGGAATTGCGCCAGAACGAACGTATTCAGCTTTACCCGGGTGTATCCGAAGATTATTCCGACCGCGTACAGCGCACCCAGGTGTACAAACCCAGCAGCGCCTTCACAGCCGGAATTTCTGTAAGCTTGTAACATGCATGTAACTTAAGCATAATTCAACATCACTAACTCAATTCATTAAATTATGAAAAAACTTTACAGCTTTCTGATAAGTCTCACCCTGCTGCTGGCAGGTAGTACGGGACTGTTGAATGCGCAATCCACCATCGACAATGCCTTTTTCGAGCAGGTTGATTATGTGGGCGCTTTTGGCACCGAAAACTGGACCGCCGGCTGGTCCAACTGGACACCCCAGCATACCGTTTATCCGGCAGCAACCATTACCATACCGGCCGGTGACATTACCTCCAACACAACGTGGTCACCTTCGTCCATGCTGACGAGTGGCGCTTCCTTTACCCACACAAAACTCACCAATAGCTTTTTCGAGGATGTCGACTATATTGGGGCATTCGGATCGGTCGACTGGACAGATGGCTGGGCCAACTGGACACCCCAGAATACCGTCTACCCGGCAACCACTGATGTAATTGCCGCCGGTGACATCACCACCAATACCACCCTTACCGCCGACAAGGTATACCTGCTCGACGGCTGGGTATATGTAAAATCAGGCGCTACCCTTACCATTGAGCCCGGCACCATTATCCGCGGCAGCAAGGCCAACAAGGGCGCCATCATTGTTGAAAAGGGCGCCAAAATCATTGCCGAAGGTACTGCCGACAAGCCTATTGTTTTCACCTCAAACCAGGATGCCGGTTCCAGGTCGTATGGCGACTGGGGCGGACTCATCGTGCTGGGTGAAGCACAGGTTAACAAAACCGATCCTACCATCGAAGGAGGTCCTACTTCAACTTACGGTGGTTCCAACGATGCTGATTCATCAGGTATTCTCAAATATGTACGTATCGAATTCCCCGGTATTGCCTTCCAGCCCGACAAGGAAATCAACGGTCTTACCATGGGCGGCGTTGGCAGCAAAACCGTAGTTGATTATGTTCAGGTTTCTTTCTGCGGTGACGACTCCTACGAGTTCTTCGGTGGAACAGTTAACGCTAAACACATTATTGCCTTCCGTGGCTGGGACGACGATTTTGATACCGACTATGGCTACCGTGGTATGGTTCAGTTTGCCGTATCGCTCAGAGACCCCGATGTTGCTGACCCGGGATCGGGATCAAATTCCTTCGAATCCGATAACGACGGCAGCGGAACGGATGAGGCTCCCATAACCCAGGCCATTTTTAGTAATGTGAGCGCTTTCGGCCCGCTGGCTACGCCTTCTACTACTATCAATACCAATTACAAAAGGGCTATGCACCTGCGCAGGAATACCAAAATCAACATCTACAATGCCATTTTTGCAGGATATGCCACCGGTCTGCTGATCGATGGCAGCGCCTCACAGGCAAACGCCACTGCAGGTGAACTGAATGTCGGCAACACCATCCTGGCCGGCTGCAACAAAAACTTTGCCGATATGGCTATCGACAGCGTTTACTTCTTTACGGCTGCGCTCGAAAACCAAACCATGGCATCAAACGACGATCTGGAAATTGCTGATCCCTTTAACCTCGATGCACCCGACTTCATGCCCGAAACCGGCTCGCCCGTGTTAACCGGCTCGTATTGGTACGATGAAGCTACCCCGGTAACCGAATTCGAAACCAGCGAAATCGAAGCTGTTGTATTCCCCAATCCTTTTGCTGAAACCGCCACGGTAAGCATTAACCTCACTGAAATGTCAAGCCTTTCGGTTAAGGTTTACAGCACAACCGGTGCGCTGATTTCAACACTGGTTAACGATTCGCGTGCTGCAGGTACTCATCAGTTTACGGTTCGCTTAACCGAAAAAGGCGTATACTTTGCCGAAGTAATGGTGAACAACAACCGCCAGGTACTGAAACTCGTTGCCCGTTAACCTGCGGAATTTATACCAATCATTCAATTGCCAGAGGCTGTCTAAAAAGTCATTTTGTTAGGCGTAGTTACAAACTACGCCTAGCGCATTGTACAGAATGTCAGCTCTGTATGCTGAGCGTAGTCTCCAGACTACGCTCTTTTTATGACTTTTTAGACAGCCTCTTTTTTTTGCCACTATGCCTCGCCCCGTTAATCTTAACAGTTTATTCACCTTTCTATAACATCAAAATAAAGGGCGTTTTCCACTTTTGCGCCATAAACAAGCAGGCAGCACAACCCAATTCTTTCAAACAGAAACGCAAAAAAAGCAATATGAAAAATTTTCTTGTCATCGGAATCATCCTCGCCAGCCAGATTGCTAGCGCGCAGGAACTCAGCTATAACCCGTCAGCCTCCTCCGGCGGGGTTGAAACCACAAACACCTATAACGGACCTGTATATACTTTTACCACAAGCGATCAATTACTGGATATCCCTGCTGAGTTAAAAAAGATCGATATCACCACCATCCGTAGGCATGCCCTCGGTGATGAGGTGGCCAAAAGAATACACCTGTTCGAACAAACCTACACTTACATGAGCAATCCACTACCCGGATCATTCGCCGGTAAGCTGGTGATTCAAAAGCCCGAAATCTATAATGGCATGCTGAAACTGGGAAAAATTGTTGCCCGACAGGAGAAAAAAGGGATCATCAGCCGTGAACAGGCGGTATCCGACCTGTCGCGTTACCTCGAAACAGCCCTGTTGCTTTTCTATGAAGACACTGCTGCCTTTGAAGAGGAACTGAAACGGACATCCGGTGATGACGCACTGGTAAGTTTGTTTCAGCGGGTAAAACTTATCTGACAACTAAAAAATTAACCATAAAAAACACACATGAAAAGAAAACTACTATCCCTTGTTCTACTCGCCTTGGGTACACTTTTGATGGCCCAACAGGTGAAGATAACCGGTAAGGTGTCGGATATGTCAGGTGAACCCCTGCCTGGTGTAAATATTGTGGCCAAAGGCACACAACAGGGTACCACATCCGATGTCAACGGCGATTACCAGATCTCCGTTGAAAACAACACCACCCTTGTTTTTTCATTCATCGGCTTTATCGCACGTGAGGAGATCGTAACCGGTGATCAGGTACTCAATATACAGTTAAAAGAAGAAGCTTACCAGCTGAACGACGTTGTGGTTACCGCGCTGGGTATCACCCAGGAAAAGAAAACCATTGGATACGCCACCCAGCAGGTAAAAACCGCAGAACTGACCCGCATTAATACCCAGAACGTAGGAAACCTGCTTACGGGACAGGTAGCAGGACTGGCTGTCAGTAATCCAACCGGACTCTTTCAGGCTCCGACCTTATCGCTCAGGGGCAAAACCCCGCTCATTGTCATTGACGACATCCCGGTCGAAACCAATTTTTATGATGTTCCTTCCAGTGATATAGCCGGCATCACTGTGCTGAAAGGAACCACTGCATCGGCATTATACGGCGCCCGCGGACGAAACGGGGCTATTCTCATCACTACCAAAAATGCCAAATCCGAAGGCCTCGAGATAACACTTTCGAACAGTACCATGGTTACAGCCGGTTTTACGGTTTTTCCCGAAACACAAACCGAATACGGTAACGGATCCAACGGAAAGTATGAATTCTGGGACGGCCAGGATGGCGGGATATCTGATGGCGATATGATATGGGGACCAAAATTTGAATCGGGTGTGATGGTTCCGCAATGGAACAGTCCTATTTATGATAATGTTACCGGTGAAACCATTCCCTGGTGGGGCGATGTTTCCGGTACAAAATACGACGACAAATCGCGTTACTCAAGGGTTCCTACTCCGTGGGAATACCACAATAACCTGAAAGACTTTCTCGAAACAGGCTTTGTCTCCACCACCGATTTCTCCATTGCCTACAAAGGCCAGAAATCGAAGTATAAACTTTCAGGTAATTATACACGCCAGAAAGGCCAGGTACCCAATTCGTACCTGACTACCGGCGGGATTAATTTCACTTCGTCATTTGACCTTAGAAATAACCTGCGGCTCGACAGCAAGTTTTCGTATAACAAGGTATACTCACCCAATTACCCGCGCTACGGTTACGGCCCCAAAAATCACATGTACACCATTCTGATCTGGATGGGCGACGATGTGAACGGCCAGGACCTGAAAAACCACCTATACATACCCGGACAGGAAGGTTACCGGCAGGCAAACTTTAACTATGCATGGTATAATAACGTGTATTTTGCAGCCAATGAACTCAACCAGCTGTATGACTCCGATTTGTTAAACGGTCAGCTGAAGCTTACCTGGGACATCACCCGTAACCTGAGCATTCAGGGCCGTACGTCGGCAGTTAAGAAAGCGCTGTTCGAGGACCGCGCCAGCCCCAAATCGTACCTGAATTACGGCGACCCGCGCGACGGAGATTACAAAACCTGGAACTCCGACTGGCTTACCCTCGACAACGATGTGCTGTTAACCTATCGCAAACAACTTTCGGCCGACTTCAACCTGACGGTGAACGCGGGAGGCGCTTCGTTCTACCGCAAATACCATAACGAATACAACGCTACCGACGGACTTATTGTTCCCTTCGTATACAGCCTGAACAACACCAAAGGCAATGTAAAAGCATCCACGTATGTTGAAGAAAAGGCTGTGCGAAGCATTTACGGAACGGCTGAACTGGATATGTTTGATGCCTTCTTCCTCAACGTTGCTGCCCGAAACGACTGGTCATCAACACTTCCCATAAATAACCGGTCGTATTTTTACCCATCGGTCTCCTTAAGCACCGTGGTTTCAAACCTGGTTGATATGCCGCAGGCCATCGACTACCTGAAACTCTACGGATCATGGGCCGAGGTTTCCAGCGACCTGAACCCTTACCAGATCGAATCGTATTATAAAAATGCCGGTAGTTACAACGGGCTTACCCAGCTAACTTACCCCACTACATTGGTTAATCCCGATATTGCACCGGAAAAATCCATCTCATTTGAACTGGGTTTTTCATCCTCTTTACTTAAAAACCGTGTCAGTGTGGACTTCACCTATTATAATGTGGTGGATGAAAACCAGATCATCAACCTGCCCATTGCTGAGTCGTCGGGATTTGACTACCGGAAGGTGAACGGCAACCAATACACCACAAACGGTTTTGAAGTGGTGCTGAACGTGAACCCGGTAAAAACCGCAAATCTGAGGTGGGATATTGCCACCAACTGGGATACCCGTGTCAAAAAAATTACCAGTATCTATGGTGATGCCGAAAAATACGGCAACTATAAAAAAGGTGAGCGCATCGACAATTACTATGCCACGGGCTGGATGAAAAGCGCCGATGGACAACTGATTTTGAGCGAATCCACCGGACTTCCGGTGAAGGATCCCTATCCCAGGTCGTTTGGACATACCGAACCCAACTGGCGTTTTGGACTCCAGAACCGCATCAAATATAAAAAGCTGGCCATCGACGTAGATATCGACGGCGTATGGGGAGGCGTTATCCGTTCACTGACCGTCGAAAAAATGTGGTGGGGAGGTAAACACCCCTACTCGACCGAATGGCGCGATGAGGAATATGCAGCCGGCGCCCCGGTATATGTTCCCCAGGGGGTGAATGTGGTAAGCGGGGAACTCACTACCGATGTCTACGGCAATGTGCTTTCCGATACCCGCACGTATCAAACCAACGAAACAAAAGTCAGCTGGCAGACCTGGTGTCAGAATTATCCCTATCGTGCCAAAGTCAGCCAAAGCGAAAGCGAAACCTTTGCCAATATTTTCGACCGTAGTTTTGCCAAGCTGCGCCGGTTATCGGTCAGCTACGACCTGACGGACCTGGTTAAGGTCAACGGCCTGAAAAACGTTGAAGTTACCGCTTACGGATACAATTTATTTATCCTGAAAAAGGCCGATATCATCGACCCCGATTATGGTAACGACGATAACCTTCAGGATCCCTCAACCCGGTATGTTGGTATGAGTCTTAAACTTACCTTTTAACTGAAATAAAATGAATATGAAAAGCAAGTATATTTCTTTCCTCCTCTTGATTTTTGTGCTGACCTCCTGCGAAAAGCTCGAAGAGTTTAACAAAAATCCCAACAATGTGTCCGAAACCCATCCCCAGCTCTTATTAACCACCATCGAATGGAAAACTTTCCAGGTAGCCGGTGTATCGCCCATGTTCGCCGCCCGTATGGTAGTGCAAACCGATGGAGAAGAAGCCGAACAATACTATAAATGGAACCGGGGAAGTTATAGTACATACGACAGCCTGCGCGTAATTATCAAAATGCTGGAGGAAGCAGAAAAAATTGGTAGTCCGAACTACCAGGCACTAGCCAGGTTTTTCAGGGCATACCACTTTTATAACCTGGCCCTTACCTTTGGTGATATTCCCTATTCCCAGGCACTCAAAGCAGAAGGCAACGAAATCTATGCCCCGGCTTACGACACGCAAAAAGATGTTTTCACCGGCATCCTCAGTGAATTATCCGAAGCCAGTGAAATAATGAACGACGACCTGATTGAAGGTGATATTATTTACGGTGGCAACCCTGCAAAATGGGAGAAGCTTATCAATTCATTCCGCCTGAAGGTGTTAATGACGCTTTCGAAGCATCAGGATGATGCATCCTTGAACCTGGCTACAAGTTTTGCCCGGATTGCCAATAATGAACCGCTTATGGAAAGTATTGAAGACAACGGTCAACTGGTGTTTGTCGACCAGCTGGGTAACCGCTACACCGAATACAACAGCAGCAGTTATGGGTCGGCCCGGTACATGGATTCCACGTTCATCTGGCGTTTGCAGGAAAGGGAAGATCCGAGGCTGTTCATTTTCTGCGGTCAGACCAGGGTAGCTAAAGAAGCCGGCTTGCCCATTAACGATTTCACCGCCTACGAAGGTGGAAATCCTGTTGCACCTTATAATGATGTAAACATAAAAGCTGCTGCCGGAAAAGTCTCCAAGGTCAACCTCCGGTACACCACCGATCCTACCTGTGAACCGCATATGCTTATGGGTTACCACGAGCTGCAGCTTATCCTGGCCGAAGCAGCGGTGCGCGGCTGGATAAACAGCGCCAATGCGGAAACGTACTACGAAAAGGGTATCGAAGCCTCCTTTGGCTTTTACTACAATTATTCCAAGGATTATGCAATATATGTGAACGATGCTGCCTTAAACGACTACCTGGCCCACGAGTTGGTGGACTTTTCACAGGCCGCCACGGATGAGGAGCGCATTGAACGCATCATCATGCAGAAATATTTCGCCTCCTTCCTGCAAGGCGGATGGAGTATGTATTACGATCACCTGCGCACTGGTTATCCCACATTTGCTCACCTGCCCGGCTTAACCCCACCCACCCGCTGGATGTATCCCAACTCGGAATACCAGCTGAATGCCGACCATGTATCCGCTGCCATTACCAGCCAGTTTGGCGCCGGAAACGACAATATCCGGGAGTTAACCTGGTGGCTCGAAGAGTAATTACAATATTAGCTGCCCTTTGTATTGCCAAAGATGATTAACCCTTAGTGCAGTTAACTTGTCATCACTTACCAGCCTGCCGGCAATCAGGCAATGGTGTAAATGACAAAGAAACCCCGGCCCATGCGGCCGGGGTTGATTTTTTATTAACGCTTACGTAGCATTAATCATTAAACGATTAACAGAACAGAGAACCAAGAACCATTAATTCAAACCTGCCTGCCAACGCATAGCCCAAGCCACGCAGGCAGGCCGCCGTTCGGCTTAGGCTCTGCCAATAGCTATCAAGCTAAGGAATTTTTCTATAGAAAAAGGTACCCACTTCATTTAATTCTGCTGAGTTTAGCAAATGTGCTATCCCCCTCTGGAGGGGGCTGGGGGAAGATTATAGCGCGTCATCAATTGTTTTATATGAATAAATTTTTAGTGTATTATTTTAGTATAAATAAAAAGTATGAATTCAAGAATTTCCTCCCCCTACCCCCTCCAAAGGGGGATAGCGCCATGTTCAGCGTTAAGTGCTATGATATTGAAGTTGCCATATGCAAATGAAAGAATATCAATAATATGTATTCTTAGCTTGACGGCAATGGGCTGTGCCTGAGTCGGACCTATTTCATCAGGCTTTTGCCTGATATACAACATATTTGTCTTTATGAATTTACTATTTCATTATCAGGCGAAGCCTGCAAACATAGATACGACTCAGGCACAGCCTGAGCCGAACCTCCGATTATCGGAGCAGTAGCAGTAGCAGTAGCAGTGCTTCGACTCCGCTCAGCAACCAGGCACGGGCAGTCAAATCCCAATCCCAAATCCCAATCCCAGGTACCCGCACATCCAGTATCCAGTACCTAGCACCCAGTACCTAGTATTTCGTTTCATTAATATATTGACATTTAATTAGAGAAAGCAAATTCTTT
>CAZUBW010000004.1:0-97189 GCA_964618645.1 uncultured Bacteroidales bacterium | reverse complement strand
AACCCCACAGGGTGAGCTGCCGGCAACCGCTTTTGCTTATCCTCAATGATGCACGACAAAAACAGCGTATCACCGGGTCGCCATACACCCCGCTCACCATAAATAAAAGCTTTAATACCTTTTGAAACGCTATTTCCGGTCACGTCAAACATTGCCAGTGAAAGCGACGAACCTTCGTCGAGTTTCAGGTATCCTCTTTGCTTGTCGTGCCGTGCAATCATCAGGTAAGGTTTTTCCGTTACCGCGATAGTGGCAAAGCCATTGTTATCGGTAGTAGCGTTGCCAACAGGTTGCAGCTGGTAATTGTAAACCGTAACGTCGACGCCTTCGATGGGTTTCGAGGATGCCAGACTGGTAACGGCGCAAAAGACTGTCTGATCGGTTCCGGCTTTTGCTGTAAGGCCAAGATCAGATGCCAGTATGTTACGGGCTACATTCCGCTGCTGTGTGTAATACGACGGAGAACAGGGATTGTCGCGTTCCTTCCATTCATAATTGTAACCGTACTCATTATAATAGTAATAATCATCATAATAATCCTCATAGGAATCCCAGTAAGATGCTTCATATTCCTCTTCACGTTCTTCACGGGCCTCTTCTTCGGCTTCAGCATCATTTCCATCATCGTCACAGGGATAAAGTGAATAACTTTTGCGGAAAGAGATTTCCACGCGGTAAATGGCACCGGGATCAGGTTCAATGAGTTTCGACAGGTCGATGCTGAAACGGTTCCATTTTCCCAGGTCAGCAGGCGCATGGTTAAGTTTAATTTTTTCTTTATGAACGAGCTTTCCGGCCCGTTTTAACTGATTGCTACCATCGAGCCGGTTAACCTGCAAAAAATGCCCGATATTATTTTCAAAAATCTTGATGATTTTTACATCCACTGCATCAAGATTAACGGCTTCGAAAGGGAAGAACATACCCGTTGAGGAGGGCAGAATTACTCCTTTACCAACCAGTCGTACAGCCGGTTTCGGAACTTCAAAGGATACTTCAGCAGTAAATGGTTCTTTCAGTTTGTACCCGAGAATGTTCACCAGTCCCTGTCCTATCGTCAGTTCAGTGCTGCCGTTCAGCTGATTTTCGGGATAGGCCATTACAATATTTCCTTTAACGGTGTATTGCAGCGCTTCATTATTTTTCAGGTAAATCAACCCGTCAAATGCCTGGTTTTTTTTGATGGGATCACTGAAGGCAATACGTATATATTGTTCTGGTTCATGCACTACACTTACATCCATTACCTTATAATCTGCCAACGAGGGTATTTCAACATCGGCAGATCCTTTAATACCCGTGTAATCGTTTTCTGCATCCCACAATATGGTAACCTTCCCGGCTTTTTCTGTTCGTTGAACACTATCCACCGTGAATGTAAAATTTCGTCGATCTTCTCCCGGTAAAAAGCTTATGTTGAGTTTCCGGTTTTCCTGTTGAGCTGAAAAGTATTTTATAAGTTCCTCATAATCGATATAATCAGCTGTGCTAACCGAACCATTAATCTTATTCCAAACCAGATCATTCTCATTATGTGCCTGGTAACCTTCAGTCTTAACGCTCCAGTTTTGCGCAACCACATCGAATCCAAACTCAAAAACGGCCAAAGCCTTGTCGGTGTTTACTACCTTCCCAAGTTTGAAGCGTGCGGTATAAGTTTGTCCCGATTTAAGCTTTTCTTCCGGCCGGAATTCAATGGTTCGTTTATCGAGCCATACGGCACTTCCCTTAATATCGGGTTTAAACCTGAATAAATCGTCTTCTGCCGGTGAATTTGGATCACCTGCGTGCACGTTGTCCTCGGTCAGAACCAGTTGTATGGTTGATTCGGACGAAATAATACCGGATGTAAAGGCAGCGATCTGCTCGGTAAAGGCCGGATTTATTTCATCGGGTAAGCGTGGTCCCTTTTTACATTGGGTGAGCATTGCCAGGCATGCCGGAAACAGTATGCCGGTGATCAGCAGTTGCCTTAGGGTAGTTTTCATGGTAAATCTTTTATAACATAATTATATTTAAACTGTTTTAAATCCTCACTTAATGTTTACGCTTAACAATCTTATACAACTTATCGCCCCTTCTGACTTTCCGGGGAACAGCCATCGCAAATCGCAGTCCTGCTGATGCCTTTTCAATGGCCCCGTTGTCCCCGTGCAATTCCGGCGTAACCAGTTCAACCACGCCGGTAGTGGGTCCTAAAATCACCACTTCTTCGCCTTTTTGCAATGAGGTGGACTCACAAAGAAATTCTGCCACACCCATTTTTGTATAATAATTGGTGCATTTTGCCACATATTCCTTGTACTGACCAGCTTTGGATCCGTATACATGGCTCCATTCGCCCAACCTTTGTCCCAGGTAATAGCCGTCCCAGAATCCACGATTAAAAACACCCCCCAGGCGTTCCTGCCATGCGGCAATTTTTTCACCTGTATAACTGCCATCGGCAATGCTGAGTAATGCCTCGTGGTAACATGCCGTAACCGTTTTAACATATTCGGGAGACCTTGCCCTGCCTTCGATCTTAAAAACGCTTACACCGGCATCAATAATTTTGTTCAGGAAGTGTATGGTGCATAAATCCTTGGGCGACATGATGAATTGGTTGTCTACTTCAAGTGCAAAGCCGGTTTCTTTTTCCGTAACGAGGTAACTTCTCCGGCAATCCTGCAGGCATTCGCCACGGTTGGCGGAATGCCAGTGGTTGTGAAGACTAAGGTAACACTTGCCCGAAATGGCCATACAAAGGGCGCCATGTGCAAACATTTCAACCCTGATAAGCCGACCCGAAGGTCCTGTTATTTGCTGGTTTTCGATCTGCAGGGTCATTTCCTTAACCTGTCCGAGGTTCAGTTCACGGGCCAGTACCATCACATCGGCAAAACCCGCGTAAAATTTTAACGATTCGATATTGCTGATGTTTACCTGGGTGGACAAATGGACTTCCACGCCCACCTCGCGGGCATAGCTTATAGCAGCCTGGTCGGCGGCTATAATGGCATCGACCTGGCAGGAAGCGGCCAGGTCAATTATTCTTCGCATTTCTTCCAGTTCATCGCCATAAAAAACAACATTCAGCGTAAGGTATGTCTTGGTGTTGAAATTTCGGCAGATGCGTACAATTTTTCTGAGATCGGCTTCCGTAAAATTAACCGATGAACGGGCACGCATGTTTAATTTTCCCAACCCAAAGTATACTGCATCAGCTCCGGCCTGGATAGCAGCCATCAGTGATTCAAACGAACCTACCGGTGCCATAAGTTCAACATCGTGCCTCGAAACAGGGGAATTCAAATGTCTGATAATATTAGTTTAATGTATTTTATGCAGCTCTATTAACGTATTACTTGAAATAATCCTTCATGGCGCCCCAGTAGAAATCATTCCATCCTTCGGTGAATTCCTCAGCATCTTCGTCCGGCACATTGGTATGCTCCAGCATAACCTTAGTCCCCAGCTGGTGAGCTTTCAGTGTAATGGTAACCACCGATTGCGTTTCACGCTCCCCAAAATACCATTCCTGAACCAATTGCTCGTTCTCAACTATTTTAAGGTTTTTACCGGCAATATCGCCGTCAAACATGCTGAACTCCGTACCCTCTTTCTTGTCCATAACGGCAGGATGGCCGCTCCACAATTCAATGGTGAACGGATTGGTGAGCGCGGTAAATACTTCTTCAGGCGTTGCATTGATAAAATGATGCTGTCTGATGGTTTTCATATCTTATACGGTATTTCTGTACTAAAAATACAAATCTCTTACTTAATTTCGCAGGATACAAACATAATTAATTTCAATATTGAAAACGGGTGTTGTTATTAAAACTACCGGAAGCTGGCATACTGTGAGAGATCATCATAAAATTGTACTTTGCAGGCTTAAGGGTTCATTTCGCAAACAGGGGATCAGAAACACCAACCCTGTTGCGGTAGGTGACCAGGTGGAATATGACCTTTCGCCCGATGGAAATGGTTTGATTACCCGCATTGCCAAACGTAAAAATTACATCATCCGCAAAGCCACAAATCTTTCGCGCGAAACACAAATTATGGCTGCCAATGTTGACCAGGCCGTGCTGATATTTACACTTGACTTTCCTGAAACACCGCTGGAATTTGTCGACAGGTTTCTGGTATCCGCTGAAGCCTACCACATCCCTTCACTGCTGTTGATCAATAAAACCGACCTGTATTCCGGTGAACGTTTGCAACGGCTTAAAGAGATCGAAAAACTATATGCATACGCGGGATATACCGTTATTGCAACATCGGTGCTGAATAATCAGCATATCGACCAGGTAAAAGAGCTGCTGACTGGCAAAACAAGCCTGGTCGCCGGTAATTCGGGCGTGGGCAAAAGCAGCCTGATCAACAGGTTACGCCCGGGTCTAAACCTGAAAACCGCAGACATATCGTGGTATCACGAGTCAGGCCGACATACCACCACCTACCCCGAAATGATTGAGCTATGGGAAAACACCTATATCATCGACTCTCCGGGTATCAGGGGCTTTGGCATCACCGATATGGCCCGTAATGAAATTGGCCTTTATTTTACCGACATATTCCGCCTGTCGAAAGACTGCCAGTTTTATAATTGCACCCATACCCATGAGCCCAATTGTGCAGTTATTGAAGCAGTGAAAAACGGAATATTGCATGAATCGCGTTACCGCAGTTATATTAATATTTTCACCGAAAGTGGGCAAAAGTACCGGACAAGCTAACGCACCTGTTGAAATAATTTTCCAATAACTTGTTGTAACTTTAGGAATATTTCCTACTTTGATTGCTCAATTTTTCAACCGGTTGATGATGAAAAAGTACACGCTCTATCTGATTGCTGTAACTGTGGTGGTGGTATTGCTGAACCTTTATTTCAATTTTTCCATTTACCGTAACCAGGTATCCTTCCAACGCAGCATTCTTTCGGGGCAGGCCGAAGCATGTGTGGTAGAACTGGAGAAAGCCATCATGAAATTTGAGAACGAAGTAAACGCGTTGCTTTATTCCCGGTCACTGCTTGAAGTGGATATCACCAGTGACGATATCAATCAACCCGGCCTTCGTAATCTTGAGATGCTTTTTTCCAACAACCATGAACTCATCAGGAACATTCACCTGTATGACAAAAGTAACAATGTATTGAATCTTACCTTCAACAAAAGGAACAAGCTGTTGGTCGATCCTTATGTTACACAGCTTTCTTACACACTGGTAAACAAAGAAACCTTTACCAAAGGCACAGAACACTATCAGCTCGCCTTCCCGGTTTTTAAAAACGATGAGCTGGTGTCCAACCTGGTTTTTACCTTGAATATAACAGACTTTATTTCCTCCTATTTTAATCAGCGTTTTCATGATGAAGCGTTTTTTCAATGGATAATTGACCGCAACGGGAATGTTCTTTTCACTAATGCGCTGGTAAAACCTGCCTTTTCCGATTCAGCAGCCCTGAAAGACCGTATAACCAGGGAACAAACAGGTTTTTTCAAACACAAGGTGCAATTTGCCGGAAAAAAGGAAAACCTGTATTCTGCATTTTCACCTTTGGCATTGCTGCAGGAGAAGTTTAGCGTGGTTTATTCCATGCGTGAACGGTTTGTTTTCGACCTGGTACTGAACAAGGTCATTGTTTCGGCAATATTCAGTACATTGATCATGCTGTTGATGCTGTTGCTCATGCTGGGTAAACTTGGGAAAAACCTGGTGTTAAAGGAAAAAGCCAGTAACGAAATGGCCAATTTGCAATCTGTTATCGACAACCTGCCTGTTGGCATTATGGTGCTTGATCAGCAGCATCAGGTACGAATCCTTAACAAAACAGCCCGTGATATGCTGCTGATGAAAGAAGAGGAAGTAAAGACCGGCGGTAAAATAACCGACCGTTTTATGCTATCGAAAGACTATTATAACAACGGAAACGATACTTCTTTTGACTCCAATCAATTTGTACTTTATCGGCACGAAGGAGAAGAAGTTGCGGTTATGAAGAAAGATCTTCCTTTTGAATTGAATCAGGAGGAACTTATTCTAAGCGCATTTGTTGATGTAACCCCCATTGAAAAAGCACGCAAATACGAAGCCGCCTCCAATACTGCCAAGTCTGAATTTCTGGCCAAAATGAGTCATGAAATCCGTACGCCCATGAATGGTATAATTGGGATGACCGAAGCACTGGGCCAGGAAAACCTTACACCCAACCAAAAGGAATATGTACAGATCGTCAAACGAAGTGCTGATGTATTGCTGACCTTGATTGACGATATTCTCGACTTTTCGAAAATTGAAGCCGGTAAGATGCAACTCGAAGAAATTCCATTCAAGTTGCGCGAAGAAGTTAAATTCAGCATTGATTTGTTCAAGCCCATCATTGAAGAGAAAAAGCTCACCTTGTCATTTAAAGTCAGCCCCAACGTTCCGGAAAATATCATTGGTGACCCGTTCAGGTTACGCCAGGTGCTATCTAACCTTATCAGTAACGCGGTTAAGTTCACCAGCGAAGGAGAAATTGCTGTTGGTGTTGAGCTCGAAGAAGAATATAACAACAATGTCACGCTGTTGTTTTACGTTGAAGATACCGGAGTAGGGATTCCCCGTAATAAAATAGAAACCATTTTTAATTCCTTCACCCAGGCAGAAGACTCAACCTCACGGCGATTTGGTGGAACAGGCCTTGGTACCACCATCGCCAAGCAACTGGTTACCCTTATGCACGGTGAAATTTGGGTGCAAAGCCCTTCAACCCTTTCGCGAAAACCTGAGCATCCCGGCTCGCGGTTCAGTTTCACCATCGAAGTATATTCAAACGAAAAGCTTCCGAAAGCGCTTCCCGTCAACAACATTAAGCAGTTCAGCCAGATAAACGCTATTATTGTCAGTCACACCGAAAACAGCCGGCCACGGCTCACCCGGCTGTTCGATATGAATAAAATCCATTACGAAGTATTTGTCCTCGACAACAGCCGGCCGGAAGCACTGCGCCTGAAGCTGGATGACCCCTCCTTCCCGGTTCACTTGTTGGTCATACTCGATGAACAGGAATTGGATGGCCTATCGCTTGTAAAAACGCTTCACGATTACAAATTAACAGACCGGATGCTGGTTTATCTGATCAGCGCCAACCACAAACCTGCTAATTATGTGTTATCCAAACGTTATGGCGTCGACTATTACTTTAATGAGCCTTTCGAACAAAGCGACCTAACCGCTGGCTTCCATGAATCGTTTCCGCTGCTCGAAAAAGTCAGTCACGAATCCGTACGGAAAATAAGGCCCGATCTATCCATATTACTGGCTGAGGACAACGAAATTAATATTCGTGTAGCGCAAACCATATTTACATCGATTGGTTACAACATTGATGTAGCCCGAAACGGAAAAGAGGCTGTTGAAAAAGTAAAGAACAAGCCTTACGACATTGTTTTTATGGACCTGGTTATGCCGGAAATGGATGGCTTGCAGGCCACCATCGAAATCAGGGGTTCAGGTCAGCAACTTCCCATTATTGCCATGACCGCCACAGCCAGTTCCAAAAGCAAATCAAGAGCCATTTCAACCGGGATGAATGATTACATTGTCAAACCTGTAAAAACCGATATCATCAGGAATATCCTGTTAAAATGGTTTGCCTGAAAACCTAACCTTGCTGTTGAAAAGCTACAGCACATCCGTCAGAAATACCTCGAAGAAATGGCCAGGGTACAGGATGATACCCTATGATGCCAACGGATGTTTTTTAATGTGCTTCCAGCCAGTTATTGCCGGTACCGATGTCAACAGTCAGCGGAACACTTAACAACAATACATTTTCCATTTCGTATTTAACTATTTCCCGGATCGACTGTGCTTCCTCCTTTAAAACGTCGAGGATGAGTTCGTCATGAACCTGCAGAATAAGCTTGCTTTGGTATCCTTTGCGCAATACCCGCTGAAGATTTACCATGGCCAGTTTTATGATGTCAGCTGCAGATCCCTGGATGGGCGCATTAATGGCATTACGTTCGGCAACTCCCCTTACAATGGCGTTGGATGAATGGATATCGGGTAAATACCTTCTTCTTCCCATGAGGGTCTGGACATATCCCTTTTCCCTGGCCAGTTTAACTGATTTCTCCATGTATTCTTTTACCCGGGGAAAAGAGGCAAAATAGCCCTGTATCAGATCGGCTGCTTCAGAACGGGGTATATTCAGGCGTTGTGATAAACCAAAGGCAGAAATACCATAAATAATGCCGAAATTGGCTGTTTTAGCCTTGCTCCGCATTGCAGGTGTCACTTCCGTTTCATTAACCTTAAATATGCGTGCCGCGGTCGAAATATGTATATCCGCCTGATGCGAGAATGCATCAAGCATATGTTCATCCTGGCTCAGGTGCGCCATAAGCCTCAGTTCTATCTGGGAGTAGTCGGCCGAAAGTAGCATAAAATCAGGGCCACTGGGTACAAAGGCTTTTCTTATTTCTTTGCCACGTTCTTCCCGGATTGGAATGTTCTGTAGGTTTGGATTACGCGAACTTAACCTTCCGGTGCTTACCCAGGCCTGATCAAAGGTTGTGTGAATCTTGCCCGACTGTTCGTCGACCAGTTGAGGCAGCGCATCCACATAGGTACTGATAAGTTTCTGAATTGCACGGTAATCGAGTATATGGCTGACAACAGGATGTTTATCGGTAAGCTTCTGCAGCACTTCCTCACCGGTTGAGTATTGTTTGGTTTTTGTTTTCTGGGCTCCTTCTGAAATAATAAGTTTTTCAAACAATACTTCGCCAAGTTGTTTGGGCGAGTTAATGTTAAAGGTCGTGCCGGACAATGAAAAAATAGTATTTTCCAGGTCGGCCAGTTCTTTTTTCAACCGTGAGGAATACTGCTTCAGATTGTCCTGGTTAATTTTGAACCCGGCCTTTTCCATTTCTGCAAGTACCCTTACCAACGGCATTTCGGCACTTAATGCCAGTTTTAACAATCCCTGCTTTTCCAACGCGGGTTCGAGTAACTGGTACACCTGCCAAGTAATGTCTGCATCTTCGCCGGTATATTCACGGATGACATCGGGTTCAACATCCCGCATGTTTCGTTGTTGCGATCCTTTTTTACCGATAAGCGTTTCGATAGAAACCATGCTGTATTTCAGGTATATTTCTGCCAGGTAATCGAGGTTATGCTTCAGGTCGGGCTGAATAAGGTAATGTGCGATCATGGTATCGAACAACTCACCTTCAATGGCAATACCATAATTCATAAGCACCTGGATGTCAAACTTCAGATTCTGCCCTACTTTTCTAATGTCAGATCTTTCGAATACCACACGTAATGGGTTGAGCAGTTTCATTGCTTCATTATGCCCAGCTGGAACCGGAATGTAATAAGCTTCATGCGCATTAAATGAAAAGGCAATGCCTACCAGTTCGGCGTGTCGTGTATTCAAGCCGGTAGTTTCGGTATCAAAACAAAAAGCAGGTTGCTCAGCCAGCTTATCAACAAGCGTTTTAACCTTTTCATCAGTATCTACCAGGTAATACCGGTGCGTTACCGTTGATATGTTTTGCAGCCTGTTGTCGGTGTTGCCGGATTGCTCAACAACCGGGGTATCAAACAAACTGCCCTGTAACGGAGGCGCTGAAGTTTCCCGTGTAAGCCGGCCCAGTAAAGTTTTAAATTCAAGCTGCCGAAACAAGGATGTAAGTCGTTGTATGTCCCACGGACTTGTTTTCAGTTCCTCCGCGACAAAATCGATGGGGACACCCAGTTCAATACGCGCCAGCTCATAGGACAGCAATACCTTATCCTTGTTTTGACTAAGACTTTCCTGCTGCCGGGGTTTCAAGTCACCAACATGCGCAAGCAGGTTGTTCACAGAGCCATATCTTGATATTAACTCCCGGGCCGATTTTTCACCAATTCCCGGAGCTCCCGGAATATTATCCGACGAATCACCCCAGAGGGCAAGTATGTCTATTACCTGAAGCGGTGTATCCACACCAAAAAACGATTTAACTTCTGCTACGCCCACCGTTTCATAATCACCCCCCGGGCGTCCGGGTTTGTACATCCTGATCTGTTCTGTTACCAGCTGCATATAGTCTTTATCGGGCGTCACCATGTAAACCAGGTACCCATCAGCAGCAGCTTTTTTGGCCAGCGTTCCGATTACATCATCGGCCTCATATCCAGCAACTTCAATAACCGGAATATTAAAAGCTCCTATTATTTCCTTGATTACCGGGACCGATTTTTTGATTTCTTCTGGTGTTGCAAGGCGATTGGCTTTGTATTCGCTGTAAAGCTGGTGCCGGAAGGTGGGCGATGGAGGATCAAAAACAACCGCGCAATAATCGGGTTTTTCGCGATTAAGAATATCGGTAAGTGTTGTGGTAAAGCCATATATTGCAGAAGTATTAATTCCTCCCGAGTTAATCATGGGTCGGTTAATAAAAGCATAATAGGCTCTATATATTAATGCATAGGCATCAAACAGGAATACTTTTTCGGGTTGTTGTTTCATGTTGCTGACGTAAAAAAAACCGGCTGAAAACATTCATCCGGCGCTGGAAATCAATAAATAAATTAATCAGCATGCACACTTGTTCACACAATCGATAATGCTGCTCAGGTTTTCGTTTCGGATAAAGTAATAGGTGTTCTTTCCTTCACGTTTTGAACCCAGAATACCCTTGTCCTTTAAAATACCCAGGTGATGCGAAGTGGTGGATTGTTCGATATCCAGAAATTCGTGTATTTCAGTAACACTAACCTGCTTCCCCCCGTCGAGGTACTGTAAAATGGCTATCCGCATAGGATGGGCAATGGCTTTTAACATGTTAGCAGCCTTTTCGAGTTGCTCAGCTGTAAGGCCTTCAAATTTCATAGGTTAATTCTCATAGTTAAAGGTGAAACAGGCGCACAATAGAACCAAATACTCCCGTATCTGTTTAAACATATACACATACAAATATATACAATATTCAGCCAAATTACTGATTTCTTGTCGTATAAATTATTTGCTAACTTTGCATCATAATACTTATTTCATGCCAGGCATAGATCACATCAAGCAATTGCTTTCTCCGGAGTTGAAACAATTTGATACCTATTTCAACCAGGTAATGAAAACGGATGGGCCGTTGCTGAATCTTGTCATAAATTACCTGCTGCGCCGGAAGGGGAAGCAAATGCGTCCTTTGCTTGTTTTTCTCAGCGCAAAGTTGCTGGGTGAACCTACACAATCAACTTACAATGCCGCAGCCCTAATAGAAATCCTGCATACTGCCACGCTAATACATGACGATGTGGTAGATGAATCCAATGAAAGACGAGGGTTCTTCTCCATAAATGCCTTGTGGAAATCGAAGGTTGCGGTGCTGGTGGGTGATTACCTGCTGGCCAAAGGAATGTTGCTTGCTATCCATAATAAAGAATATGATATACTCAACCTGGTTTCCGATGCTGTTAAAGAAATGAGTGAAGGTGAATTGCTCCAATTGAGAAGAACACGTAAACTTAACCTGACCGAAACAGACTATTTTGAAATTATCCGTAAAAAAACAGCTACACTCATTGCATGCTGCAGTTCATCGGGTGCTCAATCTGTCGGTGCCCCGGCTGAAACAGTGGAAGCCATGAAGGAGTTTGGTGAAAAACTGGGCATTGCCTTTCAAATTAAGGACGATTTGCTTGATTATCAAATAAATAGTTTAACGGGTAAACCCGCCGGTAAGGATATTCAGGACAAAAAGCTCACCCTACCACTCATTTATGCCTTACAACAAGCCAATGGTGCTGAAAAGACCAAGATTCTCAGGATAATCAATAACCCCCGGAAAAATAAACAAACATTTTCGGTTGTGCTTGACTTTATTAATAAATACAAAGGCATTGCTTCAGCTGAAAAAACCATGCACGACTATGCTACGTTGGCACTCCATCAGCTCGACAAATTTCCGAATGCTTTAATGCGACAGGCTTTACACGACTTTGTCGGCTACACCATTGGCCGCAATAAATAATAATCTTTGCAAGAGTACCCCTTGGCTATAAGGCAGCAGTTATATACAAAACAGCAAACAACTATTTTGTTGTGTCCAGCAGTTCCGGATGATAATGGCGGTAAATAAGGTTAGCAATCCTTTTACCGGCTATTTTCTCGAGTTGTGGGAGCGTCATTGATTTTAACTTTTCTATGTCATCAGCCTGTTTAAGCAGTTTATCACGCGATTTTTCGCCAATCCCCGGAATTTCCAGTAGTGCAGAATGCAGCATATCTTTACTGCGCTTATCGCGATGAAAGGTAATTCCAAACCGGTGAGCCTCATCCCGAATTTGTTGCAACAACCGAAGTGTGGGAGAATTCTTATCTAGGTAAAGCGGTACCGGGTCTTCCGGAACATAAATTTCCTCTAGACGCTTAGCAATACCTACAACAGAAACCTTTCCGTAAATTTTCAATTCCTTTAGCATTTTCACCGCAATGCTGAGCTGTCCTTTCCCGCCATCTACAACAATCAGATCGGGCAACGCCTGCTTTTCATCCAGTAACCGTTGATACCTGCGTGTGACGATTTCGGCCATGGAAGCAAAATCGTCCGGACCTGTTACAGTTTTTATGTTATAATGCCGGTAATCCGACTTGCTGGGCTTTCCATTACGAAAAACCACACAGGAAGCCACCGGATTTGTACCCTGAATATTTGAATTGTCGAAACATTCAATATGCCGGGGTAAGCTTTTAAGTCGTAAATCCTCTTTTACCTGCTGAAGCTTTTCACTTTGCCTGTCGCGTTGCTTTAAAGAAGCACGCATCAATTCCCTGTCGCTGCGGAATGAAGCAATATTGCGTGCTGACAGTTGCAACAGTTTTAACTTATCCCCTGCTTTGGGTATCGTAAAACGCACAGGCCCAAATCCATCTCCAGGAAGAAAGGGAACAATCACTTCGGCTGCATCGCTGCTGTAACGCAAGCGTAAGTCGATGATTACGGCTGCCAACACGTCCTTTTTATCCTCGTCAAATCGTTTCACCACTTCTACATTGTGCGCCTGAACAATAGCGCCATTGACAACTTTCAGAAAATTAACATAAGCATAATCCTTGTCATCGTCAATACTGAAAACATCAACATGCGCAATGCGGGTATTCACAATGGTCGACTTGCTTTGAAACTTTTCCAGTACCTGCAATTTTTGTTTGATCTCCGCCGCATCCTCAAATTGCAATTTTCGGGCATATTCCTGCATGGTGTTCTGCAGGTTTTCGATGACTGTATGCAAATTACCTTTCAATATTTCCTTGATCTGGCCGATACTCCGGTCATAATCGGAAACATCCTGCAGCCCTTCACAGGGGGCCAAACAATTTCCCAGATGAAACTCCAGGCATTTTTTGTACTTATGTCTTTCTACATTGTCCTCACTTAATACGTAATGGCAGGTTCTAACCTTAAAAAGCCTGCGAATCATTTCCAATAGTGTTTTCACCATGAGGCCTGAAGTATAGGGCCCAAAATATAACGAACCGTCCTCTACCCTGTTCCGCGTGGAAAAAACCCTTGGAAACCGTTCGTTTTTGATGCATATCCACGGAAATGTTTTGTCGTCTTTTAACAGGATATTGTACCTCGGTTGATACTCCTTGATGAGATTGTTTTCGAGTAGCAGGGCATCCGATTCATTCTCCACTAAAATGTAGCGAATAGCTGCAATTTTCCGCACCATTACTTCTTGTTTATAGGCAACCGCTTCGGTCTTAAAATAAGAAGCGACCCTTTTCCGGAGATTTTTTGCTTTCCCGATGTAAATGATTTCCCCCGATTGTGCATAAAACTGGTAGACTCCAGGTTTTTGAGGTAATTTTGAAACCACTGAAGATATGTCCTTAAGCAATGTCATGGTTGCTAACCTGTTGATGAATTGTTCCACGTGGAACAATTCTTCACTTTATTATTTAACTACCTCCCCATATACAACAGTAATACATTGATATCGCTTGGGGATATTCCACTGATTCTTGCGGCCTGGCCAATGGTCTGGGGTTTATACTTATTTAGTTTGTATCTACCCTCTGTTGAAATGGAAAGTAACGAATCGAACTGAATACCTTCATCGATCCTGATATGGTCCAGCCGTACAATTTTGTCAGCCAGTAATCGTTCGCGCTCAATATATCCCTTATATTTATGCTCGATTTCCACAGCCTCTAAAATCTCATGACTGATTTGGATCTCTTCTCCCTCATCGTGATTGTTATATCCGCCGATTTTAAGCAGATCGTACAGTCCAACTTGAGGCCGTAACAAAATATCGCCAATTTTTACTTTTTGTCGTAATGCACTGGTTCCGCGATTTATCAATAGTTCATTCACCTCGTTCGGCGATAAACTCTTTTCATTGATGAATCCCATTAATTCGCTCTTTATTTTTCTTTTCTTTTCAAATACAGCCATACGCTCCTCACTTGCGATACCCAGGGCATAAGCTTTTTCGGTCAATCTTTCATCGGCATTATCCTGCCGCAATAAAATTCTAAATTCGGCTCGTGAGGTAAACATGCGGTAGGGTTCATCAACACCCTTGGTAATAAGATCATCTATTAGCACCCCAATATAGGCTTCATCACGCCGCAATACAAATGGCTCACGGTCCGAAATTTTCAGATAGGCATTGATGCCAGCCATCAATCCCTGCGCACCGGCTTCCTCATAGCCAGTGGTACCATTTATCTGTCCTGCAAAAAACAGATGACTTATTTTCTTTGTTTCGAGGTTACTGTTTAACTGCGTGGGTTGAAAAAAATCATATTCGATGGCATATCCGGGCCTGTAAATTTTTGCTTTTTCAAGACCTGGAATCATCATCAACGCTTTATACTGAATGTCCAGTGGAAGAGATGATGAAAACCCATTCAGGTAGTATTCATTCGTCTGCCAACCTTCGGGTTCCAGAAATAACTGGTGGTTTTCTTTATCCTCAAACGTAACAAGCTTTGATTCTATACTTGGACAATATCGTGGGCCAATACCCTTTATGGTTCCGTCATATAATGGCGAATCGTCAAATCCTGTTTTAAGCAATTCGTGTACTGCTGAATTGGTATAAGTAATATAGCAACTCAATTGCCTTTCAGGTAACTGTGTTGGTAAATAGGAAAAACGTTGGATTTTTTCATCTCCCTTTTGCTCTGTTACCTTGCTGAAGTCAATAGTTCTTCCGTCAATACGCGCAGGTGTTCCTGTTTTAAGGCGTCCAGCCACTATGCCATTCCTTTTCAGGTCTTCGGTGATTCCGGTTGACAACGGTTCTGCAATACGGCCCCCTTTTAGTCGTACTTTGCCAATGTACATGATACCATTTTCAAAAGTACCCATGGTCAGTACAACAGCTTTTGCCATGAAGCTAACGCCCATTTCAGTTCTTACACCCAATATCCGGTTTTCCTTAATGATTAAACCGTTTACATTATCCTGCCATAAATCGAGATTCCGGTTCTGCTCTAATAATTCGCGCCATGTTGCGCTAAACAACATTCTGTCACACTGCGCACGTGGACTCCAAACAGCAGGACCCTTTGAAATATTAAGCATTCTGAATTGAATCATGCTTCGGTCTGTAACAATGGCAGACATACCCCCTAAGGCATCAATTTCACGAATAATCTGTCCCTTTGCAATGCCACCCATGGCGGGATTACAGGACATCTGTGCCATCTTGGTCATGTCCATAGTAATGAGTAATACCCTGGCGCCTAATACAGCGGCCGCATGCGCAGCTTCACAACCAGCATGACCGGCACCTACAACAATAATATCATAATGCTTATTCACCTTGGCAAAATACCTTTTCAATATTCAATTGACAAAGATAATGATCTTCCAACGATCTCATGTATGAACGTTGACTTTCTGTCTGATCATCATAGCCAATCAAATGCAGGATGCCATGCGTAATTACCCGTAACAGTTCAACAGTCCAGTCTGTTTTTAATGATTTTGCATTGAGTATTACCTGATCAACAGATATATACACTTCTCCGGCAATCAAATTTTTTCTCCTGTTGCTGAAAGTGATCACATCCGTATAATAATCATGCTTTAAGAATTGCCTGTTAATTGAAAGTAAATATTCATTGCTCGTAAACAGTAGGAGTATTTCTCCTGTTTCTCCTTTTTCAGTACGTATAATGTCCCTAACATATTTCTTTAACACAGGTGAAAAACATATCTCCTGCTGTAAATCAATAAAACTCCATTCAACTGACAAGCCTAGGCAATATTAAATTCTAGTTCTACTGTTGCGCCATTTCGTGAAAACTCAATTTTATCAGAAAGTTTCTCCATCAGAAAGATTCCCCTGCCATTCACATTTTCAATATTCTCAGGTGCAGTCGGATCTGGTACATTCTTATAGTCAAAACCGTTTCCTTCGTCATCAATTTTAATATTTAATCGTTTCTCGTCAATTTTAACCTGGATATTTACGGACTTATTCTCATCCAACTTATTACCATGCAAAATGGCATTATTTGCAGCTTCAAGAACAGCAATCAGGATATTTCCGTAGATATCGGCATTTATATTATACTCCGTGGAAAGTTCATCAACCAGCTTCTCAACTTTCCTAAGATTCTCAATTTTGGACACTATTTTAAGTGATTTTTCCATTATAGTAGTAATTACAATTATCTTAATATACTCAATTATTCTTCTTTTGTTACTCTTTTTATTAAAGTTTTATGCTAAATTATCAAAAAGATTTTCAATTTTATAAAGGTGCAATCCATAATTCAGGATCTCTTCTTTCCGTATTTTTCCATACCTGAAAATACAATATGGTTTCGCGCGTGCTTTCATTGGTCGAAACAATCCCAATGCTTTCCTTTGTCTCAATACGCTGTCCGGCTTTTACAGTTACCTTTTCGAGATTGTGATAAAGCGTGTAGTACTGGCCATGTTTGATAATTACGGTAAAATTCTCTCCTGGTATTTCAAACACCCTGGAGACAACGCCCTTAAAAATAGAACGTACCGGTTGTGAAGCTGTAGTAGCAATATAAATGCCTTCATTTTTAATAATGACCTGTTTATAATCCGGGTGCTGATGTGCACCGTACTTTCCTGTAATAATACCCTTTTCTGTAGGCCATGGTAATCGCCCGGCATTCTTTTCAAAATCGTCAGAAACAATCTTCTCTGCCGGCGTCATAACGCTTTTGCTGCCAGAGGCCTTTATTTTTCGCCTTTCTTCTTCAATAATCTTTTTCAATTCATTCTCAAGCCTTCGCGCTGTCTTCTCCTTGTTTTTAATCTCCTGTTCTATTTCTCGCTGCTTTTTCCTTAACTGCGTCACAAGCTTGTTCTTCTGATTAACTTCCCGTTGAATATGTGTAGTCTCTTCTTTTGTTTTCAGTACAATAACATCTTTATTTTCCCGTAGTCCTCTTATTTCCTCATTGTGTTTGAGCAAATCATTACGCAACATTTCCAGCTTCTCCTTTTGTTTTCGCAGGTAGCTGTTGTATATTTTAAATGTCCGGATTCTTTTGTAAAACTGACTGATATTCTCAGAGGCAAATAAGTAAATGATCAGGTATCCCGGGCTTTTGCTTTTATAAAGGCTACGGATCATTGCCGCATAAACCACTTTTATTTTTTCAACCTCCTTATCAATTTTTGCTATTTCCTTTTCATTCTCCGCAATGGCTTCGTCCATCAAACTAAGTTCAAGCTCCAATCCTACCAGCACCTCTCTTCTCTTTGTAAGCTTTATGCTAACCAGGTTAAGTTCATTAAGTGATTCTTTTGTCTTTCCTTTTGTTTCCTCCAACAAGGAATTAGCATACTCAATTTCCTTTAATGTCTTCTCCCTCGTTTCCTTAATTTTCGCAGCTGTTTGCTGTGAGGCCATCTCGTTACATGATAAGGTAAAAACAAAGAATATGACGATAAGATATTTCATCTTGCAGGCATGTAATGGTTTTCTAAGCTAATCCTTATTATTGCGTTGATCCTCGTTAAGCAAATTCTCAATACGCTTTATAATTTCTTCCCTTTCTTTTCCTTTTGACAACTCCCTTGCCTGATTCAAATGGTGAACAGCTTCTTCCCTTTTCTCCAATGATACCAGAATTTCCGCATAATGCATAAGGATTTCTACATTACGCTCTCCACCAGCATTTATAGCTTTTAATACAAACTTTTCAGCCTTCTTTGTTTTGCCCTTCATATACCATATCCATCCATAGGTATCAAGGTAAGTGGCATTTTCAGGTTCAGCGTTAACAGTAGCCTTGCTTAATTTAGCGGCATATTCCAGCTTGTCTTTTCGCAGCGAAAGGTAATAAGCAAAATTGTTCTTTATAGCGTTGTTATCCTCATCAATTGTAAGGGCACGTATAAAAGTCCTTTCCGATTTCTCATACATTTTTAATTGCTCATAAACTTCTCCCAGTAAGGACAAAAACTCAAGTTGCAATTCCTCACTATCACTAATAACCAAACCTTTCTCCAGCCATTCAGACGCCTCCGCATATTGCTCAAGCCGGTAATGACCAGCTCCTCCGAAAAGATATAACAGGGGTTTATCTTTGTACATATCCAGCCCATACCTGCTATACTCAACTACTTTTTTAGTACTGTCCATTAAATTATAGGCATAAACCAATTGTTCAAGTGCCGGGTAGTTGCGTTTATCATGCTCGACTATTTCCTTTAATGCAATGGCTGCCTTATTATAGTTCTTTAATTTAAACTGAATATCAGCAAAAATAGCATTAACCCTAATGTCACGCCTATCTCTACTGTAAAAAGCGTCAGCAATAGTATCCAGCAACGGCTTTGCTTTATTGAACAACGCCTCATGTTGAATCAGCTTATAAAAATATCCCGTGAGCGTTTCCTGGTCCATATCAGGCTCCCTGATAACTCTCAACAACACTTCTGTCGCCTCATTGTATTTCTTCTCATTCATTAAATAATCGGCATAGGAAAAGGCTACCACGGCATCATTGGCAAAGGCCGGGTATATCGTTTCATAATAATGCCGGGCAGAATCGGGTTTCTGATGATTACTAAAAAATTCTGCCAGGATTCCGGCTATATTGTATTCTTTTCCACTAATAACATAAGCCTGTTTCAGTTGCTGCAGGGCTGGTTCATATTTTCCTTCCTGCTCATATAGCCTGTACTTAGCCAATGAAACTTCCTTTGAGAGTCCAACTTTATTCTCTATTATGTTCAGGTAAAACAACGCTTTGTCACTATTTTTTAACTTCTCATGCAAAATGGCCAAACTATAGGTTGTATTCAGATCATCAGGTTTAATCTTCAATAATCGATCATAGATCACTACAGCACTATCACTTTTATTCTCGTACTGATAAAGGTCGGCCAGCTGTTGCAAATACCAGCTGTTGTTCTCATCAAACATCACAGCTTTTTTTGTCAATTCACGTGACATGGCAGGGTTTCCCGAAATCAAAAAAATCCGTCCGAGTTGGTAATAAACAGCCGCACTGGTGGGTCGGATTTTCAGACATTCGTTATATAGTCCTACCGCCTGTGTATAATTCCCAAACAAATAGAATTTTGTCGCCTCTGTAAAGGCAAAGTAGTATTCCTGATCTCTTTCTCCATCTTTATCTTTTCGCAATAATTCCGGTATCTGACTTTTTAGTAAAGCATTACATCCCAACAATACAAAGCTTACTATCAATATGTATTTAAAATTCTTCATGCCCTTTATATCAAATTCCTGTATGTCCGAATCCCCCTTCACCTCTGGAAGTATCATTAAGGCTTTCGCACAAATCCCATTGTACGGTTTCATGCTTTGCAACCACCATTTGACAAATTCTGTCGCCATTACTTACCACAAAATCCTCATCAGATAAATTTATCAGTATGATACCAATTTCACCACGGTAATCAGCATCAATGGTTCCCGGGGAGTTTAAAACTGTTATACCCTTCTTTAATGCAAGACCACTTCGGGGCCTTATCTGCGCTTCATATCCAACAGGTAACTCAATAAAAAGACCGGTAGGAATTAAAACACGCCTCATAGGCTTGATGACGACAGGTTCATTCAAATTTGCAACAAGATCCATTCCTGCAGCATGCAGTGTACTATATGCCGGTAATTTATGGCTTGAACTATTAACAATTCTTATTTTCATGTCGTTGTAAAAATAATTTTATGAGCCCTTCCTGGTGATTGCAAAAAATGAAATATATAAAAGTAAACACAACACAAATCAGTATATTAATCCAGGTAATACTTCCCTGCAACTTTATACCAATCAAATAAATACCTATACCTAACGCCATATACAGGGAAATACGCCGTATGTTATAAGTAATCGGGTAAAACCGTTGACCTGTTAAGTAGGTTAACACCACCATGACAAAATTAGCAATTAAATGTATCCATGCACATGCGAGGTAACCATACCTGGGGATTAACAAAATATTCAATACAATGGTAATAAACGCTCCAAAACCAGTAATATAAACTCCGTAAATGGTTTGTCCGCTAAGTTTATACCACATATTCACATTAAAAAGCATGCCAACGAATACATTGGCCATTAAAACAATGGGCACTATCTTCAGGCCTTCGTAATACTTAACATCGATAAATCTTTTGAAAATATCCATTCCCAAGCCAACTCCCAAAAAAATAAGCATCATAAAAATTGTAAAATACGTCAGTACATTACCATAGATCTCTTTCGAATTCTTTTTATTGGCATAATTAAAAAAGAACGGCTCTGCTGCATACCGGAACATTTGTACGAAAATAGTCATCAATACGGCAATCCTGTAGTTTGCACCGTATATTCCAATTTGATATAAAGGATTCAGGTTTTCCGGTGTCAATTTTCTTAATAATATTCTATCAATGGTCTCATTAAATATGCCGGCTAAACCTGCTATAAGTAAAGGGAAGGAATACATCAGCATTTTTCCTAGTAATGCCCTATCAAAGCGAATTACAAAAGGTTTTAAATCCTTTATTAACAATAACAGTACCACCAAACTTGCTAAAAGATTGGCGATAAAAACATAACCCACCTCAATATCCTTCAAGTACCGGACATAGATTTCAGTATCTGCAATTTTTTTAACTACTGGTAAAATTTCCAGAAACAAAAAAACAAAAAATACAGTAACCAATACGTTCACTATTTTAACAATAGCAAACCGACGTATCTTATTTTCAATTCTTAATTTTGCAAATACCACAGATCCAATTGCATCCAACGATAAGGTAAGTCCAAGCCAAATGATATATTCGGAATTGCCTGAATAACCAATTGCTTTTGAAATATCATTGCGGAAAAAAATCACCAGTACAGCAAAGATCAACGAGGTAGTAATGATCGCCGATAATGTATTTCTATATACGGTTTCCCGCTGATAACGATCGTTGGAAAATTTAAAGAGTCCGGTTTCCATCCCATACGTCAGGATCACCAGTAAAATGGCAACGTAGGCATACAATTCCGTAATAACACCATAAGCTTCAGGTTCAAAACGACGTGTATAATATACGGTTAAAACGGCATAATTCAACACACGTGGAACAATGTTTCCCATTCCATAAATCAATGCCTGGCCGCCAAGTTTTTGATAAGGATTCAAAACTTTACAATTTTTAATAATGATTGTTACACAATAGCTTCATCATCCGTTCTTTCCTATACAGGTCATTTCAAATTTCTGAAATACTTATTATTCAACGTTTTATTATGATCTTTTCCATATCTATCAAATTATATGTATTTTCGCCCTAAAATTTTGTAAATATATTCTTAAATGCATTATTCATGAATATAAAACAAAAACACCTGTCAGTAATAACATTTGCGATATTAATGATTAATCCCATGATAAAAGCACAGACTTTTGTAACCTTTTCAACAACATACGGAGATATCAGGGTCAGGTTATACGATGAAACCGCCCAGCATAAAGCCAACATGATAAAACTCGTTAATCAGGGCTTTTATGATGGTGTTTTGTTTCACCGTGTTATTCCTTCATTTATGATCCAGGCCGGTGATCCGGAATCGCGAAATGCATCATCTGACCAACTGCTTGGAAGTGGTGGTCCGGGTTATACCATTCCAGCTGAAATTCTTCCACATTACTTTCATAAAAAAGGAGCCCTGGCATCAGCCCGGCAAGGGGATCAGGTAAATCCCGCAAGAGCATCATCGGGATCCCAGTTTTACATTGTTCAAGGTCAGGTTCTAACGCCTTCGCAATTGCAAATGTTCGTTGAATCCGGTCGGCATAAACCTTTTACGCCACAACAGCTTGAAATTTACTCTACCATAGGTGGTACACCCCATCTTGATGATCAATATACTGTTTTCGGAGAGGTAGTTGAAGGTATTGAGGTAGTTGATAAAATTGCCGCTGTTTCAACCGATCCACGGAACCGGCCTCTTGACGAGGTAAAAATTATTAAAGCGACTATTTCTGAATAATTATCAAGCCATATGCTATCGCTCATTGAAAAACATATTCATTCGCTGAATCAGCTTTCCATTTCAAACCTGCAAGAGCTCGAAAACTTCAGGCTGCAATATCTTAGTAAAAAAGGTCTTGTTTCCGAATTATTTGTCCGTTTCAAAGACGTACCCCCTGAACTTAAAAAAACAACGGGAGCAAGGCTTAATGAACTTAAAAGCCTGGCGACCGCTATATATGATCAGGTTAAACAATCCCTTTCCACAACAGAAAACTCATTTAAAGGTGATTTAACACTGCCTGCAGAGCCACTTTCATTGGGCTCTCGTCACCCGGTATCCCTTATCCGGAAAGAAATCATCAGCATATTTTCTAAAATTGGTTTTACGGTAGCCGAAGGCCCTGAAATAGAAGACGACTGGCATGTTTTTACCGGCCTTAATTTTCCGCTTGAACATCCGGCCCGTGATATGCAGGATACTTTTTTTATCGAAAAGAATCCCGACATTGTTTTGCGCACCCATACCTCCTCGGTACAGGTCAGGGTAATGGAAAATAACCAGCCTCCCATACGCAAAATATTCCCTGGCAGGGTATTCCGAAACGAAGCCATATCGGCACGGGCCCATTGCATTTTTCACCAGGTCGAAGGATTGTATATCGACCGCAATGTTTCCTTTGCCGATCTGAAACAAACCCTTATGTTTTTCGCCAAGGAAATGTTTGGTGAAAAAACACAGATCCGACTCAGACCATCCTTTTTTCCTTTTACAGAGCCTTCTGCAGAGCTTGATGTATCATGTACCATCTGTGGAGGAGCAGGTTGTAATGTTTGTAAATACACCGGTTATCTCGAAATTCTTGGATGCGGTATGGTAGATCCTAATGTACTGGAAGCTTCATCCATTGATAGTAAAAACTATACCGGCTTTGCATTTGGTATGGGTATTGAACGAACGGCTATGCTAAAATACCAGGTAAATGATCTTCGCCTTTATTTTGAAAATGATATCAGGTTTATCAATCAATTTTCAAGTTCTTATTAATCCTAACTGTATTGGCTTAATCGAAATCCAGGGATAAATTTCCTGCCCTGGCTTTTCCAAGGTGCCTGTAGGCCAAAGCTGTCACTTCCCTGCCCCTTGGGGTACGTTTCAGGAAACCTTCTTTTATCAAAAATGGTTCGTATACTTCTTCTATCGTCCCCGGGTCTTCAGAAACTGCGGTGGCCACAGTACCCAGTCCGACAGGACCTCCATTAAACTTATCAATAATGATATTCAGTATGCGATTATCCATTTCGTCTAATCCCTTTTTATCTATATTCAACGCTTCAAGAGCATACTGTGTAATATCGCGGTTTATACATTTCATTTTCTTAACCTGTGCAAAATCACGTACTCTACGAAGTAATGCGTTCGCGATACGCGGGGTACCCCGGGATCTCCGGGCAATTTCATCCGCGGCATCCTGATCAATAGCAATTTTCAACAATTTGGCAGAACGTTTTACTATATTCACAAGTATGGCGGCATCGTAATATTCAAGGTGCATATTGATACCAAATCGGGCCCGTAAAGGGCTCGATAACAATCCTGCCCTTGTGGTGGCACCTATTAACGTAAAAGGATTTAGACTCAATTGAACCGAACGAGCTCCGGGACCCTTATCAATAATCAAATCGATTTTGTAATCTTCCATGGCCGAATAAAGGAATTCTTCGACAGTTGCATTCAACCGGTGTATTTCATCAATAAACAACACATCGTGCTTTTCAAGACTTGTAAGAATACCTGCAAGATCACCGGCCTTTTCCAACACCGGACCCGAAGTGATTTTTATATTACTGTTTAGTTCATTGGAGATAATATTGGCCAGTGTGGTTTTCCCCAGGCCAGGAGGTCCAGAAAGAATAACATGATCCAATGCTTCTTTGCGCATTAAGGCAGCCTGAACAAAAACTCTAAGGTTTTCGACCAGTTTATGCTGACCATTAAAATCATCAAAATTCTTTGGCCGGATACTCTTTTCGATCTCCCTTTCCGCGTCGTTTAAAACCGGACCATGTATTTCAAAATCATTGTTCATTCAAATTTTTTACTGAATAAGCTTGATATCATTTTCTTCAAAACCAATTTTCTCGCCGTTTATCCTGACCTCCCTGTTGTTTTTATAGGTAATTGTCAGCAACAACTGGCCGTTTTCGTCATATTTCCGCCAGTTTTTTTCCGAAATGCCCATAATATAATACTGCACTTCTTTTAACTGACCGTTTGGATAATAAAAACGATGTTCACCATCGGGGTTGCCCTGAATAAAATTCCCTTCGTATTTAAGTTTTCCGTCGCTGTAAAAGGCCTGCCATTTTCCATCCTTTAAGTCTGCAACATATTTGCCCTTTTCAGTATAATCGCCAATGGTATAAAACCATTCCTCTTCTTTTTGTCCATCGAAATATTTGCCATTAACGATTACATTACCAAGTGTATCATATTCCATATATAAACCCTCCTGCTTTCCGGCATAAAACTCCTCTTCGCGTTTTATGCTCCCGTCGGAATAAAACCACTGCCATAACCCTACAGGCTTTCCATTTTCAAATGAACCTTCCTGCTCCTTAGTACCCTTTTCATAGTAATATTGCCACTTACCAGTAGCAAGGTTATTGGCATATCTTCCGGTTGCCCTTATACTTCCATCCGTATTAAAGTACTTCCACAGACCTTCCTTTTTGCCTTCGTTTGTGATTATTCCTTCACCTGACTTTTTTCCATTCTGATCATAAATAAATGCATTTGTTACTTTTCCATCCGGATCATACAACCGGTGAATGCCAACCGGAATATTGTCTTTAAAAGAACCCGAGAAAATAAGGTTTCCCTGGTTGTCAAATTCATTTCTTATTTCAATATCCAATGAATCAGCTTCTTTTTCCTCAAAAATGTTGCCCTGAACATATTGCATGATCATGATAATATTTCCCTTTGCATCATATTCCTTGTAACTACCATGCAAAACATCATCTTTAAATGACTCTTCTTTTTGTATCAGACCATTGTCGCCATATACCCGCCAAATTCCCTGTTTTAAACCATTATGGTCTTTTCTGTTTATACGTTCTCTTTCGATGATCATACCATTTTTGTAAGTCAGCAGGGTAATAATTGTGCCAAGTTTATCATACTCATAGCTAATACCATTTCTTTTATTACCCAGGTAAGTGACCTTTTCCCTGATTTTTCCGTCGGGAAAGTAATAATAAGATATGCCTTCCTTTAAGTCGTTCACATAAAGCTCTTTTGAAACAATTGTTCCGCGTTTCATGGGATCATCAGTTGTGCCGGTAAGGTATTCGTATGCATAACCGTTTTTTTTACCCATGACATAATTAATTTTTTGCAGCGTGTCACCTGCTTCATTAAAGAAAACCCATGTACTATCGAGTAAATGGTTTCTTCTGTTTCCCATTGATTTAATTATTCCGGTAGGATAATAAGTAATCCAGAATCCATCGGGTTTACCGTTTTTCATTAATCCCTCACTGGACACTTTTCCGTTTGGGTATAAAAAACGATTAAACCCGTTGCTATTAACAATTTCCTGTGCATTAACAGTTAAACCTGCTGTTATCATAAACAGAACCGCAAGAATGGTAAGCTTTTTCATGATTACAATCCCATTTTCTCCGAAAGATCCAGCATTCTTCGTATGGAAATTACAGCCTTCTCCAGTAATTCTTCTTTAACGATTACCTCAGGCATTTCATACTTCATACAGTTATACAATTTTTTGATGGTGTTCAATTTCATATACCGGCAATCATTGCAACCACATGTTGAATCTTTTGGCGGTGCAGGTAAAAATTTTTTTTCCGGTCTTTCCTTTTGCATCTGGTGGATTATACCTGATTCTGTTGCCACGATATAAGTACTTGCATCATCTTTAATGGCATAATTAAGCAAAGATGAAGTTGAACCAATATGATCTGCCAGTAATAAAACTGGTTTAACGCACTCAGGATGTGCAATAATTTTAGCTTCCGGATTTTTCTTTTTCAATTCCAGTATTCTTTCTACAGAAAATTCCTCATGTACATGACATGCACCATCCCATATTACCATGTCTCTGCCCGAAATACTTTTTATATAATTACCCAAATTTCTGTCGGGTGCAAAAATTAGTTTTTCGGATTTATCAAAGCTTTCAACAATTTTTACAGCATTCGATGAAGTACAGATTATATAGGACAATGCTTTTATTTCAGCAGTAGTATTAATGTAGCTTATTACCTTATGATCGGGATATTTTTTAAGGAACGCTTCAAAATCTTCGGCCCTGCACGAATCAGCAAGTGAACAACCGGCATTCAGGTCAGGTAACAGTACTTTTCTTTCGGGAGAAAGAATTTTTGCTGTTTCAGCCATAAAATGTACTCCGCAGAAAACGATCATATCGGCTTTTGTTTTCGCGGCTTGTTGTGAAAGGTACAAGCTATCACCCACAAAATCAGCCAGGTCCTGTATTTCTCCTTCCTGGTAATAATGTGCAAGGATCACGGCATTCTTTTCTTTTCGCATGCGGTTAATTTCAGCCACAGCATCAATACCTGCCGGAATTTCTTTATCGATGTAACCTTTTATTAACAATTTATTATTGTACATATATAATATTTACTTAAAATTTTAAAAATCTATGATGATGATAATGGGCTGTTCATTCTGTTTAAAAAAATAGACCGTTTATATTGATTTTTTGAAATAAACAGCTTTATCAACAGTAAATAACAAGATATCAAATATCGTTCCGTTTGAATTCGTGTTATTTACAAAAATATTGAACAATGGTTAATAACCTTTTCTGTACAAAATTAAACAGAAAATTAAAGACCTCCACATGTTGGATATTTGTTAAAAATAAGCTTAAAAATAGCCGGCCAATGAACAATTCATGGCTAAAGGTATACAATTTAGCCTTCAGAATCCTTTTTGAGAAAAAATACAGACAGGTTATCAGCCGGTTTTCAACAGTTTTTTAACGACAAGAAGGCGCAGCATTTTCTTTACCAGGTAATATTATTGAAAATGAACAAAATCGCTATATTTGCGCATATTATTTTTAGTAAGCTGATGAAAATTGTTGTTGCAAGTGACCATGCCGGATATGAAATGAAGGCCGGATTGGTTGAGTATTTAAAAGCGTGTTCATTTGACGTGGAGGATCTGGGTTGTAACAGTGCAGCATCTGTAGATTATCCCGATTTTGGACATCAGATAGCAGATTACATTATGCAACAGAAGGCAGAGGTGGGAATTTCGCTTTGCGGGAGTGGAAATGGAATAAACATGACCGCCAACAAGCATGCGGGTATACGTTCGGCCTTGTGCTGGAAACCCGAGATTGCCGCATTGGCCCGGCAGCATAACAATGCCAATATTTGTGCATTACCGGCCCGTTTTATTTCCTTCGAAGAAGCAAAAGCAATTGTTGACAGTTTTCTGCAGGCTACTTTCGAAGGTGGAAGGCATCAACGCAGAATTGACAAAATACCCCTTACCTGATTCATGTTATCACACACCAGTAAATATGCAATACGGGCCATGATATACCTGGCCTTGCATTCGGATAGTAAGTCCAGAACTGGTATTAAAGAGATTGCCGCATCGCTGGATATTCCTGCGCCCTTCCTGGCTAAGATATTGCAGTTGCTCACACGCCACAAAATATTGGTATCATCGAAGGGTCCTAATGGTGGATTTGCCCTGGGACGTAATGCCCGTGAAATAACATTGTATGATATCATTACCGTTATTGACGGTCAGGATATTTTTGATACCTGCCTGATCTCCATGCGTGCTTGTCATGAAGAAGAAAAACCGTGTCCGGTACATCATAAATATGAACCCATCCGGCATAACCTGAAGCAGTTTTTTCAGCAACAGGATATCGGAAGTCTGGCAGAGGACATTAAATCGGGTGGTCAGCCTTTCGTTTTGTGAGCATTATCATCATACAAGCTCCTGTAATGCTTCCGGCTACGTCAAAAAGCAAATCAATCCAATTTCCCGTACGGTTAAGCCTTTTAATAAAAAGTTGAAGCAATTCAGTAATGATTCCCAGGGAAAAGCTAATGATCAGTACCCGTTTCAACAGGGATAAATCGGTGATACTTTTGGCTGTTGACCTCGATAATTCCCAAAAAAGTATGGCCGTAAAAAAGGCAAACATCAGAAAGTGTGCTACCACATCAGCGGCATTTATATTCACTTCGATTTTGTTAAGTTCTGACGATGGAATGAGGCATAGACCTGTAATGATAAGTGCCACAAAAAGAGATTTCCAGTAATGTCGGACGAATGTTAACATAAAATCAGGCATTTTCGGTGAATTTCAGGTTATAATAATTCTATCGCCCAATCCTTTGGCCAATTGCATTTTAAGGTTGTTAAGGACAATGTATTTTACCTGCAATGATTGCATGCGCTCTTCGTTCTGCTGTTCCTGGGCATGACGAAGATCATCCTCCGTTTCCCTGATCAACCGGAGCACTTTTTCGTTCTTAAAAGCAAGTAAAGCTTCAGGAACTATTTCTTTGAGGCGCATTTCTTCCGTTTCGAAGAAGTTTTCATATCGTTTCCATATCTTGCTCAGGTCGTAGGCTGAGGTGATGAGGTCGATTACCGTGCGGGCAATGGTTTCCTGCGGATGATTAATAAAATATTGTTCGGTAATGTTATGCTGTTGCTGAAAAAGGTTTTCCATTTCGGTATATATCAAGGCATAAACAGGGTGGTGAAACTCCAGTTCATCATGCCTGATTTCCGACAACAGGTATGCAGCAACAGAAATTTGGTCGTCGATGGACGGATTCAGGGTTAACAACTGATTAGCATAAAGCAGTAAAAGCCTTATCACTTCTTTTTCGGCATTGTACTTCGCAGGGAGAGGCTCATATTTAACAGGCGCCTGTGTTTCGGTTTCTGAAAAATACTCGCGGGCCGGTGCCTGTTTAATTTTTTGTTCGTATATATTCCGGCGGAACCGGGCTGTTTCGGTATAAAGTGTTTTTTCGTCCACATCGAGTAAACGGCTGCATTCGCGTATGTAAACCGAACGGACAATACTTTCGGGAATAACGGATATACTGCGGACAATTTCGGTAATCAGCGTAGCTTTTTTCAGTGGATCTTTTTCGGCATCTTTCTTAAGCAGGTTGGTTTTAAAGGAAATAAAGTCGGTTTCATTCGCCAGGATAAAAGACGTAAAGGCAGCGGCGTTGTTTTTGCGGGCATAGGAGTCCGGGTCTTCACCTTCGGGGAGTAAAACCACTCTCACGTTCAGGCCTTCCTCGAGTAACAGGTCAATTCCTCTAAGTGAAGCTTTTATTCCGGCATCGTCACCATCGTAAAGCACAGTGATATTGTGCGTGAACCGTTTGATAAGCCTGATCTGGTTTTGCGTAAGGGAAGTACCTGAAGAAGCCACCACATTTTCGATACCCGATTGATGCATGGATATAACATCGGTATAACCTTCGACCAGGTAACATTTGTCGTTTTTCAGAATGGCCTGGCGGGCGAAGTAAAGGCCATAAAGGATATCGCTTTTGTGGTAAATCTCTGATTCGGGCGAATTGATGTATTTGGCTATTTTTTCGTCCGATTTCATAATTCGGCCGCCAAATCCCAGAATTTGACCTGTTAGCCCGTGTATGGGAAACATAACCCTGCCGTGAAAGCGATCGACTTTGTAGTTTTCGCGTTCAATGGTAAGACCTGTTTTCACCAGGTAATCAGATTTATATCCTTTATCAAGCGCTGTACGGGTAAAAGCGTCTTTTTCCTGACGCGAATAACCCAGCTGGAATTTTTTTATGGTGTCTTCGCGGATGCCTCTTTCGATGAAGTAGCTCAATCCAATGGACTTACCCTCGGGTGTATGCAGGGTGTCAGTAAAATACTGACAGGCAAATTGATTAACCGAAAGCAGGCTTTCACGTTCGTTCTTGAGCTGAATTTCCTGCGCAGTTTCTTCCTTTTCAACAATTTCGATATTATACTTTTTCGCCAGGTAACGCAGTGCTTCAGGGTAGGTTAGCTTTTCATTTTCCATGAGAAAAGTAACCACGTTGCCCCCTTTGCCGGTGGAAAAACACTTGAAAATTCCTTTTGAAGGGCTGACAAAAAAGGAGGGTGTTTTCTCGTTTTTGAAAGGACTCAGACCACGAAAATTTTGTCCTGCTTTTTTAAGCTGGACGAATTCGCCGATTACTTCAACTATATCAGCTGCTGCAAAAATCCTGTCGATGGTCGCGTGGTCAATCATTGGTGATGGTATCGTGGTGGTGAATGGTGGTTTTACGGGCAGTATGAATCGAATACATGGTAAAAGTCGTAATTTATTTGATTTCTTCAGCAGGGATGAGGTTATTGATTACGGCATAAACGGTCAGGCCTGCGATGGTTTTTATGCCCAGTTTGGCGGTGATGTTTTTTCGGTGGGTTATGACCGTATGAGCGCTGATAAAAAGTTTTTCAGCGATTTCCTTATTGGTAAGCCCCCGGGCGACCAGGGTAAGCACTTCTTTTTCGCGCTCACTGATGCCTTCGTTGGAACGGATTACGCGTTTATTGATTGCCGTTCGCTGTAAAACGGCTTCGATTTTTTGACAAATGGTTTTTTCGTTGTCGGCAGGGTCAATCACCGTATCAAAATTCAAATCAGGACACAGGGAATTGTTCCGGGTGTTAATTAGCACAATGGCGGCAAATATGGAACTTTTGGCAAGAGTTTTTATAAGGGTTTCAGGGCAGGTTGTTAAAAAGCAATCTGAGGTAACAAGCAGGCTTTTGCTGTCCTTTTGGGCATAGGAAATCAATTTCTCCGGTTTTGAAATTTCACGCACGGTAACAGGGCTGCTAAGCTGATGAAGCAGGTATTTCAACCCGGTACGCATGAGTTGACAATTCTCGGCGATGACAACGTCAATGGATTCCATAAAGTTCAAGGTTTGAAATGCTCGAGAATCCATTTTTCCATATAGCTTACCTTGGGTACCAAAACCTTGTTTTCGATCCGTGTATGATCGGAAATATCACTTTCGAGCCTGAAAAGTTCAACCAGTATGGAATTGCTCAGGTCAGCATCTACAGGACCCGGCAGGTATTTGATCAGCAGATTTTTGAGATCGAAGAGTTTATCTTCGATATTGTCGTGTTCCATTTTAAAAACTTCGATGGAATAGTCCCTGATTTTACCGACGATCTCGTGGTTGGGCTTTTTGCTGATATAGACCTGTTCAACGGCAAAAACGTAAGGATAAACTTTTTCTTCTTCGCGTTGGATGTGATTGGTTAATTCGTTCCGGTACCCGTTGAAAAAAGTGTCGATCAGTTGCAGGGTACCCGATATGGATGCCGGGGTATATTTAGAAAGCTGATCGAGTAATGCTGCAATACGGGGAATTTTTGTATGCAGGTAATGATCGTGCGATTTCCGGAGGTAATCTATGATGAGTTTCAGCGGAAAACCCTGGAGGTTTTTCTTTGGAAAGTAGCTTTTCAGGTGAAATGAATTGACAATCTCGAGGAAGAAGTCGGTGTCAATGGAATATTCTTTACAAACCTGTTCCACGTTTTTATCTCCAAAACCAAGATTAATCCCGAAGCGTGAAATAATGGGCAACAGGTGATAATTCAGGTGAATGATCTCTGCCATTTTCATGTCGGCCTGGATTTGCATAGCGGGTCAGATGAGTGAATGGTTAAAAGCGGACGAGTGAAAATACATCGCAATGTTGAGCCAGACGCTGTCGTCCGTTCAACATATCGAGTTCAATAATAAAAGCGGCAAAGACTTGCTGTACGGGAAAACGTTTGATCAGTCCCAGTGCTGCCAGCGCAGTCCCTCCTGTTGCAAGCAAGTCGTCGTGTAGCAGTACAACATCGTCTTTATCAAGGGCATCACGGTGAATTTCAAGCGAATCCTGTCCATATTCAAGGTCGTAGGTGACGCTATAAGTAGAAGATGGAAGTTTCCCCGGTTTTCTGACAGGTATAAAGCCTGCTCCCAGTTTGTAAGCCAGGGCACCGCCTGTAATAAACCCCCTGGATTCAACGGCGACAACCTTGGTAATGCCCTTATTGGCATATTGGGCAGCGATGAGATCTGTTATTTGTGCGAAAAGTCCGGGTTGACGTATGGCGGTTGTAATATCTTTAAACTGTATGCCTTTAACCGGGAAATCCGGAATATTCCGGATGGCGTTGCTGATGTTTTCGGTAATTATGGAATGCATTACTGATTGTAGTTTGTTACAAAATTAGCAGAATTTTGCACAACCTTCAGGCAACCGGTAATTATTCAGACAGCCTTGTAACAAGCGAATCCGGGAAATACAATGTAAACCCTGGTATGCGGAAAATTGAAAAATAATGTGTATATTTAAAAATTAGTTGAAGAACAACCTACATTATGAACATTGATCTGTTAAAATACGTGTCGGATCGCATTCACGAAGAAGGCGGGAAAGGCAGGGAGGCAGGTCCGGTGATCACCATTTCGAGGGAATACGGATGCCCGGCCAAAATTATTGCTTCGAGGCTTTCAGAAGAGCTAACACGGAAACTGTTTGTGAAAGGCAAAGATGCCAGGTGGCGTTATGTTACCAAGGAGATCATGGCTGAATCGGCCAAGGCGCTGGAAATTGATCCTGAAAAGATCAAATATGTATTTCAATACGAGCAGAAAAGTCTTGTGGACGACATTATAACAGCGCAGTTCAACAAGTATTACAAAAGTGAGAAAAAGATAAGAAACACCATTGCCAAAGTTATCCGCAACATGGCCTGCGAAGGAAATGTAATTATTGTGGGAAGGGGTGGAGTAGCCATAACGCGCGACATGCCCCGTTCATTGCATGTCAACCTGGAGGCGCCAATGGAGTGGCGCATCGTAAGGGTTGCTGAAAACTATAAAATTTCCGAAGAAGAGGCTAAAAAGGCCATTATTGATATAGACAGGAAGCGGAAAGAATTCAGGGAATATTTCCAGGGGAAAGATACAGATTATACCCGCTTTGATCTGAATATCAATTGTATGACTTTTACCATTGAAGAAATTGTACATTTGGTACTGAAAGCAGCTGAAATCAGAAAACTGGTTTAGCAACCACCTGTAATTTATGCTAATGCCTTTACTGCGTGGTTCAGAAAAGCATTGAAAGGCGCCATTGCACGAAAAGCCTGCAAAACTTCATTAACATACCCGGGTTTCAAATATAAACTGTCGGGGATGTTTTTCAATACGGTAAACTGTTTGAATCGCAAATAGTTTATGCCGGGGAAATCTTTCGGATATCCCTGGGGGACTGTTTTCAATTGCTCTCCCCATAATTCATGGCCAAAATGCTTTTTAAATGAGGGTTCCGACAGTATTTTCATAAATTCATCAAAATGATCATAAATACTTTTTCTTATGGATTTCAGTACAGGAGGAGAAGGCATGTATATTCCGCCTGCCAGAAAACAGTTTTCGGGTTCGATATGAAGGTAGTAACCGGCATTTCCGCTATTTCGTCCTCCATTTGCCATAAAAGCTCCAAAATTGGTTTTATAGGGTGATTTATCGGATGAAAACCGGATGTCGCGGTTAATTCTGAAAATACAGTCTTTTGCTGAAACAGGGCCTATTTCTTTATCAAACAAACCGATCTCGGCGATCAGGCCGTTAATGAAATCTACAAACTCACCGCGCAACATTTGATAGTGGTCACGGTTTTCGTCAAACCACTGTTTAGTATTGTTTTCTTTCAGTTCCCTGAGGAATACAAAGATACTTTTGCTGATCATATGATGGATAAGGGTTAAGTAAAACAGATAAAGCAGAATTTTAGTAAATTTAGAACTTAAATTTCATTTAGGAGCAGTGTGGAAAAAATTGCCATTATCGTTGCAGGTGGAGCAGGTACCCGGATGAACGCAGTTATGCCCAAGCAATTCATGTTACTGGGCGGCTATCCCGTATTGATGCATACCATTAAGGCGTTCAGTAATTTCGACAAGAACATGCCGATCAAAGTAGTATTACCTGAAATGCTGTTGGATACCTGGAAGAAGCTTTGCAAAGATCATGATTTTAAAGAGCGGCATGAGCTGGGAATGGGAGGGGAAACCAGGTTCCAGTCCGTGAAAAATAATTTGGAACACATTCCTGATGAATCGCTTGTTGCGATTCACGACGGGGTACGTCCCTTGATAGATGGAGAAACCATCAGCCGGTGCTTTGAACAGGCTGCAAAAACCGGAAATGCTGTTCCCTGTGTAGGTATACCTGAAACCCTCAGACGAATTACCGACGGAAGGAATGAATGGGTTGACCGTTCGGATTACCGGCTGATACAAACACCCCAGGTATTCAGCGGAAGCCTGATAAAAAGAGCTTATGCACAGGAATACAAGCCTGTTTTTACCGATGATGCAGTTGTGGTGGAATCGCTGGGTGTTACCATTCACCTGGTTGAAGGTAATATGGATAACCTGAAAATTACGTTTCAGCGCGACCTGGACATAGCATCGGCATTGCTTTCTTCGGGCAGGAGGATTTAAGGCTCATATACTGAAATGGTGCCGCCGGATGTGGCATTTCGGGTGACAGATGGCGGATTACCTTTGTAGGAAACAAAACCTTTTGAGAGGGCTTCGGCATCGAGCGTTTTCTCCACATATATTTTGGCTTTGCCTCCGGTAACTGCTTTTATTTTAACCGTGTCACATTCCAGCTCATAGGCCGACAAGGTGGCTGTGGATGAAACCAACATATCCATGACTACAGCATAACCTTCGGCAGTAAGAATAGCCCCTTCCGCAATTTTTCCGTTCAGCCGGCCAATATCGGCATCAAGGTAAAGCATACCGCCACTCTTCAGATCAACACTGAGATTATCAGCTTTGCAGAGTGATGTGGTGGTTACTTCAGCACCGCCGTTCACCGTTATGGAATTCAACGTAACATAGTGAAGGGTAATCATTACTTTCTTTTTGGTGAAGGGTTCTCCGTAAATACTGATTTCCAGTTCGCCTGCATTGATTTCAGTTTTAACAGCAGCGGCATCAATACCCTGAACCTGAATAACGGCAGATTCCTTATCGGATTTTACCAGGCGGACAATGATCCGGTCTCCGACAGTAAGTCCGGAAAAAGGTTCCAGATCACGTGTTATGGGTGTCTGGGCGTTAACGGTACTTAGGCAAAGCAACATCATAACGAGGGATGCAATGGTATTTTTCATACAGCAAATGTTAAAGTTTAGACCAACGCCATTTTTTATTGAAACGTTAAACTAACCTGAAATGTTATATCATTAAAGGGCCCGAAAATGGTAATGCTGGTTATTTAACGTGTAACCAGCAGGTTAAAGGGCAGGGTGAGCAATGACTGGAATACTTCGCCTGCTTCGAGCATACTGTCATCCTCCTCGTCGTAGTACCAATTAATGGTGATCAGTTTTTTCCCCTGGAAGTCTTTTTGTATTCCTTTTAACAAATGTAAGAGCCATTTTGAAGAACTGGAGTTCATGTATTGCAAGGTAAAATCGATGGAAACAAGGGTTCTGCATTCGTTAATGCCTTTATAAAGCACGGCAATCAATTCCTCGAAAAAAGGAGCAGGATCTTCCAGCCTCGATTGTCCTATGATGACAATACGGTGTTCGGCAGCTATGATTTTGACAGCAGGAGAAAAACGGGTTTCTTGAATGGCAGTAATCATATGGGAACAGATTTAACACAAAAATACCCGAATTAAAGATGCTATTGTTGGTGGTTTTGCGAAAGTTATCAACGCATACTGCCTGGAAAGTATTCAGCGCATTTACGAAACCCGGGAAACGGTTCTTAAAACGTGTATTCTATGGCCAGGGCCTTTTCGAGTGATTCACGGCTGATTTCATCCTTGATAATATAGCTGCGTGCACCAGCTTCGATCATCTGCACTACGTATTTCATTTCGGAATGAAACGAAACGGCAATGACTATAAGGTTTCTGTAGAGAATAGTGGCCTGTCGTGTTGCTTCAATGCCATTCATATTTGGCATGTTGATATCCATAAAAACGAAATCACAAACTTTGTTTTTCAGCTGGTCAAGGCATTCTTTTCCATCAGTGGCTGTTGAAACCGATTCCACCCTGTCTTCAAAAAAATCCAACAACATGAATTTAAGCGCATTGACAAAGTGGGGATTGTCGTCAACGATCATTATTTTCAGTTTTCTCATCCAGCCCCGTATTTAAAATCACCATCCAATCCCGGCGTGTACCATTACACAATATATAAAATTTACCTGTAGCAGTAACAAATATAATATCAAAAAAACGTAAAACATAATTTAAGATAAAAAGCATTGCAAACGCCCTAAAAATCCAGCGGGAAGTCAGTAAAACCAACTCCCCGCTTTCCTACCTAAATCCAACCAAACCCTATCTTAAATATTTTGTACCATCTATATGAATGGCATGTTTTTGCTTTAGTGTTTTACAAATATAGATTAATAAGTCCCGACAAATAAGAGAAAAACTACTTAAATTCCCGGGATATATACTTATTCAAAAATGTGAATAAACCGACGTAAGTAAATGCGTATAAACCGTCATTCCAGGGATAACCATTTGTTTTTTAAGGCATAGATTATCAGTCTGACGGAGTTTTTTGAACCGGTTTTTTCCAACAGATTGGTACGGTGTCTTTCAACGGTTCGCTGGCTTAGCTTCAATCGGCCGGCAATTTCGTGATTCGAAAGTCCCTCGGCTATTAAGGTCAGCACTTCCTTTTCACGGGCAGATAATACTACCGGAGCAGCAGTCATGCTTTCGCGGATCACATTCAGCAGAAGTTCCTGGGAGAAATAGGCATCACCAGCAAGTACTTTTTGAATGGCCAGCAACAATTCCTCGTTATCAGCATCTTTAAGGACATAGCCTTTTATACCCATGTCGAGCAATCTCTGGTATAAATCCCTGTCGCCGTACATGGTGAGTATCAGTATTTTTGTAGCCGGGTTTTTTTCCAGTGCCAAACGTGATGCCGCTAAACCATTCATCACAGGCATATTGATATCCATAATCACCAGGTCGGGGGTAACGGTTTTAAGTAATTCCAGAAATTCTATTCCGTTCGAGGCTTCGGCCAGCACCGTATATTTGCCGGTTGCCTCGAGTATGTATTTTAAACCACTTCGGAAAAGACGGTGATCATCCACCAGTATAAGTCCTGTTTTTTTCATAGGGTTGTGATGCTAAGGGTGGTCTTATGATCCGATAGGTTCTTCAACGTGGACCTGCAGTTCAAATGACATGCCGTGGGGCGAATGGTTATAGAATTTGCTGGTGGCATTAATAGACCTGCACCGGCTGACAATGTTAGACATGCCCATACCCAGCAATTCGTAATTATTCTGTATGTTTGCCGTAAAGCCTGTTCCATTGTCGGCATAGTAAAGATGGATGGATTTCAGTACATAGTATAATTTTATGTTTATTTTGTTAGCATTGGCGTGCTTAACGGTGTTATTGATCAGTTCTTTTAATATGCGGTACAGCGAAAGTTCAAGTGAGCTGGTGAAACGTTCGTCTTTCAGATTGGATTCCAGTTCGATGGTAATATAGGGTTTCAGTTGATTGGTAAACCATTCCATCGCGGCCATGAGACCGTAATTCGACAGGATGTGCGGACTGAGGTCGTTGGAGAGTTCTTTGGTGCTTTGGATTACTTCGGTCAGGATGATTTTAAGTTGTTCAATGATGAATTCGTGCTTGTTTTTATCGATGGAAGAGGACAGGGAGTTGACGTACATTTTGATGCTGGAAAGCAGGGGTCCGAGCTCGTCGTGGAGATTTCGGGCAAATTTCTCCCTTTCTTTTTCTTCTGTGGAGATGATGGTGTCGAGGATCCTGTTTTCGATTTGTTTTCTTTCCGTGATATCACGAATAACAGAAATCAGTGCGCGTTCTCCCTCGTATTCAATTAATTTACTGTTTATTTCAGCCGGGAAGGCATTGTTGGAACGGCATTTGATTTCACATTCCAAGGCAGGCTGGTATTCGTTCTGAAATATTTTAACGAGTTTTTCGACAAACTGGGGCAGGTATGAATCGGTGATGATGTCGGTAAGTTTCATCTGGGTCGTTTCTTCGAGGGTATAGCCTGTCGCTTTAAGAAAAACCTCGTTCACCTCGAGGAAATCGTATTTATTGTTCAGGATTACAATGGCATCACTGCTGTTGTTAAAGATGTCCCTGAATTTGTTTTCACTGATTTTCAAGGCTTTTTCCACCCTTCTGCGTTCGGTAACGTCTCTGCCGGTGATAATGATACCCTGGATCGCAGGATGATCGAGCATATTGTTGGCGATTACTTCGAGTGATACCCAGTTGCCCTCCTTGCTCCTGACCCTGAACTCGGTTGGAAGGTAGTCGTTCTTTTTCTGGAATACTTCTTTCAGGTCATGCATCACCAGGGGAATATCATCGGTATGAACCAGGTCGAGGCCGTGTTTTCCAATCAGAAAACCGGGCGGGTATCCCAATACATTAGAGCTGGAAGGTGATTCATAAACGATGTTAACTTTTTCATCAATGATCCAGATGATATCGGTAAGGAATTGCACTATGGAGCGAAATCTTTCTTCGCTTTGCATAATGATTTCCTGCGATTTTTTACGTTCGGAAATATCACGCACAACGGCAACAATACGCATGTCCCCACCAATTTCCGTATTTTTCATGGAAACTTCTGTCCAGATCAGTTCACCGGTTTTGCGCCGGATTTGCCATTCAAACACGATGGGACCTTCTTCAATGGTTTTTTGTATTTGCCTGAACATGTATTCCCTGTTAAAACCCATACTGACATTGCTGTAATGCTCAATACGCCCGGTAAGCGCTTCGTCATACGATAAACCGAACAGTTTAATGGCAGCCTGGTTTACATCGATGATCTGCGCATTGTGGTAATCGTAAATGATAATGGCTTCGCTGGTTGCGTTGAAAATCTCGCGGTAATTCCGCTCACTTTCAATCAGAATTTTTTCAGCTTCCTTACGCTTTATAGCGTTCACGAAAATTTCTCCAATCTGGTGCAGCAGGGATATCTCATCTGAATCCAACTTTCGGTTTTCGTCCGGCAAATTGAAACCGGTGAAGCCAACGACATTTCCCTGGTAAATAATGGGGACAAATGTAATCAGGCCGGTACCGTGCAGAAGACCTTTATCTTTCAGGGCATACTCAGATGTTTCAGATTTGCGGTAATCGACAGTAAAAACGCGCTGCTGGCTCATTTTATCAAGCCACCAGTGAATATCCGATAACGGCGCTTTCTGGAAATACTGGTGATTATAGTCAACGCTGTCGCCTTTCCAGACATGGGTGATGCAATACGCGTTTTCGGAGTAAACGATTTCACCCAAAAAAGCTGCATTGCCCCTGAAAAAAACACCTATTTCCTGCAAAGAAAGTACAATGTTGTCGTCGACACGTTCGGGCGAAAGATTGAAAAAACGGGTAGAAATGCCAAAAAGTAACTTTTCGAGGGTGCTCTTATAATTGAGCGATTTCTCTTTTTTCTTAACCTCTTGTGTACGAATGGCAACAATTTCTTCCAGCCTGTTCTGATAGGCTTTCAGTTCTTCATTTGTTATTTTTAATTCCTCGTTGGCAAGGGTTAACTGCTCATTCAGCCTGCGAATATCTTCGGCATGCATGGGTACTTGGTTGCTTTTTGAAGCATTACGGGGAACACGCAGGTGTTTTTTCATGGAAATCTGCCTGTTAGAAGCAATTCAATAAATAAGGGTATTGGAAGTAGGCGTATAAAGTTACATTTTTTATATAAGTCATAAACAATCAAAGTTGAATAACATGCGTTTGAAATAATTTGCACTTTTGCACAATGGCGGGAATATACTTACATATACCGTTTTGTAAAAAGTTTTGCAGCTACTGCGATTTTTACAAAAGTGTACAAACGATGCGAATTCCATCGTACTTGCAGGCACTTTTTAAAGAACTGGAAGAACGCCGTGATTATTTGCTGAACGAAGAGGTGTTGACCATTTACATCGGTGGAGGAACACCTTCGTTATTAACACCCTTACAAATAGACGATCTTCTGCATCACATTTTCAGCCTTTACCGGGTTGCCGTTGATTGTGAAATAACCCTGGAAGCAAATCCCGACGACCTATCCTTGCCGTATTTACATGAATTACACAACACCACCCCTGTTAACCGGTTAAGTGTAGGTATACAGTCGTTTAGCGATGATGATTTACGATTATTAAACCGCCGGCATAATGCTGCCCAGGCGGAGATGTGCATAATCAACGCACGGAAGTCGGGTTTCAAAAATATCAGTATCGATCTGATATACGGTTTACCTGGTATGAAACCGGCATCATGGCAGCAGCAATTCGAAAAGGCTTTTTCGCTGGAAATTGAACACCTTTCGGCATACCAGCTTACCATTGAGGAGGGAACGGGTTTATCACGTCAGCTTAAACAGGGCTTGATAAAGCTTCCCGAAGAAGAGCTATGCGCCGATCAGTTTTTTATGTTGCACGAAACAGCCCTGGCAAAGGGATTTAGGCACTATGAGATATCCAACCTGGCACGAGAGGGGTATTATTCGAAGCATAATTCGGGGTACTGGCAGCAGCAAAACTATCTCGGAGCAGGACCTTCGGCTCATTCATACAATGGCAAAGCCAGACAGTGGAACATTGCAGATGTGCAACAGTATATCAGGGCCCTTGAAAACCATGTGGAATATGCTGTTCGTGAAGAGTTAAGTGACGTTACACGTTACAACGAGTACCTGATGGTATCGTTACGAACCTCCACCGGCGCTGATTTGCAGTTTATCAAAGAAAACTTCGGAACGCTCTTTGTTGAACAATTTACGCGCGATATCCAGCGTTTTGTTGTTTCGGGGCATGTTGTGAGCGAAAATGGGAGGTATTATATGACGCCGGGGGGATGGTTTATTTCGGATTACGTGCTGACGCGTTTAATGATGGAAGAAAAGCAGGACCGTTTACTGATTATTCCCTGATTTAGGCACAAAAAAACCTCCGGGAAATTAAAACCGGAGGTTTTTTCTTCAACAGGCTGTTGAATTATTTAAGGGTAAATGTGGCAGATCCTATTTCATAGTTTTCGGCATACAGCACAACGGTGTAATTACCGGCAATCAGATCAGCGTTTTTATCCCAGAAAATGCACATATCAATATCCTTTTTATCATATTCGAGCTGACGCTTGGCGGAGAAGATAACCTGTTCGCCATTAAATTCGAAAGTTTCTCCATTTCCCGAAGGAAGGACTACTTCATCGGGGCGGATGATCCTCAGGTAGATATCCTTATTCCCGGTTTCCGCTACGGCGTTTTCTCTTACAGTGAAGCAAACCTTTACCTTGGCTACCTTGTTGATTTTACTGTTTTCGCGATTTGATTTGTTAAGCGAAGTTGCCACAATGTTTTTGGCGGACAACACCTTAGCCAGTTGCACCTGGGTACTCAGCATATCCTTTTCGCGTGAAAGTTCAACGTTTTGGGTTTCAACAGTGGTTAACTGTTCTTTAACCTGAATATTTTCGGCCGTAAGCTCGCGGTTACGTGTATTCAATGAATCGATCTGAACAATATAACTGCGCATTACTTTACGCAAGGTTTCCAATTCTCCCTGGTATTTTCTGATCTTTTCGGCGTCGGTGGCCCGCATCCTTAATAAGCCTTTAATTTTGTCCTGTTCATTATTCAGCAACGTGTTAACACTATCGTTGTTGGTTTTGAGCGAATCATACTCAACAATCATATCGCGTAATTGCTTTTCGAGATCGCTTTTTACATCTTCGAGAATGGCTTTTTCTTCGCTTGTCTGACCCAGTTCTGTTGATTTGGTAAAGTACTTATATCCCAGAAAGACAACGGCTATAGCCAGTAAAATTACAAGAACCACCAGGGCGGTTGATGGTTTTTTATCGGGTTGTCGCTGATACGTGTTGGTTGTTGTTTCCATAGTGATTGTCAGTTACAGTAATAATTGCACAAATATAAAACAACTGCTTCGAATAAATATTGTTAATCAACAATTTTTATTCACAGTGCTTTATGCGGATTTCCGCTTTCAGTGGCGATGCGTAATTTTAGTAAAGAAGTCATTCGGGTTTATAACCAGCGAATCAGCATGGGAAGCAGGTAAACCGCCGACGCAGTTGTCGTATGTGTCCGTTGCTAAGTATGATACAGGTATTTCAACAAACAATCCGTTTTTTCGTGCAATAACATATAAACCGTCGTGTGCTGTAACAATGGCTCCGGTCGAAATCAGGAAGGCGGTATCGGTTCCTGCAGACAACTTTACGCTAACAGGCATTCCCCGGTAAATGGTTTGGACATTTCCGACAGGTTTTGCATAAACACTTGCCATACCTGTTTCAGGATCAACTTCAGGCAGGATGTTTTTGAGCTTTGCCTTATAAAGGGTTGCTGAATCTAAAGCATGATGGAAAGACATTTCCTGACCGGGGTGGAGATATGGCAGGTATGTTCCGGGTATTTTTAACTCCACCTGGAGGTGATTGTTGTTAACCATTTCAAACAAAGGCCTTCCTTTATCGGTCCATGTCCCCTGGTTAACCGAAATACGGGAAACATAACCCGCATTTTTTGCATAAACAGGTATTTCGGTGTAAATACGCTCAGGCCGGACACTGTCGGGATTAATGCCGGTTTGACGTAACTGCAGGGAAAGGCTTTTCCACCTGGCTTCGGCCGAAAGGTAGTCGCGCTGCGCCATCTGCATACGTTTCAATGATGTTGCGTTTTCTACTGTCAGTTCGCCCTGCCGGGTATATTCGTCTTTAAGATATGTATATTGGTGTTTGGCCTCCAGCCATTCCTGTTGAAGCGCAATAAAGTCGGTATTGGTTATGGTTGCCACAAGCATACCGGTGTTAACCTGCTGGCCTGGCTGGACAAAGAGGTCTTTTATATTTCCGGCTGCCGGTGCAGGAACAGTGATTTCACGACCGGGAGCAACGACCAGTGTTCCATTACAGGTAACCATATGGGTGAGCACGTATGGTTCGGGGGTTGTGTATTGCAAACCGGCTTTTTTCTCCTCGCCGGGCGTGAGTTTTATGCTGCGAAAAATGCCGGTAGTATCCCACATGGCTTTTTCATAGGTTGTTTTGTGCGGATTACATGCGAATAACAAGCTGCAACCTGTCAGCAACAAGGTATGGTATGGCAGTTTACCAGGCATAATACTCCAGTTCAATGGCATGTTGGTTATATTGGTTTAGGGTTTTGAGATACCCGAGCTTAATGGCAAAGGCTTTTTCTACCTCACCGGCCCATTCGAGATATTCAATTTCTTCGGCGGCTAACCGGGCTTGCTGAATTTGCAATAGAGCCCCGGCATAGGAAAGTCCTGCCTGGTAATAATACTGAAGCCTGACGAAAAGGCTATCCAGTATAAGCTGCTTATTTTGCGTCATCAGGTTTTTTTCGAAATCCGTGTCCGGGTCTAACAGGGGATGGTCTCCGAAAGTTGTTCCTTTGTTGATCTCGTATAGGACCAGGGCAGAATCCGCGGGAACAACCGGACTTTGACTGCCAAGCAGTAATTGCAGTTTATTGCCGGCGATATCGAGACCAATTTCAGCTGTAACAAATTCGGTTTGTAAGGCGGCCAGTTTATCGAGGTAAAATAAACGGGTTAGCTGGTCAATATCACCAGTCGTATAGCGCAACAGGGTAATACGGTCCATATCGTTCAGCAGTTGCAGGTATTCTTCAAGAGCCTTTTTACGCGACAGGTGATACAGCCATTGATGCCAAACCGATTTGATATCGCGTACAAGTATTTTTTTTGCGGGAGCGGAATCAGCATACAGGTTTTGTTGCATGGCTTTTTCCAGCGCTTCGTTGAGCGTTACTGCCTGGTTAATATTGCTTTGTCCGCAACATGGTAATACCTGCAGCAGCAGGATTATGTACAGTAAGGCACGCATACCGGTGCATATGAATAATGTAAATTACATGTGAAAAGGATTATAAGAAACGCCGATGTCATAAACATCCGTGTTTTCCCTTTTCTTCAGAAAGCGAACTATTTTGTAAGTCAATGGGGTAAAAACTATCTCAACACCACATTTAAAAATGTAGTTCGAAATGATAACCGCCCACAACACATTGCCGGGGAGTGTTCCATAAAAAGCAATCATACAAAAGACAATGGTGTCGATACCCTCACCGATAATGGTGGAAAAAATGGTTCGTGCCCAGAGCAGTTTTCCTTTGGTACGTATTTTTAGCAGCGAAAGGGTGATGGAATTTGAGAATTCCCCGAAAAAGTAAGCAACAAGGCTGGCCAGCACTATGCGGGGCACAAAGCCGAGCAATGCTTCGTAGGCATGTTGATTGGGCCATTCGTTTGCCGGGGGCATGAGTTGCACAACATATAGCACCAGCGACATCAGCAGGGCAGAAAAAAAGCCAAGCCATATGACCCTGCGGGATCGTCTGAAGCCGTAAACTTCGGTAAGTATATCGCCAAAAATATAGCTGAGCGGAAAAAGAATGGTTCCCCCGTCAAAGGTAAATTTCCAGAGGGTAAGAATTTTAGTCGATGCAATGTTGGATATCAGCAGAACGGCAACAAACAATGCCACCAGTACATCAAAAAAGCGGAATTCCGATTTGTTCATTTATAATTTGTCGGTAAATAGTGGTGTCAGTTCGGGCAGGCTGCAATTGTCGAGAAAAGAATTGATGAATTTTGGAACACATTGCGAGGCCAATGGTGTATTGGAATTGAACAGTACCGCAATCCCAATTTTTGATTCCGGATCAAACGCAATTTCTGAACGGAATCCTTCGACATACCCACCGTGATAAACAATATCGCGACCTTCGAGGTTAAACACACGCCACCCCAACCCGTAATAGGTACGGCCAAGGTCTTTCCAGTTCCTTCTGTAAGCAGCCTTCCGGGGTGTTTCAATAGCATGTTGTGCTATTTCTTCAATGGTATTCCAGCGAAGTACTTCGGGGTAATATCCGGTGAGTGCAAGCAGCCAGTTGGCCATGTCAGAAGCACTGGCGTTTATACCCGAAGCCGGTGAAACTGAATAATAACGGCTGTTTTTGGGCTTGACTTTCCATGATGAACCCATACCAATATGCGGATTGGCTGTATTGGGATGATAAAAGAAAGTTGTATAGTCGGTTGAAGCATCCTGCATACGCAGGGGTCCGAAAATTTTGTCGCGGAGCAGGTTGTTATAGTCCTTGCCGGTAGCTGTATACAACACGTCACTGATCAGGCTGTAGGCAACATTTTGATAAGTGTAAATTTTTCCGGGTTTGGCAATGACGGGAACATTCGAAAGGGCGCTTTTAATGTTGTCATATTCATAACCGTTATCGAGCATATCGGTATAGGTATGTTCGGGCAGGCCGGTTGTCTGGCTGAGAATATGTTTAATGGTAAGATTATTCGTGGCCGCAGTGTCCCGCATGGCAAAACCGTTGAGGTAGTTTTTTACTTTGTCGTTCCATGCAACTGTTCCTTCTTCGACCATTATTCCGGTAAGTACCGATGCAAAACCTTTTGAAACGGATCCCAGCCTGAAAACGGTATGCATGTCAACTGCATCGTGTTCTCCTGCCTTTTTTACGCCATATCCTTTGAGTAAGAGAATTTCTCCCCTGTAAACCAGCGCTATGGCGGCACCCGGACTTTTTAAGCTGTCAACTGCGTTTTGCAGATATTGATCATAAGCCATTACCAGGCTATCGAGCCCGGATGGTTTGGGACTGCGCACAAAGGCAGCACTTTGCAATTCGTAGGAACCTTCAGTTACAGAGCCAAGGTGTAAAGTGGTGGAGTTTATTGTAAACAGGAACGCGATGCCGTATATCAGGCTTTTTTTAACCATAGCGAATGGTACTTTGTTAAATTAATGAATATGATACTTTAGTCTATCAAAAATATACTTTTGAACATATTTACGATAAGCTTGTCAAAAAAGTTATGCACAGATTGCATATTGATTCAAAAAACGGAGCAAGATATAAAATCGTATGTTTTGTTCCCATGAAAAAAGTGTTAAAAAACCCGGGCTATAAATTTGTTTAGTAATATTTTAATAACTTGGTGAACACATTAAAGAAATAGCGGATGAAAAAAACAATGCATGTAAACAGGAGGGGATTTCTGAAATCATCAGCAATGGGGGCTGCAGGAGCCATTATGGGTACGCCGTTATTGGCCGGCAGGTCAGCTAAACAGGAAGAGCCGGTCATTATCCGTCGTCAGCTGGGGAATACCGATATTGAGCTGCCCATTGTCAGCTTTGGTGTGATGCGCTCTGACAACCCGGTACTTGTAAGGGCAGCTTATAATATGGGATTTGTGCATTTTGACACAGCTCATGGTTACCAGGAGGGACGGAATGAAGTCATGCTTGGCGAGTTGTTCAGGGAAATACCGCGTGAAAAAATAGTACTGGCTACAAAGGTAGGTGCTGACGGAATCGACAGGGAAACCGGTGAACCAGGCCCAGCAACAACCAAAGAAGGCATACTCACAAAATTTGAAGCCAGCCTGAATCGTTTGCATATGAAGTATGTTGACATACTGTATCTGCACGGTGTATCCAGTCGCAAGACAGCCCTGGCTCCACCCTTGCTGGAAGCTTTCGACGAATTGAAAAAGCAGGGAAAGGTTCGTTATGTCGGCATGTCGACACACCGCAACGAGCCCGAGGTAATTCAGGCTGCCATTGACAGCAATTTTTACAATGTGGTGCTGACAGCCATCAATTTCAAGCATGCTATGGCCGATCAGATTAAGGAAAAAGCTGCACTTGCTGCTGAAAAAGGAATTGGTATTGTGGCGATGAAAACCATGGCGGGTGGCTTTATGGACAGGGAAAGGCAACATCCCATCGATTGCCGTGCTGCCTTAAAATGGGTTTTGCAGGATAAGAACTTTCATACCTCAATACCGGGAATTGTATCGTTTGACCAGATGACAGAGAACTTTGGGGTAATGGAGAACCTCGAATTAACCGAAACGGAAAAACTACATCTCGAGGAAGCAAAACTAACGGCAGGACTCTATTGCGATGGGTGTGGCCAGTGTGTTGACCAGTGTACCAGGCATCTTCCGGTATATGATTTTATGCGTGCCTATATGTATACTTACGGATACAGAAGTTTCGACAATGCTTACGGCCTGCTGGATGAGCTTGGCTATTCATCCAATCCGTGCAGCGATTGTTCGGCTTGTACCGTTCAATGTTCCAAGGGGTTCAATATTGCCGGACGCATAGCTGATGTTGCCAGGCTTTACGATATGCCCAAAGACATGCTTGTCTGATAATATATTAAACCTGTTCAAAAGGCAGTTCATTAACCAAAAAATGTTTTGATTTGTTACTGCATGAATGTGTTGAACTTTACAACCAGTAGAAATTAACTTTATGTATATATGAACAAAAAGATGTTTTTCTCGGCGGTATTGCTGTGCTTTTTCCTTAGAATAAGTGCGGCTGAAAGCGAGTTGTTTCCTCAAATTCCCGGATGGAAAATGAAGGTGGAAGAAAATGTTTATAATTCAGGCAATTTGTGGGAATTAATCAATGGAGCGGCCGACATTTTCCTGAGTTATTATTTTCAGGACCTTCATATTGCTGAATATACACGTAAAGATCAGATCATCAGGGTAGAATTGTACCGGCATAAAACCACCGACGATGCCTATGGCATTTATACAGCCGAAAGGATGCCTGATTACGAGCAGGTTGCACTTGGAGCACAGGGCTATAAAAGCCAGGGCATTATGAATTTTCTTACCGGTGATTACTATGTAAAAGTTATGTCGGCTGGTGTTGAAGAAGCCGACGAGCAATCGTTAGCCCAGGTAGCAAACAAGGTTAACGACGGGCTTGCCAAAGGTAAGTCACTGCCCGGTATCCTTGATCTTTTTCCCAAAGAAGGTATGGTTTATCTTTCGGATACGTACATTGCCCAGAACTTCCTCGGGTTTTCGTTTTTCAGAAACGCCTTCACCGTACGATATGATCAGCCGTCCGAAATGCAGGTTTTTATTATCAGGCTTACACCTACGGAGACAAAAGATATGGTGGACAAGTATGTTCAACTGATGAAGGAAGAAAATGTACAACAGAAAGACGGTATAATGATCGTTAATGATATGTTCAACGGTAAGGTTTTTCTGAAACAACATGAGGGCTATCTGGTGGGTGTGCTGAATACTACCGATGAAGCGCTGGCACTAAGTAGTATACAAAAGGTAATGAACAATATTAAATAATTCAGGGCAACACAATATGAAGAAAGTTTTGGTTAGCCTGATATTGCTCAGCATCATGGCCTCGGGGTGCAAGTACCACCGTGGCAATCGGTTTGTTTCGCACCAGGCTGATGACAGCCTGGTGTATGTACTGCAGGAGCGGGCCAGGGGAGAGAAACTGCTGGAGAAGGTTACGCGAATGACCCAATACCACGAATCGAAAGGCAATACCTGCGATGTAAGGTATGCGGTTGACACAGTTGCATTGAAAGATCAAAAGGGTTTTTTGTTGTTAAACATCACCTTGCCCAATGTTGAAGAAGATATGCTTACCAAAGGTTATTTTGGCGCTCTGGCGTCGCGGCAGCATGTAATAATGCTGGTGCTGAACGAAGAAACATTGTTATCAAAATACCGGAAGTTAGAATACTAACCGGCAGAGGCTATGTGAAATAATCAAAAATGAGGCTGTCTAAAAGGCGGAAACCGTCATTGCGAAGGAGGGACGACTGAAGCAATCCATCTGTAAGTTAACAGATTGCTTCACTTCGTTCGCAATGACGGCTTAGATTATCGGACTTTTTAGATAGCCTCATATGGCACTGTCTTTGGACGGCTGCAACTATGTCAGATACATTGACATTTTAAACCGCCTCATGCCGGGATAGTTATATCAGGATTGTGAAGGCTTTACCTTTACGCTGCAGCCAATGGCTTTGGTGAAACTGGGTTCCGGGTTATTTCCGCCCAGCAACGACTCCAGTGCATTTTTCAGATAGGGTGTCTTAACCGCGTTTGCATCCTGGTAATTGTCATCGATGGCCCCGATGTATTTTACAATAAGTTCACCAGTATTGGTCTTTTGCAGTAAAAAAACATGGGGGGTTTTAGTGGCGCCATAGTGTTTGTTCACTTCCTGTTTTTCATCGTACAAATAAGGAAAAGTATAGCCTTTTTCCCGCGCCCTGGTAACCATTGCCTCGTAGGAATCGGCAGGTTCAACGGCAGGGTCATTCGGATTAACGGCAATCACCGGGTATCCTTTTGTCTTGTACTGCTTGTCAATTTCAATCAGCCTGTCCTGGTAAGCCTTGGCATAGGGGCAGTTGTTACAGGTAAAGACAACGACAAAACCTTTGGCATCCGGAAAATCGGAGAAACCAATCATTTTACCATCGGTATTCTTTAGTTTGAAGCTGGCAGCTTTGTCGCCAACCTTGTATCCTTCGCCGGCATGCAATTCTGCCGCCAGCAAAAGTGAAGTAATGAGCCATATTGATTTCATATGTACAAAGTTTAAGTTAAAAATCAGAACTGGTTTTACCCGTTTCATACCGGGTTAATCCCTTAATTGTTGAATGATTAACTGGTTGATATCGGCATAGGTCAATTCCTTTTCAAGGAAATGACGGTTTTTACCACGATAGAATAAAGTTGCAGGTAACGAACCCGTCCAGGAAGGGTCGATTTTATCGATCCAGCTATTGGCATCGGGTTCGTTCAACAATACAACCGGTGCTGAAATATGATGTGTGCGAATGAAGGGTATAAGGGCTTTTTCAACCTGGTTTGGGAAGTCGAGGCTCACGAGTAATACCTTGACTTTTTGTGAAGCGTAGGTTTGGTGAATTTTTTCAAATTCAGGCAATTCTTTACGGCAGGGGCCGCACCAGGTTGCCCAGAAGTTAATAACGTACAAGGTATCGGTTTGCCGGTTCAGGTATGCTTCGAAGGTGTCGAAACGCCACACAGGAATGTTATCCTGTGCCTTGAGGGGCATTAATGCGGGCACGAAGAAAAAGGCCAGTATGGTGAATTTGCTCATACACGAAGGTCTTTGTGGATGGTTAAACAGCATGATCAAACGATTGTTAATCACCGGCCTGTTAAAAAGCCGTTAATGTTCTTCAGAAAGACCGGGTATCGTTTACTTCATTTTTACCGGCTTTTGTATCTTTGTTGAGGCTGTGAAAAAAATCCGAAACCGTCATGGGTAAGGAGGAACCTCCGAAGCAACCGGAGCGAAGCGAAGCTCAACGAAGTCAATCTGTCTGTATATTAATGGATTGCTTCACTTCGTTCGCAATGACGGCTTCGGTTATCGGACTTTTTGTACAGCCTCATTACCTGATCCAACGGTCATTTTTTAACAATCGGTAATCATGAAGTATGTAATAGTTGGTTTTTTTGGAACAATTAGTTGGCTGATAGCTGCGCAACAAGGGTTTTCACAACCATCGGGTTATGAAGTATGGGAGCCTGATATCCGTAAATTTGAACATGCCGACAGTGTTGAAAGTTATGCTCCGGATGCTGTATTGTTTGCCGGAAGTTCGAGTATTCGGTTATGGTCGACATTACAGGAGGACATGATGCCTTTTCAGGTTATTCAGCGTGGTTACGGGGGCGCCAAACTTGATGATTTCAATTATTATGCCCGGCGGATCATCTATCCACATACCTTTAGTGCCATTGTGCTTTTTATTGCCAATGACATTACCGGTAACGAAGATGACAAGCGTCCGGAGGAAGTAGCAGCCTTGTTCGGGGGATTGCTAAAAACGATACGTGAAAAATATCCTGACGTTCCGGTATGCTGGATTTCTACAACGCCAACAGCGCTAAGGTGGGAGGTTTGGCCCGAAATCAGACAGGCAGGTGAACTGATCCGCAACTACTGTGAACAGGATGCCCATGCTTACTATATTGCTGCAGCCGATGCGTTTTTAAACAACGATGGGATGCCAAGGGCTGACTTGTTTCAGCCCGACCGCCTTCATCTGAATGAAAGAGGTTATGCCTTATGGACGGGTATTATTAAAAGTGAGCTCGAAAGGGTGTTGTATAAATCGGGTACAACTGTTCAGAAAAGGTCGTCAACCGATAAATAACGTTCACCCGTGTCGTAATTGAAAGTGAGAATGACTGATCCGTGCGGAATATCCGGAAGTTTTTTGGCAACGGCCGCCAATGCCGCACCCGAAGAAATGCCTACAAAGATACCTTCTTCTTTAGCTGCCCGGCGGGCATAGTTGAAAGCTTCTTCTTTCGAAACCGTAATTACACCATCGAGTATATGGGTATGGAGGTTTTTGGGGATGAAATTGGCACCGATGCCCTGCAGGGGATGCGGGCCCGGTTTCCCGCCGCTGATAATGGGCGATAATTCAGGTTCAAATGCAAATACCTTGGTATTGGGGAATTGTGCTTTCAGCACTTCGCCTACCCCGGTAATATGGCCGCCGGTTCCAACGCCACCAATCAGAAAATCAATGCCGTTGGGGAAATCCCTGACAATTTCGAGGGCAGTTGTTTCCCGGTGGATCTGGATGTTAGCCTCGTTCTCGAACTGAAGCGGCATCCAGGCATTGGGGTTTGAGGCGACTATTTCATTGGCCTTGTCAATGGCTCCCTGCATGCCTTTTTCACGTGGCGTCAATTCAAACTCAGCGCCATAGGCCTCCATTATTTTCCTGCGCTCAACCGAAAACGATTCGGGCATAACCAGGATCAGCCGGTAATGTTTGATAGCGGCTACCATGGCCAGTCCTATACCGGTATTCCCCGAGGTGGGTTCAACGATAACCGATCCGGGTTTCAGCAAACCTTTTTTTTCTGCATCATCAATCATGGCCAGGGCAATACGGTCTTTAATGCTTCCGCCCGGGTTAAACCGTTCTAATTTGAACCATACTTCGTGATCCTTGCCAAACAGGTTGTTAATGCAGACATGCGGGGTATCCCCTATGGTTTCAAGTATGTTATATGCTTTCATGGTATTTAGCGATAATTATTATTAGGTTGTGAGCAACGGGTAAACAACTTATCCGGGCAAGTGTTCAGATAACAAAATTATCGGGTTTGCTGAGGTTTTTATTGTCGCGGATGACCACCTTGCTTTCGTGATAAACAATGGAGAATGGCGGAACGCTTTTGGTGAGCCACACGTTACCACCAATGACGGTATCGTGGCCTATGATTGTTTCTCCGCCCAGGATGGTAGTACCAGAGTAAACAATAACATTGTCTTCAAGGGTGGGGTGTCTTTTCTTTCCCTTCATACTTTTGTCAACTGAGGCAGCGCCAAGGGTAACCCCCTGGTAAATTTTCACGTTGTTGCCAATTTGGGTGGTTTCACCAATTACAATACCGGTTCCATGGTCGATAAAAAAATGACTTCCGATAAAAGCTCCCGGGTGAATATCAATACCTGTTTTGCTATGGGCAAATTCGGAGATCATCCGGGGCAGGTAGGGTATTTTCAGTTTGAAAAGTACATGGGAAAGCCTGTAAACCGATATGGCATAAAACCCCGGGTAATATAAAATAACGCTTTCACGTGAACGCGCAGCAGGGTCGAAATCCACAAAAAGCTGTGCATCTTCTGTAAGGCTTTCGTAAATACCCGGAATTTCATTAAAAAATTGGGTGCAAAGATCATTAATGGGCTCCTCAAGGATGGATTCAAGGGGAGTGATCAGGTCTTTGAAATCGAGCTGTAATTGGGCCAGGTTCAGATCGATCAGGGGCAGGGTGCACTTTTTATCGATTTTGAAGGGGAAAAGAAAATAGATCAGGTTATCGATAAAACGGTGCGATTTCGTCATGGAGGGTACCTCTTTCCGAAAGCTGTTATACTGTTCGTAGAGGTATTTGGGGAAATCTTCGATGCTGTTCATAGCCTTTTGATTGTATTATAACTGGAAATGCTAGTCCTTTCCGGATTTCGTGACCCTGGTTCCGAGGTTTCCCAGTTTGTTATAGGAAGTGATAAGTCCCCTGATGACGGCCGATGAAAGCCCCTGGTGCTCCATTTCATTGAGACCGGAAATAGTGATTCCCTGGGGTGTGGTAACTTTATCAATCTCTTTTTCGGGGTGATTACTGGTTTCGACAATTAACTGGGCCGCTCCTTTAACGGTTTGTGCAGTTATAAACTGCGACATTTCGGCATTAAAGCCGATTTCGATACCCCCTTGTGACATGGCTCGCATGAAACGGAGTGCGAAAGCTATTCCACAGGCACCAACCACTGTTGCCGCATCCATCATGTCTTCGGGGATAACCAGGGTTTTTCCCATTTTGTCGAAAATAGCAAGCATGGCTTTTTCCTGGTCCGGGGAGGTGTTTTTAAAAGAAAGGCAGGTCATGGATTCACAAATCTCAAGGGCTGTATTGGGCATGATCCGCAGCATGGGGATTTTTCCGAGAATGCTTTCGATTTCCCTGAAAGTAATACCGGTCACCGTGGAGATCAGCATATGGTTGCCGGTAATAATCCCTTTTATTTCTTCGGCGAGTGACCCGAATTGCTGGGGTTTAACCGAAGCCACTATAATACTGGCCTCATTAACGGCCTGACGGTTATCGTCGGTTACCCTAAAGCCCTGACTTTTGAGAAATGCCTGTCTCGAGTCACGTTTTTCAGTAATGATCAGGGATTCGTGGGATATTAAGCCCGAATGGATCAGGCCTTTTGCCAGAGAGGTTCCCAGGTTGCCTCCACCGAGGATGGCGATGTTGTTTTTCTTCATCCGTATGGAATTAAATTGCCTGTATAGGATTATTGTATGGTTGTGTGCTAAAAGGGCTTACGCCTATGGAATGACAATGCCCGTAATGGCTGCAACCGGCCAGAACGGGCATTATGCCAGCAAAGGGAGGTTTGGCTATACTACTTACGTATGGCCTTGATACCAGGAAGATCCTTTCCTTCGATGTATTCGAGCATGGCACCGCCTCCGGTTGAAACATAACTAACCTTATCGGCAAGTTTATTTTTATTGATGGCGGCAACGGAATCTCCGCCTCCGATAAGGCTGAAGGCTCCTTTGGCAGTTGCTTCGGCAATGGCTTTTGCGATGGCAGAGGTTCCGGCAGCAAATTTGGGCATTTCAAAAACACCCATGGGACCGTTCCACAATACGGTACTGGAATTGCCAATTACTTCCGAAAATATTTTAATGGTTTCATCGCCAATATCGAGGCCCATCCAGCCATCGGGTGTTTCATCAACACGCGATTTTCCGGTAGCAGCTTCGGCATCGAATTTATCAGCGTTAACCGCGTCAACCGGCAGGTAAACCTTTACATTATTGCTTTTGGCTTTTTCGAGAATGCTAAGCGCCAGGTCGAGTTTATCGGCTTCGCAAAGCGAATTGCCAATTTTTCCACCCTGGGCCTTAATGAAAGTATAGGTCATACCGCCTCCGATGATAAGGTTATCAATACGCGGGAGCAGGTTTTCGATAACCTGTATTTTATCTGAAACCTTGGCTCCGCCCATGATGGCGGTAAAGGGTTTACCGGGGGCTTTCAATACCTTGTCCATGGCGTTAAGTTCAGCTGTGATCAGGTAACCAAACATTTTGTTATCATCGGGGAAAAGGTCGGCTATCAGGGCTGTTGAGGCATGTGCACGGTGTGCGGTTCCAAAAGCGTCATTTACGTAACAGTCGGCATAGCCCGCAAGTTGTTTCACAAAATTTTTCTGGCTTTCCTTAACCTTAGCCTTGGCGGCTTTTTTTTGTTCATCAGTGGCATCTTCGCCCAGGGAGTAAGGTTTTCCTTCTTCTTCTTCGTAAAACCTGAGGTTTTCGAGTAGCATTATTTCCCCGGGTTTCAGGTTAGCAGCCATTTGCCTGGCGTTATCACCCATGCAGTCGCCCGCAAATTTAACCGTGGAGCCAACAACTTTTTCAACGGCAGATACAACATGTTTCAGCGAATATTTATCCTGTACTTTTCCATCGGGTCTGCCCAGGTGTGACATCAGAATGGCGGAACCACCATCGCTGATGATTTTTTTAATAGTGGGTAAGGCGCCTCTGATGCGGGTGTCGTCGGTAACTTCAAATGTCTGCTTGTTAAGCGGAACATTGAAGTCGACCCTTACAATTGCTTTTTTTCCTTTAAAGCTGAAATTATCTATTGTTTGCATGTAGGTATATTGTTGAGTTAATAATGAACAAAGATAAAAAAGTATTTTTATTTACCTTTGGCACCTGCTTATTTCGAAAAGCTTTACCTCATTTTCATCATCATGTTTTTCAGGGATGTAGTTGGCCACGAAGGGTTAAAAAACCGGTTAATCAAAACTGTCAGGGAGAACAGGGTAAGTCATGCCTGGTTGTTCTTTGGACCCGAAGGTTCAGGCGCTTTACCTCTTGCACTTGCCTTTGCCGGGTATATCTTATGCACCAGCCGTGGTGAAAAGGATGCGTGTGGCAGTTGTGTCAGCTGTAATAAAACCAACAAGTATATACATCCTGATCTTCATTTTGTTTTTCCGGTGAACCGGTCGCATTCGGTAGATAAGGACGGAGTAACCAGTGATGATTTTATTGCCGATTGGCGGACATTTCTTGCTGCCAATGCCTATGGACGGCTTACCCAATGGTATAACCACATCGATCTGGAGAACAGGCAGGGGGTTATCAACACCGAGGAGAGCAAGCGGTTGGCGGCTAAAATGTCGCTTAAAGCATTTGAATCGGATTATAAGGTGGTAATTATCTGGCAGCCCGAAAAAATGAACGACCAGGCCAGCAACAAGTTGTTGAAATTACTCGAGGAACCGCCACCACTTACTGTTTTCATGCTGGTGAGTGAAAATCCTGATGCCTTGCTTACCACTATCCGCTCGCGTTGTCTTTCGGTTAAAGTGCCGCGGATAAGCGAAGTCGATTTGAAAGATGCGTTAATGCAGCGAAAAAGCCTTTCCGGGGATGAGGCTGGTGAGATTGCCAGGCTGGCTGATGGCAGCTTCCTCAGGGCCATTGAAATTGCTGAAGAAACAGCGGATGAAAGCTACAACTTTACCCGGTTTAGGGACCTGATGCGTAGTTGTTTCAAGTCCAGTATCCCTGAGCTGGTGAAGCATGCGGAAGAGCTGGCCACCCTGAACCGTGAAAAACAAAAATCGTTTTTGGAATACGGGTTGCGGGTGATCCGCGAAAGCCTTGCCCTGCATTTCAGTCAACGCGATATTGTTTTTGTGGCGGGGAAGGAAAAAGAATTCATACCCAATTTTGCTCCCTTTGTTACCGGCAACAACGTAATAGCCTTCACCGGTGAACTGAACAAAGCCATTGCAGATATTGAACGCAATGCCAGTGGCCGAATTGTATTTCTTGATCTGGCGCTGAAGCTTGCCGCTTTATTCAGGCGTTAACCTGTATGGCTGAAATCATCAGAAATCGAGCTTGTCCCTGAGGTTTTTCAACCCGTTCCGGCTTACTTTGAGGGTTGTTCCGTTTTTGAGTTTCAGCATATAGGTTTCTTTGGTATAGGGTTCAATCTGCACTACCTGGTCAACACGGACGATATACGAACGGTGCACCCTGATGAACGCCGAATGGTCGAGATGGTCTTCATAATGTTTCATGGTGCCTTGTTTGAGGTGTTTTCCCTCGTCGGTGTAAATCATGATGTAATCGTCCTGTGCTTCGAGGTAAATAATTTTATCTACCGGGATCACCCTTATTTTAGAACCCGATTTTACAACAATACGTTCGAGTGTTTCGGTAAGCGGTTGATGAATCAGTTCACGAATGGTTTCATCTTTCTGTTGTCCGGCTTTAAGCCTTTCAGTTGCTTTATCAATGGCTGCCAGCAGTCGTTCTTTTGAATAGGGCTTCAGCAGGTAATCCACGGCGTTCATTTCAAATGCCTTGATGGCAAAATCGTTGTGTGCGGTAATGAATATGATTTCCGGGGGATCATCAACCAGTTCGAGCATTTCAAATCCATTCAGTTTGGGCATTTGGATATCCAGAAAAACCAGGTCGGGTTTTAATTCGGCAATGAGCTTTGCTCCTTCAAAGCCGTTCTCACATTCGCCTATCAGTTGAATTCCGGAAAAGTCTTTCAGGTAGTTTTTAATCAGCTCACGGGCCAGTTGCTCGTCGTCGATAATCAGGGCTTTAAATGCTTCCATGGTATTTTACGATTGCGGGAATAAAATATTTACTTCAAAAAGGTGTTCATTTTTTCTGATCAGCAGCAGGTCGTCGCGGTTGTATAGCAGCCGGAGCCGGCTTTTGATGTTCTTAAGTCCGATGCCTTCCCCTTTGCTGACCTGGTAATCGGAATCCCACTCGTTGCAAATGCAGATGCTGAGCATGGTGGAATTACATGAACAGTTGATCTCGATAACTGATTCATCGATACTTTCGTAAACGCCATATTTTATGGCATTTTCAACCAAAGGCTGGAGGATCAGTCCCGGCAGTTTCAGCTTTCGGCAGGGCTCGGGAACCTGTTGTTTTACGGTCAGGCGTTTGCCAAACCGGATCTTTTCAATATCGAGGTAGCGATTGATATTGCCCATTTCTTCTTCGAGGGATGTTAGTTTTTCATCTTTGTTGGACGTGGTATAACGCAGAAACAGCGATAGCTTGATGATCATTTCCTGTGCTTTGGCAGGTTCAATCATGGTCAGGGAGCTGATTGAGTTGAGGCTGTTGAAAAGAAAGTGCGGATTGATCTGCGACTTAAGTGAATTGAGTTCCGATTCTTTGACCAGTGCTTTTAGTTCTGACTCCTTCAATTGATTTTCCTGGTTGTTTTTGTGGAAGATGATCAGGTGATAAACCAGGATCAGCACTTCGTAATAAAGAAAACCTATACCGGCCCGCCAGGGCAATGAATTTTTCAGGAAAGCGATATATTCATGATCGTTATGATACATGGATACCAGCATAAAATAGCTGAAACCCAGCCATAAACTGATGGTGACAATACCGCCCACCAGGTTGTTAATGATGGTGCTGAAGATTTTTTCATTTTCACTGTGGGAGAAGAAAATGGGAAACCACAAACCCAGGCCAATGGCACAGAACAACAGGTTGACAATTACCGAGTCGGCAATGGCAGTGGTAAGGAATATGTCGCCTGAAAAAACAAGCAGGAATACATGAAGACATGCCACTATACCCCAGATACCCAGGTAATAGAATGATGTTTTACGGTTGTTCAGTATAGGGTTTTGCATGGCTCGCAAGGGGTCATGTTAGTCGAAGAAGCTTTTTATTTCGCCACCGCCAAATATGGCAATTCCCTTAATGACTAATTGGGATGACTGATCATTGGAATCATTTTCCGTCATCCTGTACCTGTGTTTATCGCTGAAGCCTCCAAAAAGCGACATCACCCTGATTTTTACCGGCCAGCTTTCGGGAACGATTAATTTCATGCCGCCAAAAAGGCAGAAAACATCAATATAATTTTCACCTGGTGCAAGTTTGGCTTTCAGCATGTTATAGTTCAGGCCACCGAAAATGGTGGTAATTTTTCCGCCTTTAAACTCCTGTGAGGTTACCACGCGATCGCCACCGCCAAATACGGCTATCTCATCAATATAGTGTTCGCCTGTAAGCACGCGGTTTTGGAGTTCCGGATCCTTATCGAGGACATGTCGGAATAAAACCAGGATACCTGCCAGGATGAGCATTCCGGGCCAGAATATCTGCCAAAAATTAAAATCAAGGTGCAGGAATTCACGGAGATAAAAAACACCACCAATAACGAGTAACACAATTCCGGTGGAACGGTGGTGACGACCGGCAATAAATATTATGCCGAGTCCGATGAGAACAACTTCCCAACGGAAAATATACCTCCGGATCTCATAGTCGAGCCAGCCAAAATTATTGGCCATTAGCAAAAGTCCCACAATAATAATGGCTACGCCCAGCAATAGCCTTTGATCCCGAATACTTTGTTCTCTTGGTTTTCTTTCCATGATTTTTTTCCTCCTGAAATGATAATGCAAACAAATGTAACAATTGTTAACAAGCTGGCGAACAAGTAATCGGTAAAATAAGCGTTGTTACCGGTAAACGACGAATACCATGGTTTGAGCCGATTGTTCTTACCGGCAGTATGCTTGCGTTTCTGCATATACCTGATAACTTTAGCTTTACTTATTTCCGGAAAAACGTAACCTGAAATAGGATTTACGTATAATTGTAATGTTGGGATATGGCATAAATTACGCTGGAAAGAAGGGTTATAGAGAATCGGATCAATAACAGTTAATATATCAAATCATGGAAAACCAGTTTAGTTCAGCACAAAGGTGCTATTGTTGTCACGAACCGTACAATGATGCTGACCACTTTTGTGCAAAGTGCGGTTACCCTTTACAGGGAACAACTGAAGAACAACAATCGTTCAGCAGTCAGTATGCGCTCCATAAACTTGACGAAGATAACGTCAGGGCCAAAGTTGGACAAGCCCGCCTTGTTTTGTTTATTTTAGCCGGATTTACAGCCCTTTCGGCAGTAATAGTTTTTGCCCAATCGGAGAATACAGCATTGCTTGGAATTAACCTGATACTGGCGGTAATATATGCCGGTTTGGGTTTTTGGGCTGCAAACAAGGCTTTTGCTGCGATTTTTACAGGCGCCCTGATCTATTTTTCGATCATTTTGCTGAATGGCATTGTAGATCCGATGACCTTTTTACAAGGGATCATCTTCAAGATAATTTTCATTGTCGCCTTTATCAAAGCATCTTACGGCGCTTATAAATACAAGATTAACCATGCCTAGCCGATATGCAATGTGCCAATTGCGGTAAGGATAACCTGCCAAATGCAAATTTTTGCATAGGTTGTGGCCGGCAATTGCAGGGGGCCCGCATTGACTATGCCGATGCCAATAAGAAATATTTTGTGCAAACCATACTGTTGTTTCTCAGTGTAGTGATCGTCATCATTCTGTCGCTGCAAGAGGCTTCCGGAATTGACCTGCTGACACATGAGATAGTATTTAACAGTTTGCTTTTACTGATAATAGTGGTTTTTGTTTTGTTTGACCTGCGAAATTTCTTCAGGCTCTTTAAATGGAACATCAGGTTGAAACCTTTACTGATCCTCTCAGTTTTTGCTGTGAGTCTGGCGTTGATTGTCATTATGCTTGCCGATGTTATCAACAATATGCTAAAGCTGGAAACGGTGGACTATTATGTTTGTTATCAGACAATATCGTCACAACACCTGCCGGTTGGTCTTTTCTTTGTTTCCGTACTACCGGGGTTTTTCGAAGAAATGTTATTCCGGGGCGTTTTATTTAATAATTTACTGCGGTTTACCACGCCCAAGATGGTGATCCTGATTACCGCCATCCTTTTTTCGTTTGTACATTTTTCTTTTTTTTCTGTAATATGGTTGTTTTTTATTGGATTGGTGCTTGGCTACCTGCGTTTTCGTTACAGAACCATCTGGTATAGTATCTATTTCCACTGCCTTTATAATGCTGCCGTTTACTTATTGGAAATAGTAATCTAAAAAAAGCGGCTGTGTAAAAAGGCCGAAACCGTCATTGCGAAGGAGGTACGACTGAAGCAATCTATTTGTATATTAGCAGATTGCTTCACTTCGTTCGCAATGACGGCTTTGATTATCGGCCTTTTTACACAGCCGCTTTATGCTAAATTTACTCGGACAATTACTTGGCCTTGCCCTGGTTGGCAACAGAATCCATGGCTTTTTTTATGGCTTCCTGATCGCCGAGGTAATAATGACGCAATGGTTTCAATTCATTGTTCAGTTCATAAACCAGCGGTGTGCCGGTGGGTATGTTCAGTTCAATTACCTCTTCCTCGGTCATGTTATCGAGGTATTTCACCAGCGCCCTGAGGCTGTTGCCGTGGGCGGCAATGAGTACGCGCTTGCCCGATTTGACCGCCGGAACAATGGTTTCGTGCCAGTAAGGCAGAAAACGGTCAACAGTGTCCTTGAGACATTCGGTAGTTGGGATATCCTTGGCGGGCAGGCTTTTATAGGCCGGATGATTGCCCGGGTACCTTGGATCAGATCTTTCGAGCGGGGGAGGGGGGACATCGTAGCTGCGTCGCCAGATTTTTACCTTTTCTTCACCGTGCAAGGCAGCTGTTTCGGCCTTGTTCAATCCCTGCAAGGCACCATAATGCCTTTCGTTAAGACGCCATGTTTTGATCCAGGGTATCCACAGCTGATCCATTTCTTCGAGGGCAAGCCACAAGGTTCTCATGGCACGTTTCAGCACCGAAACATATGCCACGTCGAATTCGTAACCGGCTTCTTTCATAACCTTACCGGCATTCCGCGCTTCTTCCATGCCTTTCTCACTGAGATCCACATCGGTCCACCCGGTAAAGCGGTTTTCCTTGTTCCAGGTACTTTCACCATGCCGCAACAAAACTATCTTGTACATTAAAATAAAGTTTAGATTAATCGAACAACTTGATCATTAATAGAGCCTGCAAATATACAAAACCCTTATAAAAACTCTATCAACGGGAGATGTTTTTCGGGATAAAAATACACCTTTATTCCGCTGTCCCACCATAAGCATACCCCAGGTCTTCAATGGCGCTTTTTACCTGGTCGAGGTTTATATGGCTCCCGCTAATGATGACCCTTCCATGGACAATATCCGCCATTACCTTATCAATGCCGCTGATTTTAAGCAAACCATTTTCAACATTGATTTTGCAATGATTGCAATTCATCCCCCTTACCATTACTGTTTTCGCTTCCATGTCCTGTATTAATATATCAGTTATTGTGAATCAAGTCTTTGTCGTTACAGCAGTTATATTCGTACTGTATAGTAACATGGGTGATTGCAAATTTGTTTACCAGAATATCATTAATTTGGGTTTTGATATTTCCGGTTTCGCTGATGCGGATATCGGTGTTGAGGTCGATATGACATTCGAAATGAATTTCCTGATCGTTAAGATTCCAGGCATGTACGTGATGAATATTGTCAATTTCGGGCAGCAATTCGAGTTCTGCTTTTATTTGGGTAAGGTCAAGTCCAGGAGGAGTTGATTGCATGAGGATATCCAGGGTTTCCCTGATGATGGAAAAGGTTTCCTTCAACAGGTAAATGCCCAGCAAAATGGTCACCAGCGGATCAATCCAGTAAATGCTGAAAAAGTGAATCAGTACAGCCGAGACGATTACAATTACGGAGGAAATGGTATCGCCCAACAGGTGCAGGTATGCGGCCCTTATGTTTAGATTTTCACCCGAATGTTTTTTGAGGAGAACAACCGAAATAAGGTTGGCAAGCAATCCCACAACGGCCACCGCAAACATTATTAATCCTTTAACGGGTTGGGGATTGCCAATGCGTTTGTATGCTTCGATAAAAAGGTAGACAATAATGACCAGCAGGATAAGCGCATTGAACAGCGCGGCCAGTATTTCAACCCGTTTGTAGCCGAATGTTTTTTTGTGGCTGTATTTTTTCCGGCTGATGATATTGGCCAGATAGGCAATAAAAAGAGCCGATGTATCGCCCAGGTTATGCAGGGCATCCGAAATAAGGGCAAGGCTGTTGGAAACCAATCCGCCGATTATTTCGGCAACAGAAATAAAAAGGTTCAGGAAGGTGGACCACAACAGTCTTTTCCCCGAAGTATTTGCGGGTAAATGATTGTGGTGGCGGTGATCATGTGAGTGGTTCACGTTTCTATTGGTTTTCCGGGCCATTTCAGGTATATCAATACCAAACCGGCCAGCACAAATGGAATGCTCAACCATTGGCCCATGTTTAATGTCATGGTATCCTCAAAAGCTTCCTGATTTTCCTTGATAAATTCAATAAAAAACCGGGCCAGGAACAACAGGGTAAGAAATACGCCAAAAATAAACCCGTTTTTCAACCGCTTATCGAGCCGGTAGAAAATAAAGAGCAATAAAAAGAAAATCAGCAGATAGCTTGCCGCTTCATATATTTGAGTAGGATGACGGGGCCGGCCGCCAATCTGTGCAGTCATATGGTATTGCCGGTCCCTGCGTTCGAGGTGATAACGAAGCGAGTCGCCACCGGGTAAAAATACGTTGTTGTCGAACGAATACCGGGCAAAGTCGGTTACAAGCAGTTGATCCCCAAAATGTCGAAGCTGGTTTTGGTCTTTGATTTTTTTTGAAAACCGGATGTCCATTGTTAGTGGTACGCCTTCTGTAGCCGGCCATTCGGTGGTTTTATCCTTGCTGTAGCTCACCTTGTCGATAAAGCCGTCGTATTTGTAGGTAAGCACACGGGTGAGGTCGTTGGTAAAAACCATACCGTAATGGCTTTGGGTGGGCCGGCCATAGATCTCGGAATTCATCAGGTTACCTGTACGGATACAGGCCCCGGCAAGCGCGGTGACGATAACAATCATGTCCATGGTCCACAGGTAAGACGATTTGGTTTTACGTGCAAATAGCCATATGCCGAGAAGGATACCAATGGCTGCCCCATGACTGGCCAAACCCTGAAAGCCGGTAAATTCAAAATCTTCGCCAAGGGTACCTTTCCATGGCAGAATAATTTCAAGCGGATGCTGAATATAGTAATCGAATTCGTAAAAAAGACAATGACCCACCCGGGCGCCTATAATGGTGCTGATTACCATATAAATGGTTAACTTATCCAGTAGTTCTGCCGTAAGTCCCTGCTTTTTAAAAACGTTCAGCAGGATGATATAACCCAGCACAAAACCCAGGGCAAATAACAAACTGTAATACCTGATTTCGAATTTTCCGAAATCAACCAACTGAGGCAATACCTCCCAGAGAATATAATTAATTGTCATAGGACGAACGATATATTTATGCAAATCTAAGAAAACTACCTATAAGGCAACGCATATGTTGTTTATATTTGCGGAGCGATTAATGACCATGAGAATCAGACTATATATTGCCGGACTTATTTTACTTGGCTTTCAGGGATGTGCCAAGCTTGGGAGTCCGACCGGGGGAATAAAAGACGTATATCCGCCTTCTTATATTAGCAGTACGCCTGCCAACCGTTCGACCGGTTTCGATGGCGACAGGATCGATATAACTTTTGATGAATACCTGAAACTAAAAAACCAGGCAAAGGAAATCCTGATTTCACCGCCCATGGAAAAGCCGCCATTAATTAGGGTCAGGGAAAAAACCATCAGGGTAACCTTTGAGGAAGAGCTATTGCCGCAAACCACCTATACCTTGAACTTTGGTAATTCGCTGTGCGATTTAAACGAAGAGAACCTGCTGCCCGATTTCGAATTTATATTTGCCACCGGTGATGTTATTGATTCGTTATCGGTTACGGGAAAAGTGGTGAATGCTTTTGACCTGAAAGCCGATGCGGAGACCGGGATTTTTATTATGCTTTACGAATCCCCGGCAGATTCTGCTCCATTGTTGTACATGCCCCGCTACTACGGACGGGCAAATAAGGATGGCCTGTTTGCGGTGAATAATATTAATCCCGATACCTTCAGGATAGCGGCTATCAAGGACAGAAACAACAACAAACGGTATGACCCCGGGGTGGAGGAAATTGCTTTTCTCGATTCCCTTTTGGTAATCAATGCCGGAAACGTTGTGAAACAAAGCTTTATCAAGGACACCTTAAAAATTATCACGCCGGCAGATGAGTCGCTCAGGGCTGTCAGGCAGAATAAACCGCGTTTTGAATCCGACACCATAATAGCTCCGGGCAAAACGCTGAATGCCCTGAATCTGTCGATGTACTACTTCCTGGAAGAAAACGAAAAAGTATTTCTGGTAAACCGCGAAAGAAATCGTCCCGAGCAGCTCACTTTTACTTTCAGCAGGCCGCTTTACGATTCATTGAAAATTATTCCTTTAAGCTTTGGGCCCGGTGAAGACTGGTATCTCGAAGAGTTCTCCAAAAAGATGGACACGCTGACTTATTGGATAAAAGATACCCTGATCACCAAAAAGGACACGTTGGTTTTTAAGCTCGATTATCTCACCACTGATTCGGCTGGAATGTTGACGGCCAAAACCGACACGGTTACCCTGCGGTATCAGCAGGCGAAAGGTGATGGGGGCAGGGAAGCCTCAAGACGGAGGCCTCCGAAAGAGGCAGAAACACCACAAAAAGTATCGCTGGCACTAAACAGCAGTGTTGCGAACCGGGGAACGCTCGACCTTAACAAACGGGTATATCTTACGGCTTCCCGGCCCATTGAAAAAATCATTCCCGATTCGGTGGAATTGCTGAAGAAGGTTGACACCCTTTATGTTAAACAGCCGTTTCGCTGTTTAGCCGATTCGCTTATGCACCGGAGGTTTTACATCGAAAGCAAATGGGAACCCGAAACGCAGTACAGGTTATTCCTGAAGCCAAATACAGCAAGCGATATTTATGGACTGGCCAGTGATACCATCATTATCGATTTTGTATCACAAAAGACGGAGTATTACGGACGGATATTGCTGAATTTCAGTTGCTACACCTATCCTGCCATTGTTCAGGTGGTGGATGTCAAAGGCAGTGTGGTTGCAGCCAGGAAGGCTTATGAAGACGGGCTGATTACCTTTGACTACCTTCCGCCCGGAAATTATAGCTTTAAGGGGATAATCGACAGCAACGACAATGGTGTATGGGATACCGGGCATTACCTGAAACACATTCAACCCGAAAAGGTGTACCTTTCGGGGCAGCCGGAATCGCTCAGGGCTAACTGGGACTGGGAGCCAACATGGACCATAACCCCGTAGCGCTGTAAAAGTTAATGCATGATTTTAAGCGTTTTCAACCAATTAATTTTTTACTTTTGTCCCTGATCGAAATTAAAACGAAAGATAATGACCAACGATTGCCATGGTCGTGGATGCCATAAATTGATAAAAGATGCTGCCGAATCGGTTTCAGCTGTTGATATGGGCGGCAATAAACTTGATACTTACGATTGGCTCAATGATATACCTGAAACCTGTCAGCACACCGATATTGTTGAAGTACGGTTTAAAAACACGCGGAAAGGCTTTTACCGGAATGTGAACGAGCTGAAACTGAAAAAAGGAGACGTGGTGGCGGTGGAGGCTTCTCCGGGTCACGATATCGGAATTGTTTCGCTGGTGGGCGAACTCGTTCCATTTCAGCTGAAACGTAACAATATTCCCCTGGAAGGCACCGAATTTAAAAAAGTATACCGTAAAGCAAAACCGGCCGACATCGATAAATGGAATGAATCCATGACGCTGGAGTTCCCAACCATGATCAAGTCGCGCAAAATAGCCCAGGATCTGAAACTCGAGATGAAAATCGGCGATGTGGAATACCAGGGCGACGGTACCAAGGCCATTTTCTATTATATTGCCGACGACAGGGTTGACTTCAGGGAACTCATTAAGGTATTGGCCGAACAACTGAGGGTGCGGATCGAGATGAAGCAGATTGGCGCCAGGCAGGAGGCAGGACGTATAGGTGGCATAGGATCCTGCGGCCGCGAGTTGTGTTGTTCCACCTGGATAACCAGTTTTGTTTCGGTAACCACCAATGCAGCACGTTACCAGGAAGTATCGCTCAACCCGCAGAAACTTGCCGGGCAGTGTGGAAAGCTGAAATGCTGCCTGAATTATGAGCTGGCCTCGTATCTCGATGCCCAAAAAGACTTCCCGAATACTTCCATACCCCTGGAAACAGAGCAGGGACAGGCGTTTCACCAGAAAACGGATGTATTCAAGCGACTGATGTGGTATTCCTATAAAAGGGAAATGCCGGCAGAAATTGTTTGCCTTTCGGTTGACCAGGTCATTGAAGTGATTGAAAAAAACAAAAGAGGCGAAAAGGTAAAAAAGCTCGAAGGGGTAGAAAGCAGTGAACTGGCACCCATTATAGATTACCAGTACAAAAATGCGGTTGACGAAAAGATTTTAACCCGGTTTGAAGACCGTCCGTCGCAAAAACCGAATAAGAAACAACACCGGAATAAACCCCAACACCACAATAAACAACGCCGCTGATATGATTAAAACATGGTGCCTGATCATAGGGGCATGCATGATCTTTGCATCGTGCGACAGACAAAAAGTCTTTGAACAATACACGCCGGTTCAGGGGAATTCGTGGAACAGTCACGATCTTATGCATTTTAATGTAAGCATAACCGACACGGCTTCGCCGCATAATGTGCATCTGCTGGTGCGCAATACCGGGCAGTACGAGTACAGCAACCTTTATTTGTTTGTGACCACCCACGCTCCCAACGGCAACATGGTTCGCGATACCGTTGAAATTCAGCTGGCTGATGCAGGTGGAAAATGGCTGGGCAAGGGTGCTGCCACGGTGTTTACCCTTCAGTATCCCTACCGGACCAATATCAGGTTTCCCGGCAGGGGTATTTACCGTTTTGATATAGAGCAGGCGATGTGGATTAAAGAGGTGAAGTACATTACCCATATGGGATTACGGGTGGAAAAGGCCTCAAAAACCCGCTGAAAAAATACTTTTACATTTTTCCCAACCACATGACCAAGAAAAAAATGCAGCGGTTTGCTGAAATGGAAACATTTGTCAATGTTATTCAGCCGCCATTTGACGAGATATTTCAACACGACCATCACCTGAAAGGACGTTGGAAGTCTAAGGCCTTTGGAAACCAGCATCCGCTGGTGCTTGAGCTTGGCTGTGGAAAGGGGGAATACACCCTGGGATTGGCCAGGAGGTTTCAAACAAAGAATTTTATCGGTGTTGATATCAAAGGAGCACGTATATGGCGCGGAGCACGCACGGCGCTCGAAGAAAACATTCCAAACGTGATGTTTTTACGCACCCATATTGAGCAAATCAATTCATTTTTTGATACCGACGAAGCAGACGAACTTTGGATCACCTTCCCCGATCCCCAGCTTAAAAAAAGGAGAAAACGGCTGACCTCCCCCCGATTTCTGCTTCAGTACATGCGTTTCCTGAAAAACAACGGGCTGGTACATTTGAAAACCGATAATCCTGTTCTGTATGACTATACGCTCGAACTGGCCCGGATCAATAGTTTTACGGTGCATTACAATACCGATGATCTCTATCATTCAGATCTGGACGGGGCAGTTAAGGAAATCCAAACCTATTATGAGCAACAATTTCTTGCACAGGAAATGACCATTAAATACCTGTGTTTTGAATTACCCCATAAAACCACACTTGATGAGCCTGAAGAAGAGATCGGGTAATGAACATTTTTTCCTGCGGGTATACGAGGTGGTTAAACAAATACCGCCGGGAAGGGTAACTACGTACGGCGCCATAGCACGTTTCACGGGATCTCCCCAGGCATCACGCATGGTAGGTTGGGCAATGAATGCGTCACACAGTTATTCCGAAGCCATACCAGCCCACAGGGTTATCAACCGCAACGGTTTGTTAACCGGGAAAAACCATTTCAGACATCCGCGCATGATGCAGGAATTATTGGAGAGCGAAGGCGTAAGGGTGGAAGACGACCGCGTGGTGGATTTCGAGGAGCTGTTCTGGGACCCTTATAAAGAATTATTCTAAATAGTAATGATTTTTGCTGAAAAGAGTGCTACCTTTGCCGCTGTTACCACAATAAGTGAACGTATCCATGAATTTATCCGAACAACAGGTATTGGAAGTATTACGCAAGGTAATACACCCGGCTTCCGGCAAAGACATAGTTACACTAAACCTGGTGAATGGTCTTGCTGTAACCGGTAACCAGGTAAACCTGACCCTGGAATTTAAAACGGTAAACGACCCGTTAAAATCATCGCTGAAGAGGGCTTGTGAGCAGATGCTTCATGACGCATTCGGGGAAGCGGTTGTGGTGTCAGTTGAAATAAGCACACCGGCGGTTAAACCCGTTTCTGCCAAACCGCAATACCTGCCCGAGGTGAAAAACATCATCGCCATTGCCTCAGGTAAGGGTGGCGTGGGTAAATCCACCGTTGCAGTTAACCTGGCCGTTGCATTTGCCGCCACAGGGGCCAGGGTTGGATTAATTGATGCTGATATTTTCGGGCCTTCGGTGCCTAAAATGTTGAAGGCGGAATTCGCCAATCCCATGGTGAACAAGGTGAATGGAAAAGACATCATTGTACCTGTTGAAAGATACGGCGTAAAAACCTTATCCATTGGGTTTTTTGTTAATCCCAACGAAGCCACCATATGGCGGGGACCAATGGCATCGGGGGCTTTTCAGCAATTGATGGGAGACGCCGAATGGGGCGAACTTGATTATATGTTTATTGATCTGCCTCCGGGCACCAGTGATATTCATCTTACCCTGGTGCAGAGTGTTCCGGTTACCGGTGCGGTTATTGTAAGTACTCCACAGGATGTGGCCCTGGCCGATGCCATTAAAGGCATTAATATGTTCCGGGCCCCGGGTGTGAATGTTCCGGTACTTGGACTCATCGAGAACATGGCCTGGTTTACACCGGCCGAATTACCCGAAAACAAATACTATATATTTGGCAAAGACGGCTGCAGCAAACTGGCTGCTGAGCAAAACATTGCCCTCCTGGGGCAGATACCGCTTGTGCAAGGTATCCGCGAAGGTGGAGACAATGGCGAACCTGCTGTATTGTCGAAGGGCCCTGTAAGCGAATCTTTCAAAACCATATGCGACAACCTGGTAATTCAGTTGATGAAGCGTAACACCACCATGGAACCAACCAAAGTGGTGGAAATTACCAAAACCCGTCGCGATTTTGCACATTAATTTTTTACGTTATGAGCGAAAACCACGAAGTAAATCTGGCTAAAATAAATGAAGCCATCAACCTGGTGCGACCTTACCTGCATGCAGACGGAGGAGATGTTGAACTGGTGGAACTTACCGATGACAATACTGTAAAGGTAAGACTTACAGGCGCCTGCGACGGCTGTCCGTTTAGTGTGATGACCCTGCGGTCCGGTATCGAGCAGGCTATTCGTAAAAAATTCCCGGAAATGAAAGAGCTGGTTGCTGTTTAATACATTATTTAACAGCAACTTCAACAACTTTCCGGATATCTCCCGACGATGATCCTGCTGCCAGCAGATACTTGCCGGGATTAACCTCCCATGTCATGGTTTGTTCGTTGAACCATGCCAGGTCCGAAACCGGTAGTTCCAGGTTAACCGTTACCGCTTCACCAGTGGGGATCATGACTTTTTTGAAGGCTTTTAACTCACGAACGGGCTTCATCACCTTCGATGCGGTTTCACTTGCATAAAGCTGAACAGTTTCGTAGCCATCGGTATTCCCGGTGTTTTTAACGGTTAGCGAAAGGCTGATCACATCGCTGTGCCGGTAGCTTTCTTTATCGGTTTGCAGGTTGCTATAGGCAAAATCGGTATAGGACAAACCATATCCGAACGGATACTTGGGGCTGATTTGTTTGGTATCGTACCAGCGGTAGCCAACCAGGATGCCTTCGGAATAGGAAGCGCTGTCTTTTCCGGGAAAAGTTCCCAGTGCATGGGCCGGTGAATCAGAAAGTTTTACCGGAATGGTAAAGGGAAGTTTACCCGATGGATTAACCTTGCCAAGGATAACATCGGCCAGGGCATTTCCACCCTGCGAACCATTGAACCACGACCACAAAACAGTGGAAGCACAGGAGTCGATAACATGCATGTTAACAGGGGCTCCGGCCACTATCACGACAATGGTATGGGGGTTGGCTTTGCAAACGGCTTTAACCAGTTCATCTTGCCCGAATGGCAGTTGTAAGCTTATCCGGTCGGCATTTTCGGTTTCCACTTCACGGTTGTTGCCCACGAATAACAGTGTGGCTTCAGCTTCAGAAGCAGCTTTTACAGCCTCATCCAGCAATTTACGGTCGGTTTCGTAAGCCGGAAATTTTCCGAAAGGCTTACCCATAATATAGCTGGCTTTGTACCCCGGAACATATTCAATGTTGATATCACTGCCCAGCCGGTTTTTAAGGCCTTCGAGGGGAGTGACTTCGTAACGGGTTTTTACACCAGCCCCAAAGCCTCCCTGTGCATGGGTCTGCACAGCGTTTTCACCTATTACCACTATGTGTTTATAGTTTTGGGTATTTAATGGCAGGGTTTTTTTGATATTTTTCAGCAATACGATGCTTTGTGCTGCCACATCGTAAGCGGTCTGGTTGTGCGCGGGCGTGGAAACCTCGCTGTCCACGGGAGGAAAGGGCGTACGTTTGCTGAAGAAATAAGCCCTGAGAATTCGCCTGATTTTGTCGTCTATCACTGCTTCGGGGATCAGGCCGTTTTTGACAGAATCAACCATGGTCTGGGTGAAAAACCTGGCACTTCCCATTTCCACTTCAAGTCCGTTGAGCGCCGATTTAACCGTGCTGTGGGTACCGCCCCAGTCGGACATTACCATGCCTTTGAACTGCCATTCGGTTTTCAATACCTGGTTGAGCAGGTAATCGTTTTCGGCACAGTAATCGCCCCTGAATTTATTATAGGCAGCCATCACAGCGTATGCGCCTCCTTCAGTTACTGCCGCTTTGAAGGCCGGGAGGTAAATCTCCCGCAACGTACGCTCGTCCATGCGTACGTCAACCGATCCGCGAAAAGTCTCCTGGTTGTTGGCGGCATAGTGTTTTATGCATGAAACCACCCCGGCGTGCTGAACACCTTTAACATAACCCACGGCAAGCCGTGAATTAAGCAGGGGATCTTCGCTCATATATTCGTAGGTGCGACCGTTAATGGGGGTACGGGTAATGTTTATGGCAGGCCCCAGTAAAATATCTTTGCCCCGTGTTTTTGCTTCCTCACCCATGGCATTTCCATACTGCCAGGCAAGCTCTTCGCTCCATGTAGCAGCCAGGGCTGAACCTGTGGGGAAAAAAGTGGCAGAGTCAGTGGTCAGCCCCAGGGGCGCCCACGATTTTTTGCCCAGTTCCTCGCGGATGCCAAAGGGCCCGTCGGTATACTGCAAATCGCCGATGCCAAGCCTTTCTACACCAGGCGAAGTAAAAAGTCCGTTTCCACAAAGCATATTGACTTTTTCCTCCAGGGTCATCAGCGCTAACAGGCTGTCGATTTTCTTTTCACCGGCGGGTGAAGTGATGTCGACAAACTGATTCGCCTGCTCAGGCCGGCAGGTAATCATCAGCAAAGCAAGAAGAACATATGCAGTCAGCATCTTCATAAAATTTCCGGAGGTGCTTTGTTGAACACCAGCCACCTGGTTAACAGCTTTAGATTTCATATAGTATAAAAGTGTATTTCAGTTACCAATCCGATCAGGTCCCATAAGGCAGGCAATATTAAAAATATTGTCCAAATATGCCAAAACCTTTTGCGCTTCAGGTGAATAATAATTTTAAACAATTCATACGCTCCGGTAGAAAAATGATCTAACCGGCACAATATAAAGGCATTGACCAGGATTTTATTTTATTTAGATAAATTTTAAATAAGCGGGTTTCCTGTGTAAAAGATGCCTTAGGATTAAACCTGTCGGGCGCAATGACGTATAGTAACAAATCCGGTTTTGTTTCCGGTTCATGAAGACCGAACCTATTTTGACACGTAAAAATGTTTTTATACTATAAACCAAACACCTGGGCTGATATGAAAAAATTAACTTTGATGATGATGTTGCTGGCTGCGGGAATCGTAGCTTTTCCGCAGGGCGGCGATCTTAAAAAGCAAACTTATTTCCGGTTGGGATTTTCGATTCCTTCGTGGAAATATTTTGGACTGGACGGTAAAGACGACTGGAACGATGATGCTAAACGAATTGGCGGCATTTTTGAGGCAGGCAGTATTTTCATGCTAAACAGCATAAAGCTGGCGCCTGGTATGCGCATAGGTATCAATGTCGATTATCTGTCAGTGAACTATCACCGATTTGGCCTTCAGGAAGAAGATGCAAGTGAGAATTTTATCTATCTCGGTTCAAAGGTTGGCCCTTCGTTTTCTTTTTGTCCCGTGCAACGACTGGTTTTTGACGCCTATGCCAAAATAAATCCGGTATGGGTGGCCGGTGGCCTGATGTACTATAACAGTGAGCTTTTTGACGATGAAGTCTACCTGGGTTTCATGGGCATCAGGTATTCTGTTGGGCTAAATGTAAGGTATAGTATCCTTATGCTGGGGATTGAATTCAATCCGGGCTTTGCAAAACTGCGTTACTGGGATCCCGATGAAAAAGAACTTACCGACGAATACCTGGGTAACGCGAATGACAACAAAGACAAAACCCCGGTGCCGGGTGTAAATTTCACGGTAGGATTGAGTTTTTGAGCCTCGTTGTGAAGTAAAAAGATAATTCGGGGATAAGGTGATTGTCTAAAAGATAGGCGTAGTTTAAAACTACGCCTAGCGCATTGTACTGAATGTCTGCTCTAAATGCTGAGCCTGTCTAAAAAGTCCGATAATCGACGCCGTCATTGCGAACGTAGTGAAGCAATCTATTGCAAATAAGCAGATTAACTTCGTTGAGCTCCGCTTCGCTCCGGTTGCTTCGGTCGTACCTCCCTACCAATGACATATTGTTTTCATTTTTGCATTATGCCACGTTTTTAGGGGTGGCCTCTCGCAATGGCGCGGGAAAACTTTTTACACAGCCTCTTAATAAACAACCTCTGGCAGTTCTTACTGTCCTCCCTTAATGTATATCAGGCCCAGTTTAAAATTCACAAACGAAGCTTTGGCCATTACATCGCGCTGAATGAAAAGTCCGGCGCCGAAGTTTAGCGCAAATTTATCACTGATGGTTTTGTATACGCCAACGCCCGGGTTTATGAATAACATAGGTTCATCCATATCGTCGAGCTGAAATACCAAACCGCCATCGGCATAAAGATACGGGGTAAAATTCCTTTTGGTAAAATGGTACCTGAAATCGAGGTACAACGGAACCGTAAGACCCTCGTCGTATTTGAGAATACCCAGCCCGATGCCACTGATGAAGTGTTTGTTTACATATAAGCCGCTCACATTGGTTAAGCCGTAGAAGTAATGCGCATAAGGAACACTGCGGACCTGCAAGCCGTAAGCACTGTTTAATTCAGTGATGTTAATGAACCTCGAGGTGTTCTCTAAGATCATGGTATCGATGGTGGCTTTGTACGTGAGTGAATCATCCAGCAACTTGTGCTGTTGACGGGTAATCACTTCGTCGTTGTAAGCCAGCAGGGAGTCATTTTCAGCCAGTTGCCGCTTAAGTTGTTCACTGGCGAGCTGTTCCCTGGCCAAATCGGATTTCAGTCCGCTGTTTTCGTCACGAAGGGTATTCACGGTACTCATCAGGGAGGCGTAATCGTCCTGGCACTTTTTTTCATTTGCGGTCAGGCCCTGAATTTTGTTGTACAGCGTGCGGTTCCTGGTTTTCAAATCGTTCATGCCTGCACCGAGTTTTTCATTTTCCGATTGCAGCAGGCTGTAGTTGTTGTTTGTTTTTTCAAGCGCTTCGCGCAGGGTGAGCTTATCGTTTTCCAACGATGAAGTTACCTGCGTTAATTCCTGTTCCATAGCCGTAAGCTGTTGGTTCTTTTTTGCCAATAATAAGCCCAGGGTGACTAATCCACCGGCAAGACCGAGACCGAACAGCCAGATTAAAGGAAGATAACGGTTTTTCTTTTTGCTTTTATCTGTCTGGTCCATTTGAGAAAATATTTAGGTTTTCATGCAACAAAGGTAGGCATTCGAATTCATTTGGAATGCCAAGGGTTACAGAATTATGACGAGTGGCGGGCTACATATGATGAGCGTTTCAAAGAAGCTGATTAAAAAATGTCCTGCGGAACAGGGGAATGGATTATTTTCAGTACACAACAGGTATTGTATCTCTGTTGTAAATGATTACCTTTATGGCTTGTTTATGAATCATTTAATGCATTATGTCACAGGAACTTTATTTAAACAATACCCTTACACGCAGCAAAGAAAAATTTGAACCCCTAAACCCGCCCAACGTAGGTTTGTATGTTTGCGGTCCCACGGTATACAGCGATCCCCATTTAGGTCATGCACGGCCGGCCATCACTTTTGATGTGTTATTCCGTTACCTGAAACACCTGGGGTACAAAGTGAGGTATGTACGCAATATTACCGATGTAGGGCACCTGGAGGACGAAGCAGCCGGTACGGGAGAGGATAAGATTCAAAAAAGAGCCCGTTTGGAACGGCTCGAGCCCATGGAAGTGGTGCAGCATTATATTAACCGCTATCATTTTTACATGGACAAGCTGGGTACTGTACCGCCCAGCATTGAACCCCATGCTTCGGGTCATATTATTGAGCAGCAGCAAATGGTGAAAGGCATACTCGACAAGGGTTTTGCTTATGAGGTAAACGGCTCGGTATACTTTGACCTGCAAAAATACCATGAAACTTATGGTTACGGAAAGCTTTCGGGGCGTAATATCGATGATATGCTTAGCAATACCCGGGCGTTGGAGGGACAGGATGAAAAGCGCTTTCCACTGGATTTTGCCTTATGGAAGAAAGCTGAACCTACACACCTCATGCATTGGCCATCGGAATGGAGCGAGGGTTTTCCGGGGTGGCATCTCGAGTGTTCTGTCATGGGCATGAAGTACCTGGGCGACCAGTTTGATATTCATGGCGGGGGCATGGACCTGATTTTTCCGCATCACGAATGTGAAATTGCCCAGTCGACGGTAACCACCGGAAAATCTTTTGTACGTTACTGGATACACAACAACATGATCACCATCAACGGGCAGAAAATGGCACGTTCCAAGAACAATTTTATTACCCTGGAAGAATTGTTCGCCGGTTCAAATCCTTTACTGGAAAAGGCATTTTCGCCCATGACCATACGCTTTTACATATTACAGGCCCATTATTCCAGTACGCTCGATTTTTCGAATGAAGCGCTGAAAGCTGCAGAACAGGGGTTTTCGCGGTTGATGAAAGGGATTGCGCTGCTACCGAAGCTTAAGGCTTCGGCCAGTTCAACGGTTGATGTCATAACCTTGCGCGATAATGCCTACGCGGCCATGAACGACGATTTGAACTGCCCGGTTTTACTGGGCCAGTTGTTCGAAGGGGTGCGGATGATCAATTCGGTGAAGGACGGAAAGGCCGGCATCAATGCGCAGGACCTGGAATTGCTTAAGGATTTCATGCAAACCTTCACCTGCGATTTACTGGGGCTGGTTCCCGAAGAAACCCCACAATCAGGCGAACGTGAATTACTGGGGAATGTCATCCGCATTTTGTTGCAGCAACGCCAGGAAGCCAAAGCCAGGAAGGATTATGCCGCCTCCGACAGCATTCGCAACCAGCTGACATCACTGGGCATTACCGTAAAAGACACCAAAGACGGGGCTGATTTTGAGATTTAGATATGTGGAAAAAGGTATATTAAGAACGTTTTATCCTTACGGCAATATCTAATCTTTATCAATTGATTAAGATATAGTTTTATTCCTTTAAATTATTATTAAGTGATGTGCATTTTCTTCGCTTAACGATCCATAGGTGAAATTACTATTTATTGTTTTCCAACAGTCCAAAGGTTACAAGCAAATAAGTTCTCTTCATAATTATGGTTTTAAAAGAGGCCATCATTCATTAATAGCAAATGAATGATGGCTTATGTTAAGTTAATATGTTTTGATTAGTTTTTTCACAACTTGTTCAGAATTTAACTTTATTCTTAAGAAATATATACCATTCTTTAAATCAGAAACATCTAATGATAATTTCTTGGAATAAATATTTGCGTCGTGCCTAATAACGTTTCCAATTGAATTGATAATTTCAATAGAACATATTTCTTCATTACTTGAAATTTCAAAATACCCACTAGTTGGATTTGGTGAAAGATTAACAATAATTTCAGATTGCAATAAAGAACAAGCTGAAGTATCAGAAATTAAACTATTTTTTGTAGATTTTAATACTGAATAACAATCGAAAACAACAGGAGGATAACTAATTATTGTGTTTCCTAATGTAGGATATGGTTGACCTCCAATAGCTAAAAAATTTGGATTACCAATAAAATTAGGAACCAATAAGATCTCACTAGCTGTATAAGATGAAGTTGAAGGGGTACTAAGTGTTTTCTTTATTTCGCATTGATAATACTCTGACAATGGGAAACAACATAGTTGTTCTGTTAAATTTTTCATAAAAAAATCCTTTCCCCTATAAACAGGTACGGTAAGATATTGAAAATCTACTTTATAATATTTCTTAATAATAATTGGTTCTGAATAATTATTTAGTTTAATTTTTGCTAATACTGCTAAACTTACATCGGTGAATGAAGGAAGCTCAAAAGTTATATTTTTTAACATATTCATATTAATGAAGGGCGTACCGTAATAAGTTTTTGTTGCATCACTTGAGTTAAAACTATGGACGATAAAATATCCTTTATTTAGAGCATCATATACAGGATTTTTTAAGCCAATAATTTGAACTTCACCAAAATTGTCTTCCATCCAGTGCCAACTAATATATTCGTCTTGTATGCGATATAAAGTACCTTTTTCACTTCCCTTGTTAAATGAGGTCGGGCCTTTTCCATTTGGATTGAAAACAAATGCAAATTTAATATCTTCAAGCACAGCACCAGGTATCTGATTATTGAATACTATTTCAATATCTTCTTCTAGTTTATATTTTCTAAATGTGCCATTATAGGCACTTTGAGTACCATCCCAGTTGGGGAAGTTACTATTATAAGGATATCTAACATAATCTTTACTAACGCTTAATAATGGGGTCTTCTTCAAATTCAGATAGCCTATTGGACAATCAAAGGGTTGCCATAATAAGGGTGGATCGTTTGGATTGGGATTAACACCTAGCACTTTTAGAGTTGTACCTCCCAAATGCAAGGCCAAAGTCATAGTGCCCTTCAAACTAATTTGTTCTGTCGTAGCTTTAGGCTGAGTTGCAGAATTCTTCTCTTCATCACCAAAAAATCCTTTAAAAAATTTAACGAATGCTGCAACAATGGCAACTTTAGATGATACTGATGTTGCAAAACTTTCAAGAGAGCTGGCTGCACTCTTATAGTCTTGTAGAAATTTTGGTGAAGTTGTATCTATGTCTTTAGCTGATGAGGTCATTGCCTTTGCAAGAGTTGCAAAATCACCAATATCTTTCACTAGCTGAGCATTAACTGCATCAAAACTGCTTCCTTCTGTTTGGGGCCATTTAGAACTGTTTCCAACGATGTAATGCTGACCGTTTTGTATGGGATCCATCACATCTGAATCTGCTGGTTTAATATTGTAGTTGTTGATAGCCCAAAAATTGAATTCCCATCTAGATCCTTTGAATTTGTCTTCACCAGTGCCATTTCCTCTAATATAGGCATCAAAAAATATTGGAAATTCTGCAACGCCCCATGAATCTGTACCTGCCTGTGGTATGATAGTGGTTATCATATCATCATCTGAAGCCGATAAATTCCAATATTTATCAGTTGCATTTGCACGAGTACTTCCATATATAAGTATTCCTGCGCGTTTACTCTCATTATGGTAACTTAAGGACGCTGAGATCTTTGTATATGGGATATTTTTGATATATATATAAGCCCTTACTACTCCTCTATATTTATTACAGAGAATAAAATAAGGATAAGTGACTTCTGAAGGGCCAAATCTTGCCCAGATTAGTTCCCATCCATCTGAATTTTTGTAATCACCTTTTGTATAAATGTCATCCATTAATCCAGTCCGATTGCCTTCTGGGTGGAAAGGTGGATTTATTCTTGACCATCCAGTTCCATCTGGTGCATGTGGATCAGCTCTTTTCCAATTATCTAAAGAATAATCCTCCCAGCTCCAATTGGAATAATCCCCATCTGTTGGCATTTGACAAAATATTGGAACAACAGAGAGAAATATCGCAATAACAATAGTTAATATTCTCATCATGTTAAGATTTAAAGGTTCATTTTTGCCCTTAATTGCTTATTTTCTTCTTCCAGTGCTGCAATCCTCTTATTTTGTTCAATAAGATACAAGGTAATTTCTTCTACCTTTCTTAAGAGCATTTCATCCATTTCACCGACTTTGTATCCATTGGTTTTGAATTCTACAGCCGAAGGAATATTTGGAAGATGTTTATTGTTTTGGATAAAATCTGCCACCTTATCCAATGACATAAGGTTATAGTCTGCATCAAAAACATAATCGGCATCAGGAACATCCGCAATGACTTTAACTTGTTGACACAGAATACCTCCATTAACTAGTAATTTATTGCCCTGCAAATCAATACTGGTATTATCATATTTTTCCCAGATACCAATAACAACGGTACCATCCTTCTGTAAACCCAGTGAGGAACCTCCAATGCCATCTGCGCGGAAATAGACATTACCTTTATAATCAGCATATGTATTATAGCAATTTGTTACGGTTGAAACTCGCAAGAACCCGTTATCTGGATTATCAGTTCCAATTTCCAACATTGCATTAGCAGGGATGACAATTCTACCGAAGCCAGAACTTTGAGTTTTAATTGCAAATAGAACATTTCCCGCACTATTTTTAAACCAATGATGATCATATCCACTTCTTCCTGAAATATAATTCAAGCCATGATGATTAGTGAGGCCATAATAGTCCATATAGATTTGTGAAGTGGCCGTACTTCCATTATGTGAACCAACTAACTTTAGCCCGGCGTACTTTTGATTTGCTCCGGTTTCAATTCGTAAAAACGAGTTGTCAGTTGCATTTTTAATGTGGAGTTTATCTCCCGGATTTGATAAACCAATTCCAATGTTAGCATTGCCAGATGAGCCAATTCCATTTGTCCCTGATGGCACATAAAGCGTTTGAGAAACGGCATTGAAAGATAACAGTGCTAATGCCACAAAGAGTAAAGTTTTAATCTTCATAAGGTTAGTTTTAAAGGTTTAAAATATAAGTGTTAATTATTTCCATAAATACTGAGAATGTATGATTTACTTTATTGATTTCAAGCGGATTGCCATTTAAAGGATAATCCACAGCATTTCAGCATTGATACTAAAACTTCATCAACGTATGGGATTAGTATGCAATACAATCCCTTAAAAATAAAAACCTAATTTTTACCTGATTTGTGATAACTTCAATTCATCCAAACGCACCTAATTTCAAATTTCAACTATCAGGTATTTATTAAACAAGTTTATGAAATATATCAATTGAATCCAAAAAAACCATTAACTATTTTCCCAGATAATTGAACATATTTTAGCATTCATGGAATAAGGACTATTTCATTTGCATTCATTGAATTCTCAGCCAAAACGAGCCCCCGTGCTGCTCTACCCCAACTAATCCGGGATGATCCTTAACCGGTTCTCATCTTCAGATGTTGCATCATGATTATTGAGATTTTTTTGTTAACCTGGTGTTTTATTCAGGGAGAACAAGTTTTTCAATGGTATATAATGGCCTCTTCCGGCTGTTATCCAGCACACGCCAAAGATATTCTCCAAGAATTCCCATGGCAATCATTTGAAATGAAGAAACAAAAAGTAAAACAACCATAAGCGCCGACCAACCTTCAACGACTATGTAACCAAATATCCGGGCCATGATGATGAACAGACCATAAATAAAAGCCCCTAAACCCAGCATAAGGCCTGTAATTGAAATAATACGGATGGGTTTAAAAGAAAATGAAACAAAAGAATCGACAAATAATTTGATCTTTTTCCCAATTGTCCATTTTGATCTTCCTTCACTATTTTTTTGCCTGGTATAGGGGATATTTACAAAATCATAACCAAGCCAGATCATCAGGTAAAAAATATTTGAATTTCTTTCTTTCAGCTCAAGAATTTTTGTACGGATTACTTTATCAAAAAGAACAAAATCAAAGCCTCCTTCCGGAGCATTCCGGAAAGCAAACTTTCGCATCAATAAATGAAAAAGAGAGGCGGACCATTTATGGATATTTTTATCATGCCGGTTTTCGCGGTTGGCAATAACCAGTTTGATCCCCTGAATCCAATAAGTATACATTTTCCGGATCAGTTCAGGAGGGTCCTGTAAATCTGCCGATATTACCACATTACAATCTCCGGTTGCATATTCGAGTCCTGCATATAGTGCATTATAGGAACCAACATTCGAGACAAGCTTGACAATTTTGGTATAACCTGGAGCAAGATTATGAATGGTCATCAGCTCATTGTAAGTATTATCCTTTGACCCATCATCGACAAAAACAAACTCTAGATCTGTTTGATCAGGCCATGATTGAATGGTTTTGCAAAGCGTATCAAAAGTAGCTCTGATGGTCGATTCATTATAGTAACAGGGTATGATTACAGAGAGTTTTTTCATGATGAATTAATGCTGATAATGATTTGAGTTGAAAAAGGAAGAGATTGTTTCACTTATCTGCCGGATATCGTCTTTGTTTAAAGAGGTATTCAGCGGAAGGCTCAGGATTTTTTCACTTATTGACTCGGTTATCGGAAAGGATAATTCCGACCATTCTTTATACGCCAGTTGCCGGTGAGGCGGATAGGGATAATGAATCACAGTTTCCACACCTTTTTCCAACAGGTATTTTTGTAGTGAATCTCTGCGATTGCTTTGCACCACGAACAAATGCCAGGAATGCCTGCCATAGTCTTTTTCCCGGGGCAACACCAGTTCAGTATTGCCTAACAACGATTTATATAATGCCGAAAGTAATTTTCGTTTTCCTATCTCCTCATCCAGATATTTTAATTTAACACCAAGTATGGCCGCTTGCATTTCATCAAGTCTGCTGTTATAACCTTTGTAAAGGCAATGATATTTTTCTTTTGATCCGTAATTACGTAATGTTTTAATCGTATCTGCCAGTATTTCATTGTTTGTGGTAATGGCACCCGCATCACCAAAAGCCCCAAGATTTTTAGTCGGATAAAAGCTGAAACCAGCTGCATGACCAAGATTGCCAGCCTTTTTGTCGGCATAAGTGGCTCCATGTCCTTGTGCCGCATCTTCAAAAACCAGGAGGTTATATTTTTTTGCTATTTCATGGATAGGATCCATATCTGCACATTGTCCATAAAGATGTACAGCAAGGATGGCTTTGGTTTTTAGCGTGATTTTTTGTTCAATGCTTTGGGGATCCAGGTTATAGGAGAACCGGTCAGGTTCCACCGGAACAGGCGTTAAACGGGCACGCGATACTGCAATAATTGAGGCAATATAGGTATTGGCAGGAACAATCACTTCATCTCCCTCCTGAAGAAGCCCCAGTAATTTGTATCCTTCCAAAATCAGTATCAACGCATCCAGGCCATTTGCTACGCCAATACAGTATGTTGTCCCACAGTATTGCGCAAAGTCATTTTCAAACTTCCTTACACAATTACCCAGCATATAATTGCCGGATGAAAAAACGCCGTTGATCTGATCGTTTATTTCGTTCAGGAAGGGACGATTGACAGCTGCAAGGTTTAGAAATGGAATTCTTATCATAGGATTACGGGAGAAATTACACCGTTTTTCAATAAAAACTTTTTACTATCCGGAGATTCCCATAGATGACCATCCTTGCTGGAGAGCTTGTTCCCTTTTTCATCAATCCAACCCCTGAACCTGGCTGGATTCCCGTAAAACAAAGCATAGGCTGGAATATCGCGGGTAACTACACTTCCAATACCTGTCATGGCAAATTCTCCAATGGTTATGCCGGCAAGAATGGTTGAATTGGCGCCGAGAGAGGCCCCTTTTTTAACATAAGTGGGAACAGCTTCCTTGAAATGTTTGCTTCTGGGCCTGATGTCGTTTGTAAAAGCTGTGTTGGGACCAACAAACACATCATCTTCAATAATAACCCCTTTCCAAATATGAACGCCACTTTTAATGGTTACATTATTGCCAATTTTTACATTGTCTTCAATAAAACAATGATCACAGATATTGCAGTTTGCGCCAATACTGACATCGTGCAAAATATGTACAAAGGCCCAAATTCTTGTGCCTTCGCCAATATCAGTGCTTTCATTTATAGCAGCAGGATGTGCGAAAAACTCAGGCATGTTTTTTCTTTAAGGTTTCAAAAACTGTATAATCGCGGATATAATCTGATTCATCATAGGATGTTGAAGCAATAATCAGTTGCACTGCAGCATGTGAGTATTGCATGGTATGCCATGTTAATGGCGGAATATACACCCCCATGTTGGGTTTATCCAATTTATAAGTATAGAGTTCTCCATCTATTGTTTCAATGTTCACCAGTATTATACCTGACACAGCTAAGAGTATCTGCTCTGTTTTATGATGTGCATGTCTGCCCCTGACAATATTCTCGGGCGTAAAGTATGTCCAATAAATACGCAAAGGTTCAAAGGGCAGCATATCTTTAAAGTCCACTATTGAAAGATAACCTATTGAGGAATCTCCCAACATAGGAAGTTCTAGGGTATAGGGTTTTTGGCACATCCGGGTTTTATTGTTTTCGATAAATATGATCAGAATTACATATATTGCATTTTCAAATAATCGAATGACTAAAAGTAGTGAAAAATTGAAAAAGTCACTTCCTTATATCATTATTGCTTTGGTATGCATTGCTGCATGCTGGCAGGTTTCATTTTTCACACAATCACTGAAGTATGATATCCTCGATGGGTACTTACCCGGGCATTATTTTATGAGTGAGTGCCTGCGAAATAATATTTTTCCACTTTGGAATCCATATCAGCAGTTAGGATTTCCAATTCATGCAGATCTTACCAATACCAACTATTTGGTTGATATGTTACTATCAAGGTTGTTTCCCTATACCAACATTACCTTTCATATACTTTTTATTATTTACCTGGTTATTGCAGGATATGGAACCTATAAACTGGCAAAAGCTACGGGTATTTCAAATGAGATGAGCTTGCTGACAGCCATTTCATATATGTTATCCGGTTTTTTTATTGGCAATGCACAACATATTCAATTTATCATAAGTGCCTCATGGCTGCCATGGGTCTTGTTTTCATTTATTAAAATGATAAGAGACCCAAAGACTTTATATATGCTGTTGTTTGTGATTTTTATGTACCTTTTTATTTCGGGGGGGTATCCATCATTGGCAATTGTTTTGGCCTATATGCTTGCCACTGTTTATGTTTTTACCGTAATAAGGTATATTGGAAATAAATCATTGAGGAAAGCACTTATGCTTTCTGTTCAATGTTTTGTTGCATGCGTTTTGCTTTTGGTGCTTTGTTCAGGAATCATCGTCAGCATTTTTCAATCCACCCCTTTTGTTGAGCGTTTCGCGGGAATTGCCTATGAGAAATCCGTTGAAAACACGTTTACACCAGTTTCTTTGTTTTCTCTGGTTTCACCATTGGCTTGTGCTGAGCATGCGGAGCTTTTTCATACCGATGTTTCAATGAACAACCTCTATTTCGGAATAATGCTGTTGATCTGTTTTGTTTATTCATTTTTAAGACCCTTTACTAAAAAAAGCCTTTTTTTGCTGATTGCCGGGCTGATAACCCTGATCATTTCGTTCGGAGATTACTTTTTTATTCATGGTTTACTATATGAATATATACCCTTGTTTGATAAGTTCAGACACCCAGGTGCACTAAGGATTTTTACTATTTTGTTCTTTTTGTTGTTCACTGGTATACAACTATCCCGTTTTAGTCCTGCCAATGCATTTGACTTCAGGACCTATAAAAAAGTTTATCTGGGATTCATATTAATCATACTATTTCTTGGGTTGTTCTCTTTTGGGGCTATCTTACTGAAGATTTCCGGTCCCGCTTATTTCAATCCAAAATGGGAAAGTTTTATGAGTGATTACGGTTTGTACGGCCCTGTATTTGTGCAAACCACTTTTTTCCTGGCCCTAAACCTGCCATTTTTATATATCATCATTTTCCGCAACCGGCTTAAATGGTTTTATCCTTTGTTGATGATAACCGCTATAGGCGAGATAATGCTATTTACGCAGTTAAATATGCCCTATACTGTTGTAACAGATCACAATCCGATTGAAATACGCAGGTTTTTAAGAGATAGTCCTGCTGGATTCCCTTTGCCCGATGACAATCTGATTTCATCCAATACCGATCAGAGCGTGGCCAGCTATCCGCTGGCATATAATACCAACACTTACGCGAAAACAGTTTCTTCAGATGCCCGATACCCGTTTTATTTAAACGGATTTGCTGAATTGGAAGATGACAGTTTATTGCTGAGTAAGTTAACCAACAATAAACTTTTGTATTTCGGGGACACTCTTTTATCGGACCATAGTGATATCTCGCAGTTGACCGGTTCAAAGAAAAAAAAGCCGGTAATCATTGAAGATTCACTGTTTCAAAGTGTTTTCAAAGACTTATTTCCAGTATCTTCACCGTCAGACAAACTTGAATGTGTAACCTTTTCCCCTTCAAGGTTATGTTTCAGGACATTTTCCCCCACTACACAGGTTGCAGTGCTGCTTCAAAATAATTATACCGGTTGGGAGGTTTTTGTTGATGATGAAAAAGTCGCGCATTTTACTGTAAACAGGTCACTGATAGGGGTAATTGTTCCCTCAGGTTTGCATGAAATAGTATACCAATACAGCAACCAAAAATACCAATATGCTACGTATGCTTCATTTACACTATTTTTTGTTTTACTGCTGGCGGCTTTTTTTATTTGGGCCAATAAACTAAAAGTTGCAGGCAAAAGGACTACCGGTATTTATGTTGGTGTGGTTTTTCTTGTTTTTGTCCCGGTTTTACTGGCGTTGAAGCCACGCAATGCTTTTGCTGATATTCAGGAAAAAAATGATCAGAAAATTTCAGCTATACTTGAGCAAGTATTCACGAATGAAAAAGAGATATTCGTTTTATTCAATACAGAATCCGCTAAACCATTCTCAGGGGCATGTGATGGTAAGAACTTCGTCAATATGCGGTTCCGGGAATCAGAAGATGGCGCAATTTTGTGGAATATGCTGGACACAATAAACGCTAACAAATTTGTTTATGTTTGGTCCAATGTTCTTGAAACTCCTGAATTGAGAGATATTATTCTCATGCATTACCCCGAATTGAATAATTACTATTCAGGAGAAAGATATACTGTTGAAGTATACTCCAGGCCTGCTGTAGACTATGATAAAACAAGCTGGTTATGTAATGATTATGAAAATCGTATTGAGAACTGGAATTTTGAAGGAGTTGTATTTGACAGTACTCGTACATTTTCCGGTGTTTTAGCAGAAAAACTCAACACGGAAAGGGAATTCAGTTCTACTTTCAGATACAAAGCGAACGCTATTCCACGGGAAGGATTAAAAGTATTCACCAGCGTGCGATTTCTGGCGCAACACCTGAACGATTGTTACCTGGTCATCAGTGTTAACAGGAATCATAAGACGTTGCATTATCATGCCATAAACCTGAAGCAGTACTACAACAATAAGGAAGCCTGGAATACTGGTTTTACATCTCAAAAGTGGCTAAGAAGCAGCTTAAGAGAAGGCGACGAAATAGTGGTTTACTGCTGGAATAAAGGGAAGAATGAAACGGTTTACCTGGATGACTTTTATGTGAAAGTGGAATAGTGGAGAAGTCTTTAAGACAGCTTTCGCCTGCTGGATTTTAGTTGCTTTATCTGGGTGGAATGACTCAGTGTTAAATCAAAAGGATAATGTTCCGTCCGATCAAAACGAATCATTTCCTACCTTTGCAACAAATAAACTTTAATAGATGTCCATGATCCGGCATGATGAAAATGTGCTGTTAAGCAGACGAAAGACGGTTACCGTTAACATTGGCGGTGTGCCCGTGGGAAGTGACCACCCGGTGAGAATTCAATCGATGGCCAATACCGCTACCAGTGATATCCATGGCAGTGTAGCGCAGTGTATAAACATTATCAAGGCCGGCGCGGAGTATGTACGGTTTACAGTGCCTTCTGCAGGTGATGTGGAGGCTGTCGCGGCCATAAAAAAGTTACTGCGGGACAAGGGATATACTACACCCCTCATTGCCGATGTGCACTTTAATCCCGATATTGCCATAAAAGTAGCTCCGCATGTGGAAAAGGTGCGGATTAACCCCGGAAATTTTAACAACCTGCAGAAATTTTATGATTTGCTGGATATATGCCGTGCCAGCGGAACAGCTATCAGAATTGGCGTTAACCATGGTTCCCTTTCCGAAAGAATAATGGAGCAGTATGGCAACACACCCGAAGGCATGACCGAATCGGCCATGGAGTTTCTGCGTATTTGCAGGGAAAAAAAATTCGACCAGGTGGTGGTGTCCATGAAATCGAGCAATGTGCGGGTGATGATACAGAGTACCCGCATGATGGCGGACCTTATGGACCAGGAAGATCTGCAATTTCCGCTTCACCTGGGGGTGACCGAAGCCGGGGAAGGAGAGGATGGCCGGATCAAATCGGCTGTGGGTATAGGCACTTTACTGGCCGACGGGCTGGGCGATACCATCAGGGTTTCCTTAACCGAAGACCCTGAGGCGGAGATACCTGTTGCCCGTAAACTGGTTGATTTTGTGACTACAGCAGCAGGGAAAGCGAATACGGGTATCCCAAACAAGGGACAAATAAATTATAACCGAAGGCTTACACGCAAAACCGGTAATATTGGCGGTAACCTTCCTCCTGTTGTTTTCGGATACGATGAAATTGACAGTGCCATCAACCTTGTTAAGGCAACTCATGAAACAATTGCCGGCGCATTATCAGGCACATTGAAAACAGATCCTTTAGCCGTGCTGGTTTATGAACCATCGGAAGGAAGTGTGCAGCACGAACTCAGATGGCTGCGGCACCAACTGGATGAAGCGCAATGCAGGGTACCTGTAATTTTCAGGCTTCATCTGCAGGAAAAAAATGAGGAAAATTTCATGTTACATGCCGCTGTTGGTGTAGGGGGTGCTTTTATCGAGGGTTTTGGCGACGGTCTATGGCTTTCCAACGAGTACCAGCTGCCACAGCCGCTGGTCAATACGGTTGCATTGGGTATATTGCAGGCCTGCCGGATCAGGATGTCCAAAACCGAATACATTGCCTGTCCATCATGCGGACGTACGAATTTTAACCTGATAGAAACGCTGGCCCGCATTAAAGCAGCTACTTCACACCTGAAAGGACTGAAAATCGGCGTGATGGGGTGCATCGTTAACGGGCCCGGTGAAATGGCCGATGCCGATTACGGGTACGTTGGCGCAGGCAAGGGCAAAATAACCCTGTACAAAGCCAGGGAAGTCGTTAAACGGGGAATTCCCGAAGCAGATGCCGTTGAAGAACTGATTAAGGTGATCAGGGAAAACGGCGACTGGCAGGAACCTGCTTAAAAAGTAATCGATTCGATTTTTCGCATCTCCACCGCCACATCTGTTTTCTCGTCGGTGAGCGGGTTGATTACCTGCACATGGATCTCGTTGTACTTGTCAGACGGATTAAAACACGACATCACCAGTTCGGCTTCTTCGAGATCTACGCTCACGCCATTCTTTTTAATAACGGTAATGCGACCTTTCTGATTGCCTACCGAGGGAACCGGAGCGGCAGTGAAGCCTGACAGCGCCAGTTTAGCAATGTCCTTATAATCGCTGATTTCCATATGCGAATCGTGAAACTTGCCACGCAGAATGGTTTTGATTTCGGCATACGGGTTCGATTGGCATACAAGCTTACCAAAATGATAGGCTTCGATGGTTTTCCCGTCTTTCAGCCTTATGGTGGCTTTTACAGGTTGGCCCACGGCCGTGGTAACGGCAGCAAGCAATACTACAGCGAGTAAAAAATTTTTCATCATATTCGGCCTAATTTTTCTTTTTCTGATTAACGTAATTAACGGCAAAAAGTTAACATTATTTTTCAATCGGTAAATACGTCGGTAAGCGTTAGCGGAGCCTTCAGGTGAATGGTTCCGAATCCCAGTTTCCGGGCCGTTTCGATATTCTCGAGGAAGTCGTCGATAAATACGGTCTCCTCCGGACGCAGCCGGGCATCGTCAATTACGTGCTGAAAAATGTCCTCATTGGGCTTTCGCATGCCCAATTCATAGGAGAAATATGTTTTTTCGAACAGGTGGTCATAACCGTTGGTTCCGTATTTTTGTTTTAATACACCCGAATAATAGGGTACATGAATGGCATTCGTATTGCTCAGCAAAAAAATCCGGTAATGGTCCGACAGTTTCTCGAGGATATGCCATCTTTCTATGGGAAGATCGCCCAACATGGCATTCCAGGCGGCGTCAATATCATTATCTGTAAGGGACCGGGGTGTGAGGTTCCGGATCCGGTTTCGAAATTCCGCAGGGGTTATTTTCCCTGTTTCGAAGGGAATAAAAAGGGTATCGTGCGGATCGTGGGGCACCGACTCATCAAAAATGGAAAGGCCCAGTTGATGGAAGCCCTTTTTGGTGGCTTCGAAGTGAAGATCGGTGAGTACACCACCCCAATCGAAAATGATGTTCTTAACTTTCTCTTTTCCGTTGTAAATTTCACCCGCGAATTTCATATTTTTATTTTCTGCAAAAGAAATGTTTTTTCCGCATATATATGAAAGTTAATGGCCGTCATTTTGAGACTATTTGGATTAACAACCAGCATCCTGCAGTTGTTCAGATTATTGATCAGCGATTGTTGCCTTTCGCTTTTGAAACCGAAGACATCTGTTCGGTAACCGAAATGTATACGGCCATCCGCGATATGCATTTGCGTGGCGCCCCGCTGATTGGAGCGGCCGGGGCCTTTGGAATGTACCTGGCCATGGTAAATGCTGCCGGCGAAAAAGTGGATCATCAATACATCAGCGACATGGCCGGATACCTGAAATCGGCCCGCCCTACGGCCGTGAACCTGTCCTGGGCGGTGGACAGGCTGGCAGATGACTTACGCAACGTTAGTTCCAGGGAGGAAGCGGTGGAAACCGCCCGTCGTGGGGCACTGGCCATAACAGCCATGGAGCGGGAAAACTGCCTGAAAATAGGGCAACATGGTGTTCGCCTCATTGAAGCGTTGCGTATCAAAAAGAAAGGAGATACCGTTCATATCCTCACCCATTGCAATGCCGGCTGGCTGGCCTGTATCGACTACGGAACAGCAACCGCACCCATTTACCTGGCGCACGATCGGGGCATTAAGGTACATGTTTGGGTTGATGAAACACGTCCCCGTAACCAGGGAGCACGACTTACCGCCTGGGAATTAAGCCAGCATGGCGTACCCTGCACGGTTATTGCCGACAATACCGGCGGACACCTGATGCAGCAGGGGATGGTAGACATGGTGATTGTCGGCAGCGACAGGGCATCGCCCTATGGTGATATCTGCAATAAAATTGGCACTTACCTGAAAGCGCTGGCGGCCCGTGATAACCACATTCCTTTTTACGCTGCATTGCCTTCTTCAACAATCGACTGGAACTTGTCAGAAGGCGCTGTTGAAACACCCATTGAAGAGCGCAATGGCGATGAGGTACGCTTTATTGAAGGCCTTTATGAAGGCAGGACCTGCAGTGTTGATATTGTTGCGCCGGGCGTACCGGTTGCGAATTATGCCTTTGATATAACGCCTGCCCGCCTGGTTAGCGGTATAATTACCGAAAGGGGCGTAGTAAATGCTGACAAAAAAAGTATATTTACACTATTTCCGGAAAATTTAAACCCTGTTAACGAATGAAAATTGCCATTATTGGAGGAACAGGCTTTGCCATGCCTGATTATCTTACGGATGTTAAGGAGGAATTTGTGGATACGCCATTCGGGCAGCCCGACCCAGTGATCTATCGCGGGAAGCTCGACGGGAATGAGGTTTTACATCTGGCCCGTAACGGCAAAAATCACGAATTGCCCCCCACCAAAATCAATTACCGGGCCAATTTATTTGCCCTCAAAGAGCTTGGCTGCGATGCCATCATTGCCACCGGAACCTGCAGCAGTTTGCAGGAAGAAATATGCCCGGGCGAAGTGATCATCTTCGACCAGTTTATCGACATGACCAAAAGGCCGGTAACCGGCATCCGCGAAGAGCTGAATCCGGGAGAAAGCAATTATGTATCCATGGCCGAACCTTTTTCCGAAGAATTGCGGGATCACCTTATCGAGTCGGCCATTGTTCAGGGCATTACCGTGCATACCAAAGGAACCACAATTTCCATCGACGGACAAAGATCGTCATCACGTGCGGAATCGCGACTTTATCGTTTGTGGAGTGCCGATGTGGTTAACATGACCACTGCACCTGAAGCTATTCTGGCCAATGAGCTGGGAATAGCCTATGCTGCCCTGTCGCTTTGTACCGGATACGATTCGTGGCGACAGGATGATATGCCTGGTAATCCTTCCGAGAAGTTAGACCTTGTAAGGGATAACCAGAACCGGATGATCAGGTTAATTACCCATGCGGTAAAAAAGGCAAATGATCAGGAGTAAAGGCCAATCATTTATACTACCACCTCTGCCGGCAATTCCTTTTCACGGATCCTTTCGGTATGCCTGTTAACAGGCTTTTTTTCCAGGCATTGCACAACAATTTCAGCAATATCGAGCACAGGGAGCTGCCGGCCTGCCGAGAATGTTTTCTTACACTTGGGACAGGCGGTTACCAATATATCGGGGGCATAACCAACATAGTCGTCCAGGGCACGGTCGCGCAGGATATTCCTGTTTTGTTGGGTGATTTTGAGATTCCCAAGGCTGCCCCCGCAACAATGTGCGTCTTCTTTTTCGTTTTTGATACTCAATACATGTCCTGTTTTGCTTAACAAACGGCGGGGGGATTCATAAATGTTCATGCCCCGGCCAAGTTCGCAGGGATCGTGGTATACATAATTACGGGAGGTTGCAGTAACAGCAATTTTACGTTGTTCAATGAGCTGCAGGATATAATCGGCATGAAAAACCACCTGAATAGGCCCCAGTGAATAATCTTCCTTAAATACCTTATAGCAAATGGGGCAGGAAACGACCAGTGTTTTAGCCCCGGTGGAAAGCATATTTGCCGTATTGGTCTCAATGAGTTTGGAAGCAGCTTCGTACTGGCCTGCAAGCATTAATGGCCGGCCGCAACAGGGCGACTTTTCTTCATCGACAAAAAGGTAATTGATGCCGGCGGTTTTAAAAAGCTTTTTCATGGATACCACAATACCCGGGGATAGATGCGTCATACATCCGGCAAAATACAGCACATCAGCTTTGGGAAGTGACATTTCACCCAGGTAATCGTAGGAAGAATTGTATTGCAGCGTGGATTCAATCCGCTGGATGGTACGCAGGCTGATGGTCTTGATTCCCACCGGGCAATCGTTCTGACATTTGCCGCACATCAGACAGTTAAACAGCAATTCATCACTGAGATTGTGGTTACGGATGTTTTTCAGCAGGTAAACCGACTGGCTGTCGTTGATGCCTGCTACCGACAACTGGCATCGGTCGAGGCATATTCCGCAACGTGAGCATGAAAACACCTGGATATCGGCATAGGTATTATAGCGGTTTTTCAAGGTGATTCCTGCATTCCGCAGAAAGATGTACAGGATTTCCGTCGGAATGTGCATATACCTTGAATTGGGCAAGGCAACAAAAAAGAAACCCAGGGCCAGGGAATAGCTTATCCAGAGCGTTAACGACAGGGTTTCCGGCCAGTAGAAATTTTCAAAAAGCTTGCCTACTGTCTGCGTCAGAAAGCTTCCGTTATGATAAAGCGCGGCTGAGCTGCTTTCTGCCGCCAGTCGTAATGGAAAAATTAGCCATAACGAAGTGAGGGCAATGCGGTCGCCCGACTTCAGCCGTGTTGTTTTGGTCAGGCCAAACCACTTTTTTTGAAAGCGCTTAATCATGGCCAATGACAGGCCTGTAAGGACAAAAAGCAGAAGCAGATCCATTACAAAAGCAAATACGCCTTCGAGCGCAAAGGATGTTCCGGCCCCGAAGTATTTGAAAAATACCGGCTTGTAAAAGGGTACGAGCAGGGATTTTTCCGCAACCATTACCTCAACATGTCCAATTACAATGATCAGAAACCAGCCAAATGCCAGGCTCATATGCATATAACCCAACACAGGGTTTTTCCTGAATATCCGGCGATGCAACAAGCCTTCAAAAAATGCTTCTGCCGTTGATTTAAGAAAAACACGGTTTTTCAGCAGATTAAGCATCCTGAGTTTATCGAGCTTTGATAGGCCAATGATCCATTTAAATCCCCTGGCCAGTATGATAACACACAAGTACGCCAGACCTGCCAGAAATGGGATGGCAACCAGTTTGTCCATATTATTCCAGATTTTTGTTGTTATTCAATTCTGCAATTCTTTTTTTTATGAGCAGTATGGCATTCCGAATGTTAATATCACGGGGGCAAACCAGTGTGCATTTACCACAAAACATGCATTTCTGTATTTCTTTGGAAAGTAAGTCTTTTTCACCTCTGCGCAGGGAAAGACCTATCCTGCGAACGTTGAAATGCACAAGGTTTCCGGCGCTGCAGGTTGCCGTACATGCACCACACGACAAGCAAGTAAGGAATGACGGTTCGTGTTTAAGCACGTAGTCAAGCAGACGTGTATCGTAATGTTCGAAATTCAGCTGCCTGTCGGATGTTTTTAAAAAGCTCAGATCGCTCATAATGCTGTTGTTTGGTGTAGGTAGTCGGAGATTGCCATAACGGCTGATCTTGCATTTTCAAGGGTTTCGTTTACCGGCATCGGGCAAATACATGATCCTGCCATAAAAATACCTTCGTGGGTGGTAAAATTGCGCTGTTGATGAAGATTGGCAGCACGGAAGAAGCCGTTTTCATCAAGTTGCAGCTGATTGTTTTTTGTCATTTCTTTTCCAAGGTGGCAGGGTTCCATACCCACCAGGAGTATCACCATATCAACCATCATGCGCAAGGGTCTGCCCGATAAGGTGTCTTCGGCCTTAATCTGCAACCCCGACCCGGGGGCTTCTGATACTTCTGACAGGCGTCCGCGGATAAACTGGATTTTATGTTCTTTCTGGGCTTGTAAATAAAGATCGTCGAATTTTGATCCGTATAAACGCAGGTCCATGTAAAAGTTATACACTTCACATTCCGGTAATTGACGGTTTATTTCAATAGCCTGTTTGATGCCTGTGATACAGCATACCTTTGAACAATAGGTGTTACCGATTTTTGCATCGCGCGAGCCAACGCAATGGATAATGGCTACACGCCCGGGTGCTTTTCCTTTTTTGGTCAGCAGCTTCTTTCCCTGCTGGTGCAATTTTTCAAAATCGGCAGAGGTTATCACATCGTCGAAAATGCCATATCCATATTCTTCTTTCAGCGTAGCATCAAAAAGGTTAAATCCCGCGGTCAGCAATACCGCATCGGCATAAAACTTAAGTTTTTGCCCATCGGAAAGCTCAAATTTGCCGTTGTTTTTTGCAATGGTTGTTATGGGCATGTTATAAATAAAATTCACGCCGGGACGATTGTTCAATTCCCTCAGGTTTTGCACAACAGACTTAGGATCAGAAAAATCAGGGAACAGTTTGCTCCAGTTATTCAGCTTACCTCCGCTGGTGTTCTCCTTTTCGAAAACAGTGACCTGAAAGCCTTCATTGGCCAGCCGGTACGATGCCTCAAGTCCGGCAATACCGGCACCGACAACGGCAATATGCTTCAGTTTTTCCATGTGCCCTTTATTAATTTGTGAATTCAACAAAAGCCGGATTTCCTATTTGACTGCCGAGGCTGTCGTTGTATTTATCGCCCGGGTTATACCTGACCCCCATCTTTTGCAGCAGGGGTTCTACATCGGTCTGGTGCATTTGCAGGCCAATTTTCCATGGGTCATAGCCAAGGAGTATGGCCGCCATTTCTTCGCTGGACAGAACTGGTATACCGTTGCCATCTGCGCCATATGTTTTGCCTTCGATCAGGGACAGGGCATATTGCCACCGGTCGAGAAACATGTTACAGCCTGGACAGTTGGTAATGATAGCATCGGGTTGATAGGGTTCCATGCTGTCGAATTTGATTTTTGAATTTGACAGGGAATAGCTGCGGTTGTTTTTTATAAAGTAGTGGCGAAAGCCAAAACCGCAGCAATGTCTCCTTTCGGGGTAATCGACAGTTTTTCCGCCCCAGGCTTCAACCATTCCGGACAATACACTTGTGAATTCCGCTCCACCCACGCCTTTTTCCGGAAAGTTTTTGGCATAGTGACATCCTATGTGGTCCACAATTTTTAAAGGTTCGCCGGTGTTAATGTTAATCAAGCGGTAGGGCGAAAGCTGCGCAATGGCATCTCTGTTTTTATATATAATGTCGCACGTGTGGGCAATATTTTCCGGGATGGTGAATTCGCGCCCGGTTGCTTTGAAAAGGTTTTCACGTGCCCTGGCTTCTTCTTCGGGAAATTCTTTCCAGGTTTGCAAAACCTCGTTATAGCCACCGAAGGAGGTAATACATGATACCGCTGCGTTTTTATAGCCTTTTTCGGTCATCAACGAAAACTGCCGGGCTACCATTACCTGGAAAGTGTCGTAAGGCACAATGTCGGTATGGTATCCAATGCCCGTGCAGGTGGTGTGCTTAGGATCGTCGTATATGTTTTTGCCAAGATTTTTCCGAATGATATCCAGAAAAACCTGTTCCGTTCCCGGGAAAAAATTCTGCCGGATACAACTGCGCAGGTAGTAATAGTCGTTATCAGCAATTTGCTTGTTGTATTCCTTCCAACGCATTTTTATTTCATGGCTCATGATCTTCGGTTTCGTTATTCACATAATCGTAATACTTTTCCATATCGGGCTCTCCGCGCTCGTTTAGGATGCCCAGTTCTATGGCTTTTACGCGACTGCAGGCTTCAATTTTTTCGTTTAGTGCCGTTCCCCCGGTAACCCTGAAGATTTGCTCCAGTTCTTGCAGGTCTTCATCAGCAATCTTACGCATGGCGCCGGCGCCCGCTTTGTCGAGGTTGGCGCCAACAGCATTGTAAACAGCTTCCTGGTTATTGTATACCCATTCCCAAACAGGGCCTTGCTCCGGGTGTGCTTCGGGGGTTACCACTGCCGGATGAACACAATATCCGAAACGGAGGATATTTTTCCCGAGGGTTTGTTTAATCAGGTATTGCTGGCGGCCTAAGCGGCTTTTAATAAACAGGCCATGTTCCTGCGACAGTTTACGCAGTGCGCTGACGATAAGTCCGGGGCAGTTGTTTCTGGGGCAGCGGGTTTTGCACGACATGCATTGTCCGCAATACCAAATGGCATCGCTTTCCAGGAGTTCCCTTATCTTTTCCTCGTTTTGCGATTGAACGGTAATGGCAATGCTTCGGGGATCGTACTCGAAATACTTGGCAGCCGGACAAACGGCAGTGCAAATACCGCAATTCATGCAAGCATTTAAACCTTCCTTTATCCTGACATCGTTGATAAGCTGTTTATAGAAAGATATTTCAGCCATCGGTTAAATGTTTCGTCAAATATCCCCAATCGATCCTTTTTCTGAAACAGTTTAAAAACGTATTTTTTGGTTACGCTTTTGAACGTATGGGGGGTTTATTCCAATAATGCATTTACCAGAAAAGGTATTTTGTTTACCAAATTTGTTTGCTATTGTTAGCATTTGGCCGGGGCTTTGCCCCGATCCCTGCCTGCCATGCCAGGGCCATGCAGAGGCAGGCAGGCCCATTTCATGCTG
>CAZUBW010000003.1:4376-100461 GCA_964618645.1 uncultured Bacteroidales bacterium | reverse complement strand
AAATGAAAGGAAAAGAAAACAAGAGAAAATAGATTTACTTTCCGATACAGAAATTCCTGAAGATATTCCCCAGCAATTCGTCATTGCTGATTTCACCGGTGATCTCACCCAGGTAATACAGGGCTTCGCGTATGTCCTGTGCCAGTAGATCGCCGGAGATTCCGGTTTCGAGTCCTTTTGAAACCCTTGAAATGGAAGTAAGTGCCTTTTCCAACGCTTCGTAATGGCGCACATTGGTTACGATTACAGCATTGTCGTCTACCACCGATGTGCCTGCAAAATTAAGCAGGGCTTCTTCGAGTCTGTCGAGGTTTATACCTGTTTTGGCCGACAGGGGAATGAGTACCTCTTCCGGTGAAAGTTGCAGCTTAAGCACGTTCATGATTTGTTCCAGTCGCGGTTCCGAAACCTTGTCCATTTTATTCAGCACCACAATGCGTTGCTTCTCACCGGCTTCGGGAACGGCCCTGATCTGATGGGTGAGACTGGTGATTTCCTCGGGGTGACTGGTGGTATCGAGCACCTGTATGATAACGGATGCCTGGTTGATCTTCTGCCAGGTGCGCTCAATCCCCAATTTCTCAATTACATCGTTGGTATTTCGCAAACCGGCGGTGTCAATGAGCCTGAAATGTACACCCCTGATGCTGATGACATCTTCGATTGAATCGCGCGTAGTACCCGCTATTTCCGAAACAATGGCTTTTTCCTCCCTTAACAGCAGGTTCAGCAGGGTGGATTTTCCGGCATTGGTTTTTCCCACAATGGCCACCGGAATGCCTTGCTTTATAACGTTGCCCAGAGTGAATGAATCGCTAAGTACATTAAGCATGTTGAGAATATCGTCCACCAGTTGTCGAAGCTGGGTACGATTGGCAAATTCCACATCCTCTTCGCTGAAATCCAGTTCCAGTTCGACTAAGGTGGTAAAATTCAGTAATTTATCCCGTAACTTTTTGATCTCGCGGGTAAATCCGCCCCGCATCTGGTTGATGGCTACGCGATGTGCTGCCTTTGACCCCGAAGCAATAAGGTCGGCAATGGCTTCCACCTGGGTAAGGTCGAGTTTGCCATTCAGAAAGGCCCGCATGGTGAATTCACCGGCAGTGGCCATTCGGGCGCCCGCCTGTACCAGCAATTCGAGAATCCGTTGCTGTATATAAAGGGATCCATGACAGCTGATCTCGACAATGTCCTCGCCCGAATAGGAATGTGGCGATCTGAAAAGGGAGATTACCACATGATCGAGCACCTGCGAACCATCATATAGTGTTGCATAATGAATGGTGTTGGCAGGCTGGTTGTCAATACGCCCTTTTTCGGCCGGGAGTCTGATGATCTTTCCGGAAATGGCAAGGGCATCAGGACCACTTACCCTGATAACGGCTATTGCGCCTTTCCCCGGTGGTGTTGAAATGGCGCATATGGTATCTTCTTTTGAATACATCAGAGGTTTGTTGAAAAACATGTCAAATTTAAAGTTAATCATTATAAGAAAGTTGTCAGTAGTAACTTATTGAATAATTTTTATATTATTTTTGGCTCGCTAAGCAATTGATATCACATGAGTATACTGGTAAATAAAAATTCAAGGGTAATCGTACAGGGGTTCACCGGTGGCGAAGGAACATTTCACGCGCAGCAAATGATTGAATACGGAACACCTGTTGTGGGTGGTATAACCCCTGCTAAGGGTGGGCAGGTACATCTCGACAGGCCTGTTTTCAACACGGTGGCTGAAGCCGTTAAAAATACGGGTGCCGATACCTCTGTGATTTTTGTTCCGGCAGCTTTTGCGGCCGATGCCATTATGGAGGCTGCCGAGGCGGGTATAAAGCTTGTGGTGTGCATAACCGAAGGTATTCCAACGCTCGATATGGTAAAGGTAAAACAGTACCTCAGCTGTTCGCAAACCCGGTTAATCGGACCGAATTGTCCCGGGATCATTACCCCGGGTGAAGCAAAAGTCGGTATAATGCCGGGTTTTATTCATAACAGGGGTCGCATAGGAATTGTTTCCCGTTCGGGGACCCTTACCTACGAAGCTGTTGACCAGGTAACCAGGGCAGGAATGGGACAGTCGACCTGCATTGGTATTGGCGGTGACCCGATTATCGGAACCACCACGCTCGATGCCATAAAGTTGTTTATGGAGGATGAAGAGACCGATGGCATTATTATGATCGGTGAAATAGGGGGCAGCATGGAACCCGATGCCGCGCGTTGGATAAAGGAGAACGGCACTAAGCCTGTGGTAGGATTTATTGCCGGACAAACTGCGCCCAAAGGCAGAAGAATGGGTCATGCAGGAGCCATTATTGGCGGGGCGGAAGACACAGCCGCTGCCAAAATGAAAATAATGAGCGAATGCGGACTGTATGTAGTGGAATCACCTGCCGACATAGCGGCAACCATGGTTAAGGCACTTAAAAATTGATTGATATGCAAGTAAAAGGAACCGCCCTGAGAACGACCCGGGATTTCGTCAAGGCTAATTTTCCCGGCTCTTTTGAAAAATGGCTGAATGCCCTTTCTCCTGAATCCAAAAAGCTGTTCAACGGTACCATCGATGCCACAGCCTGGTATCCATACAGAGAAGGTTATGCAATACCGGTGGAAAAAATTTCTGAGATTTGTTTCAACGGAAACAAGCGTGTTGGCGGAGATAAGATTGGCGAGTGGAGCGCCGAAGTGGGACTGAAAGGTTTTTACAAGGTGTTTCTGTTGGTTGCCTCACCACAATTCCTGCTCCAGCGGGCATCGAAAATATTTACCACCTATTATGAACCCAGTGAGGTAGAAGCTTCAATTACCGGTTCAAATGATGCTATATTGCGCGTCACTAAGTTTGACGAAATTGATGAGGCTATAGAATATCGTATTGCCGGGTGGACACGTAAAGCCCTGGAACTTGCCAATTGCAAGGAACCGACTTACGAAATAAAGACTTTCATGTCAAAAGGAGACAAGTCGACCGACATTTATTTCCATTGGCAGTGATATAGTGAAAAGGGACGAGTGACGAGGGACGAGTGACAAGCAAAAGAAAACAGATTCTTTCGATGTAGTTTTTACTCGTCTCTTGTCGCTTGTCTCTTGTCCCTGCTTTATTGTTCAAGTGCTTTAAAATTCCATTTCGAGAAGTCGTTGTTGCTTTCTACCTTCTCTTCGAGTTCATCAGGCAGTTCGGGGAAAAAGTCAATGCCTGTAATTCCTTCCAGCGCATCAATGGTCACGGCAAACGATTTAGGTGCACCGCTGGCCACATTGCTTCGCATGATGAAGCCAATGGCGCGTTCACTGTTAACATCAAGCACAACTTTATAGTAGCGCGTGGGAATGCTGATTTTGTTTTCGCCAAATGTGCCGAATGGGGCATCTTTCAGAACAGGGCCGGCGGCAATATACAGTGTGTTTCCTTCTTTAGCCCATTCACGAATGAGATTCTCGATGTTTTTCCATACATATTTGCTGAATGACGGTTTATGGGGAACCGTGTTGGAGGTCAGAAAAGTTTCTGCCACAGCTTGGGGAGATATGAACATATCTTCGGGCGGTACCAACTGGCCCATGATAAAACCGGCATTTTTATAATCTTTTACCGAGGGAGAGCCGGTAGTCACCAGCGGGTCTTCGGTGTATTTTTCCTTGAAAGTTCCGGTAGCCTTTGCCTGTTCGGGCGTTAACTGATAGGCTGCCCATGAAGGCATCTCATAGCCTTCGTTATAGGATAGGGAAAACAGGGTGTGTTTAACCAGTTGTTCCCTGACTCCCGTAGCAGGGAGTTCATATTGCTGTGCCATTGCTGCTGCACTGATCAATCCGGCTGAAAATAGTAAAATCCTTTTCATAATCGTACTTTTTCTTTAGTACGAAAAAATTGCTTCAGGGTTTGTCTTAATTACAGGTTAAGGATGGGTACTTGATACTGGATGCTGGATACTTGATACTGGATGCTGGATACTTGATACTGGATGCTTGATACTTGATACTGGATGTGTGGGAATTGGGTTTTGGGTTTTGACTGCCACTGCTACTGCCACTGCCACTACTACTGTCTTGGTTCTTGGCTCTTGGTTCTTGAATCTTCAATCTAATACCTCGGATCTTTCTGAAAAGGCAGTTTCGCCATTTTTTCCACCGTAATACTCGGGAATCCGAATTCTTCAGTAACCGTTCCCAGGATCAGGTAAACCCCATATCCCCTGAAGGGATAAGTTTTCAGGGAATTCGGGAAATGAACTGTATCGAAGAACTCGCCGTGTACATCCAGGAAGCATCCAAAATGCATCCATTCACCTTTCACCGTATGTACATATTTAATGGCGACCAGGTTGCCCAGCATCCTGATTTTTTTACCCGTGTGGCTCAGCAGATCGGTGGCTTTTATTTCGCCTCTGAAACTGGTTTGTAGCATGTCGAAAGCGCTCAGGGTAACCGGAAAACCAAGCAATTCCACCTCATCATAGGCATCTTCGAGTTGTGTCTGTGCCAGTTGTGGTAGTCTGAATTCCTTGGGTTTTTCAGTGAACAGTAGCGGCATATCGTTTTCACGTTCGTTCTTACCAAGCAGCAGGTGTGCTTCCCATAAAAGCTGCTTTTTGGTTTTGCCGGTAAACCGGAAGGCATCGAGCCGGATCAGGGTGGCAAGCTGTTCAATGCCGGCCGGAACCCGACAAATGAAATCTTCAAGGCTTTCAAATACGCCTTTTCTTTCGCGTTCATTCAGCATATGTTCAGCAACCCGTGACTCGAGGTTAGCGATATGGATAAAACCAACATAAACATCACTGCCGTAAATGCAGGTTTTAAGCATACTTTTGTTTACACAGGGCAGGTGGATGGCAGCTCCCGAGCGCCGGGCCTCGTTGAAATATACCCAGGTACGGTAAAACCCTCCGAAATTGTTGATTACTGCCACCATGAATTCCTGCGGGTAATATGTTTTAAGGTACAGGCTCTGGTAGCTTTCCACCGCATAGGAAGCAGAATGGGCTTTTGAAAAGGCATAACCGGCAAACGAGGCAACCTGACGCCAAACCTCTGCTGCAAGCGCTTCAGAATGACCCCGTTCAGCGCAATTGCTGAAGAACCGCTGCCGGATGCGTTCAAATTCACCTTTCGACCGGAATTTGCCGGCCATGGCCCTTCGGAGGATATCGGCATCAGCCAGATCAAGTCCTGCGAAATGGTGACATACCTTGATCACATCTTCCTGGTACACCATTACACCATAGGTTTCTTTGAGCTGTTCCTCCATCACCGGGTGCAGGTAAGAAAAACCGCCGGGATTGTGAAACCGTTTGATGTATTCTTTCATCATGCCCGATTTGGCTACGCCGGGACGGATGATGGAACTGGCAGCCACCAGGGTCAGGTAATTGTCGCATTTGAGCTTTTTAAGCAGCCCACGCATGGCAGGACTTTCGACGTAAAAACATCCGATGGCTTCACCGTTGTATAGCCGGCGGTTTACCTTTTCGTCTTTTTTAAAATCCGATACCCGGTGCACATCGACCTTGATACCACGGTTTTGCCGGATGATATCCACACTCTCGTTGATATGGCCGATGCCGCGCTGGCTCAATATGTCGAGTTTTTCAAACCCGATGGCTTCGGCTACGTACATGTCGAACTGCGTGGTGGGAAAGCCTTTGGGTGGCAGATCCAGCGCAGTGTAGCATGTGATGGGCTCTTCCGAAATCAGGATGCCGCCGGCATGGATGCTGCGGATGTTGGGGAAGTCAATCAACTGGTTTCCCATGTCGAACAGATTTCCGGTAACCTCATCCTTGTTTGCCGGGGCATTGGGATAGTCCACCAGGCGGTCGATTTCTTCTTTGGGCAGGCCATATACCTTACCCAATTCGCGAAAGATGGAGCGGTCGCGAAAGGTGGTAACGGTTCCAAGTAAAGCAGTGTGTTGTTTTCCATATCGTTTAAAGATATAGTCCTGTACCTCGTCGCGGTCTTTCCACGAGAAGTCGATGTCGAAATCGGGCGGGGAAGTGCGCTTGGGGTTTATGAACCGTTCGAAGTACAGGTTCAGTTCAATGGGGTCCACATCGGTAATTTTCAGGCAGTAGGCCACAATACTGTTGGCGCCGCTACCGCGGCCCACGTGGTAGAAACCGCGGCTCATGGAATAGCGGATGATGTCCCAGGTGATGAGGAAGTAGGCTGAAAAACCAAGTTTATCAATGACTTCCAGTTCGTGTTCAATGCGCTTTAATGCTTCGTTATTGGCTTTGCCATAGCGATAGGCCATGCCGTCGAGGGCCAGTTTTTGCAGCAGGAGCCTGTCGTCGTAACGGCTCCCTGTAAAAGTGCGTTTGTTCTTCACCGTGCTGAAGTCAATTTGTATCTCGCACTCATCCGTCAGTCGTTCAGCGTTTCTGATCAATTGCGGGTAATCTGAATAGATAATGGGAATGAAATCGGGCGGCATAAATTGTTCTTTGGGAGAGGCCAGGTCTGCAGGGGTGAGTTTGCTCAACAGGGTGTTTTTATCAATGGCGCGAAGATGCCGGTGCAGTTCGTATTCCGCTTCGGAGCCGAAGGTTGCCGGTAACCATGCCATGAGTTGTTGCTGATGGTAGCGAAAGCGCGAGGTAACCAGCTTGTTTATCTCTCCCGGCCTGACACCGATGAATTCATTTTCGGCAGGCTTAATGAGCATATTGCTGTTAAAGGGATAAATAACATAAGCATGGTTAAACCGGGGAGCGCGGGGTGGTAGCGGAATCTTAGCAAGATTGTGCCGGGTAAGAAACTCATTGATTTCGCGAAATCCCTTGTTATTACGTGCAATGGCAACATACAACAGCTGGTTCTGTTCATTCCGGAACTCCATGCCTGCAATGGGTTTAATGCTGTTTACGCGGCATTCGCCTATAAAGTCCATCATCCCCATGCTGTTGTTGATATCGGTGAGGGCCATGACCTTTACATCGTTTTTCTTTGCGACGGCCACCATTTTTTCCACCGGCATGGTTCCGTAGCGAAGGCTGTAGTAGGAGTGACTGTTTAGGTACATGATGCTGGATGTGCGTTATTTGGTTAATCGTTCCAGGGTAACCGCGTGAATTAATATCTAAGAAACTGGCTGACAGGCAGGGCTATGGCAAATGAATTGCAGAATTTTTAATGGATAAAGCCCCTGTTTGCCAGTTTTTAATAGCAAATCCTTCAATAGCTCCGGGCTTCAGCCCGGGGAAAAAGATGCAAAAATAGATTTCCGCTGCATGCACAGCCATGCTCGTGGCAACGCCCTGCATGCAGCGAATAATATTTGCCCTCATTGAGTTCCGCCGGCTAAAGCCAGCGGCTATTGAAAAAAACAATCAATCAGCACGCCTTTGCCATAGGGTAGTTTGTTGCCGGCGGGGCAATCTGTTCGGTTCGTGTTTTTCGTACCATTGCCCGCTCCGGGTTTTCCGTAATCAGGTAATTCCGGTAGTTTTTCCGTTCCATCATGGCATAAACCCAGAGTATCAGCTCTTCATGGGGGGCGTGGAGCAATTTACCGCTGATCTCTTCCTCAAACCACCCGTCTCTGTTTAAAAAGAACAGTCGCTTGTTCATAGCATAATGATTATATTGTAATCAAATATTCAGACTATAATATAATCAATAAATTTATAAATGCAAAAAGAAAATGTTTTTTTGGGTGATGCTGGGTGCTGGGTACTGAATGTGTGAGAATTGGGAATTGGGAATTGGGAATTGGGAGTTAGGGGTTGACTGCCACTGCTACTGCTACTGCTACTTTCAATTGTACTCTTCCCCTGGCCGGCAGGCAGGCTTGTCACTCGTCACGCGTCCCTTGTCCCTGATTCCCCATCCCCACCGCCCGGATTACCGATTTCCGGCCGTACCGCCCCCGCATCCGGTCGATCTCCTGGTAGAGCCGCACCATCTCGGGGGTATCCTCAAACAGGTTCAGTTGTTGCGTTCCCTGCACCAGGTGACTGAGTTTTACGCCAATCAGGCGGATCAGCATGCGCCGCTGGTAAAGCCTGGCAAACAACGATTTTGCCAGCTCAATCAGCTTGTGGTCAAAAGCCGTGTAAGGAATGCGTTGTTGCAGGGTGTGGGTATCGAAGTTGGAATAGCGGATTTTTACTGTGATACACGAAGTCAGTTTTTCATCTTTTCGCAACTCATAGGCGATTTTTTCCACCATACCCACCAGGGTGTTATTCAGCAGTGCAAGGTCGGTGGTATCGGTATCAAAAGTACGCTCGGCGCTGATCGATTTCGCTTCCCAATAGGGCACTATAGGTGTTGAATCAATACCATTGGCTTTTTTCCAGATGTCAATACCGTTTTTGCCCAGCACCTTTTCCATCATTTCCATCGGAATCTGGCTCAGCGTGCCAATGGTTCCAACGCCCATCGACCGGAGCAGGTGAAAGGTTTTTTCGCCGATCATCGGTATTTTGCTGATGGGCAGCGGATCGAGGAAGGGCTTCACCAGCTGTCCCGGCACCTCTTTTTCACCATTGGGCTTGGCCTCGCCGGTGGCAATCTTCGACACGGTTTTGTTTACCGACAGTCCCGATGATATGGGCAGACCGGTTTCTTTAATAATTCTGCTGCGTGTTTCCTGCGCCCATTGCTGACAGCCAAAAAACCGGTCCATTCCCGTGAGGTCGATATAATGCTCGTCAATCGAAGCTTTTTCATATACCGGCGCCCGTTCGGCAATGATTTCCGTTACCATATTGGAATACTTGCTGTACAGGTCCATGTCGCCCCGCACCACAATGGCATCGGCACAAAGCTGGCGGGCCATTTTCATGGGCATGGCGGAATGTACACCATATTTGCGTGCTTCATAACTGCAACTGGATACTACACCACGGCCTGACAAACTACCTATTACCACGGGCTTTCCCTTGAGCCTGCTGTTGATAAGCCGTTCCACCGACACGAAAAAGCTGTCGAGGTCGAAGTGGATGATGTTTCGTGAACTGGTTGTTTCTGGAATCATGGTCGGATGCTGGATACTTGATACTGGATACTGGATGCTGGATACTTGATGTGTGGGTGTAGGGTGTAGAGTGTAGGGTGTGGGAGGTGAGAGCGAGGACTGACACGGGAAGTGGGAGATGGTGATGTGCTTATAAGAATAAGAGTATGAAGGGTGTTGTTGAAAAAAATAATTAAAATGATTATATTTTAATCATAATATTTGTTGATAATATAATCATATTGTATTATCTTTACAAGAAAAAAGTGTTAAAAGGATGCTGGATACTAGATAATAGATACTGGATGTGTGGGTGAAGAGTATAGGGATTTGGTGCACGGTGAGTAGCCATATTTGAACATTCAAATCTCAACCATACTATATGTTCGTCACACCCACACATCCAGCATCCAGTATCAAGCATCCAGCATCCAGTATCAAGCATCCAGCATCCAGTATCAAGCATCCAGTATCAAGCATCCAGCATCCAGTATCAAGCATCCAGCATCCAGTATATAACATCCAACATTAGCGTAAAAACCAAACACTATGAGTTACAAGAAACTGGAAATATGGCAATTGTCCCGGGAAATTTCGATAGTAATTCACGCGATTACCCTGGAACGATTACCCAAATTTGAAATGTTTGAAACAGGCAGTCAGATAAGAAGATCTTCGAAATCTGTTAAGTCCTTAATTGTTGAAGGGTATGGCAGAAGACAGTTTAAGCAGGATTTTATAAAGTTTCTGGTTAATGCAATAGCATCCAATGATGAAACACTGGATCACCTTGAAACATTATATGAAACGGGTTCTTTGAATGATAAAGAGGTGTTTTTAAACATACATAACAAAGTTGAACTACTTGGCAAAAAGCTAAACACATTTATTGAATCAGTGAAACGTGAACACATCAGTGAAAAATGAAAAGAAAGGATACTAGATACTGGATGTGTGAGCAAGAGGAAGTGAGAATAGGATATGATAATATTCAATTCTCACTCCCCAATGCCCAACTCCCACACATCCAGCATCCAGTATCCAGTATCCAGTATCCAGTATCAAATTAATCTACTACTATGTTCTTCTCCACCAACATCAAACTACTCCGCAAGCGGAGGGGCCGTACCCAGGACGACGTGGCCTTTGCCCTTAACATGAAGCGATCCACCCTCAGCGGGTACGAAAATGAGGTCAGTCTGCCCACCATTCAGGCCCTGGTTGCCTTTTCCAGGTACTACGGGGTGGCCATCGACACACTGCTGAAAATAGACCTGCGGACCCTTACCGAAAGCCAGTTTTCGCAACTCGAAAGGGGTGGCGACGTGTATCTCAAAGGCAGTAACCTTCGGGTGCTGGCCACTACCGTCAATGCCAAAAATGAGGAAAATATCGAACTGGTCTCGGAAAAGGCCAAGGCCGGCTATGCCACTGGTTTTGCCGATCCGGAATTCATCAAAGAGCTTCCTGTGTTCAGACTGCCATTTCTGTCGCGTCAGAAAAAATACCGTACCTTTCAGCTTAACGGCGACTCCATGTTGCCCATTCCCGATGGTTCCTATGTGACCGGCGAATTTGTCCAGGACTGGAATGCCATTGTCAATGGGCACGGGTACATTGTTTTTACCATCGACGATGGTATTGTGTTTAAAATAGTGGAAAATCTTCTCGATACAGAACATAAACTCAGGCTGTATTCACTGAATCCTGTTTATGAGCCTTTTGATGTAAATGGCAGTGAGATAAAAGAAGTGTGGAAATTTGTGAATTATATCAGCTCCGAAATTCCCGATCCCATGATCCCACCGGATGAGCTCATCAGAACGGTTGCCGGACTGAAAAACGATCTGAATATTCTCAAAGGCAGGATGGGCAGAGCGTTTCCCAATGTCTGATGAGGATCATCTAACCTTAGTTCATTAAATTCGTATACCCGGTGTGTGTAATATTTATCCGGATGCCACATCGTAAGGTAATACCTGTGCTTTTATTAATGGTTATGACTGTTCTGCAATTTGTGCAGGTTCATGCCCAGCATGTTACCTATAACCGTCAGAAAGGTAATCTTATAGATAGCCTCGAAACCCGCATTACCCATTTGCAGCAACAAATAGCACGCTTAAAACAGACACGTGATGTGGCTTACCTGAATTTTCAGCGTGAGCTCGATCATACCTTGTTTGTTAAAGCCTATGAGGAGTATGTGCTGGATGAAGATCTTGAAAAAGCCAAGGAACTTACCATTACCCGTATCGAAAGGGCAGAATTCCGGAGAGACCAGTCGTCTGTTAAGTTCTACCGTGGATACGAGGAGGATGTTTATGCGCTGATCAAACACCAGAAAATGCACTATCAGCAGCTATTCCTTAAAGAGAAAAACTTCAGGAAGGAATTTGAAAAGTATACCGAACCAGGCGATCTTGCAGCCTATAAAAAAACGCAACGGATGGTACTGCTGGCCCTTAAATTTGCCCGGGAAAACAATTTCACTGAAACGGTCAAGTACCTCGAACAATATCAATCTTTTACCGAGGCCCTGATCTTTGATCATGGATCGGACTACGATCTCGCCGAACTGACCAACAATGCCAAGAGCTTTGAAAAAGTGTTTATACCATTGATTGCAGGCGACAGTATCGAAAATATAAAGGAAGCCGAAAGCTTGCTCGCACATTGCATTAATTACGGACGACTGACCAACTCCTCACTCGATGGAGAGTATTTCAGAAAACAACAATTGGCGGTTACCTCCGCGCTTTCCGAATTGCTTGAGCGTGAAGGCCGCGAGAAAGAACTGGCGCATTACACCGATCAGTCGGTGGTGGCAAAATTCGGGTCACTCAACCCCTGTGGTGTTTTCAGGTGGCACGACCAGATTGTGGTGATCGATGAGTTTACGCCTACCTCGGGTATGGAAAACGTAAAGAAAGGGGAGGCAATTATGCATGCTGACAAGATGCTGGCCACTTACCTGCAGAAAAACAAACTTTGTCAGTCCATCAACGATCTCAGGTACGGCTATGCTTTTATCATCCCTTACCAGACCAATGCCAAAAACACCTCTTTCTGCTATAATCCCCAGAACCGCAAATGGCAATACATGGCTTGCTATACCGTTGTGAACAGTAAGGATTATACGGCCGAAGTAAGCAAGTTTATGCCGCCACTCTATTTCGAAGATGAAATGGATATTGTTGAAAAACCCTGATTTTTTCTGAACCTTTTCCGTTGCTGCTTGTTTTGCAGCAAAACATCCATCATGGTAAAAACTGCCATTTTATCCCTTATATTTACGCTGTTTTTGCAAATTCAGTCTTGTGGTCAACATAATCAACCTGTTGCAATGAGTCAATTCATTTCTTCAACTGAAAAATCAGCTGTGGCAACGTTGGGTGCCGGTTGCTTCTGGTGTGTCGAAGCCGTATTTCAGCAATTAAAAGGCGTTCAATCTGTTGTGTCGGGTTATGCCGGCGGACACGTGAAAAATCCTTCCTATGCCGAAGTGTGTACGGGCAACACCGGTCATGCCGAAGTGTGCCAGATCACCTACGATCCCGAAGTAATATCGTTTACCGAAATCCTGGAAGTTTATTGGAAAACCCACGATCCGACAACACTTAACCGGCAGGGAGGAGATGTGGGCACACAGTACCGCTCAGTTATTTTTTATCACGATGATAATCAACGTAATATAGCTGAAGAATTAAAGAATGAAATCAACGCAGCCGGCATCTGGTCCGACCCGGTGATTACCGAAATCGCCCCATTTACCGTTTTTTACAAAGCGGAAGACTACCATCAGGAGTATTACTTTCAGCATACTTCACAGCCCTATTGCTCGGTTGTCATTACCCCTAAAATTGAGAAATTTAGAAAGGTCTTTGCCGATAAGATGAAAGAAAAATAGTATTTTAACCGCATCTCTTATACGGTTAATACGGTAAGCCAATGAAAAAGTTGTCCGGCTTTTTGTTTTCCTCCCGCTTCATGGCCATTGTTATGGTTGTGTTTGCTGCTTCCATTGCTACAGCTACCTTTATTGAAAATGATTTCGGAACAGAAACAGCAAGGGCGCTGGTTTATGGAGCTCACTGGTTTGAACTGTTATTGTTGCTGGCAGTTGTTAACCTGGCAGGGAATATGATCGTTCATAAAGTTCACAAACGGACTTCCCTGGCAGTTGCTCTTTTTCACTTTTCTTTCATACTGATACTGGCCGGATCGGTAATTACCCGGTATACCGGTTTGGACGGCATTGTTTATATTCGCGAAGGTGAAGAAACCAACCAGATGCTTACCGGCAGAACTTTTATCACTGTCAGGGAAAGGGCTGGCGAAGATGAAAAGGTCATTCGCTTTCCGGTGGCTTTTTTCAGGAACGGAAAAAATCGTTTCGCGGAAACTTTGTCTTTACAAAACAGTAAAGCTGAATTAAAACTGAAAGCTTTTGTCGCCGATGCAACAGAATCCATCGAGCCAGATCCTGCAGGCAAACCGGTCGCCCTCCTGGTGCTGGTGGATACCCTTGAGCGTCGTAACCTGATTTTGCAGTCGGGTGATACCAGTAGGGTGAATGATATTGCTTATACCATGGATGGCACGGAGCCCCGGTCTGCATCTTTTAACCTGGTAACGAAAGGTGATTCGCTTTTCTTTAAGGCGTCTTTTGATGTGACCCAATCACATATGTCGGGATCATCTTTTGCCACGCTGGAATCCCACATATTGCATCCATTCCTTCCTGATCATTTGTATACAGCAGGTAATGTGACAGCAGTGTTATACCGCTATTATAATAAGGGGAAACGCACACTCACAGCTGCTCCGCAAGCCGGATCCGGCAGGGATGCCTTGCTGATGGAGCTTACAACAGCATCGGGAAAATACGAATTTGTAAGCTGGCGCATGGGGCGCGATGAGGGTACACCCTACATGGTTTCTTCCGGAAGCTCTTCTATTGCAATAACCTATGGTTCTGTATATAAAACCCTGCCATTTAAACTGGTGTTAAATGATTTTATCCTGAAAAGATACCCGGGATCCAAGAGTCCATCCTGGTTCGAAAGTCAGGTAACATTGGTGGACAAAACTCGTGAATTGCAGCAACCGGTGCGGATATACATGAACAATGTATTGAAATACAAGGGATACCGGTTCTACCAATCCTCATATGACAGTGATGAAAAGGGTACCATCCTTTCTGTAAACCACGATATGGCTGGTACGGCTGTTACCTATGCGGGTTACCTGCTGATGTCGGTTGGCATGATCTTCAGTCTGCTTGCCCGTAAAGGCAGGTTCAGAACGCTTCTTCGTGAGATGTCGGCGATAAGGGTTAGCAGTAGGGGACTGTTGATGTTAGTTTTTGCCTTATCGGGAGGTTTTGCTTTAAATGCACAGGGAACCAGCTATGACTATGTTGTTCCGAAAGAACATGCCCTGGAATTCGGAAAACTCCTCATGCAGGATTATACCGGCAGAATAGAACCGGTAAACACTTTTAGTTCAGCAGTGCTGCGGAAATTATACCGGAAAAACAGTTACAAAAACCTAAATGCCGATCAGGTAGTGTTGGGCATGATTGCTGATCCTGAAAAATGGCAGCATGAGGCCATTATCCGTACTTCGCATCCCCAGATTCTTGAAATGCTGGGCGCTGACAGTAAGTATTTTTCTTTTTCCTTTTTCTTCAGGGATAACCAATATATACTTCAACCTTTTGTTGAAGGAGCCTATCGCAAGCGTCCCGGAGCAAGGGAAAAGGTCGACAATGAACTGATAAGGCTCGACGAACGGATCAATATCTGTTATATGGTATTGTCGGGTGAATTATTGCGGGTATTGCCCGTTCCCGGGGATTCAACCTATACCTGGTTAAATTACAAAGAAATCAAAGGACGTGTTCAACACCCCGATTCTGTTCTCATTGAAAACATACTGGTTCTTTATCTGCAGGATGTAAAAAAGAGTCTGCAAAGTGGTAATTGGGAAGGACCCGCACAAGTGCTTGAGGGAATCAAAAAGATACAGCAACAACATGCCGCTCCGGTAATTCCTACGACCACCCGAACGCATATTGAACTGTTGCAGAACAAATTCGATATCTTTGCACGCCTGGCCGGTTATTACGGGATTATTGGTTTTATATTGCTGTTGTTGCAATTTGCTGCACTTTTCCGCCCGAAGATTAAATTAAAAGTACCAGTCGCCATTTCCACGGTATTGATAATAATGCTATTGATTTTTCATACCATTGGACTGGTCATGCGCTGGTATGTAGCAGGACATGCGCCCTGGAGCAACGGATATGAAGTGCTGACCTATATAGCCTGGGCTGCAGTACTCGTGGGACTCGCATTTTCAGGTTATTCATCTGTTACGCTGAGTGCATCGTCAATCATTGCTTTTTTGGTGCTGCACACTGCCCACCTGAGTTGGATGGATCCGCAGATCACCAACCTGGTTCCCGTCCTCAAATCATACTGGCTGGTGATTCATGTAGCAACCATAACAGCATCCTATGCCTTTTTATTTATAGGTGCCTTGCTGGCTTTTGTCAATTTCCTGCTGATGATCATACATAACCGTAGCAATCGCATTCAGATACAAACAACCATCCAGCAATTGGTGCGCATTCTCGAGATGATGCTGCTTATTGGTTTGGTATTGCTTACCATCGGAACCTTTTTGGGAGCTGTTTGGGCCAACGAATCGTGGGGACGCTACTGGGGTTGGGATCCCAAAGAAACCTGGGCATTGGTAACGGTCATTGTGTATGCTTTTGTACTGCATATGCGTATGATACCTGGACTGCGCGGACAGTTTGCTTTTAACCTTGCAGCGATGCTCAGCATAGGGTCGGTAATCATGACATACTTTGGCGTTAATTATTACTTGTCGGGGTTACACTCCTATGCAAAAGGCGATCCTGTGCAGATTCCGCCTTTTGCCTATTATTCGCTTATGATTATTGGCGTAACGGTATTAGTGGCTTATTTCAGGAATCGTAACCTGCAGCAACAGGTATGAAGAACTCTCACTTGTTGACAAGTGGGCCTGCAATTATTTCACGGGTTTTCTCCATAAGCTCCCGGATGTTATCGTCGTTATAATTTTGTATTTCAATTGGTTTATGGATGACCAGGGTGGCTTTTCCCGGTTTTATATCCAATGTTCCGGTTGGCATAATGTGATTAGTGCCTATCAGTGTCAATGGCAGAATGGGCAGTTTAAGATCGAGCGCCAGCCTGAAAGCACCTTTTTTAAAAGTACCGGGTTGTCCTGTTGTGCTCCTTGTACCTTCGGGAAATATTACCACCGATGTGCCGTTTACCAGTTTCTGTTTGGCATGGTTGAGTGTTTCCAGGGCAACCCTGCTATTCGATCGATCGAGGAAGATGTGACCAACTTTTTTACTGCCGAAGCCAACTCCAGGGACTTTGGCCAGTTCTTTTTTCATTACCCATTTGATATCAATCCCCAGCCAGCCGTAAATGAGGAATATGTCATATATGCTTTGGTGATTGGAAACAATGACATATGAGGTGCCTGGTTGTATATGTTCTTTTCCGGTTACCTTAACCAGCATGGGCGTCAGGTATCCGTTGAGCTTCGACCAGATGACGCCGCCAAAGTAACTGCCAACGCGTTGGTTGATAAAGGTGGAAACCAAAACGGCCATGATGCCAAAAAAAAGTGTGTTGATAAGGGCGAACGGAAGAAAGAAAAACCACTTATATGGCTGGTATAGAATATATAATAGCTTATTATTCACAGTTTTACTTTTTTTAACAAAAATACAATTTCCTTGTTTTTTATTAAGTAGAAATGATTTTTTTATTAATTAATATTAAATTTGTACCAATATTTTTTAATCAAACATTATGAAAGAAGGAAAAGTAAAATTCTTTAATGAGAACAAAGGTTTTGGGTTTATTAAAGATGCAGAAAGCGGGAACGAATATTTTGTTCACGTATCTGGCCTGGTTGACAAAATCAAGGAAGATGACACTGTGTCATTTGAACTCCAGCAAGGTAAAAAAGGATTGAATGCAGTAAATGTGAAACGAATATAATCATTCGAGAATTACAAGTAAATCCTTAAACCCTCCCGGCAGCCGGGAGGGTTTTTTTGTTGTTTTCCGGGAAACAGACAAATTACAACCCTGCTGATAGCAAGTGAAGAAATAGTGTATATATTTACGAAGCACGAATAAACCTATCACTGACATCATGGAAAAACAATGGCTGGTAATTGTTAACCCCAATGCCGGTAACGGAAAGGGCAGAACAGACTGGGACCTGATCGCTGAATTGCTACGTAAATATGGCCTGTTATTTGCCCACAGGTTTACTATTACACGAAGGCATGCAATTGTACTTGCCCAGGAGGGTATAAAAGAAGGTTACCGGAAAATTATTGTGGTAGGAGGCGATGGTACCATGAATGAGGTGGTTAACGGTGTTTTTACACAGGATTTCTGTCCCACGCAGGAAATAACCCTTGCCATGATTATGGTGGGTACCGGAAACGACTGGGGGAAGCTTTTCGACATACCTTCGGACTACGAAACGGCAGTAAAACTGATTGCCGATCCTAAAACCAGGTTGCAGGATACCGGCATGGTTTACTATTACCATGGGACCATCCGCGAGTCGAGATACTTTATGAATATAGCTGGGTTGGGCTTTGATGCCGTAGTCGTTAAGCGCACCAACTATCAGAAAGATAAAGGTCGCAATGGCAAGGCTATATACCTGATTAACCTGCTCAGGAGCCTTTTATTTTACCGGCATACGATAGCTTCGGTAGATATCGATGGCTATAAAATACAAAATGATGTTTTTACCATAAGTATTGGCATCGGCAGGTTCTCGGGCGGGGGTATGATGCAGACACCCAAGGCTATTCCCGACGACGGTCTTTTCGATATTACCATTGTTAAAAAAATGCGAAAAGGGGAGATTATGGCTGCACTATACCGGCTTTATGACGGAACCATTCTCGAACACCCAAAAATTCTGGGTTTTACCGGCAGGGATATTCAAATCGATTCTGATCCGCTGATCCACCTCGAAGTCGATGGGGAGTCGCTCGGACATTCACCCATTGAACTTAAAATAATTCCCCAAAGTATAAATATTGTTTACGGACAGTTTCCGGTTTAACACGAAGCTCCGTTACTGGTATAAATACCCGATACAGCTGTTTTTCATATTTATAAACTGCCTATTTTATAATTTATATTAAACTGAATACCTGTTTATTAACTGTATTATAGAAAGTAACTATTCAAGTAAAAACATCATCTTTGACCTTTTAGGGTATTATAATAGTAATTCGTGCTTGTTATATAATTGATTACCAGCATATATTTCCTTTTATCATAAGTTTTACTTCAATACAAATTCATCCTGCTCACCGATTAGGCATACTATCGGCTATGGTAAAAAACGCCCGACAGTATCATTAAACCCACTAAAATTTACAAAAATACATTTGTAACACCTTAATATTACATATGTAATCTTAATTTGTTTTACATTTGTAAAATGAAAGAAAGAATTCAGCAGCTAATTAACAGTCTGGGGTATACCACCGCGAGGTTTGCCGATGAAATAGGTGTACAGCGTTCCGGAATATCCCATATTATCAGCGGACGTAATCAGCCAAGTTATGACCTGTTGGTAAAAATACTGAGCCGTTTTAAGGATATCAGCACCGATTGGTTTTTGTTGGGAAAAGGAGAGATGTTCCGGCAACAGAATATAGGGGAAATCAGCCATGATAGCCAATTAAATCCTTCCATTGGGCACAAACAATCCGACCTTTTCACATCCCAGGCAGCAGGATATTCAAAAACCGATCATTCCGGGAAAGAAGAAAATATAGAAAGTATTAAAGAAGTTACAGATGTAACCGTTATTGATCGTATCCTGGTACTGTATAACAACGGGACTTTTAATGTCTATCATCCGGCTGGCAGGGATTGATTTTTTTAGTTATATTTGCCTAAAACGGCATGTATAAGCACATCATCCGGCCTATCCTCTTCCTTATCAATCCCGAAACGGTTCATCAACTGGTAGTATTGCTTGTCAGGTTTGCTACTTTAATACCTGGAATGCAGTTTATACTGCGTAACTACTTTACCATCAGGCACCCGCTGTTACAAACACAAATAGGCGGTATTACCTTCACCAACAAAGTTATCCTCGCTGCCGGATTTGATAAAAATGCCGATTTTTACCGGGAATTTTCCATATTTGGTTTTTCCGGTATCGAAATAGGTACCATTACACCTCTACCTCAACCCGGTAATCCCAAACCCAGGTCATTTAGGCTTCCCCAGGACCGCGCTCTGATCAACCGTATGGGCTTCAATAACAAAGGTGTTGCACATGCTGTTGAAAAACTGAGGGGGCAAAGGCCTGAATCCCTTATTATAGGGGGTAATATTGGGAAAAACACACTTACGCCCAATGAAAAAGCCGTAGATGATTATGGCCTGTGTTTTAAAAGCCTGTATGATCATGTCGATTACCTGGTCATTAATGTTAGCTGTCCCAATATTAAGGATCTTGGAAAACTGCAGGATCATGAATCGCTCAGGGAAATCCTCGACCGTGTTATGCTCGTTCGTGCTTCAAAACCGCTTAAAAAGCCGGTTTTTTTGAAAATCTCACCGGATCTTTCCTTTGAACAGCTTGATGAGATCATTGAATTGTATCATACTGCCGGACTCGATGGCATAATAGCCACCAACACCACTACCGAACGCGAAGACCTTTCAACCCCGGTACAAGTGGTTGAAGCCATCGGGCAGGGTGGGTTAAGCGGTGCACCACTTAAAAATAAATCACTGAATACGATAAGATACATATGTAAACATTCTGGAAACACCATACCGGTAATCGGTGTGGGAGGTATAATTGACGTACGGGATGCTATAGACATGATTGATGCTGGCGCAGTGATGTTACAAGTGTATACTGGTTTTATATATGATGGTCCGTTTATCGTACGTAAAATTAACAAAGCGCTTATCAGACATTATAATAGATCATCTGCAGATTAACTCACCTGAATTGACTGTCATGGAAAGAGAAATTAAGAAATTATGGTTTTTGTTTTTCGCTGTTTGCCTTGCCGGCAGTGTTGCCATTGCGCAGGAAAGAAACCTTGTGCTTAACCCTGGTTTTGAAAAGTATGACAAGTGTCCACAGGACTATACACCTGAGAATTTAACCCATAAACTGATACCGGGATGGACTTATCCTACAAGGGCCACGCCCGATTATTTTAACCGGTGCAGTCCGCGTAATGTTGGCGTTCCCAAAAATTTCGCAGGCGAAAGTGAACCCCATGGCGGAGATGGTTATGCCGGAGCAATCCTGAGTGGCACCGAAGAGAGTTACCGCGAGTACATCCAGGGAACGCTTTCCTCACCTATGATTACAGGACTTCAATATTGCATTAAGTTTTACTATAAGCTGGCATCGTATTCAAGGTTTGCGGTTGACCAGATGAGTATTTATTTGTCACCCGTAGAGATTAAGAATGACATAAATGTTAACCTGTCTTATTCGCCCCAGATCACTAACAAGGTTGGTTTGTTTCTTGACAATATCGACGAGTGGGAAGAATTCTGCACAGTATATACAGCTACCGGTGGCGAACGCTTTTTCATTTTTGGCAATTTCAGGAATTACGACAACACCAATTATGTGGTAACCGACAAGAATGTGGTAAATCTACGAAACAAAGCATATGCCTATTATTACTTTGATGACGTAAGTATTGCCCCGCTTGAAAACTGCAGGGACTGTCCTTGTGTGATGCACGACTTTGAGTCGCGCGTAGTGGAATCACACTATACCGGCGGACAGGACGCGATGACCGGAAAAGTTACTAAAATAGTCAACGATGGTCGTATCCGCATCAGCATGATTGGTGGAACACCTCCTTATACCGTTTCGTGGAATAATCGCATGACAGGGCCAGAACTTCACAACCTGCCGGCAGGAAAATACATTTACCTGGCTACGGACAAACACAATTGCCGTTCTACCGATACCATAATCTTTACCGAGCCTGAAATCATCAGGGACGAATTTCTGGAAGGATTGAAAGCCATTGATGAAGGATCTGCCATAGTCCTTGAGAATATTTTCTTTGCGTTCAATAAAACCGATTTATTGCCCGAGTCGTATGCCGAACTGAACAAGGTGGTGCAATTCATGCTGGAGGAAGATATTAAGCAGATTGAGATATCGGGACATACCGACAGCGAAGGCTCTGACGGCTATAATCAGAAACTTTCCGAAGGCCGGGCGGCTTCGGTTGTCAATTACCTTGCTTCACAGGGTATTAAATCCGAAAGAATGGTTGCAGTTGGCTATGGCGAGTCGAGGCCTGTTGATACCAACAATACCGAAGAAGGACGGGCACAGAACCGCCGGGTTGAATTTTTGCTGATCAAAAAATAATGGCCATGAAGATTAAACTTATAACACATAAAATTATGATAAATAGGTTTATAAATATGTTTATCATAACCATTGCTTCATTTAGTCTGTCGGCATCGGTTTTAACGGCACAATCGGTTAAACGGGCATATAAACTACTGGAAAAAGCGGACTACCTGAAGGCATTTGAGGTTTTTCAGGATGCCCTGTCGGAGAACAAAGAGGATCCTGCCGTGCATTTTGGCATGGCACTCATATTGGCCGATGAAAAGTCGCCCCAGTATAATCTTATTGAAGCCTGGGAGCATGCCAACGGACTGGTGGACAAACTCGAGCAGCTTTCCCCCGAAGCCCTTGAGTTTATCGGCGAGTATTTTTATAATACCGAATCGAGACACATCAGCCGTCCGGTTAAAAAGAAAATGGAATATGGCATTGAAACTATTGAAGCTAAATTAATCAAGCATGTTCGCGAAGAAAATAACCTTGAACTGGTTTATACGGCACTGGAGAAATTTCCCGATTTCAGACATTACAACAATATGGTTCATATTCGTAACCAGTTGGAATTCAGAAAATATGAGAAAATGAATACACTGGAGGGCTATCTTACTTTTATACAGAAATTTCCCGAGGCTGCCCAGATTGACAAGGCGATCCGTTACCGCAACAAGCTGGCTTTCGAAAAGGCTTTGGCAATGAATAGCCTCGAAGCCTATGAAGATTTTGTCGAGCTATATCCCGATGCAACCGAACGGAATATGGCGGTTAAAAAGCTTCACGCGGTAGCCTTTCAGCAGGCTAAAAATCAAAACACCATTAAAGCATTTGACGACTTTATTGCACGCTTTCCGGATGCCCTGGAAATTGCCGAAGCCCGCATTACACAAAAACAACTATTATATGAGTATGCAAAAAAGATCAATACATTAGCAGCTTACAACGATTTCATCAGGAAATATCCCGAAGGCCAGCAATATATTGATATTTTCAACCTCAAGTCGCAGGACAACGGCGCACGTTTTCTGGCCGCTCACCCAATTCCCGCCAAAAGCATCGGCTGGGCAAGGAGTTTCGAAGACGAGAACATAGAGGAATTGGACATTTGCTTTACATCCGACACGTTAAATGCTTGTATTGCAGCAGGTACTGTATTCCGGTCCGACACCGGGTATACCGATGCCTGGGTTATAAAAATGAACCCCGAAGGTAAAATGATCTGGAATAAATTTGTTGGAGAGGCTTTCAACGATCAGATCAGGCACCTTGCGGTGAATAAACGGAATGAAATACTGGGTGCAGGCTATACCTATACAGGAATTGATTCATTATCACGCGAATCGTGGCTTTTCAAACTTGGCAGCGACGGACAAAAGATATGGAGCAGAAAGTTGGGCAGGATGCATATTAACACCCTTACCATTGCATCAAACGGTTCCACCGTTCTGGGTGGTTACCTCGTTAATGATTCGTTACAGAACAAATACTCGGTGGTTGTGTTAAACGATAACGGCAAAAGGTTATGGGGCCGTACCTACAGTGGTACCGGGCAGATCGTCAGTATCAACCGGTGTGCCGGAAACCGTATGTTGCTTACCGGAAATCATTGGTGTGCTAAAATTGATCATCGCGGATACCTCATCTGGGAATCATCGTTCGCGGCTTCCGACAGTATTGTTGCCTCCAGCGTTACACCCAAGGGTGAAAACCTTTTTTTGGTCGTCCGAAATAACAGCAAGGTATTGCTTATCAAAACGAATTGGGAAAACAAGCCTGTTTTTGAAAAGGAACTGGCTGTTGGCGGTGTACCTGTAAAAATCGAATCCCTTGTAAGCAATGCCAATAACCTGCTGGCAGCCCTTATTACCTTTTCCGATCATCAGTCGGTGCAGTGGATCAACACCAGCAATGGTACAATAACTTCTTCGGCCAGGTTACCTGAAAGTATGCGTTTTTCGGGATTGTACACCGATAATCAACAGAATATGGTACTGGTAACCTGCCATAACCAATTGATAGTCATTCGCAATAACGGGTTCAACTTCTGAACCTGTTCAGGCTAAACTGAACATGAGCAGTCACGAACATCAAATAAGCGAAAGTCTTAAATACGCCAGTTATATTCAACGGGCTATCTTTCCATCTGATGCGCTGCTGGACAGTTTGTTTCCGGATCATTTCATATTTCACAGACCACGCGACTTTGTCAGTGGTGATTTTTATTTTGCAGCACGTAGAAACAACAGTGTTGTGGTAGCTGTTGGCGATTGCACAGGTCATGGGGTTCCGGGTGCACTGATGAGTATTTTGGGTATTACCTTATTGAAAGAAATCATTGCCCATGGCAATTTTTCAACTGCAGGTTCCGTTCTTAACCGGATGCGTGAGCATGTAATGGCTGCACTGCGACAAACCGGTGAGGATACCGAACAGAAAGACGGAATCGACCTGGCACTGTGTATCATTGATGTACAGAAAAGCATGTTGAGTTTTGCCGGGGCGGTGAATCCTGTATACATTGTTCGTAACAAGCAATTGTATGAATTGCGGGGCGACATGATGCCGGTAGGGATTGGGGCCGAAGAGGAGTTACCCTTCACCAGTCACCAGTTTGAATTGGCCGAAGGCGATTGCCTGTATCTGTTCAGCGATGGATTTGCTGACCAGTTTGGGGGTCAGCACGGAAGGAAATTCAAGTACCAGCCATTCAGGGATCTAATGGTCAAATCGAGTGCTTTGCCAATGACCGGGCAGAAAATATTGATCGAACAAACATTTGATGCATGGAAAGGAAACCAACAGCAACTCGATGACGTATTAGTATTTGGCTTACGTTACCATACCTGTTCATAAAACCGGTATGTTTCACTTATCCTTCAGCCAAAATGAAAATTACAGCATTCCACATCAGGAATTATCGTTCCATTGTCGATTCGGGCAAGTGTTATCTGTCACCCGATTATATCACCGCGCTGATCGGACAAAACGAATCGGGTAAAACTTCGGTACTTGAGGCGCTAAAAAGTTTCTATGACGGGTACATATCTGATGATGTGCTTCGCAGCGACCTTACCTTTCCGGAAGTTTTCTGTTATTTTCAACTCGATGAGGGGAAGTTGCTGGGCGATTACATCGATGCTGGTGATCTACCCGAAGAATTGCGGGAAAAGGTTGTATCCAAGAAAGAAATGGGCATCGGGCGTATCTGGACCAATTCAAAAAAGAGCGTGGTTTCGCTGGCCGAGCCCGAAATAGTGCATTATTTCGAAAATAAGGAAATACTTAGAAAAAAAATAGCGGAACGTATTGTTAGTCAAATTCCTGACCTGGTAAAGCGCACCGAAACAGCCTCACATAGTGTTCAAAAGCTCGAAAGTGACGCTGGCAGGTCGAGGAACGAACTGAACACTATTTTCACCAGGGTGGAGGAATTGAAACGTAATATCGGAAAGACAAAAATCCCTGATGCCAAAATTACCCTGGAACAGGAATTGGTAGTTGCCGAGCAGCAACTTGTGGCTGCCGAAGAGCGTCTGAAGGCCGACCTGGCAGATCTTGACAATAAAAAAGCCCACCTGCAGCAATGTGCGGAACAACTCAGTATATGCCGAACCTTCAACGAAACGCAAACGACCTTAAAGGCGCTGGCTGGAGAGCTTAAATCCAGTGCTTTGCAGGTGCAGGATGCAGAGCATCATTACGAAATGGGGGCATCCGACAGGCATTTGCGCTCAATGCTAAAAAATCTTGAGCAAGCCAGGGATAAGCATGCGCAACTACAACGTCAGTTTGATGAAAAGATCGTATTAAAGTCGGTTCAACAACGGATGGCCGATTACGTGTTATCCGGAAAAAGCATGAAAGAAGCTGAACATGATGCCTGGAAGGAATATGAAACAGAAAGCAGCCTGGTTACCGTAGAAAAACTGGGGGCAATGATGTTCAGACACATCCCTATGTTCGAATTCTTTGAAGATTTCAGTAGTCTTCTTCCCAACAAAATTGATCTTGAGGACCTCATGAACGAGAACATCCATGCCGAAGGCTATAAAGCTGCCCGCAACTTTTTGTCGGTGGCAGGGTTAAATGCCGACTTCTTCAGGGAGAAGAACCACCGGATCCTCAAACAGAAAATTGAGAACCTGAACAGTGAGATTACCATCGATTTTCAGGATTACTGGCGTCAAAGCGTTGGAAAGGATGACAAAATCCGGATTCATTTCGAACTCGAGCATTATGATAATTCCCAGCCTGAAAAGAGTGGTAAACCTTACCTGGAATTCTGGATCAAGGACAAACAGGAACGATTGTACCCCAAACAGCGGAGTCGTGGCGTCAGATGGTTTTTATCGTTTTATCTCGAATTGAAGGCCACTGCCATTGATAACCCTGCGGACAGGGTAATGCTTATTGATGAACCGGGCTTAAGCCTTCACGCAAGGGCACAGGAAGATGTACTCAAGGTTTTTGAAGATTTAAGTAACAACCTGCAGATTATTTATTGTACACACTCACCAAACCTGATTGACCTGAACAAACTTTACCGTATAATGGCCGTTCAGCGTGCACGGGAAACCGATGAAAAGAGCGAAACCATCATACTCGACGCCAGGAGTCTCAATGAAGCTTCATCGGATACGCTGTCACCGATCTATTCGCTCATGGGAACCCGGCTAAACGACCGGCAATTCATATTCCCTAAAAATAACTTTATTGTGCAGGATGCAGTTACCTTCCATTACCTCGATGCTATGGCCAGGATATTTGATTTGACAGATGAAGCCCATTTTATCCCCTCATCGGGTAGCGGGCAAATACCGGTAATGGCCAATATCCTGTTCGGATGGAAAATAGATTTCGGAATTGTAGCCACCGATACACCTGAAAATAAAGAAATTATCGATTATCTGAAAACTACTACCTTTTACCCGGTGGGCGAAGAAATAGATAAAAAAATCTATATCATGGAGGGAACTGCTGCAGTTGAGGATATGTTCTCTACCATCGACTTTAAACGTCATATTTTACAGCAAAGGGTTGGAATTACCGTGGCCAATTCATCGTATCTTGCTGATAATAAATTGTCGCGCGTAATACTGGTGAGTGATTTCTGCTCAAAAATGCAAAGAGAAAACCTTCAGGTGAAAGACTTTGACGAAGAAACCCGTACCAATTTTGAAAAACTTTTCGGGTATATCCGTAGTTTTGTCAGTAATACTTCCCATATAAACAGTTAATGCTGAATGGTATCTGCAATTGCAAAATGAAGTTATTTTTTTAACAATGCAACGGTTTGTAATACAGTCACATACAATTATCTATGATTCTGGTATTTGAATTTGTCAATAATTTTTGACGAACGTGCAACTTTCTTTGACGAAAATACGTATATTTGATATAAGAATTTTTAACAATTCAAAAACTACGTATCATGGCTACCTTACTGCTTGTTTTAGTTCCCGCCTTATCGCTTTTTGTATTGGCTTACCTTGTAATTACCGCTCCTGAATACCGCGAGTTTTAATTTCGTTATTCAACCGGCTGTTTTTCCTGCCAAACGCAAAATAAACCACCAAACCAAAACTAAGCCAGATTAAGAACCTCAGCCAATTGGTATGACCCAATTTGGTCATTAGAAACATACAGCTTAACAAGCCCAGAACGGGTATAAGCGATAACTTCTTTGTATAGGCAAACCAGGCAATCGCCACACAGGTGATCAAAAATACCAGCATCGGTATTCTTTCCAGCAGTGCATAAAAAGTAAATTCTTCTTCCGAAAACAGGAATGTTTTCCAGTATGCTTCGTTGAAGTGTATGTTGATCATTACAATCAGCAACACCAACAGGGGAACCAGGTATTTTCCGTTGATATAAGGAACCTTGAAACGTGCTTCGGGACGCGGTTTTCTTTGTTGCAATACCAGCAGGCCGGCGCATACCACCACAAATGCAAAAAGGGTTCCTATGCTTGTGAGGTCGGTGACCTCTGTCAGGTTCATAAATAGCGCAGGGAGTGCTACCACAAATCCTGTTACGATGGTGGCAAACGAAGGTGTTTTATACTTTGAATGTATTTTGGAGAATGCCTTTGGAAGCAATCCATCGCGACTCATGCTCATCCAAATACGGGGTTGTCCCAGTTGAAATATCAGTAAAACACTGGCCATAGCAATAAGCGCTGTAAAGGCAACGATGCCACCTACCCATGTAAGGCCGATTTTTTTAAATACATAAGCAAGCGGATCACCAACACCCAGTTCGCGGTAATCGATCATTCCGGTGAGTACCAGCGCTACCAGCACATAAAGCACGGTGCAAATGGCAAGTGCATAAATGATGGCCCTGGGCAGGTCGCGCGAGGGATTCTTACATTCTTCAGCTGTGGTGGAAATGGCATCAAAACCAATGTAGGCAAAAAACACAGCGGACACACCTTTCAGCACACCCGAAATGCCTTCAGGGGCAAAAGAGTTCCAGTTTTCGGGATGTACATAAAAAGATCCGGTGACGATAACACCAAAAATCACCAGCAGTTTTACGGCCACCATCAGGTTATTGACAGTGCGTGACTCCTTAATTCCAATAAATACCACATAGGTAATTACCACTACAATAAAAAGTGCAGGGATATCGGCAATCAGCCTGATACCGCCCACCGAAGGAGCGCTTGTCCAGGCTGTATAGGCTGTTTGCACCGCATCGGGTAGCAGTGATACATCGGCTCCCGACGACAGGGCCTCTGAAACAGTTTTATGGGCGCGTGCGGCACTAAAATAATCCATGGTGAGGAACTCAGGGAAATGCCAACCAAAGCCCTTTATAAATTCAGTGAAATAATCCGACCAGGAGATGGCGCAGGCTATATTGCCAATGGCATATTCAAGCAGCAGGTCCCATCCGATAATCCAGGCGATCAATTCCCCTAGCGAGAAGTAGGCATAGGTGTATGCACTTCCGGCTACCGGCACCATAGAGGCGAACTCGGCATAACAAAGGGCTGAAAAACCACAGGCTATCGCTGTAAAAATGAAAAGGAGGCTGATGGCCGGACCGCCGCTGACCGCTGCGTTTCCGATGGTTGAAAATATTCCGGCTCCAACAATGGCAGAAATGCCAAACGCAGTAAGATCTTTTACCGTAAGCGAGCGCTTGAGCTGATACCCGTGCGCGCCCGAATCGGACGATTCACCGAGTATGCTTTGCAGGGATTTGGTACGCCAGAGCGATCGGTTTTTCATCGGGAAATTTTGTAAATTGCATGGTTTAAAGATAACATAATGAAGAAATATTTAGGCTTTCTGGTCTTCATATTTTCTTGCCTGGTGGTGGAGGCTCAAACCTTTACCCCAGGTTGGGAGGGCCAACCCCTAATTTCCGATGATGTGTTCCTGGATGCTGCAGCCTGGATCGAAAACCAGTCGGATTTTACACAGGGCGACTCCTGTTTTGTTACTGCAGATACAGCCCTTCATTTGCACTGGTTTTTCGGACCGGGATCACGATCTAAATTTGTTCAGTGTTATCTCAAACCCGATGAAGCCATCGAACTTGCAGGTGCGGATGCTTTTGCCATCAGTGTAAAAGGGACCAAAGGCTCAACCTTTAACCGGAATGTTGAACTTAAGTTTGAAACCAGTGGGGTGCAGTCGGGCTATACCTGGGAAAACCTTGCTCACATAGCCCGTTACTGTGATAATTTGGTTGTGCTTAAACCACAGTTTTCGGATTATGCTGCTTTGAGATGGGATTCTGTTTCGATAATTTCGTTTGCCGTAACCATGAATGCCGCTAATGCAAACGATATCGCGGCTGATTCGGGCGTGGTATCTTTTCGTCTTTTGCAGCAAGCGTCTACCGGCAACTATTCCAGGGCCACCAATGCCGAACCTTTGACCCTTGATCCATCGGAACTCAACACAATCAGGCAAAATGCCGCTTCGGCTTTATTAAGCCGGCAAAACCCAAACGGACTGCTTACCACCTGGATCCCCGATAATTCGTCATGGCTTTACGGACAGGGGTTGGCTTTACGTGTGCTTACCGAAGAAGGACAATGGTCAAATGGTAGTCCCGTCAACGCATTTGCCGAAGGAGCCGAGAAACTGGCATTGTTCCTTGCCGGTCACCAGGCCGAAGCTGGCTACTGGCCCAGGGCATGGACTTCCAGTACTGGAAGTATTCTGGTTAACCTGGAATGGAACAATACCGTGTGGATGGGCGATTTTCCCTGGATTCCCGGCAGCCTGGCCTATTACTACCGAAAATCGGCAGACAGTCGTGTTCTTTCTGCTATTTCAAGGGCAAAGGCTTTCCTTTACAACCTGATAGAACCGGACGGCAGGGTTTGCACCATGAATATGGAAACCCTTGAAAAATCCGAAGTTTCGAATTATGAGGGATATGCTGCAGCCCTTTATTGCCTGCTGGAACTTGGTGACACCATTGCAGCATCAACCATAATGGACTACGTTATGTTAACCGGCTGGGATCAACATTATCAGTTCTGGCGGGAAGGCCCTGAATCGGTTCGTCCTGTATTGCTTGTAAATACATGGCTTGCGTCAATAGCCTCATCGCTGGGCAGGATCAGCGAACCATTACTGGCACTTTCGCTTGCCGGAAAATTACTGTACACCTGCGGACCGGGTGCTCCATGTGGTTTCGACGGCGTGGGACCTGTGGCAACCTGGTATGAGGGAACACTTTCGTATATTGCAGCGCAAGGACCCGGAAGCAATGCGTTGTTTAATGAAGTTAAGCAATACATTAATGCGGATGGCAGCGTTCCGGCATATAATGAAAACCTGGGTGGAATGGCCGGCATATGGGCGGTCGACTGGTCGAGTCTCGATGCAACCTCGTGGCTGTATTTTGCCGCAGCGCAGCATAGTCCGTTCGGATATACTGGTGCTGACACCTCCATGTTTACCGGGACGCACCAACTCAGGGAGGGGGGAGCCGAACCTTCGTTTGCCTGTTATAACGGGGCCATTGTTGTTAACCATTGCAGCTTGACCGGCAGCCAGGGTTACAGCCTGTCGCTTTATTCCATGCACGGTACGCTGCTAGGTACATTGCAGGCTAATAACAACCAATTTTTATGGTATATTGATGATCTTACCCATGGTGCTTCGTTGTCACCGGGGCCCTATTTGCTGGTGCTGCGTGCTGAAAACTATCTTATTACCGGAAAGATATTTGTTAAATAAGGTCATTCTGTTCCCTGAGCAAACAGGCTCGCTTCATATTGCGGTGAAATTCGTTGATGGCCAGTTTGTGAAACCATGGATATAACCACCGGTCACGCACATACGAGTCGCCTTTATGCGCAGTGAGATGGATGATATCGGTAAATCCCCTGCGGGTAGGAACAAACCTGATGGTTTGCTCACCTCTCGATTTTCCTCCTTTGATATAACTGTAGGTAATTGTTTTTTGCCGGCTGTCGATGTCTACAATTTCGAGCCCTACCGCAAGGTTATATAAGCCTTTCATTAGTCGCAGATTAATGAAGATTACCTGTCCGGTGTCGATACCGCAAAAAATTTCATCATCATCGTACAACACATTGTTGTCCCTTTTGGACACCAGTAACCCGAATGATACCATTTTTCCGTTCCAGGCTTCTGCCGGACTGGTTGACTGGTAGGTCTGCCACACTTCCTCAACATCTTTCCTGAAGGTATAAGCCGACTGGAGCCTGTGGTATTTTTCTGTCGTTTGTCCCTTCTGCCAGGTAGGCAGCAGGGTATTGCTCATCAATATATTCTGCCCGTTGAGCTTATCCTGCACCAGATATTTCACCTTTTCCTGGGATATCCGCCCCAGGTCAATTTCCAGTAAACCCTGTTGTGTATATCCATTTAAACCTAAAACAGTCAGCAGAAAAAACAGAAAATATTTCATAAAACAGTTTTAATCCTTATACTGATTTTGCCGTTCATAGGTTACCTTAACATGGGGTACTGTGTTTTTTTTAGATTATGCACACCATAATAATCATGTATCGGGATGATTTTATAACTTTACAAAAAAGCAGAATCCTTTGAAAAAAGCCGGAGATACTTATATCGATAATGAACATTTCTGGTTTCCACTTGATAATGCTGCGAAAATTTACCCCGCAGTTCGTTCTTCTGAGCATACCACAGTATTCCGTCTTTCGGCAACACTTAAAGATCCACTCAAAATAAAATGCCTGTTGAAGGCCATTGCCATGTCCTCACTTCGGTTTCCCTATTTCCGTTCGAAGCTGCGCAGGGGACTTTTCTGGTATTATCTCGAATATACACCGCAGCCATGGATACCTAAGGCTGATTTGGCACCTTTTTGCCGTGCATTTAAGAATGGCCGCAAAAACCAATTGCTTTTCAGGATTTTGGTTGGCCCGCGCAAAATAAGTGTGGAATTTTCACATATTCTGACTGACGGTTATGGCGCCTATGTATTTCTGGCTACATTACTGAAATATTACCTGTTGAACGCCGGTGCTGATATTTCGGCAAGCCTCGGCATAGCATCTGACAAAGCCATGATTAAGGAAGAATTTGAGGATGCTTATAACCGATTTTTTAAGGCTGATATTCCCCCGGTTGTTAAATACACCAGGGCGTTTCACCTGCCATTTCCATTGAGGCCAAAACCCCGTTTCAGGATAATTACGGCAAGCCTTTCCCTTGACGAGATCAAAAATGTAGCAAAAAAAAATGGTGTAAGCATTACTGAATACCTGACCGCTGTTTACTTATTCGTACTTCAGAATATTTATCACGAAAATCGTTACAACAGGTTCAGCAAAATTCTACGTATTCAGGTTCCCATTAACCTGCGCAACATATACCACTCGGCTACCCTCAGAAATTTTTCGCTCTTCGTCATGCCTGAAATTGATCTTCGATTGGGGCACTATACTTTCGACGAAATTGTGCGCCTTGTTTACCACAAAATGCAGCTCGAAACAGATAAAAAATTCATTAACAAAATCATATCGCGCAATGTTGGCAGTGAACGTAACCTGCTGGTAAGAGGTATTCCGCTGTTTATCAAAAGTCTTGTGTTACGTTATAAGTTTTATTCAGTAGGGGTTAACCAGTATTCGGGGGTAATAACTAACCTTGGTAAAGTAAGCCTGCCGGATACAATGGCCGGACAGATAGACTGTTTTACCCTTATCCCACCGCCTCCCAACAGAAAATTAAAGGTCAACTGTGGAATCATCGGATATAACAACCAACTAATCCTTACCTTTGGCAGTGTAACCAACTCCACCGAACTTGAAAAAAGATTCCTGCGGTACCTGGCTAGCCGGGGGATTCGTGTTAAACTCATCCAACAATAGCAACTGGCATGTATTTATGCAACAAATGTGGTATTGAACTCGACGAGGGAATGACGGTATGCCCTTTGTGTAATACGCCTGTAAACACAAAGGCTGTAGCAGGGAATCAACCTGTTGATGAACTGGTTGCAGGCTCAAACGACAGCTTCATAACCGGACTTGAAAAGTTGACCTCTGTGCAAAAGCGAAAGCTGTTCTGGGAACTTTCGGGGATCATCCTCTTTTCAGGAATACTAATGACACTTATTATCAACCTGGTCATTTCGGGCAAAATAACATGGTCAAGGTATCCAGTCACGGCCTGCCTGGTAGTATTTGCCAACATAACGTTACTCTCATTCTGGCGTCATCGTCTGGTTCTTTTTCTGGCCGGGAGCTTTTTTTCTACCGCTTCGCTGCTGGTTTTGATGGATTTTTACAACAATAAAGCCGGTTGGGGTACCCAACTGGGTGTACCTTTATTGCTTGCTTTGTATATTTTAATTTGGTTGTTAGCCCTGCTGGCCCGAGGGACCACTAAACAGGGCCTGAATATACTCGGGAATTCTTTTGTGGCTATAGGTATCTATGCAATTTGTACCGAAGGCATTGCATCACGATATGTGAACGGTGAGATGACCTTTAGCTGGAGCCTGATTGTTATGGCTTCGATGATACCCATTGCCGGCATTCTTTACTTCTTTCATTACCGGCTCAATAAAGGTATAGAATTACGCCGTTTTTTTCACATTTGAAACCAGGCGAATAGCTCAAGCCACAGATCGCGGTCGTGTACGTAATACAGTAAAAAAGTGCCGATCCATCCATGTGTAAGCCCTAGTGCCCACATATTTCGCCATCGGTAATATACAAAGAGAAAAACTACCTCCATGGCCAGGGTAAAAATCATGAGCCTGCTATCGGGAAAATGTATAAGACTGAATAACAACGAAGTAACAAAGAGGGCAGGGTAGGGCTTCAGCGAAAAAAGACGGTTACGGGAAAGCCATTCTCGAACAATGCAAATCATCATAAACTGCTGCACAATACCCCATAACGGGTAGAGTAAAAGAACAGGCAGGATATGCGGATTGAAAAGTGCAATCTGGTTAATACGCGCAAAAACAAACATGAACCACAAGCTAGCCAGCAAAAAGGGAATCAGTAAAAACATAGATCTCCGGAATCCTTCTTTGCGAAAGCCCCAGTATTGTAACACCGAATGATCGGCTTTCCAGCGCCGGTAGACATAACCGCCCCAGAAAAGGCATATGCCGACTATGAAAAAGGCACGCATCCCCAATGCGTCCATAATGACAAATTTAAGTCCGGCTGTCGCCAGCAAGGCTATAAATTCAAATGTATGGTGTTTTTGCCGATGCAATGCCATTGTCGCTTCAAAAAACCGGTAACAGGCTGCAATATAGGTTTACTGGTTGCCAAAAACCTTTTTCAGCAATTCGGTAGTGCGTGCCACGGGATCTTTTCTGATTTTCAGTTCTTCCCTGGCAATCATCACAAACAACCCCTCAATGGCTTTATCAGTTACATAGCCGGCAAGGTTGGGATTCATTTTTTCAACAAAGGGAATTTTATTGTAGGTATTGATCAAGTCCGACCAATATTTAGTAGCATTCACCTTGCTGAGCGAATTGTTGATAACCGGTTCGAACCGGGTTATAAGCTCGGGTGTGGTTGTTCGCTGAAGGTAAAGGGTAGCAGCATTTTCCTGACCCCTTACTATACCAATGGCATCACTAATGGTAAGACCTTTAATGGCTGCCACAAATATGGGTTTGGCTTCTTTGGCTGCATCTTCAGCCGCACGGTTTATCGATAAAATGGCATTGTCGACCTGATTTCCCAGTCCAACGGCCCGCAATTTCGATTCGATGTTAGCGGCTTCCGGAGGAAAGGGAATTTTAATTTCAGCATTTTTAAAATAGCCATCTACAACCGATACTATGTTAACGCCTTCGGTAATACCCTTTATCAGGGCCTCTCTGATACCTGCGGCAGCGTCACTTTCGGTGAGGCCGGCAGGGGTTGTTCCTGCAGTTTGTGATAGATCCTGCAAAAACTGGGTACAGGAGTATAAAAACAACATAGCAATAATGGCCGATACCAAATGAAGATTTACACGTTTCATAACTCAATATTTAGTTTATGTGTACCTTACCGGTTTGTTAAAACACCGAACAAAAAGCGTAAGTTAGCGATTATTTGAGAATTTTTTATCGTAAACCCAAGTGGTGGTAAATTCTTTTCCCAAAGTTTTTACCGTAAAGATTCTTTGCGTAATTTAGTTTCGCCCAAATTAAGTTATTTTCAGCAACGAATAAACAAACCTATTCATGAAAACCGTATCCATTTTTTTAAGGTCGGTCGACAATGAAAAGGGCTCCCAGCTTGCCCTTTTCGATTCGAACCGGAATTTTGGTATTAACGATCTCGAAACCTTAGTATCTCCGGGTGACATGGTCGTCTGGAAACCAGATTGCCTGAGTGGCATAAAAGATATTACCGCTATAAAGGCCAAATCGGAAAAGAACACCTTGTTTGGCAACAAGCCTGTGAAAAGACGTTTTTGCAAAGGGTTTTACCTGCTCATCCCTAAAGATGTCAAAGAAGGAAGGGAAGCCTATGCCATTGAATACACAAGCTGCGATGGCAAAAAACATCTGATCGATCCTTATATTAAGGTTAAACCACCGCAGCCCTAAATTATGATAACTCTCCGGCGGCTGCAACTGACTGCTTTGTTTCTTTTCCCGGCTGTGATGTATGCTGCCGGCTGGCAGCAAAGCGACAGCCTGAAGATGCTCATCAAAAACAACCAGGTAAAAGATGAAAGGCATCTCTATGAAATTTGTTGTACCATAGCACAGGAATCGGCTGACGCAGATGAGATAATGCATTACAGTAACGAAGCCATAAGGATGGCTGAAAAACTGGAAATCAATCCCGCGCGCCCTTATCTGCTCAAAGGGGTGAGCTATCTTAATACAGGAAAACTTGCCCTGGCCCTGGAATACTTCACCAAATCGGCCAATGAATACATCCGGACCAATACACAAACCGGACTGGCCTCGGCATACCTTTATATTGCAGAGGCATACAGCATGCAGGATAATCACAACAACGAAAGGCTTTACCTGAAAAAAGCCATTGATATCTTCCGTGCCGAAGGTGATTCGGTTAATATGGCAACAGCCCTGCATAACCTGGGATATGCCTCTTATAATATGGGGCAGTACGATACTGCACTGGTGCTTTTTCAGCATACCGGAGATATTTATATGCGACTGGGCTATGAGATGGAATATGCATATTGTATTGGCAATTCAGGTTTGGTTTATTCGCGGCTGAACGAATTGGAAAAGGCAGAAGATAACCTGCTCAATGCCATCGAACAGCTCAACAGGCTAGGTGACGAATATGCTGTGCCCGAATATATGATTGAATATGCTGCCATTTTACAGCAGCAGGGTAACCTCAGCAAGGCCGTTGAGGTGGCCGGTCAGAGTTATGCCATAGCTTCGGGAAATGATCATATCGAACTGATGCGTGATGCCGCCTACCGGCTTTCAAAGTTGTATGTCGATATGGGAAAATACGACAGTGCCTGCCGTTTTCAGGAACTTTATATCAGCTATAACGATAGCGTTAAGAATTACAGGAGCATTCAGCAGATGGCCGATTTACGCACGGAGTTCGAGGTAGCCCAAAAACAATCGGAAGTGGATGTGCTTGAAAAAAACCGGATCATACTGCGCATTGTAATAATCAGTCTCATTACCATATTACTGCTTGCCGGTGGCCTCATTCTGCTCTACTATATCAACCTGAAGAAGTTGCGTAAGCTGACAGCCGACCTCGAAGAACGACAGCGGCAACTTGAGGAACAGCGCGAAGAACTTAAGGAACTTAACCGTATTAAGGACAAGTTTTTCTCCGTGATATCGCACGATTTAAGAAGTCCCATCAGCTCAATCGGCGGTATTTCGCACATGATAAAGGAAAGTCAGGAACAGAACAACATGGCCATGTTAACAGAAATAACCGGTTATATCGATCAGACTGTTTTTTCGTTGACCGGTTTGTTGGAGAATCTGCTGAACTGGGCACAGAGTCAGCAGGGCAAGTTCACCTACAGCGAGGAGAAACTGGATTTAAGCGAGATTACCGGCGAAGTGGTGAAACTCTTCGCTTCGGTAAGTCTTGTGAAAAATATTCAGGTAAAGCTGAAACTCAAAACCGGTTTATTTATGAAAGGCGACCGCAACAGCCTGATGATGATCATGCGAAATTTGCTCAGCAATGCCATTAAATTCACACCCCAGGGGGGCATGGTAACCATTGCCGGTGAAAATACAGTGGACGGCTGGGTAAAAATTGCTGTAACCGATAGTGGTATTGGGATACCCGAAGAAAGAATCCCCTGGTTGTTTGAATTCAGGGAGAATAAAAGTACCTATGGCACCGAAAGGGAAAAAGGTGTCGGCTTGGGCCTGACGCTGGTAGGCGAGTTTGTAAAGCTCAACAATGGAACCATTGAAGTTAAAAGCATCGTTGGCAAAGGCACTGGTTTTACATTGTTATTTCCGGCCTGTAAGGACTAAGACATGAAAACAGCAACCGGGTCGGGGAAGCCAAAACAATCCTGAAGAAGTATTTTGGTGTAACGGTCGACTAAGCCAAGGTCTGCAGGGTAAGTTTCCGACTTTAAAACCTGAGAAACAAATCAATTCCCAAAGCAGGCAGCAGGGTTGTAAAACCAGTTTCATTTAACAGAAACAATGCCATGCCGGCATCCAAACTGACACCTGAATTCCGTGAAAAATAAAAATCACGTCCGATACGCAGGTGATATTCAAGATCATTATCTGCAGGTGATATCTCATCATCCCAGGAAATATGATAATAATCCAGGCCGGTTCTGATATACCATGGACGAAGTGTGGAATATGCTGTGGAGTCACCAAAATGAAAATAACAATCACCCGATATTGATAGCAACAATTTCCAGTCAAACAGCCAGTCGTTTGGTGAGGGCCAGGTTCCGATACTCATACCTGCCTGGAGTTGGTTGCTTATGTCATATCTGAAACCTATATTGGCTGCTTCTGCAAAGCCTACACCAATTGACAGGTTAGTTTTTTCCTGGGCGAATACTTCGGTAGCTGTGATCAGGAAAACACTTAAGATGAAAGCAAGTGCTACATACTTAACAGTAATCCGAATCATAGTAGAGCAAATTCAAAACATTTCTTAATAATAGGACAGAACTCTTGCTCCGATATCTAAATCTTAAGTAAAGTTAGTGTAATTTAACATTGAAGTCAATATGGGCGAATCTGATAAGCTTATCAGAGCAGGAAGGAGAAATCAGAAACTCACTTCCGCTTTGCCTTTATCTGCGGACAATACAACCTCTTTTGACACCCCGTTAACCGTTACACGGTATTTTCCGTAAAAACCCTTTGTTGCAAAGCTACCATTGGTTCCGGCAACGCCAGAGGTATTGGTCCACCATTCATGATAAACCAGGTCCCGGTAGGCTTTAGCGGTGGGCGTGGCCGACCAGTCGCGGTTATACATGGATGAGGCCGGGATCCAGTTGGCGCCTGCCCAGAAACCCCACATAATGATTCCTTCCACTGCGGGGTGAGAAAAGCAAATCCTGTAATAATCAGCAAGTTCACGGGCATTGACTTCTTCTTCCTCAGGGGTCATGGTAGCGCTCCTGTTGAAGTAGAATTTCGACCGCTGACCGGGAATGTTGAACTCGGTAACTCGAATGGGCAGATTGAATACGGATAATGAATCGAGGGCGACTATAAGGGCTTTCCGGTCGAATGTCGCACCATGAAGATGTCCCTGTACGCCTATACCGGCAATGGGAACGCCCTGTGCCAGCAGGGTACGGATCTGTTTCAGGTACTGTGGAAGCATCACACCGGTTAAGATATCATAATCATTAAGGTATAACTTTGCGTCGCTGTCACCGTTGTGAGCCCATTCAGCCATTAACCTGGTGATGTCTGGTCCCAGCCGGTCTTCGTAATAATTACCATGAATCATCTCGTTGTTCAGGTCGTATTCAGCAAATCGTCCTTTATAGCGTGCTGTTATCGTTTCGGCCCTGTTTTGCAGGGTTTGCCTGAGCTCGCTGTCACTGATATCCTTTACCCAGGGTTGGATAAACTGGGAAATTCCCCAAAAAAGGTTGTGTGCACGTAAGGGTAGGTCGTTTTCTTCGGTCCATTTCAATATGCCATCCACCGTGGCATAATTTACTTTTCCTTTTTCCGGCTCCATGCTGGGCCATTTCACCGCATTTTCGGTAACAGCGGAGTTAAAATTCAACAGGAATTTTTCTTTATACTGTTTGAGGTCGTCCGGAGTCATGGAGCCGTCGGCCATACTGTTGGCGATGGCGCATCCAAACCAGAATTCATGCCGTAGTTGTTCAACCTGCACCTTGTCGCCGGGTTTGGCTTTCACCACCAATTCGCCCTTACGGTATTTGGCAATTGAATCGTTGATACCAACGTATTGTGCTTCCGCACAGTTGCTTGCGGAGATCTGGATCAGAGCGGCCAGAACCGGGATGAGAATTCCTTGTACTGTTTTCATTTTTTTTTACTGTAAAATAAAATTAATGAATTTAACTACACAGGATGTTGTTAACAGATTATTAAAATTCAATGTCAAAGGAATATGCTGATACTATTAAAAAACGCTTAATGCTCGGCCCTGTAATCGACAATTATTTTCTTACGGGAACATTCAGTGATTTAGCCCGTGCTGATGAGATTGCCGACATTCCTTATATTTTTGGTTTCACTACCAACGATATGTTTGATATGCGCCAGGCTGTGGCAGATTTCTGCCTGCTTCGGGAAGAAAAAAGTGATCAACCTGCCTATGCCTATTTGTTTATGCGTCAGCTTCCGGGTGATTCTGCCGGTGCATTTCACTCCGCCGATTTGTGGTATACATTTCATTCGCTTAGGCATAGCTGGAGGCCTTTCACACAAGCCGATCACGACTTGAGCCTGCAGATTGTTGATTACTGGACCAATTTCGTCAAGTTTGGAAATCCAAATGGCCAGGAAGAGGGGATATGGACACCATACACTACAGCGGTTCCTGAATATATGATTTTTGATGTTGTCGAGGATTCGGCAATTTGCAAAATGACCCGCACTCCGGAATTTTTAGGACCTACTAAATTGCAGTAGCATCATACAACTTCAGAAGCCTGGCCCTGGCCAGGTTTGAGTCAGTCCATACTATCGGGCGTAGTCGAAACATATAAGCCATTAAGAATCTGGCGTTTCGGCTACGCCCGTTGTACATATTATTCGTCCGTCATGGTCTCAATCATATTCAGTATATATGCCGCAGTTGGCCGGTCAGTGGTTGACTGACTCAGATATTTAAACCTGAGTATACCATCTTTATCAATGAGGTAAACTGCAGGCACATTCTGAAGGGTTTTGGTACCATCCCACTCGGTTCTCATTATATCCAATCCTTTTGACACCTGCTGCTGATCATCAATTAATACGGGTAATGGTAATGGTACTTGCCCTTCATTATATAAGAGCGTTTTGGGAAAATGCCGGCGGGTAAAATTCATCCATTCTTTCTGTGCATCGGATAAATTCTCCGGATCAGCCGGATTCTTTCCGTTTTCAATATAAGCCAATCCTCCCGCGAAGTTTTTCTCCCAACTCTTTAAAGTATCCCGGTTATAGGGCAGCAGGAACAATATCTCCATGTTGTATTTTTCACGGATTTTTTGCGTGAGCTCCAGATCGGCCAGTTCAGCATACTGGTAAAAGCAGATTCCACACCAGTAGCTGTCGTTGTATTTTCCCCGGGAGGAAATCAGCAAAATATTTTTTCCGCGTAGTTCGCTGGTCGATACCTGACCTCCCTGGTACGTTTTTAAAGTAAAATCTGAGAATTTTTCTCCTACGATTCCTATTTTAACTCCTTCATTTTGTGAATACACATTGCCTAAAATGGTTAACAGCAATGCTGATAAAATAATTCCGGTTTTTTTTCATGGTTGTTGATGTTTTATTAATTCAGGGATAATTGATTTTTACGATAGAATTGCCCGAAAATAAACCAAATTATTCCAAGCGTGCGTTAATGAAATGATAATGTTGTGTTTTATTTTGTTAAAAAACCGTTAGAAACAGGCAGGAATAATAAAACCGCAAACCTATTATCATTATCAACAGTATGAACCACAATGAGTGGCCTATTTAATTTCATCCAGAAAAGCCTGCAATTGTTGAATATACTTTCCTACGTGAATTCCGTCGACTAATGTGTGATTGGACTGTACTGAAAAAGGCAGCAACATCTTCTCACCTTGCTGATAGTATTTTCCCCAGGAGATTCGGGGAACCGAGTCATTTCTATTCAGTGACAGGGTATGCGAAATATGCGTAAAAGAAATCCACGGAATACAGGTCCATTACAGCTAGAATTTACTAGTAATGGAGCTGTTCCATGCTTTTTACTGCATAAGATTTCACAATATTAACCCAAAATACACAATTTTCGCATAGGTATCCGGTATTATTGATGGAATCCCAATGCATTCAGCTCATGTGCCCTGAATAAACTGTATTTTTCCTGGTCAAGCGGATAATCCCAACTGCCCAGGCTGTGGTACATTTTGCCTCCAAAGCCGGTTTTAAATTTGTACAAACCATATAAAGGGTGCGATCTCATGGGGCCGGGTGCCACCCCAAACATATCATACGATTTGCAGCCCAAATCTTTGCAGGTTGTAATGGCTTTCCATTGCAGGGCATAGGAAGGCATCAGATTGCGGTGGTCTGAAGAAGATGCGCCATACATAAAGGTTCCCCGGTCATGCGAAATAACCAGGAACATAGCTGCCAAGGGTTTATTCTGGTATTCGGCAACCAGCAGCTTAACCTTTGCAGGCGACAGGGTATCATCGGCATTGGCGTGCATGATCGATTCAAAGTATCGCTTGTCGTGCAATACAAATCGATTACGTGCTGCCGATTCAGCGTAAAAATTATACCACATATCAAGGCACTCCGGACCGGCAAGCCTTACCGTGACGCCTCTTTTTTCGGCCAATCTGATATTATACCGGGTCTTCGACTTCATCGTATTCAAAATGTTCTGGCATTCGCGCATCAGGTTGATATAAATGGTGCTCGATGGCAGGCTGTTGCCGTGAGCCTTTCGGAAGTTTTTATTAACAGTGGAATAGTTGAACCTGAATTCCTGGGCAAACGCTTCAGGTTCTCCTTTCCAGTTGCCCTGACTGTCGTAATTCTCTTCATCTTTGGCCCAATAGGATTCCCAGCACAATTCATAACGGATCAAGAGACACTGCCTGGGCAAATAGGATCGAAGGCATTCCGATAATTCTTCAAGAAATGCTCCCTGATACTCTTCCCGGGGTTCCAGTTCGGGACCGTAAGGTACATGAGCTATGGCATGGTCACTGTCGAGAAACCTCAGAATAACCAGCATATCCGAACGATTTTTCCAATCGCGCCTGCAAAAATCCTTGTATGGCCTGAATTCAAATGCAAATGAGGACAATCCCAGGTTTCTTTTCACCTGCGACCAAAATGCCGTTTGCTGTACAATCGGAGTGGAAAAAAGCAGGCTGGTGTCTTTTCTTGCTACTTGGTGTAACATAATAACTGGTTAAAAGATTAAAACAGGATGGCCGGTAAGTAAACCGGCTTGCTAGTGATAATTGTCATAGGGACTGAACTCCTATAGCATGCGTATACAATAAAGATTCAGGATTGAAGCCCAGGCAACGTTCCTGAAGGGAACGCTCAATGAATAATATGTTCTATAGTTGAAATACATCCCGGGTTATTAAGATTTGGCAAACATAATTAAATTATTTACAAAAATCAGGCAAGTAATGTAATACGGATTAATAGAAACCTGGCCGCAACCGTTCCCGGTTTTCATCGGGATAGCTCGGCTCTGCCTGCCGGAATGACAATGCAGGGCAGTTAAACTAAGCTTAGCGGGGAGAATCATCAACACATTCCATCACAATTCTTACTATTTTTGAGCAGGCACTTAAGCAGGATAAAATTCACGCTATCTAATATTATTTATCGTGGCTTTAACTGTATCATGTTTAGTTTTCATGATATTTGAAATCATTGTGAATTGCCTGTTTTCATAAGATACTTCGTTATGAAGCAAGACAAAATCTATCATAAACTGTTCTACCATTTTATACATTTGTAAAATCTTCTGGAACAATTTTGTATTTTCTTTAGACATGCCTCTGGCTTCTAAAAGCTGTTCTAATAGTTCCTTAATAAATTTCTGTGCATTTTCTAAACTCTTTTTGATATCATTGTACTGATCTGCAGAGGAATTGATAATTTGCGAATTTATCAATTGCAGTTCATCAATAATGCGTAATAATTCCTCTCTGACTTTTGTATTGTTCCTTTTATTAATACTGTCAAAAAGGTTTTGAACCTTGTTTTCAAGAAATTCTTCACTGCCTTCATAGTCTAATTCAGCTCCGGCAAGATTGATTCTTAATTTAGTATTGTTCATAATTTTGGATTTTGGATTTAGGAGTATTTAAAGTTGTTCATACCACATTTTTACCTGTTATGAACGATTGCAGCATATAAAGTTGGGAATAAACCGAGCGATTTCCTTCAAAACACACAAATTTTAATGCGAGATAAAACGCTTGGATAACCTATGAGCCCCAATTTAATACTGTATCTTAGATGCTATTCTATTTTATCTTATTATCACTTCGTAGGGGCGGCTTTCGATAATAGCAACCGAGTTATTCAATATTTTTACCTAAGGTAGTTATATTCTTCAATATTTTTATTGCCACATCTTCATTTTTCCTGAAAACACCGGCAATGCCGCATTATGCTGGTATAACCTTTTCAATCCCGGAGGGATTGACTGCTTATAGTTAAACTCCCGGATCGGGGTCGAACGTGTTTCAGCTAGCTGTTTCTATACATATCGGACTCCTCCGGAGTCCTTGATTATTATAGGGGAGTAAGGGATTGATGCGTTTTTCGGAAGGGGAGTGGGTATGAAGTTGCAAACTACAGGTTAACAAAAGCTTAGTTGCAGCCGACCGCAGGGAGCTCAGCGCAGCTAAAATAAGTTTTGCGTAATCATTTACTTTACTTTAACATAAAATCCATAATCCGATGCCGTTATCGGATTCTGCTGTGAATGATAACAGAAAATTTGCTTTAACATAAAATCTGCCGATATCGAACTGAGGCTATGGCCTCAATCCGATATCTGATTTTATGTTAAATAGGCCCTGAAGGCCTATGCGCAAATTTTCTTAGTAAATGTCCTATAATTAATATTATGTTAAATAGAATATAGTAACAAAAAGGGAAGTTAGCCTTCCCTTTTTGTTACTCAAAAATATTGATTACATAGCGTTCAGTCTGTTGATTACGTCCTGGCGCTTGTCTTCCATCTTCAAACGATAATAAATGGTTTTGAGAGTGTCCAGCGCAGTCTTTTTGGTATCATGATCATCCTGGGTTTTCACCTCAATAGATGCGGTTTTTTCCATATACGGAATGGCCTGTTTCAACACTTCATCGCCCTGCTTCTGCACTTTTTCAAATTCGGCATCATCGGTAATCTTCGAAGCATCCTCGTACACCTTAACGGCTCTATTGTAATAAAGCACGCCCAGGTTATAATGTGCGGCATAATATTCGGGATTCTTGTCAATGCATTCTTTATAAGCTGCTTCGGCTTCTTCAAATTTGCCCATTTTATCAAGCAAAGTTCCTTCGGTGAATGAATAGGAAACATTTTCCGGATCGCCTGCTTTTGCGCGCTGTATAAGCTTAAGCGCTTCCTCACCCTTATTGGCTTCAAGATAATAGTTAATCAGCTCAATCATAATCGCCTGATCCTCCGGGAATTTTGAAAATCCGTCGGTAATGACGGCAACGCCCTTGGCTGTATCGCCGAGTCCAAAAAGACTTTGTTTGCGGAATACATAGAGATAAGGATCCTGAAGATTATGCGATGCCGCTTCTTCAAAAAGGCGGCTTGCTTCGGTATAATCCTTATATTCCAGCGCTGCCCTGCCGGCATAATATATCAAAAGTGTATCAATTCTGCCCTTCATCTGCGGCAGTTTGTTCAAATTAAGAATGTTGACAAAGTTATTGTGAGCCGATTTGTAATCTTCATCTTCGAAGTTTTTCACACCTTCGTTCTGGTATGCCATTTTAAGGTTTATCACTGCTTTTTCGATGTCGGCATCGGCTTTACCATCGGTATTCAGTTTAATGGCTTCGTCAATTGCTTTTTGGGCTTCGGGAAGAGGGTCTGCATGGATTTTATTCTTCTCTGTCCAGCTTTCGAGGGCTCCGTCAACAAATTTAAGGTCTACCCTTTCATATACAAATACTTCAACTTTTCTCCCGTTTTCCTCTGAAGTCTGAATTTCCTTGGGCTCTTTCATGAAAATTTTGGCACGGGTCTGATCCATGCCTTTCGCCAAAATATCATTATGCACATTGTAAATATTTACAAGCAGGTCTGCGCGGGAAGTCCAGGTCTTTGCCTTTGTATTCTTTTTGGGATTCTGAATGTCGCTGTCGCTTTTCTTCAGCCGAGATTCGAGACCGGCATAATTCAGCACAGTGGTTGCCTCGGGGGTTTGTGATTTCAACCCCAGGCCTGCAAAAAGGAAGGTCGCAATAAGAAACAAACTGATTCGCTTCATTTTATTCGTGTTTTAATATGGTTATAATACTTAATGGTGTTATATCAAAAATATTGCCAAATATAAATTCATTTTACAGAAAGTCAAAAAAAACCCAGTATATTAAGCAGTTAAATTATCTGTATCTGCTGTATCCTCCTGATTTGGAGTTTCATTTTCCTCTCCTGCCCCGACTACATCTGCCACAGCGGCAATGGAATCGCCACTTCGGATATTGATAAGCCTTACGCCCTGTGTTGCCCTGCCCATGAGTCTAAGGTTGGCAACTGCCAACCTTATGGTAAGTCCCGATTTGTTGATGATCATAATATCATCTTTGTCGGTTACCGACTTAATGGCGATGAGCGGTCCGGTTTTCTCGGTAACATTAATGGTTTTCACCCCCTTGCCGCCCCTGTTGGTCACCCGGTAATCTTCGAGTTCGGTGCGCTTTCCGTAACCTTTCTCCGAAACAACCAATATTGATTTCGAAGGATCGTCAACACAGATCATACCGATCACCTCATCGCCGGGTTCGGCAAAACGGATTCCGGTAACACCGGCTGCAGTGCGACCCATTGGTCTGACTTTCTGTTCGTTAAAACGAATAGCTTTGCCTGATCGCACAGCAATCAGGATTTCACTTTTACCATTGGTGAGCTGGGCTTCCAACAGGCTGTCTCCCTCCCTGATATTGATGGCATTGATTCCACTCTGACGGGGCCTTGAATAGGCCTCGAGTGAAGTTTTCTTTATAACACCATGGCGCGTACAGAGCACAATAAAATTGTTCTGAATGTATTCGGTATCCACCAGGCTCTTTAGGTTGACAAATGCGGTAACCTTATCGGAGGTATCAACGTTCAGCATATTTTGAATTGCCCTGCCTTTGGAGGTCTTTGTGCCTTCGGGGATATCATATACCTTTAACCAGAAACACCTGCCCTTTTCGGTGAAGAACAACATGGTATTGTGCATGGTTGCCGAGTACATGTGTTCCAGGAAGTCTTCATCGCGGGTTTCTGAACCCTTGGATCCCTTCCCTCCCCTTGCCTGCGTGCGGAATTCAGTCAGCGGTGTACGTTTGATGTATCCCAGGTGAGATACCGTAATAACCATTTCATCATCGGCATAAAAATCTTCGGGATTGAACTCTCCGGCATCGGGAACAATGGAGGTACGGCGTTCGCCACCATACTGTTCAATCATCTCAAGCAACTCGTCTTTAATGACCTGCATGCGCAAATTCTCATCAGCCAGTAAACTCTTTAAATAGGCAATGAGTTTTTGCAGTTCATCGTATTCCTGTTTTATTTTATCCCGTTCGAGTCCGGTTAACCGTTGCAGGCGCATTTCCAGAATTGCCTTTGCCTGTATTTCGCTCAGGTTGAATTTGGCTACCAGCCCTTCCCTGGCTTCGTCGGGTGTTTTTGATGCCCGGATAAGTGCAATGACTTCATCAATATGGTCGAGGGCAATCAAGAGTCCTTCGAGAATATGGGCCTTTTTTTCGGATTCATCCAGGTCGTACTTTGTTCTGCGAATAACCACCTCGTGCCGGTGCTCAACAAAGTACTTAATAGTCTGGGCCAGCGAAAGTAATTTGGGCCGGCCATGTACCAGGGCAATGTTGTTAACATTAAAGGCGGTTTGCAGTTGGGTGTGCTTGTATAAATTATTAAGCACTACGCTCGACTGGGCCTCTTTTTTGCATATGATTACCACGCGCATTCCGTTGCGGTCCGACTCATCATTAATATAGGAAATGCCTTCGATTTTCTTTTCGTTGATGAGTTCGGCAATACGCTTGATCATGTCGGCTTTGTTTACCTGGTAAGGTACCTCCTTGACAACAATCACCTCGCGTCCGCTTGGGGTGATTTCAATTTCGGTACGGGCCCTGATAACAATCCTTCCCCTGCCGGTTTCAAAGGCATCCTTAATTCCCTGGTATCCATAAATTATACCTCCTGTAGGGAAATCTGGTCCTTTGATAAAAGCCATCAGTTGCTCGTTGGTTATCTCGCGGTTGTCGATATAGGCAATACAGGCTTTGCATGCTTCGGTAAGGTTATGGGGCGCCATGTTGGTGGCCATACCCACAGCAATACCCGATGCTCCGTTGATCAACAGGTTGGGGACTTTTGAAGGAAGCACCATGGGCTCCTGCAAAGTGTCGTCAAAGTTTAGCTGGAAATCAACGGTATTCTTATCGATATCGGCCAGCATTTCTTCGGCAATTTTCCGAAGCCTTGCTTCGGTGTAACGCATGGCAGCGGGACTGTCGCCATCCATCGACCCAAAGTTTCCCTGACCCTCGACCAGGGGATACCGGAGCGACCAGTCCTGTGCCATTCGCACCATGGCATCGTAAACCGATGAATCACCATGGGGATGGTATTTTCCAAGTACTTCTCCCACTATACGGGCAGACTTTTTATAGGGACGATTAGAAAAAACGCCCAGGTCCTGCATTCCAAACAGTACACGCCGGTGTACCGGTTTAAGACCATCCCGCACATCCGGCAGGGCACGCGACACAATAACCGACATCGAATAATCGATGTAGGCCGACTTCATTTCCTCTTCAATGTTGATTTGAATTATCTTTTCTCCTTCAGCCATTTTTTGTATAACTTATGAAACACGTAATTGTCAATTGTTTTTCTTTTAAAAAATCAAGCTGCTAAAGTAGGCATTTATTGCCTTTTAACCGTTTTTTTTTTGTTGTTTATATTAACAAATCCTGTTAAAAAACGTAATGCAATTAATTCGTATATTTGCATAATTAAAATGAACATCGAACAAGAGAGCTATATATGGATGCTAAGTTTTCACAGCGGATTAAAGACGTACTTTCCTTCAGTAAAGAAGAGGCCATCAGACTTGGAAACAGTGAAATAGCCCCGGAACATATGTTGTTGGGCATTTTGCGCGAGGGTGAAGGGGTCGCCATTGATATACTGGTTACCCTGGGTGCAAATCTTTACCAGCTTAAAAAAGATATTGAAAACATCATTGCCCCGACCGGTCCTATTAAGGTTACAGATACCGAAAACATACCGCTGCTTAAAACAGCCGAGCGAATCCTTAAATTGGTCTACCTCGAAGCCAAGTCGCTTAAAAAGAGCACTATCGATACTGGACATTTGTTGCTGGCCATTATCAAGGATGAGAACACCTCTGTTTCGCGCGTGATGGCTGATCATAATATCGATTATGACAAGGTTAAAAAGGAACTCATGACTGAACATCTTTCGGATTCGGAGGATAATGAACCCCGGGCCGATTATCCCCACGAAGACGATGAACCAATGGGCTCGTTTGGGTCACAGGGAGGTGGTAAAGGTCAGGGATCTGAACCGGGCGCCAAAACAAATTCCGACACGCCTGTACTTGACAACTTTGGCGTTGATCTGACCAAGGCCGCCGAGGAAGACAGGCTGGATCCCATTGTGGGCCGTGAAAAGGAAATAGAAAGGCTTGCACAGATCCTTAGCAGGCGAAAAAAGAACAATCCCATTCTCATTGGCGAACCTGGTGTGGGTAAGTCGGCTATTGTTGAAGGTCTTGCCTTAAGAATTATACAAAAAAAGGTTTCGCGTGTGTTATTTGGTAAACGCGTGGTTACACTGGACCTTGCTGCCATTGTTGCCGGTACCAAGTACCGCGGCCAGTTCGAAGAACGCATGAAGGCCATCCTCAATGAGTTGTCAAAGACCTCCAGTATTGTGCTGTTTATTGACGAAATTCATACCATAGTGGGTGCCGGTGGGGCCACAGGTTCGCTTGATGCAGCCAACATGCTGAAACCTGCCCTTGCCCGCGGCGATATTCAGTGCATAGGCGCCACCACGCTTGATGAATACCGTCAGCACATTGAAAAAGACGGTGCATTGGAACGCCGTTTCCAGAAGGTAATGGTTGAACCTACTTCACCGGAAGAAACGGTTGAAATTCTCAATAATATTAAAGAACGATACGAAGATCATCATAATGTGCTATATACACCTGAGGCTATTGATGCCTGTGTAAAACTTACCAACCGTTACATCAGCGACCGCCATTTACCCGACAAAGCCATCGACGCGCTTGATGAGTCGGGTTCGCGCGTTCACATTTCCAATATCCATGTTCCCGAACGGATTATTGAACTTGAAAAGCAGATCGAAGAAACCAAAAAGGAGAAGATAAAAGCCGTTAAAAACCAGAATTTCGAAAAAGCTGCCAGTTTCCGCGACAAGGAAAAAGAATTGCTGGAAATGCTGGAAGACGAAAAACTGAAATGGGAAAAGGAACTGACCCGGAACCGCCAGATTGTTGACGAAGAAAAAGTCGCCGAAGTAGTGGCCATGATGACCGGCGTTCCTGTACAACGTATTGCCCTCGAGGAAGGTCAGCGCCTGTTGAAAATGGGTGACGAGCTCAAAGGGAGTGTAATCGGACAGGACGATGCCATAGAAAAGGTTGTCAAGTCGATCCAACGTAACCGGGCCGGCCTGAAAGACCCCAATAAACCCATTGGTACTTTTATTTTCCTGGGTCCTACCGGCGTGGGTAAAACCCAACTGGCCAAAGTACTTGCGCAATACCTGTTCGACTCATTCAATAACCTTATCCGGATTGACATGAGTGAATATATGGAGAAGTTCTCCGTTTCGCGACTGGTAGGAGCTCCTCCGGGCTACGTGGGATACGAAGAAGGAGGCCAGCTTACCGAAAAGGTAAGACGAAGGCCCTATAGTGTGGTATTACTCGATGAAATTGAAAAGGCCCACCCCGATGTTTACAACATTCTGCTGCAGGTGCTCGACGAGGGTCAGTTAACCGATAGCCTGGGTCGCCGTGTGGATTTCAGGAATACCATTGTGATCATGACTTCCAATATAGGAACCAGACAATTGAAGGACTTTGGCCAGGGCGTGGGCTTTACAACCCGGTCAAAACAGGAAACCAGCAATGAATATGCTAAAAGTGTAATTCAAAACGCACTGAAAAAGGCCTTCTCACCTGAATTCCTTAACCGTGTTGATGATGTCATCATCTTTAACACGCTTTCCCGTGAAGACATCCACAAGATCATTGATATTGAGCTGAAAGGTCTTTATGCACGTATCCTGGCTATGGGTTACAAAATAAAGATGTCGGAAAATGCCAAGGATTTCATTGCCGAAAAGGGTTACGATATTCAGTTTGGCGCACGGCCCCTAAAAAGAGCCATTCAGAAATACCTTGAAGATCCGATGGCCGAAGTCATTATCAAATCGAACATGAAAGAAGGTGATACCATTGTTATTGGGTTCAATAAGAAAAAAGAGGAAGTCACCATGAAAGTCATACATGCGGGCGAAACGGCAGAAGCCACAGCTGATGATATTGAAGAGACAGACGAACAGGCTGCTTCCTAAACAACTTCGCCTGTCAGGTCAAATGCTTCGGCACCGGTTATTTTAACCATATAAAAACACCCTTTGTTGAGTGGTCCGGATTTTTCCGAAATCAGGACTTCATTGTCAATTTCAGGTGAATCACCTTCGGTTCTCCCGGTATAGTATTCCCCTTCTTTTGCATCAATCAGTACTTTATATAACCTTCCTATCTTTTTGTTATTCAACCCTGTAGATATAGCCTGCTGAATAGCCATTAGTTCCGCTGCCCTTTCGCGTTTGGTTTTCCCGGGAATACGATCGGTATACTTTTTGGCTGCCGTTGTGTTTTCTTCTTCCGAGTATGTGAACACCCCCAGCCTGTCGAACTGAACCTGCTCAACAAAATCGCGTAATACGGCATAAGCTTTTTCCGTCTCTCCCGGATAACCGGTGATTAATGTGGTACGAAGCGTAATATCGGGAATTTTCCCACGGATAAAGTCGATCAGTTCAAGATTTTGTAGCCGGTTATGTCCACGGTTCATTTTTTTTAGCACGGCATCGTAGTTGTGTTGGAAAGGAATATCCAGGTAATGGCAGATGTTATCTCTTTCCTTCATCACCTGAATGACTTCACGCGGGAATGCGGCCGGATAGGCATAATGCAACCGTATCCATTCGATTCCCTTTACATCCGACAATTTTCTGAGCAGCTCGGGCAACATTTGACGTCTGCTCAGGTCAATTCCATACCAGGTAAGATCCTGTGCGATTAAAATCAGCTCTTTGACACCCCGGCTTGCCAGGTAGTCAGCTTGCTGCACAAGCATTTCAGGGGGAACCGATCTGTGTCTGCCCCGAATAAGGGGTATGGCACAAAATGCGCATTTACGGTTGCAGCCCTCCGAAATTTTCAGAAAGGCATAGTGAGAGGGTGTTGTAAGAAAACGTTCTCCTAACAAATTATGCTTTAAGTCTAAATCAAGTGTTTTAATGATCTCGCCTAAGTCATTAACTCCAAAATATTTATCTACTTCTGGAATCTCATGTTCCAATTCTTTCTTATAACGTTCAGACAGACAACCCATTACAAAAACATTATCGAGCTGTCCCTCTTCCTTGGCCTTGATATAACTGAGAATGGTATCGATGGATTCCTGTTTTGCATCGCGGATGAAGCCGCAGGTATTGATGATTACCGCACGCGCATCGCAAGAACTGGCATTGTGGTAAACTGTCAGGCCATTCGATTCGATTTGCCTGAGGAGGACTTCCGAATCAACCACGTTTTTGGAACAACCCAGGGTGATAACATGGATACTCTTATGATTTGATTTTCGTCGCATTCAGGACTTATTAGCAGAAAGACGGCTTTTTTTGCGACTGTAAAAAAAGTAAATGAACAAACCCAGTGCCATCCATATGAGTAAACGTTCCCAGGTTTCCCAGGGAAGGCTGAACATCTGAAGCAGGCAAACAGCTGCCCCGGCAAGCGGCACCCAAGGCACCCAGGGCGTTTTAAAAGGCCTGGGAATATCGGGTTTATTTTTGCGCAGGATGATGATGCTGATACATACAATGGTAAATGCCAACAGCGTACCAATGGAAACCAGTTCGCTGAGGATGTGAATGGGTAGCAGACCGGCAATGAAACAAGCCACCACACCGGTTACAATAGTAGTTACATAAGGTGTCCTGAACCGGGGATGGACCTTTGAAAAGCTTTTGGGAAGCAAGCCGTCATTGGCCATGGTAAAGAATATGCGGGGCTGCCCGAGTAACATGACCAATATAACTGAACTCAGACCTGCAATAGCGCCTATTTTAATGAGGGGGCGCAGCCAGTTAAGGCCTGTTTGATCAATGGCCAATGCCAGGGGAGCCGATACGTTCAGTTTGGTATAATGCATGATGCCGGTTAATACGGCCGATACCAACACATAAAGTACCGTACAGATAAGCAGCGAACCAAGAATGCCAATGGGCATGTCGCGTTGGGGATTTTTGGCCTCCTGTGCGGCGGTTGATACGGCATCGAACCCGATATAGGCGAAAAAAATTACCGCAGCACCGCGAAGTACACCGCTGAACCCGAAATTTCCGAACTCACCGGTAGGATTTGGCGGGATAAAAGGCTTCCAGTTTGATGTGTCAATAAACGAAAGGCCAAACCCGATAAATAAAAGAATGACAATAACCTTTATCGCAACTATAATATTATTGAATCCTGCAGATTCCTTAATGCCAATCACCAGCAGTGTCGATAGCAAGGCAATGATAAAAACGGCCGGAAAATTGATAATGCTGCCGGTGAGTATCCATCCTTCACCCTTAATATGGTCGATAGGAGCATTGCAGAGAGCAGCAGGGATGTTAATGCCATAATCGTGCAGAAAACTGACTACATAGCCCGACCATCCTACAGCGACGGTGGATGATGCAAAAAGATACTCTAAAATCAGGTCCCAACCAATGATCCAGGCAATAAACTCACCTAACGTTGCATAAGAATAGGTATAAGCACTTCCCGAAATGGGAATCATAGAAGCGAACTCGGCATAGCACAAACCTGCAAAAACACAGCCAACAGCAGAAATAAGGAATGACAGTATCAGGGCAGGTCCGGCAAAGTTAGCAGCAACGGTGCCGGTAAGCACAAAGATTCCGGTTCCGATAATAGCGCCTATGCCCAACAGCACAAGACTTGTACCATTCAGCGCTTTTTTCAATCCATGTTCCTTGTCATTTGCTTCGGCAAGAAGCTGTTCGATAGGTTTTGTCCTGAATAATTGCATGGGATGTCCTGGTTTTGTGAACCCAAATATATTCTTTCTGGTGATATAAAATTCACCTGATCAGAAAAAACAGGCAAAAACACAGGAAAGAACAAGTTTCAGGATCAGGAAAACAAGGCCTCAACAAAGGCTTCCTTATCAAACAACTGCAAATCTTCGGGTTTTTCGCCCATTCCAATATAGCGAACCGGAATATTAAACTGGTCGCTTATTCCAATAACAACACCTCCCTTGGCTGTTCCATCGAGCTTGGTAATAGCCAGTGCATTAACCTGGGTAGCTTCGGTAAACTGGCGGGCCTGTTCAAAAGCATTCTGACCGGTAGATCCGTCCAGCACCAACAGCACTTCGTGCGGTGCATCGGGGACAACTTTTGAAATAACCCGCTTGATTTTGGATAGTTCGCCCATCAGGTTTGCCTTGTTATGCAGTCGCCCGGCCGTATCAATAATTACCACGTCGGTTTGGCCCGATTTTGCTGAGGTCACCGTGTCAAAAGCCACTGATGCAGGATCGCTGCCCATTTGCTGCTTTACAATGGGGATACCGGCTCGTTCAGACCATATAGTAAGCTGATCCACTGCTGCTGCCCTGAAAGTGTCGGCTGCTCCCAAAAGGACCTTTTTGCCAGCTTTTTTGTAATGCCAGGCCAGTTTTCCAATGGTAGTGGTTTTTCCCACCCCGTTCACACCCACAACCATAATCACATATGGTTTATGCGGTAACTCGGCGTCAAATCCCCGGGGGTGATTGATATTGTTCTCTTCGAGCAACGTGGCAATCTCTTCGCGGAGTATGCGGTTAAGCTCTGTTGTATTCATATATTTATCGCGATTCACCCTGCTTTGCAGCCGTTCAATAATACGTAAAGTGGTGTTCACGCCAACATCCGAAGAGATAAGCGCTTCCTCAAGATTGTCAAGCACTTCGTCGTCAACAACAGATTTCCCAATAATGGCCCTTGACAACCGCTTGACAACGCTTTCCCTGGTCTTTTCGAGGCCTTTGTCTAGGTCCTCACTGTTTGGTTTGCTGAATAAGCCAAAAATTGCCATGGCAACGGTTAATAATTAAAAGGTAAAGAAAAAAAAAGGCTTTCTTAATGCAAAGAAAGCCATAAATTTTATGCTGATCAAAAGTGATATTATTTCTCAGCAAAAAAGTCTTTTACATGGTCAACATGAACCATCTCTTCTTTAAACATGTAAGAATCGGTCTTGGGCGACTTTACCATTTTAATACATTTGGCAAAGGTTTTGCCCTGGCCGGTCTTAAGTGTTGCGATTACTTTCTTTGCCATGACTTCTTATTTTATTTCACGATGAATGGTTACTTTTTTGAGAACAGGGTTGAACTTCTTAAGCTCCAGTCTTTCAGGCGTGTTCTTCCTGTTTTTGGTGGTAATGTAACGCGACATACCAGCCACGCCACTTGTCTTGTGTTCAGTGCACTCGAGAATCACCTGTATTCTGTTTCCTTTCTTTGCCATATCCTAAATGCGCTTTGAGTTAAAAACTACTAATGTACCCTTTGGTTTTGGCTTCCTCGAGCGCTTTTTTCAAACCAATTTTGTTGATAAGTCTAATCCCGGCAGCTGATACACGCAGGCTTACCCAGCGTTTTTCTTCTTCGAGGAATAATCTCTTATCGAACAGGTTTACGTCGAAGGTCCTTTTTGTTCTGCGTTTGGAATGTGAAACATTGTTTCCTATCATCGCAGTTTTTCCTGTAATCTGACAAATTCTTGACATTGCTGAATCAGTTTATTCGCTTTCTAAAAACAGGTTGCAAAGAACGTTATTTTTTTTTTAAATTTCAAGAAACCTGTTAAAAATATTTATAAACAATTCATTATCTCCTCCCTTAGCATGAAAAGTGCCGCAATTACTGCCTTTTGAATATTCCGTGCACGATTTTCACCAAAGTTATGCATACGCGATACAATTCTTTTTTTAGAAGCTATGGCAATCCAGGTTGTCCCAACCGGTTTCTCCCCGGATCCACCATCGGGCCCTGCTATGCCACTTACAGCAATGGCAAAATCAGTTTTGAAACGCGTTCTTACACCATCAGCCATTTGCTCAACCACCGGCTGACTGACTGCCCCGTTCATGATAAGCGTATAGGGACTAACATTCAATTCATGGGTCTTAACCTCGTTGGAATAGGCAATTATTCCTCCCTGGAAGTAGGCTGATGATCCGGGTATAGATGTAATGAGTGAACCAATACTCCCTCCCGTACAACTTTCAGCAACAGATACTGTTAATTTATTACTATTTAATAAATTACCTATGATTACTTCAAGTTTCTCATCATTAAATCCAAAAATGACCGGACCTATTATAGCTTTAAGTTTTACCATTTCTGCTTCAAGTTGCGATTGCTGCACGGGGGTATCTCCCGCAGCTCCGCCTGTTAACCTTAGTCTGAGTATTCCGGGCGAAGGAAGATAAGCCAATTTAATAGTTGCGGGCAGATTTAATTCCCAATCTTTTATGAGATCAGCCATAACCGATTCCGCTATACCATGGGTGAGCGCTGTCAGATGCTGAATGGCCGGCAATGTATACCTCATTTTTAACCTGTTTTCGATCTCCCCGGAAAATATGGCTTTCATTTCGAAAGGAACCCCCGGAAGGGCTATATAATCCCTGCCCTCCTTGACAAACCACATGCCCTGTGCCGTACCGGCGTTGTTATGTAATATTTCGCAATTGTCAGGTAATTCAGCCTGACGCCTGTTTCGCTCGTTAATGCTTACACCGCGCGATTCAAGCAATACCCGGATTTGTTCCAGTACAGCCGGAACCATTATCATTCTTGAACCAAAATATTCAGCCAGCGTTTGTTTGGTAATATCATCACTGGTAGGCCCGAGCCCGCCGGTGGTGATAACCAGTGAAGCACGCGCAGCAGTATCTTCGAGTGCCTTTAGAATGGATTCGCGCTTATCGGGTATGGAGGTAATCTGAATCACATTGATACCCAATTTGTTCAGTTCCGTCGCCAAATAAGCTGAATTGGTGTCAACAACCTGACCAATCAGAATTTCATCGCCAATGGTAATAATTTCAGCATTCATGGTATTGTTATATAAATGTAGAGGCTGTCTAAAAAGTCATGAAAAGAGCGTAGTCTGGAGACTACGCTCAGCGTTCAGAGTTGACATTCAGTACAATGTGCTAGGCGTAGTTTGCAACTACGCCTAATAAATTGACTTTTTAGACAGCCTCTTATATGATGATGTCCAAACATGAGAGAGACGCATCATCATGCGTCTCTACGAGAGCGGGAAACGGGATTCGAACCCGCGACCTAAAGCTTGGGACCCCGCCAATGGCGGGGCTGCCAACTGAGCGGCAAACGGGGATCGAACCCGCGACCTTGAGCTTGGGAAGCTCACGCTCTACCAACTGAGCTACTGCCGCAATATTCAATCTGAGCCTCTCAGGGGATTTGAACCCCCGACCTGCGGTTTACGAAACCGCTGCTCTACCGCTGAGCTAAAGAGGCGTTAAAGGTATACAAAGGGTGACAAAAATATAAATAATAGTTAATTGCACAAAGAAATATTGCATGTTTCTCCATTACCGCAATTCATTGAAACAGAAAGTCTTTTTCCGTTTTCATCCATCTCTGTTGCTAAGGCTATGATGCGGTTACCAGAGCATTAATCCGTTGCAGAAGGGTTGGATGCGAGTAATGAAAAAACACATAGGCGGGATGGGGCGTTAGATTGCTCAGATTTTTTGATGAAAGCTTTTTCAGCGCTGCAATCAGGTCGGCGGGATTGCCGTTTTCTTTAACAAACCTGTCTGCTTCATATTCGTTTTTACGCGACAACTGGTTCATCAGCAATCCGGTTAGCATGGAGATAGGACTATACAAAATGGCAAAGGCAAGTAACCCGAGGTGAAATGAGGGTTCTCCGCCACCCAGTGCCTCTGACAGCTGCGGGTTGTCGATCAGCAGTGAAAAGATGAACAGCGTTAGTCCGGTTTGCCCTATAGCAGCTGTTAGTCCTTTCCAAACGTGGCGCTTTTTGTAATGACCAATTTCATGTGCCAGTACGGCCACAATTTGTTCTGTGCTGAGGTCGTTGATCAGCGTATCATACAGCACTATCCTTTTTTTAGGCCCGAGCCCCGAAAAATAGGCATTGGCTTTGGTTGAACGCTTTGATCCGTCGATTACAAAAATATTATCGAGCTTAAACCCGACTTTCCGGCTGAACGCCTGGATGGCCTCACGTAGTTCTCCCTCAGCCAGGGGTTGCTGCTTGTTAAAGAGTGGAACAATGATTGAGGAATAAAACATGCTCATAAACAAGGTAAACGCAGTTGCCACCCCCCAGGCCAAAAGCCAGAAATCCGGTCCGGTTTTCAAATAAAGCCAGACGATCAGTGCCATAATTCCGCCTCCGATAACGGCACCCAACAGCCAACCTTTTATTTTATCCGTAACAAAAGTCCAGGGTGTTGTTTTGTTGAACCCAAAGCGCTGTTCTATGACAAAGGTATCGTAAACTGCAAAAGGGGTACCTAACAGGTCGGATCCAATTGCCAGTATCCCAAAAAACACCAGGGCTGTTAACACAGTATGTGAGGTGATATCCCGGGCCCAGCTATCGACCAGTATAAATCCGCCTAAAAAAAGCATGAGCATCATTACAGTAAAACTCACCGAACTGACGAGCGTGGAAAACCTATCGTTTACCCTTTTGTATTCCTGTTGTTTGCGGTATTGGTCGGGATCGTAAACATCTTTCAGTTCAGCCGGAAGATCTGAACCCATACTTTTCCGGTTGAGATAGTCAAGCCAACGCTCCAGCAAAAAATCTACCGTAATGATGATGACAATTACTGCGAATAAAACATTCATATTATTTTGATTTATGAGAATCGACAGCCCTGGAAGGTAACTATTGTTGTGTCTTGGTAAGGTTCAGTTGCTTATCCAGTTTTGCCCTGGCCACGATTCGTTTGTCAAGTAGTTTCCTGTATTCAACTGTAAGCTTTCCGCTATCCATGGCCAGTGCAAAGTCAAGCCAGAGCACTGACTGGTCCATTACATCATCACGTTCATAAGCCAGTGCAATATTATGAGCTGCATGTGACGCAACAAGGGAATCTGACGCTTCGGCGAGCTTATTCCATAGTAAGCCTGCTTGATGCCAGTCATCGTATGATACTATTTTCCGGTGCGCCTTACGCATCATTCTACCGGGACCACTGTAATATACCCGGGGCGCATCTTTCCAGTGTGGTGCCAGCAGGTTTCCGACATGGTACCCGGTAAGGTAACAGGCTTCATACAAGTGATCCCTGAATTCATCTATTACATAGCCACCATGGACCCTAATGGTATCGATACCGCGGTATACCCTGATCACCTGCTCTTTTTCCGGATTATAAAATGCCCAGTCAGTGTGGTTAATGAAATAATAGTCTTCTGTAAATACTTCTTTCTGAAGATCACTGAATTGAAAAATATCATAAGTCACTGCCCTGGTGAGCAACAAAGCTGTTTGCGTTGAATCGTTTTTACAAGCTTCGGCAATGTCAGATGAATAGAGAGCATGATTTCTTGCTCGCGTTGCTAAGGTTGTATCCTTTGAAAGCACAACCTTTTGAAAACGTTGCGAAGATCGGAATGCATGATAAATACCGTGTAGGTAGCCTGACTTAATTTCGTTAATGCTATGATTATCGATGCGTAAGCGGATATGCCGCAAACTATCAAAATTGCCATGTTGGGAAGGCAATCCTGTCACAGGCATAATGGTCAGCCGGTTAATTGAGGCCGGCAATTCGATTGCCGCAGGTTCCAGCGTGGAGATTGTAATCTCGCGGGTCTGACTACAACCAGCGACTGCGAAAAAAAGAATAGTCAGGGCTATGGTCGGATTTATGCGCATAGATTATGTTCTCATACCACCACATACACCTATTACCTGGCCGTTCACATATGACGACAGATCGGAAGCCAGAAACAGTGCAACCTTGGCAACTTCATCAGGAGTTCCGCCCCGTCTCATGGGAATTTTATCTTCCCATTGTTTTCTTACCTCTTCGGAAAGCTTATGGGTCATTTCGGTGATGATAAAACCTGGCGCTATGGCATTGCAGCGGATATTGCGTGAACCCAGTTCCAGGGCAATGGATTTGGTAAAACCAATCATGCCGGCTTTTGAGGCCGAGTAATTTGCCTGGCTGATATTACCGCCAACACCCACAACGGAACTCATATTAATAATGGACCCGCTTTGCTTTTTGATCATAATCATCTGAACGGCCTTGGTAAAATTGAAAACCGATTTCAGGTTAACATTCAGTACAGTATCCCATTGTTGTTCGGTCATCCGCAGCAGAAAGGCATCCATGGTAATTCCGGCATTGTTTACCAGGATATCCACGGTGCCGAAATCGTTGACAATGCTTTTAACCACCTTATCGGTATCAGCAAAGTTACTGGCGTCGGATGCGTAAACCTTACATTTAACACCCATTGCATTAACTTCCTTTTCCGTGGCAAGTGCATTATCGTCAATCCGCAGGTCGGTGATGGCAATATTGGCGCCTTCTTTGGCAAAAGCAATGGCAATGGCTTTTCCAATGCCTCGTGCAGCACCGGTAACAATAGCCGTTTTTCCTTCGAGTAATTTCATGTTTGTTTTTATTGGTTTTAGAAAAATTCACACAAAAGTAAAAAGTTTTTTAAATCATTCGCGTTTAAGCCGGATTATGCTCAACCCTGCTTACCCGGTATACGCCCTTAACAGCGGCAAGTCTGCCTAAGAGCGATTCGAGATGCGCTTTGTCTTTAACCGTTATCTTCATTCTGCCCATGAACATCCCGTTTTCGGTATCGAAGCTCATGGAATGAAGGTTGATTTTGAGATCTTTGGTCAGTATACTTGAAATGTTGTTCAGGATATTCGGATCGTGCTCCCCTTCAATCTTAACTTCTACTGTAAATAGCGTATCCTTACCTGTTGATTTCCAACGTGCTTTAACAACGCGATAACCATATTTTGAGATCAGTGTGGCTGCATTGGGACAATTCATGCGGTGGATCTTAATGCCCTCATTAATGGTGACAAAGCCAAAGATTTCGTCGCCAAAGATGGGATTGCAACACTTGGCCAGGCGAAAATCAATATTGGCAACCTTTTCATCAATAACCAGGTAATCATCAGATTTATGGGGCTTTTCCGGTGGTAAAGGCGATAAGGTTTCCGGTTCCGGAGTGGTTTTTTCGGTCACAACCGGTTCTTGTAATAACTCTTTTACCTGGGCAATGTCGATTTCCCCTGTAGCAATCCGGTAGTAAAGCTCCTGTGCAATTTTAAGTTTATGTGCCTTGAGTAGTTTTCGCACTGTTTCATCGGAAAATGGTATTTTCCAGTTTTTCAACCGCCTGATCAATAATTCGCGGCCGTTTTCAGCAAGCTTAACCTTGGCTTCATTAAGCTTAAACCGTATTTTGGTTTTTGCTTTTGAAGTAACCACAAAATTAAGCCAGTCGAGTTTGGGAGTCTGGTTTTTTGAAGTCAGCACCTCTACCCTGTCCCCATTTTGCATCACATGCCGGATGGGAACAACTTTGCCGTTGACGCGGGCACCGGTGCAGGTGGATCCAACTTCGGAATGAATATCATAGGCAAAATCGAGAACAGTAGCGCCTGCCGGGAATTTCTTCAGGTCGCCTTTGGGTGTAAACACAAAGATTTCCTTGGCATAAAGGCTAAGCTTAAAATCGTCCATAAATTCCCTGGCATCGGGTTCAGGGGTTTCGAGCACTTCGCGGATGCGTTTCATCCATTCGTCGAGTCCCTGTTCCGATTCGAGCCCTTTGTATTTCCAATGCGCGGCAAATCCCTTTTCGGCAATCTCGTTCATGCGAGCGGTGCGTATCTGCACTTCAACCCAATGTCCGCCGGGGCCGACAACCGTAGTATGCAACGATTCATAACCGTTGGTTTTGGGTACCGAAATCCAGTCGCGCAACCTAAGCGGATTGGGCTGGTATAAATCGGTTACCGTGCTGTACACCTGCCAGCAATCGGCTTTTTCGTTTTTCAGTTCACTGTTCAGTATAATACGGATGGCGAAAAGATCGTATATGTCTTCGTAGGCGACACCTTTGTTTACCATTTTATTCCAAATGGAGTGAATGGATTTCGGCCTGCCTTTAATTTCAAACGAAAAACCCTGTTTTGTAAGCGCTTCTTCAACCGGAAGGATGAATTCTTCGATAAACTGCTTCCGGTCACGCATGGTCTGTGCCAGTTTTCGGGCAATGGAATCATAGGTTTTCCGATCGGTAACCTTTAGCGCCAGGTCTTCCATTTCCGATTTGATGATATAAAAACCCAGCCTGTGGGCCAACGGTGCATAAAGATAGGATGCAGCCGAGGCAATGCTGATTTGCTCCTCAACCGGAAGTTGTTTCATCGATCGCATCTGGTGCAGATGCGCCGCTATTTTAATAAGAATTACACGGACATCACCGGCCAGGTTAAGTAAAAGATTCCGGAAGTTTTCGGCCTGAGGCGCAACGGTTTGTCCCGTCAGGGCATGTATGGAATTCAGTCCTGTGGTAATAAGGGAAACCGGTTTTCCAAAGTTCCTGGCAATGGCTTCGGGTTTGATCTTTTGATGCATCAACGCCTGCTGCAGGAAGATGCTGAGAACTGAAGTCATGCCAAGACCAATTTCTTTAACTGCAATTTCTGCAATTTCGAGGGCTGCAATAACTTCTTGCTGTGCATGAATATCCATGGGATCTGCCATGGTTTCGGTCAACAAGTCGTAGGCGGCACGTATCCTGGAATAATCCTCAATTTCCTTGTTCCTGCGGATAACACGGATGAGTTTTTCAAACCGGTTTCTGACCAGCTGTATATGTTCGGGACGGTTGATTGCCATCTGAAATTAAACCGTATATTAGCTTTGCAAATTTAGCCATTTTCTGATAATGATACCAGCGCCCGAAAATACATCACCAGTACAGGTAAAAAATCATTTGTGCGATTCGAGCCGGGCACTTGCCGATTTAACCTCAAATATGGTAATAAATAACCCTGTTTTACTTAAACCTTTAGTTGAAATATCCTTATCTGAAGCTGATCCGATAGCACAAAGAGCAGCACATGTTGTATCTATTTGCTGTTGCCAATGCTCCGGTTTATTTGATCCCTATGCTTCAAAGGTCATTAAAAAGCTGCCGAACCTAATTGCAACGGGTGCGTTGCGTAATTATTTGAAGATTTTCGCGGAGGTGCCTGTAAAGCTTACAGAAAGAGAAAAAACAAGATTACTCAACCTGGGGCTTGACTATCTTACCAGCGGGAAACAGCCGGTATCTATACAGGTATACAGCATGGATATCGTATACAGGTTTAGCACAGGATTTCCGGAGATACAGCAGGAATTATACCATATTATAGAGAGCAGGTTGTCAGATGGCTCTGCCGGCTTCAAAAGCAGAGGGAAAAAAATCCTGAAAAAGATTGAAACTTCCTCTTAAATATGTTTATAGCTGTTGAATGAGAAAGCGGTCCAAATCGTTAACCTCCTTGGCAATATAATCGGGATTAAAGGAGGCAACTTCGTCGTAGGAACTAAACCCATAGGTTACACCTATTGAATCAATTTCGAGTTCAGCCGCAGCGTCAATATCATAGCGGGTGTCTCCGATCATTACAACATCCATTGGATCGCGGATATCGTTGCGCTGCAGAATACCGGCAATGAGTTCAACCTTGGTTACATGCCCATCGTAATCGGCACCTGCAATTTCCTTGAAGTAAGCGGCAATGCCAAAATATTCCAACACCTGAAGAGCGTATGGCGTATACTTAGCGGTAGCAACATATAACAGGGCGCCGGACCGGACAAGTTTAGCCAGCAGTTCTTTAATTCCATCGTATAAAATGTTTTCGAACAAGCCCTTAGCTGCGTAATATTCACGAAATACTTTTACTGCATTGGCTTTATCTGTTCCGGTGAGCCCGAAAACTTCAGCAAATCCTTTCTGCAAGGGTGGTCCAATTAGTGTTTTTAACCTTTCTTCGCCGGGATTGGCAAGGTTAAGTTGACGTATGGTATGATGGTATGCATTATAAATGCCTTGTCGCGAGTCAGATAGCGTACCGTCGAGATCAAAAATAATGTGTTTGTAAGAAGCTTTCAACATAAATATTTGTGATTTGGTGCAAATATGCTACTTTTATGGATTGAGTCGCCTGTCCTTGCTTTTTGCCATTTAGCCGGCAAAGATAAGAGGATAATTTAAGGGCGATACATTCAAAACAATAATTCAACCATTAATTTCAGTTATCATGGGAAAAGGTGACAAAAAAACTAAAAGAGGAAAACTTTTTATGGGTTCCTTTGGTGTAACACGTCCAAAAAAAGGATCAACAGCTACCGTTAAACCCTCAGTTGCTGTACCTCCTCCACCGCCAAAGGAAAAAGCCGTTAAAGAAGTGAAAAAGGAAAAAGAAGTAAAAGAAGTAAAAGAAGTAAAAGAAGTAAAAGAAGTAAAAGAAGTAAAGGAAGTAAAGGAAGCTGCCCCTGTTAAAGCCGCTAAAGAAACGGCTCCCGCAAAAAAGGAGGCCAAGGCCAAAAAGCCAAAAACAGAATAATCGCTAAATGGCTCCCAGGATGAGAAAGGAAACGGCTGCTGTAAGAATACAGGCAAATCGTTCATCGAACAACGAGCATAGTGTGGCACTGTACGAAACATCGAGTTTTGTTTTTGGCAGCGCCGAAGAGGCCGAGGCCGTATTTTCCGATGAAACGTTAGGATACAGCTATTCGCGTTTTGCCAATCCGAATACAGATGAGTTGATAAAAAAGCTCTGTCAGCTTGAGGAAGCTGAAGACGGTGTGGTAACTTCATCGGGTATGGCCGCTGTTTTTTTATGCTTTGCATCGCTGCTGAAGCCCGGTGATCATGTGTTGGCATCGCGTCAGCTTTTTGGCGCAACCCACCTGTTGCTCACTCAAATACTTGTTAAATGGGGTATTTCGCATACCTATGCCGATATTGGCAACAAAGATGAATGGCAAGCCGGCATTATGCCAACAACCCGCATGTTGTTCGCTGAAACTCCCTCGAATCCGGGCCTCGATATCATCGACCTGAAATGGCTGGGTAAGTTGGCTGCAAAACATCATTTATACCTGGTAATTGACAATTGTTTTGCCACGCCCTTAATACAAAATCCACTTACATTGGGAGCCGATCTGGTTGTACATTCCACTACCAAGTTTATCGACGGTCAGGGCAGAACCATTGGCGGTGCCGTGCTAGGTACTGCTGAAGCAATGAAAGAGGTAAAAACGCTTGCAAAAATAACCGGCCCCATGATGTCGCCACACACAGCCTGGTTGCTGTCAAAAAGCCTGGAGACATTGTCAGTCAGGATGGAAAGACACTGTAGTAATGCCCTGGCGCTGGCAACCTTTCTACAGCAACAGCCCGACGTGGTTTGGGTAAGGTATCCGTATCTCTCTACTCATCCGCAATACCAAATTGCGAAGAAGCAAATGAAAGCCGGTGGCGGTTTGGTAACTTTTGAACTGAAGGGCGGAACCAAAAGGGCTCACCGTTTTATTAACGCGTTGGGTTTTGCCTCAATAGCCTCAAACCTGGGAGATACCCGAACCATTATTACCCATCCTGCTACCACCACTCATGCCAAACTCACACCTGAAGAAAGGGCGCTTTCCAATATTACCGATGGTATGTTGCGGGTATCAGTCGGGCTGGAACATATTAACGATCTGCTGGAAGATTTCAGTCAGGCTATTAAGCAATCGAAACGTAAGTGAGGACTACCCTTGCATCCAAGGCCATATATGGAATTAAAAAAGAAAACCTGGCAGTTGAAATGCCAGGTTTTATTGCGTCGGTCCGGAGGGGCTCGAACCCTCGACCCCATGATTAAGAGTCACGTGCTCTACCAGCTGAGCTACGGACCGAAAGCGGGTGCAAAGTTAAAAATATTTCGGGAATTCCAAGATTATTTTCCGGATATTGCTAACCGGATATAGATGGCCTTTCCCGGTATTACAGAGATTATCTAACATACACAAGGTGTGAAAGAATTGGATTGTTGTATGCTTTGTCCGCGTAAATGCGGCGTCAACAGAAATGCAGGTGAAGAAGGGTATTGTGGCTCTGACAGCCGGTACCATATCGGTTCGATATGCGTTCACCATGGAGAAGAACCTGTTATAAGCGGCAAAAAGGGCATATGCAATGTGTTTTTCACCGGATGTAACCTGCAGTGCCTGTATTGCCAGAATTACCAGATAAGTCATACCGGAACCGGACGGAAAGACAAGACCCTTACCCTTGAAGAGGTTACAGGTAGCATTATTCGTTTGCTGGACCAGGGAATTGAAGCAGTTGGTTTTGTAACCCCCACCCATTTTACCCTGCATGTTAAGACCATTATTGCTGAACTGAACCAACGGGGTTATCATCCCATAACGGTTTATAATACCAATGCATACGATATTCCACAGGTTATCAGAACGTTTGAAGGATTAATCGACATATATCTGCCCGACTTCAAGTATTTTGACCCGGCATTGGCGGCTGCTTTTTCCGGTGCCGCTGACTACCCCGAAGTTGCCCGGGAAGTGTTGAAGGAAATGTACCGGCAGAAAGGTAGTACGGTAGTGTTGAACAAGGAAGGTCAGGCTGTTACCGGGTTAATTATCCGGCACCTGGTTTTACCGGGTCAGGTAATGGATTCGGTTAATATACTAAAATGGATTGCTGATGCATTATCACCCTCGGTAAGTATATCACTCATGTCGCAATATTACCCTACCGCCTGTGTTGCAGGGCATGCTGTACTGGGAAGGCAAATAACCGCGATGGAATATCATCAGGTATTGGTTGCGATGGAAGACCTGGGTTTCCACAAAGGATGGATACAGGATTTTGACAGCCCCGGAAATTACAGGCCCGACTTCTCAAAGGAGAATCCTTTTGCAGGGGATAATCCGGAACCTTAATAAAGCAACGCGACAAGGTTATTCTATTTTTTCAAGATTGTCCATTCCTTCTATATCCATGCTCTTGGCTAGTTTAGATATGTTCTTCATATCAATATCGCCCTGAATACTAATGAGCACACTTTCGTTCTTTCCACCGATGACCATCAGCAATTCTGCTACTTTTCCTTTTTCCTCCCTGACAAAAAACTTAATATCCTGGTCTTTTTCCTTCACCATCATGATCTCCTTATACGGTGATGAAGGAATGATTTTCATTATCTCGGTATAAAGGTTAACCGGAACCGGTGTTGCAGGATCATCATCAGTAACAAGCATCTTAATGCAATTCAGCTTATTCATAATTTGGTCCATTTGTTCCGTGGTCTGCACATTTGCCTCGTCGTTCCGGAACATATCGAACATATACTTTGAAATGTATACAGATGTATAACCTTCCTGGCCAGAATACTTGTCATAAAACTTGTCCATAATACTCTGTGCGTTTAGATCGGGTATGGCTCCCGCGAAAATCAGCATCATCGCAATGAGGCTTATGCGGAGCTCTTTTCCGAAAGAACGAGCGCAATTATCAGGTATGCCAGGATGCCTGGTGTATCCTTTCTGGCTGGTGATCATTGACATGCTTTTCATATGATTGATTATTTCTTAAGGTTTGACGATTTATTGATAAAAGAAACCAGGTTGAGCATACCCAGGCTTTCGTCCATTTTTTCGATTGTCCTGAGCTGTTCCTGCCCGGTATTTATTTTAGCCACATTGGACAAAGGTTCGATGCCTTTGTTCATTTGCTGTGATACATATAGCAAAGCCTTCTGGGTTTCGATGTATGCCATCCGGGGATCATCATAGGTGTCTGTTTCATTGCGGTCAACCGAACGGTATACAAGAATTCCGGTTAAACCAATTACTGCAGCCAGCGAGGCCGCGATAAGGAGTCTGGTAAAAGGGATATTCCTTTTAGCCGGAGCGTTTTGTGCCTCGTAATCAGTAATCCGGTCCAACACAGCGTTTTCAATCGTATGTATGTTGATCGGTATGTCCTGTGCAGCACTGAATAATTCAAATTGATTCCGGAAAGGCTGAAGGTCTGCCGGCAAAGCAGATCCTGCTTCCTGTATCCATTCCCTGAGGCATTTTTCCTCCTCGAGGGTGGTATTGCCTTCGGTGTATTTACCGATCAATTCGTATATTCGATTGATATCCATCGGTTTCTTTTTTAAGCATTTCTTCTTTTAGCCTGTTGCGTGCACGTGATAAATTTACCCGTACGGCGTTTACGTTCATATCCATAATATTTGCGATCTCCTCATATTCCAGGTACTCGAATTCCCTGAGCTGAATGATCTGGCGTTGTTGTTCCGGCAATTTTTCAAGCAGTTCGTACAGTATTTTCAACCTGTCGGTTCGCTCCAACATATGATGCGGATCTGTATCATCGGACTTTCCTTCGAACAGCGTCAGGTAAGAAGGAACATATACCGGTTTGCTGGCTTTGACCCTGTCGAGGCACCAATTTCGGGTTACTTTCATGGCAAAGGCCTCTATACTGTTTAACTTGTCCAGCGAATCCCTTATTTTCCATAGCCTCAGACAAACCTCCTGAACAGCATCCTGCGCTTCGGTTTTGTCCTTCAGTAAAAGGCAGGCATAGTGATAAAGCTTTGGGCTTAATGGAAGAATCCGTTCTTTAAATCCGTTTATATCCATGCCTGCCTTTTAAAAGATCATGCAAATGTACAAAACAGTAATGGTAATCCGGCCATTACTGTACGTTCTTCAGGTGTTCAAATCCCTGCATCTTAAATTTGCCGGCCATTTGAGCCATTTCGCTGAGTACCATGTCACCTTTAACCTGGATCAGTACGTTTTCATCAGATCCGCTTACAACAAGCAGCATTTCAGCAATCCGGCCATTTGATTCCTGAAAGAGGATGACTACATCCTGACCGGCCTCTTTTACCGTCATCATTTCTTTATACACAGATTTGTCGAGCTTATCAAGCAATTCGGCTTTCAGATCAATTGCAACCGGCTTATCACACGCCTTTTTAACAGCAAGGATCCTGAATTGGGAGAATTTCGACGAAAACAACGAATCGATGTTTTCAGCCTCGGCCTGTGCCATCATGTTTAGCATATCTCCTGAAATGTTAACAGAAGTTATGCCTTCGACACCTGTGTATTTTTCAAAGAACGAATTAACAAGGTCTTTTTGTGCTGACGCAGATACTGCCATAAAAAGACTCAGCGTAAGGAACATCATTTTTTTCATGGTATGTCTGATTTAATGATTATTTATAATGATTTGTCTTCTCTACAAATACAAGACGACCGAAACGTTGTTTCATTACACGCTTATTAATTGTTTGTGAAAAGAAAACTACAACCTGCAATAACTTGCTGATAAGTATTATTTTTACCGCATATTTTACCAATCAGTTATGAACCCAAAACATTGTACCATGAAAAAAACAGTATTCCTTTTATTGCTTTTTGTCCTGCCGACGACCATATCCTGGTCGCAGTCAGTTAACGCTGTTATCAGCAAGTATTTTGAAAATGCCGGTGGTTTGGAAAAATGGAAGGCCATGAAGACCATGAAGCTTAACGGTATGTTTCCCACTCCACAGGGTGAGTTTGCTTTTGAAATGAGCCGGAAAGCCCCCAACAAGTATATTATTTCGCTGGATGTAATGGAACAGAAAATGGTTCCACAGGCCTATGATGGAGAAACTGCATGGATGTTGAATCCGTTTGCTGACCCTACACCCCAGAAGTTGCCTGACGATCAGGCTAAAACCGTAAAGCTTGACGCCGATTTTGAAGATCCATTTATCGATTATGCCCGTAAAGGGTACGTTGTTACTTACGAAGGCACAGGTGATGCTGACGGAATTAAATGTGAAATACTAAAACTTATCAAAAGCACTGGTACTGAAGGAGAAAACGTTGAAATGCTATACTATTTTGACAGTGAGACCTTCCTTCCCATCATGGTCAGGCAAAAGTCATCTTTTGGGCAAATGGCAGGACAGGAAGTTCAGGTATATTACAGCGATTACCAGGACGCCGGAGAAGGTATCATTATGCCTTACACGCTCGACACAAGAGTAAACGGCCAAAGCGTGCAACTTATAAAATTCAGTAGTATTGCCGTGAATGTGGAAATTGGGGATGAAGTTTTTAAATTTCCCGTGCAATAATTAGTGTCTGTCCATAAAGTCCCATTTGCTGCGTTACGCTTGTCCGAAAATTGCTCATTTACGAATAGTAAACTCCGCATTTTCGTACTGCGCAAGCCTTGCAAATGGAACTCTCTGAACAGACACATTACCAGTTAAATATATTTCCAACTTTATTGACAAGCAATATTAAATGCCATTGGCTATTGGCCTTTAGCCTTTAGCTTTTAGCCAATGGCAAATTTTTTCAATTGATCAGGGAAAGTATTTTCTGACTTTGTCAATAAAGAAATCCGGGGCACGCCGTGGGCGTCGGGTTTTAACGTCAACAAAGGCCAATATGGTGTTCCCGGTGCAAACCAGCTTGTTTTCTTCGTTGTATATTTCGTAATCGATATCCAGTTTAATCTCAGGCAGTTTTTTCAGAAACGATTTCACGGTAAGCACTTCATCATACAGAGCAGGGGTTTTATAGTCCACTTTCAGGCTCCTCACCGGCATGATAATACCCAAATCTTCAATTTCGCGGTAGCTCAACCCAAGTGACCGGATCATGTCGGTACGTGACACTTCAAAATATTCGGGGTAATGCCCGTAATACATGTATCCCATACGGTCGGTTTCGCCATATCGTACCCTGATTTTTGTTTCGCTGCTATACATTATATTTTAGAAGGGTCGAATTGCTTTTTCAGTGGAGAATCGGGTTCGCGGGACATTTTCAGATAGGCGGCATATTCCAGAAATCTCGGGGCAATGCGTTTAACAAGGGCAGTCATTTTTCCCTCGAGCGTGAGAATAACATAATTTCTTCGCCATCTTAGTGCCCTGATAATGGCACGTGCCACATCTTCGGGGAGCATCATCTTTTCCTCCTCTCGTGGGGTAAAACCTTGCGGGCTTCCATCAGCAGTGAGGGCTTTTTTTCGGATATCCGACTTGGTAAAACCGGCACATAATATCAACACATGGAGTCCGTTTTTCAGGTTTTCGATCCGCAACGTTTCGAGAAAACCATGAAGGGCATATTTGGATGCTGAATACCCGGTACGACCTGGCAACCCGACAAACCCGGCCACCGATGATACACCCACCACCGATCCATGACTTTTAATAAGATATGGTAGGGCGTATTTGGTACAATGCACAGCCCCCCAGAAATTGACATCAAAGAGTTTTCTGATAACATCAAGGTCTACCTCAACGAAAAGAGCCCGCATGGAAAGTCCGGCATTGTTAATCAGAATGTCAATTCTTCCGTATTTCTCAATAGTCTTCTCAATCAGCGATTTGCATTCTTCTTCCTTTGATACGTCCGTAGGGATGGCAAAGGCTTCGTAGCCGGAAGATTTCAGAGAGGTCTCTATTTCTTGCAGTGCATCTTTCCGGCGGGCAGCCAACACCACTTTAGCGCCGTTTTCGGCAAATGCCGTTGCAGTGGCTAGTCCGATGCCCGAGGATGCTCCTGTAACAATAACAACTTTTTCTTTCATGGAACAGCAATGAAGCCATAAAAATAGTAATAAAGGACAAGACTGTTCATGTTTCATAACGAATTTTGTCCTTAGTTTTCAAACTTAATGGTAATTTTACCCGCGAACATTGCTTTTTGAAATGAATACCAATCAACCGCTTGCTGACCGTATGCGACCTGCTGACCTTGAAAGCTATGTAGGCCAGGAACATCTTGTCGGGGAAAAGGCTATACTCAGAACCAGTATAGAAAGCGGCCTGATTCCTTCATTTATCCTGTGGGGACCTCCCGGTGTTGGCAAGACCACGCTTGCCAGAATTATTGCCAGTCGCCTGAACAGACCATTCTATCAGCTCAGCGCCGTTCATGCCGGTGTAAAGGATGTCAGGGAAACCATCGAAAAAGCCAAACAACAATTGTTTTTTAATAAACCCTGCCCTGTATTATTTATTGATGAAATTCATCGCTTTAACAAGTCGCAGCAGGACTCCCTGCTGGGTTCTGTAGAACAGGGGGTGGTAACGCTTATCGGGGCCACCACTGAAAATCCTTCTTTTGAAGTCATTCCTCCCCTCTTGTCGCGTTGTCAGGTTTATATTCTTAAACCGCTGGGGAAGGAAGAGCTGTCTAAAATACTCAACCGTGCGCTTACCGAAGATTTCTACCTGAAACAGCTTTCTGTTGATGTTGCCGAAACTGCAGCCCTGTTTAAACTTTCAGGAGGCGATGCACGAAAGCTTATGAATACGCTCGAATTGGTTGTCAATACCCTGGTGGCAACCAGCCCGCAGCATATAGTAATAACCGATAAGACCGTGATGGAGATAGTGCAGGAGAAGATTGCCCTTTACGATAAAAATGGCGAACAACATTTCGACATTATTTCTGCATTTATCAAATCGATACGCGGCAGTGATCCCAATGCCGCAGTATATTGGTTGGCCCGCATGGTTGAAGGCGGAGAAGATCCCAAGTTCATTGCGCGGCGTATGGTAATTCTGGCAGCTGAAGATATCGGTCTTTCCAACCCTAACGCCCTGCTTCTGGCCACTTCCTGCTTTCAGGCCATAAACCTAATAGGCTGGCCCGAGTCACGCATTATTCTTTCCGAAACAGCCCTATACCTGGCTACTTCACCCAAAAGCAATTCATCATACCTGGCCATTGATGAAGCCATTGCCCTTGTTAAAGAGAAAGGAGACCTTCCGGTTCCGCTGAACATACGCAATGCACCTACTTCACTCATGAAAGATCTCGGGTATGGCAAAGGTTATAAATATGCCCACCAATACGAAGGTAATTTTACCCCGGAAGAGTTCTTGCCCAGGGAAATCAGCAACAGGATATTATATGATCCGCAGGACAATCCGCGGGAGCAGGAAATCAGGAAGCATCTGGCCAACATATGGAAAAACAAATACAAATACCAATAATAATATTATAGCAGCTATGGAAGTGCTAACATCAATTCCCCAGATCAGACATACCAACAGCGGCAATTTCTTTCTTATTGCCGGTTCGTGTGTTATTGAAAGCAGGGACCTTTCCTTTGAAATTGCGAATAGGATTATTGACATCACCGACAAGTTGAAAATTCCCTATATCTATAAGAGTTCCTATAAAAAAGCCAATCGTTCGCGTACTGACTCCTTTACCGGGTTGGGTGATATGGAAGGACTCAAAATACTGGGGGATATCCGCAAAGAGCTCTTTATTCCAGTTCTGACTGACATACATGCTGCCGATGAAGCTGCTATGGCGGCTGAATATGTGGATATATTGCAGATCCCGGCATTTCTTTGCCGTCAGACTGATATTCTGGTGGCAGCGGCTAATACAGGTAAAGTTGTAAACATAAAGAAAGGTCAGTTTCTTTCCCCGGATTCAATGCGCTTTGCAGCCGATAAAGTTACCCAGGCCGGAAACAATCTGGTAATGATTACCGACAGGGGAACGATGTTTGGATACCACGACCTGGTTGTTGATTTCAGAGGTATACCCGAGATGAAGAAATTTGGATTTCCGGTTATTATGGATATCACCCATTCGCTGCAGATACCCAATCAGGATTCCGGTGTGACAGGAGGCCGGCCCGATATGATTGAAACCCTTGCCAAAGCAGCCATAGCAGTTGGCGCCGATGGCCTGTTTTTGGAAACCCATCCCGAACCTGCCAAAGCCAAATCAGACGGGGCCAATATGCTAAGGCTCGACTTACTCGAAATGCTGCTCGAAAAGCTGGTTAAACTACGAAAAGTAACGATGGAAATGTAGCCATGGATTAAAAGAACAGGTTATCAACACCTTTACATCCTGTAAATCAATAGATAATGATTGTTTAACACGTTTTTTTAACAAAATTATACGATTAAGTTGTTTATATTAACAATTTTTATAATTTTACACCATTAACCCTAACGATTAACTCATAACCACAGAAAGCCTTCATGCGCATGAAGGCTTTTTTCTTTTTATACCCCGGTCACTTTGATTAAGAAGGGCGTAGCGCATGATTTCTTGGCAAGGACAGGAAAAAAACCGACCCTCCTTCGGGCTTATTTTCAAACCACAACCTGCCATCCATTTTTTCAGCAATTTTCCGGGCATAGTACAGGCCCAGTCCGGTGCCCCCGTATTTACGTTTTGCTGATTCATCGAGCTGACGGAATTTCTCAAAGATAATTTCACTGGCTTCTTCGGGTATGCCAATACCGGTATCTTCAACATAAAAAACAACATGGCTGTTGTTGTCGACACAACCATAGTGAATGGAACCTTCCTGGGTAAACTTTACCGCATTGTCGAGTACATGCCATAGCACCTGCTGAAGCCTTACCGGATCAGCCTGTATGGTTTCTTCTTTCAGATCGGGCTTATCGAGTACCACATCAATGAAGGCTTTATTTTTCCGGGCCATATTTTCAATAATGGGCTCATTAAGGCGGTACAAAAACTGATTGATGTTTACCTGTGAAGGGTGCAACTGCAGACTGCCCGATTCAATTTTGGAGGTATCAATCAGGTCCTCGATCATATTCACCAGTATCTTGTTGTTTTTTACCACATGATCGTTGTATTCCTTTCGTTTTTCAGGTGTTATATCATTACGCAGCAAAAGGCCCGAGAAACCGGTTATGGCATTGAGAGGTGTACGGATTTCGTGACTCATGTTGGCAATAAAGGCCGATTTTAACCTGTCGGATTCTTCAGCCCTCAACTTTGCCTTTTCAAGTTCATGTGTACGTTGTATTACGCGTTCTTCCAGGTTTTCCTTGATGCTGATCAATTCCTTTTCAGCCCTGATACGCTCTTCCACCTCACTGGTAAGCCTGTTGTTTGCTTTTTTGAGCGTCCGGCTATAGTATATGCTCACGGCAACAATAACTACTGTCAGCAATACAATGGCAAACAAGCCTATGGTGCGCCTGATCATGTCCCTGACAGCTTCCTGTCTTTCCAGCCGGAGGTTTTCAATCTCCTGGTCTTTCATGGCTGTTTTGAAACGCATTTCAACTTCGGCAACACTTTGCTGAACCTGCTGACTATACAACGAGTCATGCAGTATTTCATATTTCTGAAGTACTTCGAAAGCATTCTTATAATCGCCCAGTGCCTGGTATACAGCAGATAATTCATGATAGCAATCGGTTTCATTTTCGACCAGCGCAATCATTTTTGAATAATCCAGGCTCTTTTGCAAATGCTCCAGGGCTTTAGGGTATTCTTTGGTTTTGCGATAAACGGTACCCAGGCTGATATGACTGTAGGCGAGTCCGTATTTGTAGTTTTTACTGGCAGAAATATCAAGTGCCTTCTGGTAATAGTCGAGGCTCCTGCGAAAATCCGATTGTTCTTCGTAAGAGCTTCCCAGGTTTAGGTACATCATGGCAATGGAAATACTGTCACCAATCTCGTTATATACCTTCAGCGCTGAAAGATAGTAACCAAGCGCTTCGCGGTATTTTTTTTCATCGCTCAGAATTATACCAATGTTTTGCATTATGGAGGCTTCACCTTCCCTGTCACGTTTTATCCGGTATATATTAAGTGCCTGGTTATAATATTCCATGGCTTCATCAGGTCGTCCAAGAGCATCGTATAAAACGCCGATATTCTGATAGCAAAGTGCCAGCAGGTCATCGTCTTTCAGGCTAAGTGCCAACCGAACCGAATGCTGATAGGACTTGCGAGCCTCATCGTAAATGCCCATGTTGTAATTGGTAAGGCCATGAAGATTGTAAACATATGATTTCTGCACAGAATCACCTGTTATGGTGTACAATTCAAGCAAACGGTTCAGATTTTCCAGCGCCTGGGGATAGCGTTCCGTATCGAAATAATAATTGGTAAGCACGTCAATGGCACCTGCCTCTAATTTATGGGAATTGTTGGCCCTGGCAAAGCGAAGCGCCTGGCTGGCCAGCACAACACAACTATCGCTGCGGATAGAAGCGTGATACGACGCTTTTTTGATCAGCACTTCAATTTTTCTTTTATCGGCTGCAAGTATCGGACGTTCTCCCGTTCTGTCGTCAACAGGTTTAGCCCATGTGTTTTGCCCCATATACAGGCCAATCAGGAACATCAGGGTAAAAAAACGCAGCGACATGTCAGATTATAGGTTTATTGTATGATTATTAATACGAAAATACTTTGTAATGTGTTATCCTTTTTATAGTATAACAGGGTTACCATAAATATTAAAAAAGCAGCAGACCTGTAAGCCGGATTCTGTTTCCTCCTTCTTTTCAGAAGCAGGATCCCTGTCATTTGTCTTGTCGATCTACCCCCCGGTATCGGACGAGCAATCCTTGGCACCGGTATACGTGATCTTTCAACCCGCAAGGCGAACAGCTTATGATGTTACCATCATAACTGGCAGGCTCTTACCCTGCCTTCTCACCCTTACCCGGCATTGATTTGACGAAGGCGAACCCTCGCCTGACCTTTGCCGGGCGGTTATTTTCTTCTTCGCTTCTATGCCCTCACGAACATCTTCCGTTTCGGAAGTGCGGTGCTCTGTGTTGTCCGGACTTTCCTCCCCCACCCGGTAGAACCGGATGAGCGCGACAGAGCGGTCTACTGCTTTTTATCAATATTCAGGTGTATCATGGTTGCACCAAAACCATATTCTTTAAACGAGGCATCCTGAAAAAGGAATGAAGGATACTTCTCCTGCAATTCTTTCCTTATTTGAGTTTTTAGAGTTCCCTGCCCCAGCCCATGTATAACTACAACCCTGCGCATGTTTTTGCTGATGGCCTCCTCAATTGCCGAATGAAAACGGCTAAGTTGTAGTGCCAATATGGCATTAGGCGCCAGTTGTGAGTTTTTTTGGTCGATTTCGCTGAAATGAAGATCTACTTCAAGCGTATCTTTTGCCGGTTCCTTTTTGCCTGGTCGCAAAGTTTCACCTTCATCGGCCTTACTTTTGAGTTCCTTTACCGCTGGAGGAACTGTGATTTCGTCGCGATCTATCAACTGACTGTCGCCGGATATCCCGAACAATACAGCCTTTTCGTTGAAATAATCGTTTTCACGAAAAAAGGATTCCTTGCTAAAGTTGACCAGGCTAAGATTTACCATTTCATCAACAGGATGCCGTGGTATATATCTTCCTTTACTGAGCAATACCAACTGAACATGCATATCACTGGTTTTGCTCAACTCAGTATGGTCAAAACCGGCAATGAACTTCTTTGTATCCGGTTCAATATAACCTGAATCCAGGTATTGAAAAACGCCGGCCACTTTCCGGCCAATATGGTAAAAAGCAGCATAGGCCGAATCGTTAACCAGGTAACACGCAACGGGACTTGCAAAAACTGGTCCTTCGTTTTCGGGAATAAAACCAAGCAGCACCTGGATGGGCGTATCTGACACAAGGTTTGCCGGCAACGTAAATACCTCTGCCGGCCTTTTTTTTTCCTTGGCCGGTGATTCGGGCTTGGGAGATATTACGCTTACCCTTGGTTCATCTTGGTCTCGCTCCCCGGGCACAAAATCGCGTGAAAAAACCAATTCCTTTTCGGATACCGGAATTTCAAAACCGTCGGTGGTAAGCACATAAACATACCCACCTTCGGTTCGGTTGACAACACCGCCACCTACATCATTCAGAAAACTTACGCGATCGCCGCTTTTGAATTTCATAGCTTTATAACCTTCGTGCAATAAAAATGCAAAAATAGTTATTTTTGCGGGCCAAAGCCTATAACATTGATACCATTTGCAGCAATTAATCCCAACGATTACAATTATGACCTCCCTGCGGATCGGATCGCCTTGTTCCCGGTTCAGAAAAGGGATGATTCACGACTGCTGATAAGGGATTCAAATGGCCTTATCGGGGAAGATCTTTTTTTCAACCTTGCCGGATATCTTCCTGCTGGCCGCGACTTGTTTTTCAATAATTCGAAGGTAATACCTGCGCGCTTGGTATTCACCCGGGACACTGGTTCGCAAATTGAAATCTTTTGCCTGCGACCGGTTGACCCGGTGGACTATGCATCGGCATTATCATCTGTTAATGGTTCTGCCTGGTATTGCATGATTGGAAACCTCAGACGATTTGGCATCGGCAAGCTTTTCATGCAATTAAGCGTTGGTGAGCATAACTTGTTGCTTAGTGCCGAAAAAGCACCGGAAGAAGGAAACCCTGTCAGGGTTGATTTTCGCTGGGATAATGATCAGGTTACTTTTGGTGAAATCCTGGATGAGGCCGGAAAAACACCCCTTCCTCCTTACATCAAACGGGAAGCTATAGCCTCTGATCGTGAAAGATACCAGACCGTTTATTCCAAAACCGAAGGTTCCGTTGCAGCACCCACAGCTGGTCTCCATTTTACCGGGCATGTATTAAAACAACTGGCAGAAAAACATATTACCTGCCACCAGGTTACCCTGCATGTCGGGGCAGGTACCTTTCAACCCATCAAAACAGATTCGCTGGCTGACCATCAGATGCATGCCGAGCTCTTTTCCTTGTCGGATGAATTACTAAGCCAACTGGCTACAGTACCTGGCAAGGTTATGGCTGTAGGCACCACCACTGTAAGAACCCTTGAAAGCATATACTGGCTTGGGGTCAAAACATTGGTAAACCCTGCAATGGTTATTGAGGCGTTACAACTATCGCAATGGGAAGCCTATACCCTTCCTTCTCATTATACACTCCACCAATCGGTTGAAAGCCTCAGGGAATGGCTTTCCCGGAATAGCATCCGGGACACAATGGTTTCTACCTCTTTGATGATTATCCCGGGATATACCTTTAAAACCACCGATTTGTTAATCACCAATTTTCATCAGCCAAGAAGTACGCTATTGATGCTAATAGCCGCTTTTATAGGCGATGCCTGGAAAGAAACCTATGCTTATGCGTTGAACAACCGTTTCAGATTTCTGAGTTACGGCGATAGTTCGTTGCTATTTGCGCCAGGAAACCCGGGTTCAGCCGGCAAGTAATTCGCGAAGCAGTGCTACAAATCCATCCACATCTTCAGCTGTGGTGTCGAAGGAGGTCATCCACCTTGCTTCGCAGGTATCTTCGTTCCACATATAGAAAAAATACCGTTCCTGAAGCGGTATGATAATGCGTTCAGGAACAATAACAAATACAGCGTTGGCTTCAACAGGCTGGGTAACTTTCAATTCGGGCAAAAGCCTGACTTTGTCATAAAGCAACCTTGCCATGGCATTTGCGTGCAGGGCATTCTTCCGCCATACATCCGTTTCGAGGTATGTTTCGAACTGTGCGCTGATAAAACGCATTTTTGATGCCAGTTGCATGCTCTGTTTACGTCGATACCGGAAGTCGCTGGCCAGGGAGGAATTAAAGAAAACTACCGATTCGCCAAAAAGCATGCCGTTTTTGGTGCCTCCAAACGATAAAACATCAACACCTGCATCCACCGTAAAGGCTCTTAATGGCAGATCAAGTGTGACAGCTGCATTGGCCAGTCTGGCGCCATCCATGTGCAAAACCATATTATTATCGTGGGCCAGTTTGGCCAGCGCCTTTATTTCGTCAACCTTATAAACCGTTCCCATTTCGGTAGGCTGACTAATGGAAATAACGCGGGGTTGAACATGGTGCTCAAAGCCTATGCCATGAAAGTATTTCGTGACCTCTACGGGGGTGATTTTGCCATTCGTAGTCGCAATGGTAAGTAATTTACTGCCGGTAAACTTTTCAGGTGCCCCGCATTCGTCAATGTTAATATGAGCTGTATCGGCACATATCACTGCATGATGCGACTGATTTGCCGAGGCCAGGCTAAGTACGTTGGCAGCCGTACCGGTTAACACGAAGAAAACTTCAAGCTTGCTCCCAAAATGCTTTTTGAATGATTCTTCGGCTCTTTTTGTATAAATATCATCGCCATAGGCAATGGTGTGACCCAGGTTTGCATTGGCTATTGATTCGAGCAATTGCGGATGAATTCCTGCGTTATTGTCACTGGCAAATCCGCGGTATACCTTGTTGTTCATAGTTGATTCAAAAATGAAGCAGCAAAGTAAAAAAAAATGCCGGCACTATTCGCTGTCCTGCGCTGTTTTTTTTGCTGCAACAAATGTTAGCGCGGCTGAATTAATACAATAACGTAATCCCGTTGGTTGCGGACCATCATCAAACACATGGCCCAGGTGTGCACCGCATCGGGCACAGGTTACCTCCGTACGGATCATACCAAAACCGGTATCCCGGTGAAAAGCAATATTACCCTTTTTATGTGCATCATAGAAGCTTGGCCACCCACTGCCCGAATGATATTTGGTACCGGAATCGAACAGCCGCAACCCGCAAGCTACACAATTATACCATCCTTCCTCGAAAAAATCGTAATACCTGCCACTACCCGGTATTTCTGTTGCCTTAAGCCTGCAGATATTGTACTGTTCAGGCGTAAGCAATACCTCCCACTCCTTTTCGGACTTCCTTACTTGCTGTATACTATCCTTGGTCATTTCAGTTGAATTATATTGTCCTTCTGCCGAACACGAAAAAAGCAGAGTCATAAGCACTAATGCAAAAAATCTCATCTGCATGGTTTTTAAAAACAAACAATTGAACCCCCAAAAAGTTGCTGTTAATTGTTACCAGCCAACACAATTCATTAACTATTTTTGCCTAAGTTTAGCCCAAGAAATTTTTATTTACTTTTTGCATTATGCAACGATATATCATTCTCCTCAGCCTGTTAGCAGTAATCACCTATAATGTATCAGGACAGATTGCTGGTGGTGGTACACCTGTTTCTTTCGGCCTTACAGAGAAGAAAGCTACTTCTGTCCTTCCGGTCGTTAGCATGCCGCAACTCGACACTGAATTGTTGCAAACAGATGAAGCTGTTGGTCAGGTGCCCATGAAATATGGCATTTACACCGATACAACAATCGATGTGAAAGCGTTTGGCAAAAAGGATATTGTTACCGGAAAAGGTACCCTATGGCGTTTACGCATCAGCACGCAAAACGCCAAATCGGTGCAGGTAGTTTTCAGTTCTTTTGTCATCCCGCACGGAGCAAAGCTTTTTCTTTATAACGAAAGCAAGTCTCAACTGGCTGGTTCATTTACCGCCCTAAATATGCATCCCGATTCTTCATTTTATGTAGCCGATTTCAGGGGTGATCATGTGATTATGGAATATTTTGAGCCGGAACAAATTGAATTTGAAGGAAAAGTCATTATTGGGGCCATTGCCCAGGCGTATAAAGACCTCCTGGAGGTTATGGCCGACGAGGATTTTATCAATATTAACTGTCCGATTGGGAAGGATGCGCAAATACCCAAACATGCCGTTTGTAAAATGAGTTTCAGATCTGACGGCGGGGGACAGTCGCTTTGTACCGGTTCACTGATCAATAATGCAGAAAACGATGGAGCGCCCTACTTTCTGACAGCAAATCACTGTATCAATACCACCGCTGAAGCACGATCGCTTATAACCTATTTCAATTATGAAAATGCAGGTTGTAACGGTGAAACCCTAACACCTCTCTCGCTATCTGGTGCAACATTGCTGTCTACTTCTAAATCATCGGATTACACATTATTATTGCTTTCAGAAACACCAACGCCTGATTATCAACCCTATTATGCCGGATGGAATGTCAGGGATACCGCTTATCAAAAGGTTGTATCCATTCACCATCCCGAAGGGTATACCAAAAAAATCTCTTATGACTATGACAGTATTCAAACCAATTCCTATTCACTTAACTGGGACGATGGTACAAGATCACCTGTCGGAAGCCATTGGCAGGTAGAATTTGACGAAGGCACTACCAGTCAGGGATCTTCGGGCGGGCCCTTGTTCAACGCCAACTATCAGATAATAGGGCAATTACATGGCGGATCCGACAATGTTGAGTTTTATGGAAACCTGGCTTATTCCTATAAAATAGCTTCCCCGGGAACATATTTACCATTACATGTTTTTCTCGACCCGGATACCACTGGCATAGAAATATTGGGTGGATACGCCCCCCAGGACAACACGCCTGATGCCTTTTTTACCAGTAAGTTCAGTAAAGCCTGTAGTAATTTTCCTGTGTCTTTTTCCGATTATTCGGTTTTTGGACCCTATAATCGAAAATGGACTGTAAATCCAAATACTGGTTTTGAATTTGTCGGTGGAACATCAGATACTTCTGCAAATCCCTATATAGCATTTACTGCAACCGGTAATTATATGGTAACACTTGATTTATTTTTAAATGGTGAGGTGAAATCGTCAGAATCCATGAACATAAGTGTTAGCAATGACCTTGGCATACAGGTTAAAAGTCATCCCGAAGGAATACATTGTGATTGCGATTTCGGTCAGATTGAACTTTCAGCCAGCGGAGCCATTGATTATACCTGGGAAATTATCGGAACTGACACATTAAAAGCTGATTTGAACAAACCAACAGGTGATACCATAATGCTTCAACGTCGCAATGAATATACTACAGATCAATCCTATAGTATTGGGGTACAAGTAATCGGTATAATGGGAACATGTTCCGACACGCTTTCGCTTTCCTATGAAATAACAGGACCACCTATAAACGACGATATTGCCCAGGCAGTATTATTGAATTATGGCGAAAGTAAAATATTTTCAAATATTTGCGCTTCTGTGGAGGACGGTGAACCAGTTCCACCTTACACTTCCTGTATTGGTCAACTCTCATGGTGCGACGAATACGGAACCGGTTTGGACATTGTTGAAAACAGCGTATGGTTTAAATTTGTGGCAAGGTCTACCGGATTGGTGAGCCTGTCTTCAACAGGTTTTGACAACCAGATTGCCTTATATGAAGCCGAGTCATACGAAGATTTACTTACAGGCAATTACACTCTGCTGGGAGCCAACGATGACAGAACGGACGATGATCCCCGGCCCTTGATCAAGTCAGCGACAATAATTCCGGGACAAACCTACTGGATACAGGTTGATGGTAGTGGCGGCGGTTTGCAGGAAGATTTTACGCTAAGAATTACAGAACTTTTGGCTACTTCCAGCAATGAAGAACCTGTTGAAATTGTCATGGTTTATCCCCAGCCTGCAAAAGAAAGCATTACCATTCAGTGCAGCGAAATAACCGGACCGGCAATACTTAGTGTATACAATGTAACTGGCAGAAGGGTAATTAACAACCAGATTGATATGCATCAGGGAAAAGCGACTATTTTTGTGGATATGCTGGAAGATGGCTTATATTTGCTTACCATTTATAACAACGGTCGGAAATACACCGGCCGTATGCTTAAACATTAACCTGATGCAGGGGCAATGCTATGTCAGCCATTCTTAAAGAAAGCCTCATTGGCAAGACCTACAGTGAAATATCCGGAATCGTAAAAGCACTTGAATTGCCAGGTTATGCGACCGGGCAAATTACGGAATGGTTGTATAAAAAGAAAGTCACATCAGTTGATGCAATGACCAATTTGTCGGTAAAATCACGGCAAATGCTTGATGACAAATACGATGTGGGACGCTCATTGCCTGTAACAAAACAGGAATCCGTTGACGGTACGATAAAATACCTATATGAAGTAGGTAACAAACGTTTTATCGAATCGGTTTTCATTCCTGAACCGAATCGCGCTACGCTTTGTATTTCTTCGCAGGTTGGCTGCAAAATGGGGTGTGTGTTTTGCATGACCGGTAAACAGGGCTTTCACGGAAATCTTACCGCCGGGGAGATTCTTAACCAGATCCTGTCGCTTCCTGAAAGGGATAAGTTGAGTAATTATGTTTTTATGGGAATGGGCGAACCCCTTTCCAATACTGAGAACCTGCTGAAAAGTCTTGAAATATTGACATCACCCTGGGGCCTTGGTATCAGCCCATCGAGAATCACCGTTTCCACCATCGGAATCATCCCGGGCCTCGAACAGCTGATTGAAAGAAGCCGGTGTCACATTGCCATCAGTCTTCACACTCCTTTTGACGCAGAGCGCCGGGAACTTATGCCTGTTGAAAAAGTATTCCCCGCCAGGCGGGTGATTGATATGCTCCGTAAAAAGAACTTCGACCGTCAGCGAAGGATTTCGTTTGAATACATTATGTTCAAGGGAGTAAATGATACCGCGCGTCATGTAAACGGGCTGGCCCGATTGCTAAATGGGCTCCGGTGCCGTATAAATCTAATCAGGTACCATGCCATTCCGGAGGTAGCATTGGAATCATCAGACGATGAAACTATAACCTGGTTTAAGCAACGCCTGAACGAGAAGGGACTGCTCACCACCATAAGAGCTTCGCGGGGGCAGGATATTTTTGCCGCATGCGGTATGCTTTCGACCCGATACCGGACAGATCAACCTTCGCAGGAACAAAATTGACTATGGATGTTGTGCGGTTTTCTTTTTTTCAATAAGGTCAATGGCCTCTTTGGTGGATATCTTTTTACCCTCGCTGTAGGCAACAACAAACGACTTTTTAATGTCTATTTCAATCCTTGTGGCATCAGCTTCTTCAAAGGTTTTATAAACGCCGATGGAATATTTGTACCAACCTTCCTCAAAAATCAGATCGATGGGAATTTCACCCTTGTAAATCAGGTTAAGGTATTCCTGGCTTAACGGCATGGTATGTGCAGCTATCTGAACTTTGAAGAATACATCTTTTAATACAACTGTATCAACTTTTACTTCCTTGTCAATGGTTGCAAAAATATCTTTGGGAGGTTCTTTAACAATAGGGTCCTTCATAATTTTGACAATTTCTTCAAGTGATTTGTCATCGTCCCAACCGTAATTATATTCAACCGGATAATCGGTACAAATTTGCAATGCTCTTCCCTGATCGCGAACCGCGAGCTTCTCCTGTTCAATAGCATCTTCGAGGATTTCGAGAGAGTATTCATATCTGTCACTTTCTTTCACTTGCTGGTGACGGATAAGCGATCGGTTATAACTTTTCAGTGCCGAACTTTCATAGTATTTTGCCTTTTCCATGCCAGCAGCACGGTGATTGGCCCGGCTCATCTTTGTCCAGAAACTGGCATTTTTTTCCTGCAAAACAGCAAAGGCAAGACCATAGGCCTCTTTTGTAGTTTCCGCGCTTTCGAATAATTTCTTCATGGCGCTGTTATAGGCCTGCGAATACCTTTCCTTTTTTTCCAGATCAGAAAGTGCAAGATATTGATTATTGGCTTCCTGTAGGAGAATTGCTGCATCATCGAGCAATTTGGCCGCTCTTTCCAGTTTTTTTGTTTCGAGCAGGTCAAATTTTACATTAAGTTCTGCTGTAAAATCGCTGACGGTTTCCTGTCCGCTAAGTTTTGCATTGTTAGTCAGTAACAAGGTTATTACCATTGCCGGAATCAATAAAGACCTCCAAAAGGAATCATATGCTTTCACCAGGTTATTTTTGTCTCTGCCACAAATCATATCACGCTAATTTTCTGTTGATGAATAAGTAAACGGCGCCTTTTTGTATTTTATACGCAACTTTTTCTGAAAGGTTAAAACCAATGCTTAGTGTACATGTTTCAAATAACATGCCATAAAAAATAACCAACCGTTACTCAGTTACGGGTATAAGGCGGATGCCTTGGAACAAGGGCTATTCTTCCTGCTCAAGTAGCCATTTTTCTGCCTCTTTTCGGTTGGAGAATACCTTTCCCTGGCCTCCGCGGTTATAGGCAACTGTTTCGGCAAACCTGTTCATTTCCAACTGTTGCAGCTGTTCATCCACGAAAGCCACAAATACGTTCTTGGGTGCCATTTCGCATAGCTTTTCGCCCAATATGTACATATCGATGGCAGAAATATCGTTTTGAAAATTTTCCGATGCCAGAATCCTTTTATAATTCCGTGCTTCACTCATTTCAAAAATGTCGTGCCAGAACATGATGGAAACATCAAGCGAGTCTCTTTCACCTGAAATGACAGCTTCAAGGTATTTGTCGTGCGAATGAAATTCAATGGTATATGGCTTGTCCTGAGTCATAGACCTTAATTTTGGGTGTATCAAAGTTAATTATAAAAGACCTAAAAGTCAATGGGTATATCATTGTCTTTTACGGTCATTTATGATTTGGGTTACCTCTGCCTGAAAAATTCAGCGTGTTTTCAGATGTTTTGTTTATTGATCAACGCCTTATAAAGAATTTCCGCAGGATGCAACGCCTGCACACCTGTACCATCGGCAATTTGCTGCCTGCAACTTGTTCCTGCCGCACAGATTATGGTTTCCGGAGTTGCTTCTCTGACTGCGGGAAAGAGAACCAGTTCCCCTACCTTCATCGAAAGCTCATAGTGGTTTTTGTCATATCCAAACACGCCAGCCATTCCGCAACAACCCGATTTGATCTCTTCAACGGTGTAGTTTTCAGGTATGGTAAGCATGGTTCTGGTAGCGGCGGTTGATGCAATAGCTTTTTGCTGACAATGTCCGTGCATTTTGATGTATTGCTTTTCCTTTGTAAATGACGATCTGCTAATTCGACCCGCTTCAAATTCCCTGGCAATAAATTCATCCAGGGCAAAGGTATTTGATGCCACATAACTTGCAGCCTCGCGTATTCCCGCTTCCACCAGTTCGGGGTATTCATCCCTGAATGTGAGTATGGCAGAGGGTTCAATTCCCACCAGCGCTTTTTGCGGTCCAACAACCTGCTGGTAGAGTTCAATATTATAGGTTGCAATACTTCGGGCTTTGCGCAACAGTCCCTTGGAAATATAAGTTCTGCCGCTTTCTTTAGAAGGCAGGCATTCTACTTGGTATCCAAGGGATACAAGTAACTTTACAGCGGCTATGCCAATTTCAGTATCCAGAAAATTGGTAAATTCATCCAGAAACAGGCATACAACAGGTTTATCGCCGGTTTCTGCCTGTTGACCATTTCCGATGTATTTATGCTGACGCAGCCATTTTTCAAAGCTTTTTCCGGAAAGCGGGGGTAATGTTCTTTCCTGCGCAAAACCAAGTGTTTTCTTCACCAAAGTGCTGGTAAAACGGTTTTTGATCAACGCATTGTATAACCAGGGAAAAGCCGAATTGATTTTGTAAATCCGGGCTATGTGGCCAACCAACCAGGCCAGCATTGATACGCCCTTAATATCGTAATAATGTTGCAGGAATTCCGACTTAAGTTTGGCCATGTCAACGTTGGACGGACATTCCGATTTACAACCTTTACAGGCAAGGCAGAGATCCAGAATATCATATACGGCATTCAGTGACATTTCCTTTGATTTTCCGGGATTCAGGATGTATTCCCGCAGTGCATTGGCCCTGGCCCTTGTGGTATTCTGTTCATCTCGCGTAGCCATATAGCTGGGACACATTGTCCCTCCTATCAGGGCCGACTTCCGGCAATCGGCCGAACCGTTACATTGCTCTACATGACGCAAAAATCCAAGTGTTGATGAATAATCGAAAACCGTATCGAAATGAACCTGTTGCTCTACTTGGCGGGTACGCAGGAAGGTATCCATCCTGGGTGTATCGGTTATTTTGCCCTTATTGAATATACCCCTTGGATCCCAGGCATGTTTCACCTCCTTCATCAGTTCATAATTCTTCTGCCCAACAATGATGGGTATAAATTCTCCGCGCAACCTGCCATCGCCATGTTCACCACTTAGCGATCCGCGGTATTTTTTTACCAGGTATGCCACCTCAGTGGCGACTTCACGGAAAAGTTCAACGCCTTTGGACTCCTTAAGATCAATTACCGGACGCATATGCAGTTCACCGGTAGCGATATGCGCGTGAAAAACACAATCGAGGTTTCGTCGTCCCAGTAAGGTTTTGATATCACGGATATAATCAGGCATCAATTCGGGCATAACGGCAGTATCTTCTACAAGTGACACAGGCTTGGCATCTCCGGGTATGTTCGAAAGCACGCCTAAACCCGACTTTCGAAGAGCCCATACTTTGCCAATATCGGCACCGGTAACCAAGGGGAAAGCATACCCGTATCCTGCTTTACGCAAGTCTCTTTCGAGATTATCCCTTATCTCGTTGATTTCCTCAATTGAATGCCTTGCAAATTCAACGATAAGCAAAGCAGCCGGATCACCTTGCAGGAAAAACCGGTTCTTTCGCTGGGTAATATTGGATTTGGTGCATTCGAGGATGGTATCGTCCATGAGCTCAATTGCCCCTGGATTGTGCTGCAGGCATATAAGGTTAGCCAGCAATGCCTCCTCAAGTGACTTGAAATGGATGCAAACAAGGCCTTTCACCTTAGGTGGTAAGGGTATCAGGTTAAGTTTGATTTCGGTAGAAAATGCCAGTGTGCCTTCCGAACCTGCCAGTAATCTGCAGAAATTGAAGTCAGGAGCACCAGGTGTAAAAATTCCTGAATTTAAAAGAAGATCAAGCGCATAGCCTGTATTGCGCCGCTTTATGGACGGGTCGGGAAATTCCCTGATAATCTCTGCTTTGTTTAGGGGATTTGAAAGAATGTCTGAAATATTTCGATACAGGCTGCTTTCGAAACTCGTTCCGGAACATTTATTCCTAAAACCCGCTTCATCAACCGATTCAAAAAGTACTGTTTCTCCGTTGCTTAATAATGCCTTTACGGAAAGTAAATGATCGCGTGTGCTGCCATAAATCAGTGAATGTGCTCCGCAGGCATTATTCCCGACCATACCACCAATCATGCAACGGTTAGATGTTGAAGTTTCGGGACCGAAAAACAATCCCTTTGTGGCAACCCGGAGATTAAGTTCATCCAACACTACACCAGGCTGGACAAGCGCGTAGCCTTCGGACTCATTTATTTCCAAAATGGAGGTAAAATACTTCGAAACATCCACCACTATGCCATTTCCTACAACCTGACCAGCCAGTGAAGTTCCTGCAGTACGCGGTATAAGCGTGGTTGCATGTTCATTGGCATAGATAATCAGTTTGCGTATGTCTTCTTCGTTAGCCGGTCTTGCAACAGCCATAGGCAATTCCATGTATGCCGAGGCATCAGTTGCATAAAGCAACCGGTAATTCATATCGGTGAATAAATCGCCCTTCATATCTTTGGCCAGAAGTTCAAGCTGCCGGTTATCGCTTTTCATCTAAATTGAGAGTATTTGTTTATAAAATAACAATTCAGGTTGCAAAACTAACAAATTATACAATACCTTCTTTTTGTAAGGAAACGGACCTTGATATTTATCAGGGGCTGCCTAAAAAAATAACAATAAATTTCTGCATTGTTTGACGGATGGACAAAATATCTTTCCTTTGTAGCAAAATATTGCTGCTTAAGGCTGTTAACAGCGGAAAAATCAAAGTGAAAATAATTAATCGATTGAAGATGAATTTGATAGATCAAATTAAACAACATGCCAGACAAAACAGGCAAAGAATTGTATTACCTGAGAGTTATGAGGAACGTACCCTGAAAGCTGCTGATATCATCATTGAGCAGGGAATTGCCGATATTATCCTAATCGACAATCCACAATCGGTTGGAGAAAATGCCAGAAAGTACGGGTTAAAAAACCTGGAAAAAGCACAGATTGTTGATCCTGCCCATTACGAAAAAACGGAAGCTTATGCCAATCTGATGGTCGAGTTACGTAAATCAAAAGGGCTTACCAAGGACGAAGCACTTAAACTGCTACAAAATCCGCTATACTTTGCCACCGTTATGATCAAATATGGCGATGCCGATGGTGAAGTTGCTGGTGCTGACAATGCTACCGGAGACGTATTAAGGCCTGCCTTTCAATATGTAAAAACACTTCCGGGTATCAGTGTTGTTTCGGGCGCTTTTTTAATGTTTATGAAGGATACTTCGTATGGTGACAACGGACTGATGATATTTGCCGATTGTGCAGTACATCCCAACCCAAACGACAGGGAACTGGCTGAAATAGCTGTTGCCACTGCTAAAACCACGCGAGCCATCGCGGGAATAGAACCCAGGGTGGCCATGTTGAGTTTCTCAACCAAGGGAAGTGCCAGTCACGAAATGGTTGATAAAGTGGTAAGCGCCACCCAGATAGCGAGAACGATGGACCCCTCGCTGAAAATCGACGGTGAATTGCAGGCTGACGCTGCCATAGTAGCTTCTGTAGGTTTGAAAAAAGCTCCCGGAAGCGAAATTGCCGGCAAAGCCAATGTGTTGATCTTTCCCACTCTCGAATGTGGCAACATATCATACAAACTGGTTCAGCGGTTGGCACATGCCGAAGCTATCGGACCTATTCTACAGGGGATGGCTGCACCTATCAACGACCTTTCGCGGGGTTGTTCGGTTGACGATATTGTTGATCTTGTTGCAATTACTGCCAATCAGGCAATTGGTTCCAAATAATATTAACTATTCAATTTTTCTAAAAATATGGCCGAACTTGTTGTTGAATCCATTGAAAATTTTGGGCTTAGTCATAAAGCACCATCGCGTACCCTGTTTTCCAAGGTTGGAATTGTTGGTTGCGGAACGGTTGGTCAAAGCATTGCCCTGTTAATCAGCCAACGCGAACTGGAAGTAGTGTTTATTGAATTATCGGAGGAAAGAGTGCAGTCTGCCTTTGCCCTTATGGATGAAGAGTTGGAAAGTATGATCGAACGCTGGGGTATGACACCCGGAGAAAAACGAGCCATTCTTTCGCGTATCAGCGGTTATGTGGGTTACGAATACCTGCGAAACTGTGATCTGGTTATTGAGGCCATCCGCTCTAAAAACCGCGATCAAAGAGTAACCTGCAGAAAGGAAGTTTTCAAAAACATCGAAAAATATGTTTCTCCGGAAACCATTATTGCCACCAACTCCACCACCATTGCCATTACTGAACTTTCATCGGAACTCGAGTACAAGGAACGCTGTGTAAGCCTTCATTTTCTTACCAGTACACCGGGGGCCAGGCTGATTGAGGTTGTCCGCAGCCTTTATACCTCTGAGGATACTTTTGAAAAGGTGAGCAAATTCATTACCATGATCGGTAAAACCATGGTTCAGGTGCAGGAATCACCAGGTCTGATCAGCATCCGGCTTTTTGTCACCATGGTTAATGAAGCCTGCGAAATTCTCATGGAAGGCGTTGCTAATAAAGTAGACATTGACACTACTGCGCGCATTGGCCTGGGTATGAGCCTGGGACCATTTGAACTGGCCGATAAGGTTGGACTTGACAAGGTTGAACGGTGGATGGACAATTTATACAGCGAATTTGGAGATATCAAGTTTAAAGCATCTCCTGTTATCAAACGACACGTGAGGGCCCATCAATACGGTCGCTCATCAGGTGTTGGTTTTTATACCTACGATGAGTCAGGAAAAAAAATAGGATAATCCCGCGTGTTTTATTGCAAATAATCGACAAATAACTTACAAAAATGAAGATATTGGTTCTGAACTGTGGTAGTTCATCAATTAAGTTCCAGTTGTTCAACATGGACAACAAAGCTATTTTGGCCAAAGGTGTTGCCGAAAAGGTTGGTTTAAAGGGATCGTTTGTTAAACTCGAAAAGGAAAACGGCGACAAAGTAAGGTTCGATGGCGAAATACTGGATCACCAAACGGGGATCGAATACATACTGGGTATCATTACCAGTCAAAAACACGGTTGCATCCAAAACCTCGATGAAATTGATGCTGTTGGTCACCGGGTTGTAAATGGAGGCGAAAAATTTAACAAAAGTGTTTTAATAGACGATGAAGTGCAAGCCGCTGTAGAACACTATGTCGACCTTGCCCCGCTGCACAATCCTGCCAACCTGAAAGGTGTTTATGCCATTAAATTGCTGATGCCTGGCAAGCCCCAGGTAGCAGTTTTTGACACTGCCTTTCATCAGACATTGCCAAAGTATGCCTTTATGTACGCCATTCCCTATTCGCTTTATAAGAAGTACGGGATCCGTAAGTACGGATATCATGGCACAAGCCACTATTATATCAGCAAGCGCGCCTGCGAAGTACTGCAGGTGGATATCAAAAAACAAAAGATCATTACCGTTCACTTGGGTAATGGCGCTTCCATTGCTGCTGTAAAGAACGGAATTTCGGTTGACACTTCCATGGGTTTTACCCCGGTTGAAGGTCTTATTATGGGCACTCGTTCGGGAGACCTTGATATTGGTGTGCTTACCTATATCATGGATAAAGAGGAAATAGGAATATCCCAAATTGGTACCCTGGTTAATAAACAAAGCGGCATGCTTGGCATAACAGGCATTTCTTCGGATATGCGCGAAATTGAAGATGCTGCTTATAAGGATAAAAATGAAAGGGCCATTTTGGGTCTCGATATGTATCATTACCGAGTAAAGAAATATATAGGCGCATACGCAGCTGCCATGGGTGGTGTTGATATTGTGGTATTTGCCGGCGGAATTGGTGAAAACGGTCCGGATACCCGCGAAGCAGTATGCAGTGAACTTGATTTCCTGGGTATTGAAATAGATCATTCAAAAAACGACGGCTTGCGTTCAAAAGAAGCCATCATCAGCAAGGAAAATGCCCGGGTTAAGGTAATGGTCATCCCCACCAACGAGGAACTGGTTATTGCCGAGGATACCATGAGAATTCTAGACGAGAGCAAATAATTGTGAATATGGCACTTGCATCACTTGACAGGTTTGTTGAACTTGCAGGGCATAAGGGCATCAAAAAACTGGTTATTGCAGTAGCACAGGATGAAGATGTGCTTACGGCTGCAGGAATTGCCAGAAATAATGGTTTGATAACGCCGGTACTCGTTGGAAATGAAGCGATTATCCGTGAGATATCTGATAAGGTAGGTTTCACCCTGGATGGAATTGATATTTATCACGAACCCGATGGTGCTGCAGCCTGTGCGCTTTCGGTTAAGATTATCAGGGAAGGCAAAGCCGATATTCTTATGAAAGGTATGGTAGCCACCGGTATTCTGGTAAAAGCCATCCTGGATAAAGAAGGAGGACTGCTGAAGGGAGGGTTGTTAAGCCACCTTGCGTTTTTCGAAAGCCCGTATTACCCGAAATTGTTATGTGTTACTGATGCAGCATTGAATATTAGTCCTGACATCAGCGATAAGGTATCCATTGTTGTGAATGCAGTGAATGCCTATCACAGCCTGGGCATCAGTGAACCCCGGGTAGCCATACTGGCTCCGGTTGAAACGGTTAATCCAAAAATGGAAGCCACCGTTCACGGGGCCATGCTTACTCAAATGCAAAGGCGCAAACAGATTAAAGGTTGCCTGATCGACGGTCCGCTGGCTCTGGATAATGCAGTTTCTGCTGAAGCTGCGCATCATAAAGGACTGGTTTCCAAGGTGGCCGGACAGGCCGATATTCTGGTTGCACCCGACCTGAACGCAGGAAACGTATTGTATAAATCCCTGAATTTCCTGGGAGGAGCAGTTACTGCTGCCGTTGTGGCTGGGGCAAGTGTTCCGGTTGTGCTCACCTCAAGAGCTGATGATGAGAAAAGTAAGTACCTGTCCATAGCTTTGGCAGTCGCCATGACCTGAAACAGAAAAATTAAAAGTATCCCTGATTATGAATCATAAAATTCTGGCTATTAATCCCGGATCGACTTCCACCAAAATTGCAGTTTATCACAATGCCAAACCCATATTTCTGAAAAGCATACTGCACGACCCCCAGGAATTGGCAAAATTTACCCGTATAAGCGACCAGTACGAATTCCGAAAGAAGATAATTCTCAATGAGTTAAAGGCCTCACACCTTAATATTGAGATAATTGAGGCCATTGTCGGTCGTGGTGGCCTGGTTCATCCAATCGAATCGGGCGTTTACATTATTAATGAAAGGTTACGGCACGACCTGCTCGAAGGTGTGATGGGTGAACATGCCAGCAACCTGGGAGGTCTTATTGCCCACGACCTGGCCAAAGACCTTCCCAAATGCAAGGCTTTCATTGCCGACCCTGTTGTGGTTGATGAATTACAGGATGTAGCGCGTATTGCAGGTCATCCTATGTTTCAGCGTTATTCCATATTTCATGCGCTAAACCAGAAGGCAACTGCCAGGGCTTATGCGCGACTAATGAATCGCAAATACGAAGAGCTGAACCTGGTCATTGCCCACCTGGGAGGTGGAGTGTCCATAGGAGCACACCGAAAAGGAAAGGTCATTGATGTGAACCAGGCACTTGACGGCGAAGGCCCGTTTTCGCCGGAACGTTCAGGGACGCTTCCTTCGGGAGCCCTTGTCAAGGTATGTTTCGATGGTAAACATAGCATGGAAGAAATCAAGCGAATGATAACCGGAGAAGGCGGATACGTTGCGTATATGGGAACCAATAGCGCTTACGAGGTGGAATTACTTGCCCAGGATGGTGATGAAAGGGCCCGGCTTATCCAGGATGCCATGTCGTACCAGATTGGAAAGGAAATTGCTTCGATGTGTGCGGTTTTACATGGCGATATTGATGCCATTATTCTAACCGGAGGTATTTCGCACAATCCAATGGTTGTAGAGTATATTAAAAAGATGGTTTCTTTTATGGCACCTGTTGTTATTTATCCGGGTGAAGATGAAATGCATGCACTGGCCATGAACGGTTTAATGGTGCTGAAAGGCGAGGTTAAGCCACGCGAATATGACGAATCAACCATGGTAAATGTAAAGCTTCCCTGCTGGGAATGCAAGGACCGGGAAAAGGATGAATTGATGAAGAGCTACGAATAATAGAACCAAGAGCTATGAAAAGAATGGTGGGTAGCGACAGTAGCAGTAGCAGTAGCAGTAGCAGTAGCAGCAGTAGTCAGCATGGACAGGAGTAATGAACAAACAATCAAAATAAAAACCCAGATGGAATTTTTTAACATAAAGATCTTTAGTATTATAGCTGGTTTTTTAGGGGGTTGATAGGGAAACCGGAATGATTTTGCCCTTCATATACTTGTAACCATTTAATGCAAAATTGCCAATAAACTCAGCCATTTCGTGTGGGCTAAGCGGGGCTTTGTACCCTGGAAAAGCTTCTCCGAGCATTTCGGTTTGCACGGCACCTAATGCAAGGCAATTGAAAACCACCCTGGTATCTTTGAACTCTTCGCTCAGACACTCTGTCAGACAAGTCAGCGCTGCCTTACTGGCACTGTAACCGGCTAATCCCGGAAACTTGGAACTACCCTGAAAACCACCCATACTGCTGATGTTTACAATATGAGAGATCTTTTCTTTTCCCATAAATGGCATAAGATGCCTGATGAGCATAGCGGGTGCCACACAATTAATCTGAAACATCATGTGATAATCATTGGCAGTGATATCTAAAAAAGGCTTGTTCACCAACGTTCCGGCGTTGTTGATAAGTACATCCAGGTGGAAGGGTTCCTGTGGTAATGACTTTAACAGACATGCAGGATCATAAACAAATTGTTCCAGGTCAACCACCAGCGGATGTACGCGTGAAGTTCTGCTCAACTCATTACATTTAAGCGCAAGCTGCTGCAAACGGGCGTTGTTACGCGACAACGCATAAATTTCCATACCCTGAAGCCGGGCAAAATACCTGACTGTTTCAAAGCCTACCCCTCTGCCTGCTCCTGTAACCAGAATGTTCATAAGTATAATAGTTGTTAATGAGTGTTAAATGGCCTGTGCAATTGTATGAATGAATTTGTACATTTGAAACCTTCTTTAAAGATACCAAAGATATTATGAACTTAAAAAAAACAATACTGCTATTAAGCTTTGCAATGGTCCTGCTCCATCTTTCGGCACAGATTGAGGAAACCATTGTTTCGGAAGCCAAACAGCGCAATAATCGTTCTTTTGCTCAAAAGCTTTTTGTTGCCAGCGACCTCGAACTTAATTTTGGAAATGTAACCTATATTAAAGTAGCCCCTTTGCTGGGAGTTAACATTACCGAACGGTTCATGGCAGGGCTCGGCCCCATTTATATCTACGAACGCTATAAATTCGATTCTTACCTTTTTAAAACCTCTACTTACGGGGCAACTGTTTTTTCGTCATTTATCATTTTCAGAAACATCAGTGATCATATCCCCATCGATATTGGCGATATACTGATCCATGCGGAAAATGAGCTCTTAAATATAGAACGTTATGAGGGATCCAGCCGAATCTGGATTGATAATCTCTTGCTGGGAGGTGGAATGTACTACCCAATGGGCGGAAGATTTGGGATTGCCTTATATGTGCTTTGGGATACCACGCAAAATAAGTATTCACCCTATTACAACAGCAATCCGGCACTGAAATTCAGACTTTTCTTCCATATGGGAAAACCTGCAGCA
>CAZUBW010000003.1:0-4276 GCA_964618645.1 uncultured Bacteroidales bacterium | reverse complement strand
CAGCAATCCGGCACTGAAATTCAGACTTTTCTTCCATATGGGAAAACCTGCAGCAGATAACTGAAATAAAAAAGGCTTTATAAAAAGCCATAAAAAGAGCGTAGTCAGGAGACTACGCTCAGCGTTAAGAGTTGATATTCGGTACAATGCGACAGGCATAAGTTTAGCTTCCCTGCCTTCACTGCCGTTTCGGCAGGCAGGGCTTAACTCCCTTTGGTCGGTTGCAATTACGCCTAATAAATTGACTTTATATACAGTTTCTTTCTTTACCAGTTTGACAGAACGTCAGGGTTTTACCTGAATGAAAATCCCAACCCTGCAGTCAACACACTATAGTTGGCCCAGCTGTAATCGAAATGCAGGGTTACTACAGCCAGTTTAAATCTTATTCCGGCATTAAACCTGGGCTTTGTAATGCTGCCATCCTTGTTTTTCATTTCAATGTCAATAGGATCCTTGCTGGCCACAACAACGGGTTCGATAGTACCGGCAGGAACCTGGACCGTCGGAAAATCGCCGGTAAGTTGAAGATTGGTTTTTGAGGTTACAAAACCAAGTGCCCCATAAAAGTTTACCACTTTAAGATCGGCACCAAAAAGCAAGTTGGCAGTCTGGCTTCTCACAAAAACTTTCATGTATTGATCTTCCCAGTTATTGGTTTCCTCGCCGTTAAGCGCTTCAGCGCCAATTGTACCTTTATCAATATCCATTGAAACAAAGGTATGTAGCTTGGTGTAGCCGTACATAACCGACATTTTAAAAACAGGCAGCTTTTTCAGCCCGGGAATCCATTGTTTAATATCATGTCTTCCGCCAATTCCCCAAAGTCCAAATTCATTTCCCTGGTACTTGATGTTTGGTATAAACCTGAACATTACATCAGTTCCCTTGATAAGTCCAACACCCAGCTGGATCATGGGTGATGGCACATAACGGGTGTTAAGGCCCTGGGGCATGGTAAATGCAGGTTGTGTGTAAAGCACATTTCCTTCATCATCCTGAACATTGTACACAATCTGTGGGCCACTGATATCGTCACCGGCTACTGTCTGTGCTTCATTAACCTGAGGATCCTCCAGTTTCAGAAAGTTCAGTTCGTTGTTGTTGATCAGAAAAGTCTGGTCCTTTTTCGGCACCACCGCAGCATTTAACGTAAAGGTGATATCAAATCCTCCCAGTTTATGGGGTTCAGCTGTGTTATACCACCCTCCTGCCAGGGCAGCGCCAAAAGCATTGGCAGCCGGAGCAATATAAGGTTGCAGTAAACGCTGAGCATCTTCTTTTCCACCGGCCATCATGCTCCCCACTTCTTCGATCTGTGCATAGCTGTTGAAACCGAAGAAAGCAATGACCATCAGCAACAGAAAACCATTTTTGGCTATTCTTTTCATATGATTATTGTTTTATTGGTTTAGTGCTTAATGGTATTTTACGTTGACCGACTATATATTGTTCCATCTGATTGGAAAAATACGATGATGATCAGGTTTATAGGATGTTTTATAAAATTTACACCGAATTTATTTCATGGTTTAAAATATGATAGTATATTTGCAACTCTTTAAAAAGAGCCGGTTTTTTGACCGGGAACAAGCAGGAAGGCCCGTTATACGAGGCACTCCGATCCAGTAGCTCAGTAGGTAGAGCACATCCCTTTTAAGGATGGGGTCCTGGGTTCGAATCCCAGCTGGATCACTAAAGAATTGATGCCCACCCCTGGTGGGCTTTATCATTTATAAGAAAAATGCCAAGCCCTGCTTGAGCATTTTTCTTATAAATGATAAAGAAAGCGGCCGGCAGGCCGCGACATCAATTCTTTTTTGCAGGACCTTAATGAAGGGATCAGGAGCGAAGCGAATAATCCCGGATTTAAGAGCGAAGCGAATAATCCCGGATTTAAGAGCGAAGCGAATAATCCCTGATTGAGAGCGAAGCGAATAATCCCTGATTGAGAGCGAAGCGAATAATCCCTGATTGAGAGCGAAGCGAATGACCTGTGACCCAAAGCCTGAAATAAAAAATAAATCTAACCAGAAACAAAATGAGTCATTTTAGGCTGTAGCACTTAACAAATTCGGTAATTATTTTTTTAACAAAAATCTTTTGTGAAAATAATTCAAAATTCACGTTATTTCTACTTAAATATTTGAATTTCTAACATTAAAACACTTTACCGATTCAATTAAACCAATGTATCAGGTCCCTCATGATCATCTGGAAAAACCTTTGCAAATAGAGGCACTGACACAGATTTTGATTCGGTGCGATATTCAAGCCTGTTTATCATCCATATATCTTCTCTACTTTGCCTTGACAAGGATAACTCACAAATTCCGTTTTCGCGCCATTTATTTATTCCCTCGCCATGCAGGCGCGCCATGCTGATAAGTACACTGTCGGAAACCATCGGGGTTCCAACCTGAATAGCAAAAGGGAAATTGGCTTTTGCAGACAAATGATCCTCTGATAATTCAATCAAGTGTTGTTCTTTGCTGCCCAGCGTTACATCCAACTTTTTCCCTGCAAGGCCACTCCTGAAGCGCTGGTTGTACAAACGAGTCACACCCTTATCCCTTCCTTTGAATATTCCGCCATTATAAACCACTTCACCATCTGGCACAAACAATTCGGGTATTTTATCATAAATCCCATCATTCAGCAACGATTCATAGGTATGATACAGACCAATTATGCTTTTCTCCGCCACAAGGAAGGCAAGTCTTTCGGATAACTCTCTCATCCCATTTTCCGATCCCAGATCATTTGCAACGACAGACTTTGCAGCAGCAGGCACCGATGGTGCAAGTATCCCGGCTGTCATGGCAGCACCCATTTTCCAGATAAAAGAACGGCGTCCGTCGTTTGATTGGCTGCTTAAACCAGTTCTTTTTTTTAAAGAGTCCATAAGTATTCCTTTTAATCTTTATATCAAATATTCTGTCTCCTATTAGGTCCGAAGTATTTTTTTGTGTCGTAACAGCCTATATGGCGACCAATTGCACCTACCAAATTTAGCTTTACCCCCTCTTTATTTCCCTGGAAACTAAATCCGCAGTCGCGTCTGAGTTTCTCATTTATCAATACGATCATCTCGGCGCCGTTACATGCTTCTTCACATTCTGCCAGTATATGTACACCATCACGGACCTTCACAAGAAGGCTGGGACCAGACCACTGAAGCCCCAATGACTGATCAGCAGTGTAAATTGTCCAGGAATGTGCATTAGGCCCGGCAAAAATATGCATCGAGGTCATATTGTTGGAGTAGGTCCACGACCACGCATGACCTATAAGATCTTGAGAGAACTCATGACGAAGGTATAACGGAGCGTTAACTCCTTCCAGGTCAGCCACACCAAACAAGGCTTTGAAAGATACCTCGTTACCGTAATAAGCCGTTCCCATATGCGAGTAGATACAAGTTGTTAACCCGTTTGTTAGGTCAAGAGCTATTTGTAAGCTAGTTCTCGGTTTGCTGTCAACCAAAAGATGACTGAAAAAAGCAAGGTCTTCATCGGCTTCATAAGCCCTGTATTCAGCCTCCTTCCAGGTGCTGTCCTTTTCTTCCCTGTAGTTAAGTTTAAATTTCTCCGCAACCTTATAGTGTATTACAGGTCCACCGTTGTCATATCTCAAGGTAAATTCTTTTCCTACCAATATGTCGCTAAATACCATATTGTACTTATCCATATCAGTGTGGGCAAAGTTTGTAGTGCTCTTAAGTGCTGCCGCATGAACCTCTTCATCAGTCATATACAGGAAGTCCCTGATTGGACGGTATGCCATTCGTTGCCCTTTTGGCATCGCAGGAGCACCCGGGACTTGGGCAAACATTGGTTCATTGCCCTGCTTATCGAATGGTTCAAGTGGTGTCAGTTCCCCAAGAATTTTACCTTCGCCCCTGAACATGTAATATTCCAGTTCATCTCTTTCGTTAAAACCCAGCCTTACACCAACCTGCGTTTCAGAGAAAAGGTCAACTACATATGCTGTAAATATGCCTGAGAACTCACATTCCGTCCGGTTGTAAATAAAAATATTGTCCTTCACCAGCACATAATCCGACGGAGAACAAAATCCCAGTTGGTCGATGTGACGGGTGAGTTCCACAAAGTTTGTCGATACGACAGAGGCATAAAGTTCAATGGTTTCTATGCCTGTATCCTGTTTCCAGTGCATCCCCTTGCCTTCTATCCTGTTTGTCAGGTGATGTCGCTCTTCTGGTGGTGCCTGCCCGTTCTTTTCGATATAACCATAATATATATGACGCTGTACC
>CAZUBW010000002.1:102015-144734 GCA_964618645.1 uncultured Bacteroidales bacterium | reverse complement strand
ATTTTATAAGTTTAACCCTCTATAACAAAGTCCGATAATTAGGGGTCCAATCCATTTTGCAGAATTTCTTAAAATAATAAAAAGGAATAACAATTTAATCACAAGGGACATTTATGGGAAATACGTAAATGAATTTCTATTAAAAAACACAAATAGTATAGGCGATTCTCTGAGAGATGACGGCAGATATTTGGTTTCCGAAACCATCCTCGGCCCGGAACATGGAGCTAATGAAGTTTATGTTGGTAAAAAAGTTACAACATGGTTCGATCGTGAATCTGGTATTCTGCAGGGACAGGCAATTTCAGATGAAGCCAATATTGTTGCTTACATGATTCAATATAAATATGATGAAGTATCACAAAATATTCTGCCTGTCTACACCAAAGAACAAAACTTTGAAACTAATCAGGAAGGCGAAAATTATATTTTGGTGACATTTACAGAGTATGAGAATGAAAATATCACAGTAAATCTATAATCTATTCCAATTAAGCTTTAACGCAATGAAAAATTTATTAATTATAATTTCGTTTTTTGTCGCTTTTTATGGCAGTAGTAACTATGCTAAAGGGCAAACAAGAAACATCTATTGGGTGCATGGAATGAATGATGAATATTCCGGAAGGTTTTCAGAATTTGAATCATATTTTAAATCGAAGTTTTACCTGTTTTCAAATAGGTCAAATTATGAGACAAGCTACGGCATTGATTCTGCAGCTAATGATCTTTTATTGGAAATATATCCCAGAAATGATGAAAGAAATATAATTATTACGCATAGCATGGGAGGACCCAATAGTTTGTATATTTATAAATACTTGGGAAACAGAAAAACAATTGGGGGAATATTATCATTTAATGCACCTTTTAACGGAGCATCTATTGCCAACAATGTTGACAATGGTACTTTGGTTAATATTATAAAAGAAGCCAATGATAAAGGATTAAAAGGGCCAAAAGGAGATCCCATTGTTGCCGGAACTTTCTTGAGTAATCCTGCAATAAATATAGCTTCGGAAATGGGGATTTACAGTTCAGTATTAGAAATAGTCCTGTCCAAAATTCCTGCATATGTCCGGGATGAATTAGTTTCAGAGTATTTATCCGATGATAATAAAGCATCTCTTAAAGTTGGAAGTGCAGATATAAAAAAAGTTCAGGCTGCTGGTGGAACAAACCTTCCTTCAATAGCATTTTTCGGGAATGAAGACTATCCCGCATGCTTAAATTTGGTCAAAACCCTGTCAGGAAAAGCTGTATATGATCTTATTGATGATGTGGATAATGGTTGTGACCGGTTTTATAAGGCTCACTCAAACATGCAAAAAGCCTGTTTACTGAATTTATTGTTTGCAGAAGCAGCTATTCATGCCAAATTGGCATCAAACTGGAAAACCAGCAGGGATTACTGGAGGACCACTTTCCCCAAGGCTACAAACGTATTGATTGGAGCATATCGGACAGAAAAACAATCCATTACGTACGATGAATGGCTATGTGTTTATCCCGATCCTCGCGAAATGCTTGAAAAAAGCACTATGATTGATCAACCAGTGTGTGAATACCAGTGGGTAACCGTAACTAAGCTGATTGATGTAATTATTGATGAACCAAGCGACGGGTTATTGCCAAAATCTACGCAAATAGCTTTGCCGGGTTGTCTCAAAACAGTTGAATTGTTGCATATGAACCATGATGAGGTGACGAGAGACGAATATGCAAGAGATGAATTGGAAAAGGTGTTTCTTGGTACGACTTACACCAACAGGGATCGAGAATTCTTCAAACTAACGAAAAGATAGTTTAATGAGAATCAACCTGTTAATTATTTCATTATTGTTTCTCAACGCATGTTGTGAAAAGGATGATCCTGAAATTGTCAGGGATGAAAATGGCGTGATCATTGATCAGCCGTGGTTGTGGAGAACAAAACTTTCTGTAAATTCAACTATTGGTGCACTAATTGAAGGGCCAGCTTATTATAACGGTCTAGCGCTTATGGGTTCCACCGATGAAGATGATATGGCTTATTTTACAGGAGTTGACATTAAAACGGGTAATATTGTTTGGCGGCAGGATTATCTAACAAAAACAGATTATTTTGGCTATTATAATTATTATATTAAGGATAATAGAATCACGCATATAGATGGAAGAACTCTTTTCCAACTTGATATAACTAATGGTAATTATTTATGGAATAAAAATCTAGATGTTCCCTATGCGGCACAATGGCTTTCAGGATTGGACAGTTTGTTTTTTGTAATTGTTGTTGAACCGTATCCTGATAACGCCTACCCGGTTGAATCTGCATATTGGGGAAATATTGAAGATGGAAATATTGAACTGTTCCTGATACCCGATCTCGGTGATTTACCTGAGCCGGATTTGGACAGGGTTAATATATCAATCGGTGGATTTCGATATCTAAAACCATTTTATGATCTGAAAACCAATAACATTATGCTGTTATGCCATTATGAAAAACAATACTATTTGAACGACTCTGATGAACAGATCAGCAAATCCTATGTGGGTCTATATAATTTCACCAAAAAAGTATGGGTATTTGAACGAGTAGAGCTGGGTGAGCGGAATTTCATGGAAGGCTTTACACCTACAATAATAAATGACCGGTTCTATCATACATTATCAAGTGGTTTTTTAGAATGCCGTAATTTGAGTGATGGGAAAATTATCTGGCGAAAGCAAAATATGGCCAGTCAATATTCCAGTAATGGTTTTATTATTGTGGGCAACAAAATGATTGTAATGGATGACGGAAAAAGGGAACTCGTTGCTTACGATATAGTTACAGGAAATAGATTATGGGCAGAAACTTCTGCCGGGAATAACAGCTATCTGAGTGAGATGAACGGAGTTGTTTATTACGGCAGTAGAGGTGACGGAAGAATTCATGCAGTTGATATAGAAACCGGCAAACATCTTTGGCGGTTAAAATCACCGGATTCCTATAATGATGAAAGGTATTACTATATGAGTCAATGCATCGTTGTACCCGGTGAAAACGATAAAAAAGGAAAAGTAATTGTAAGTTCATTTAGCCATGGATATTGCTTTGAAGCAGCTAAGTAGAGTATTCCAGCTGATGCTGATCCTTTTTATCCCGGCAGCAGGTTATTCTCAGGAACCTTTGGAAATATTTCATGATATAGCTGTTTATTACGGCGTATACGGCGTAAGGGAAGTAGATGATGCATCACTATATAAAAGTACATTATCTACCGGGGTTTTTGGCGCCCGCTATACCTTGAATCTGAATCAGAGATATGCCATAGGTGTTGAAGGAGCCTATGAAAATACCGAACCTGAACTGAGGAGTTCTACAATAAATGAAGACTTTTTTATAAAATCATTCTTTCTGAGCGGAAGATTAAGCTATTCGCTAATTAAACAAAAGCGATTCGACCTATATATGGCAGGAGCCTTTGGTATTAAAAGAATTGATAAATATTTACTGGACGAAAAAGAAGTCGAAACTGAAATAGTAAAGGAAATTACTTTAATCGGATTTCAATACAAAATACTAAATAGAACATTGGTAATGGCTGAACTTACAAATGGCGATATTGCTCTTTTAAAATTCGGTCTGACGTATCGTTTGTGAAAATAAAAAACATTCAACAACATATTCGGATTAGTGCAAAAGCAACCTGCTCCGGACAATATACCTCACTGAAAACCAAAACCAGGATCACTTTTTTGCCTTTTTCAGCAACGCGATAAGCACCGCAGTTCCACTAGCCACCAGGCCAAGCGCAAAAAGACCGTAGCGGATGTTTTTCATACCATCGCCGATGGCGTCATTCACATCCAGCACAATGGTAAAGGCAACCGTTATCATAAACAGCCCCAGCAAGGCAAAAAGAAAATTCCGTAAACCGCGCATTTTGTTGCGTAACTTGGATTTTCCATACATTTTCTTTTCAAATTCAGTAATCATATCTATTGAATTTACCAGATACAAATTAATTTAGCCCCCGTGGCCCCGTGGAATAGACAAAACTATTTTCCTTCCACCCTTGAGGTTTCATTCAATCGAAGGCAAGCACACAAAAGCCCACGTGGAAAAATAAGGAATTTATGCATAGAAAACGAAAAAGTTACGATTTGAAATTAACAATTTTATGAAACTTTTATCTTTGAGAAAATTTTCCATGCATGTTTGGTCTTGATCTCTCACTTTCCCTGCTTCTCGTATTTTGTATCGCCACTGCCCTTGCCTTTGAATTCATCAACGGTTTTCACGACACCGCAAATGCTGTTGCCACAGTAATTTACACACATTCATTAAAACCCCGCGTTGCCGTCATCTGGTCGGGTATCTGGAATTTTATCGGGGTAAATGTCGGCGGTATTGCTGTTGCCATTGGTATCATTAACCTGTTGCCGCTCGAAGCGCTTACCGACAACAACATATACCATAACCTGTCGATGATACTGGCGCTCATTTTCACAGCCATCATCTGGAATATCGGCACCTGGTACCTGGGCATCCCCTGTTCAAGTTCGCATACTTTACTCGGTTCTATTTTCGGGGTTGGGATAGCCTATATGCTGCTGCCAGGAAGTCATGATATTGCACTAAACTGGGGAAAAGTCAAGGATGTTGGGTTGTCCCTGCTGATTTCACCGCTGATAGGGTTCTTCATGGCCATGTTGTTGATGGTCATTCTCAGGAAGGTGATAAAAAACAAAACCATCTTTAAGCAACCGCCTGCAAAAAAAGCGCCGCCCATGTGGGTGCGTTCGGTATTGGTATTAACCTGCACCTTCGTGAGCTTTTCGCATGGATCAAACGACGGACAAAAGGGTGTTGGCCTGCTGATGATCATCCTGATTGCCATTGTGCCGGTGAAATTCGCCATTGACCACACCCGCGATCCGCAAACCCTGCATCAAAGCATAACCAATATGCACAGCATGATCAGCAGGGTAGACACCAGCGGTTTGTTACCAAACGACCTGAAAGAAATCAAAACCATTAACCTGCTGCTCGACTCATTGGACACTTCGCTGACAGGTCTGACTACCTTTGCTGACATTTCGAAAAAGAACAGTCTGGATGCACGGCGCGATATTCTGCTCGTTTCGAAGAAATCGGAAAACCTGCTGAAATCATTTGCCGGAAAATCGGTTCAACCGGTAAGCAATGGATGGCTCAGCAATTACCAAGCCGAACTGAAAGAAGTCAGGTCGTATACCGAATATGCACCCATGTGGGTTATACTGGCCATAGCGCTGTCGTTGGGTTTGGGAACCATGGTAGGGTGGAAACGCATTGTGGTAACCATTGGTGAAAAAATTGGAAAATCGCACCTCACATATGCGCAGGGAGCAAGCGCCGAGCTCATTGCGGCCACCACCATTTCCGTATCGAGTTGGTTTGGTTTGCCGGTAAGTACCACCCATGTGCTTTCGTCGGGTGTTGCAGGCACCATGGTAGCCGACAGCGGTATGAAAAACCTGCAGAGAAAAACGGTTGCCGCCATAGGCATTGCCTGGCTGATAACGTTGCCGGTGACCATCCTGTTCTCAGGCATGTTGTTTTTGGTGTTCAGGATGATATTTGTTTAAAAAAGAGCCAAAAACCAAGAACCAAGAGCCAAGACTAGTGGCAGTGGCAGTAGCAGTGGCAGCAGAAATCAGGAACAGCTCACAGCTCACAGCTAATAGCTCACAGCTCACAGCTCACAGCTAGTATCTCACAGCTCACAACTTAAACGTATTCCATGATCCGGCCGGAGATTTGCAAGAGCGAGATCTCAGCCAGTTTGGTTTGGTACTGTACCGAAAGCAGTCGTTCTTCAGCTTCGAGCAGACTTTGCTGCACTTCGCGCAATTCGAGTCCCGATAAACTTCCCAGCTTATACCTTTCGAGGGCAATTTCGAGGTTTTCCTCTGCTGTTTTGAGGTTTTGCGATTCGAGTTTCAATAACATCAGGTTATTCTGGTAAGCGTAAAAAATAGTGATCAGGTCGGCCTCCACCTGTTGTGCCACCTGCTCATACTGAACAGCACGGTTGGCCATAGCAATGCGGGCGTTTGCCCTTTCGCGCCGTTGATTGAAACCATCGAACAAATTCATACCCAGGGTAAAGCCATAGTTAAAACCGTCAACCTGTTGGTTTTTGAGTGTTCCCGATTCATAATCGTATAAATTGAGATTGTAACCGGTAGACATACTCAGGTAGGGGTAAGTACGGGCATTGATAAGTTTCAGATCGTATTCAGAGATAGTTTGGTTTTTACGGGCAATCAGCAAGCTGGTATTCGATTGCATTGTAGCCGATAGCAACGAGTCGTAAGCCAGGTTTTCGTGTATGTAAATGGTTGAATCCTTGAGGGCAATAAGCTGGCCAAGGTTATCTGTAGCCATGAGCCTGTTGATGCGCACCTGCGAAGCGCGCAACACCTCGAGTTGCTTGGCATAGCGCGAGCTGTCGGAATTCAGGTAAACCTGCGATTGCAGTAACTGAAGTTTTGAAGCAGCGCCCAGCAGGTAACGTTCTTCATCAATCCGTACCCGCTCGCGCGAAAGGGATACCGCATAGGCCAGGTTGTGGTATAATTGCAACTGTTGAATATAATAATAATACTCAGATGCCATATCGGCCACAAAATCCTCGATGGTCATTTGCGTATTGAGTTCTCCCATCAGTTTGAGTTCATTCAGCTTTTTCCACGTGGTTTGAGCGCTGAACCCCCTGAACAGGTCCCATCCAAGGGCAACCCCGGCAGTTGTGGTAGTGTTGTGCACACCGGTAAAGGAGGTATCTCCACCGGTGGTGTATGTTTGAGCTGTGTTATTAATGGTTCCGCCATAACGGCTACTTAGGTCAACCGAGGGAAGAAAACCGGCATTGCCGGGTGTACGGTTATTGGCTGCCATTTCGGCATTACTGCGGGCAATCTGAATGGCAAAGTTGTTTTCCAGACCGGTGGTAATGCATCTATTCAAATCATACACTTCCTGTGCCTGAACAATAAGTCCCGTCATGGAAATCCAGGTCAGCAGAAAAAAACTTTTACTTATCATCATCGTCCTTGTTCGTTTCAGAAGATATCAACTGGTAAATGGCCGGAACCACATAAAGGGTAAGAAAGGTCGACAGCGTCATACCACCTACTACAGCAACACCCATGGAAATGCGACTCTGAGCGCCCTCGCCCAAACCGAGTGCCAGTGGAAGAATACCGAATATAGTGGCAAAGCTGGTCATTAGAATAGGCCTGAACCTTGCAGCAGCTGCATATCTGATGGCATTTGCCTTTGACATACCGGCCTCTTTGCGCTGGTTGGCAAATTCAACAATGAGAATACCATTTTTGGAAACCAACCCAATCAGCATGATGATGCCTATCTGACTGAAGATGTTCATGGTAACATTAAAATACCACATGAAGATCAGCGCACCAGTTAGGGCCAGGGGTACGGTCATCATCACAATGATGGGGTCTTTGAAGCTTTCGAACTGGGCAGCCAGTACCAGGAAGATGAGTACCAGGGCCAGTGAAAAAGCAAACATAAGGCTTGATGAACTCTCCTGAAAATCTTTGGAATCACCGGCCAATGCTGTTCGGAATGTATCGTCCAGCACCTTGTCAGCAATTTTATCCATTTCCGTGATGCCCTCGCTTATAGTTTTACCTTCGGCCAGTCCGGCTGATATGGTGGCAGCCACAAAACGGTTGTAACGGTATAATTGGGGAGGGGCTGTGCTTTCATTCAGGTTGACCAGGTTATCAAACTGGATCATTTCGCCACTGTTGCTGCGAACGTAAAGCGATTGCAGATTCATGGGGGTATTGCGGTCCTCTCTGGCAAGTTCGCCCAAAATCTGGTATTGTTTACCATTCATGAAAAAGTAACCGAAACGTTGACCACTGAGTGCCAACTGCAAAGTCTGACCTATATTCTGGGTCGACACGCCCAGCAGGTTTGCCTTGTCGCGGTTGATGCTGACCTGTATTTCCGGTTTGGTGAACTTGAGGTTTGCATCGGCCATCACAAAAGTGGGATTTTTGTTCACCTCAACCATGAATGCCGGAAGTATTTCTCGCAATTTGTCAATCGTTTGCGCCTGAATTACATATTGAATAGGCATACCCATACGACGACCTCCGAAGGTTGACTGTTGCATCACATTGGCCCTGGCTTTGGTTTTATTCCGGGCCTGGGCGGTAAGCTGATTGGCTATTTCCTGTTGTGAACGTTCCCTTTCATCGGGTTCGTCGAGGATAATGCGAACAAAACCGAAACCGCTCCGAATCATGGTCTGCACAATATTGGCTTCGGGCACAGATTTATCGACCATTTTTGCCAGGTCTTCCACATAATCCAGTGTGTATTCATAAGTGGAACCCTCAGGCATGGTAGTGTTAATACTAATCTGGGATCGATCTTCCAGCGGAGCCATTTCCGCAGGGATGCTTTTCCAGAGGATGAAAATCAATACTAAAGCTGCAGAAATGATAACCCAGGCAGCATATTTCCTCTTGAGGAAAGTATCCAATGAGTTTTTATAACCTTCATTCAGCTTCAAAAAGAAGTCCTCGGTAACCTTGAAAATCCAGGTGTGTTTACTATGAGGCCTCAGCATTTTAGTAGAAAGCATGGGTGTAAGGGTAAGGGCTACAAATGCTGAAATGGCAACGGCCCCTGCCAATACAATGCTGAACTCGCGGAACAAACGGCCCGTCATACCCTCGAGGAACACGATAGGAAAGAAAACAGCGATAAGCGTAATAGTAGTGGCAATGATGGCAAAGAATATTTCGTTAGAGCCTTTAAGACCTGCCTCAAGGGGCTCCATACCACTCTCAATTTTCACGTATATGTTTTCCATCATTACAATGGCATCGTCCACCACAATGCCAATAGCCAGCACAATAGCCAGCAGGGTCAGCACGTTGATGGTAAACCCGGCCAGGTACATGATGAAAAAGGCTCCGATCAGCGAAACAGGTATCACAATAATGGGAATCAGGGTAGTTCTCCAGTCGCGCAGGAAGAAAAAGATGATGATTACAACCAGTCCGAATGCAATCAAAATGGTATCCACCACTTCCCTGATTGATGAACGGATATACTGTGTGTTGTCAAACCCAACCTGGACTTCAATATCATCAGGGAGATCTTTTTGCATGAAAGCCAACCGCCTGTATACCTCATCGACAATATCAATATGATTTGCTCCCGGTTGGGGAACAATGACGGTTGCCACCATGGGGACACCATTCATTTTCAGTATTCCACGGATGTCTTCCGGGCCCAATTCTGCCCGGCCCACATCACTGATTCTGACTACCTGATCACCTGATTGTTTTATGATGATATTATTGAATTCAGCAGGCGTGGTCAGCAAACCCAATGTACGTATGGTAAGCTCAGTGGTATTGCCTTCCACGCTGCCCGAGGGCAATTCCACATTCTCCCTGCTGATGGCATTACGTACATCGAGGGGAGTCATGCCATAACCCGCCAGTTTAGCCGGGTCGAGCCACAGCCGCATAGCATACCTTTTTTCACCCCAAATCATTACCGCGCTCACACCGGGTATGGTTTGCAACTGCTCTTTAAAGGTGAGATCGGCAACTTCCGAGAGTTCAAGCAACGAACGTTTTGTGCTTTTCACTGCCAACATCATGATGGGTGTTGCATCGGCATCGGCCTTTGATACAACCGGCGGATCCACATCCCTGGGAAGCATCCGTTGTGCCTGCGATACTTTGTCGCGCACATCGTTGGCTGCAGTTTCAAGGTCCACGCTAAGTTCGAACTCCACAGTGATGTTACTGCCACCCTGGCGACTCACGCTGGTCAATGTGCGGATACCCGGAATTCCGTTGATACTTTGTTCAAGTGGTTCGGTGATCTGTGTTTCAATAACATCGGAATTGGCCCCGGGATAAGAAGTTCTGACTGTAATTATCGCCGGGTCAACGCTGGGAAACTCACGTACACCAAGGTAGGTAAGCCCGATAAAACCAAAAAGAATAATGACCAGCGAAAATACGGTTGTCAGTACCGGACGTTTTATACTTGTTGAAGAAAGACTCATAATGCTCCTTGTCCATTATTTATTAACCACAACCACGGTATCCAGCTTTACCGGCAGACCTTCGCGCAATTGTAAAATGCCCGATGTCAGCAAAGTATCGCCAAATGCAAGACCAGATTTGATCTGGATAAGCGCTTCGGTACGCAGTCCGGTTTCCACCTTAACGGTTGATGCCTTGCCCGACCGGTAAACGAAAACTTTTTCTCCTTCCATTTCCGGTATGAGGGCTTCGGTAGGAATGGCAATGGTATTATCTATCTGCGAAAGCCGCATATTGATGCTTGCAAAACGACCAGGTTTAAGTTCTTCACGCGTATTTGGGTATAACGCCCTAACGCCAATGGTTCGTGTGTCGATATTGATCTTTGGATCAACGGCATATACTGAGGCCTTAAATATTATATTATTTCCATCAATTGAAAATTCAATGGGAAACCCTGGTTTAACCTCACTGGCGTATCTTTCCGGTATGGCAAATTCTATTTTCAGCGGACTTGTTTTTACCAGCCGTACAATTTTAGTGGCCGGCGTGGCATAACTGCCTTCACTCAGAAGCCGCAAACCAACTATGCCATCGAAAGGGGCCCTGAGCTCGGTTTCGGCAATCCTTGCCTTAATCAGCAAAATATCAGCTTCAATGGATTGCAATTCGGTAGCAATCTGATCGTAGCTTTCACGGCTGATGGCATCTTTCTCGAGCAGACTCCGTTGTCTGAATTCCTTTTCTTCTGCAAGTTTTTTCTGCGCTTCGAGTTTCAGCAACTGTGCCTGCAAAGGCCTGTCGTTCATTTTCGCCAGCAAATCGCCTTTCTTAACGCGGGTTCCTTCGAGAAAATGTATAGTTATTATTTTGCCCGAGGTTTCAAATGACAGATCCACCTCCTCATCGGGGAGGATGGTCCCCGAGCTGTTTTTCATCTCGTTCATCTGAACGGGTGAAATCAGGTATCCGCTAACCGGTAAGGTTTGCTGTCCCCCTCCGCGCATGGCCATACCAGCAGGGGCTCCGTCTTTAGCACCTTTACCAAATAATGGTTTGATTTTGGGTAAGAAAATGATCAATGCCAGCAATGCGATTACCAAAATGGTGAGGATGATTTTTAACCTGTTTTTCATATTCGTTTTTTATTGCCTGCCTTATTCGTTTGACGGTATTACCTAACACCGAATGGGTTGGAATGTTCACCGCTAAGACGGCGTAAAAGTAAACAAAACGCCAATGAAATAATGAACGAATATACAAACCCATTCAATGAATAGACATACCCGAATTTCGTTAAAATTTGTTAACTTACCCAAAAAATAAACCCAATGGAAGAATCAGTAATGAAAAAGCATGTTACCCTGGTCGCAGCCTTACAGATTGGCTTTAGCGCCATGGGCATTATCGGTGCCACCATTATCTTTTTTGTATTCTCATTTGCAGGCTCCTTTATCGAGGAAGTGGATGTTGCCGGAGTGGTTATAAAATTCATGGGTACTTTCCTGCCGGCCCTGATATTGCTGGCCTCCATTCTTGGTCTGATTGCCGGAATAGGCCTGTTGAGTTTTCAGAAATGGTCGCGTTTTATGGCCATGGTCCTGGCAGCCATCGGCTGTTTTGCATTCCCGGTTGGCACCATCATTGGCATATACTCGCTGTGGGTACTCATGCAGGATGAAACTGCAATGTTATTTCACTAATTAGTAGGTAGCTGCTAATACTGCTCAATTTTAGCCAGCTTATCCCTGTACTGCTGCACAACAGCCTGTTGGACGGCTATATCATTTTGTGCCTCGCCCTGAAGACTTTCCTTTTTGGGTATTTGGGCATTGGCATCCCGGATGGCGTTTTCTGCCTTGCTGATTTTACTTTCTGATTTGCTGATCGCCCTGGTAATTTGCTTCTTTCGCTTCTCCAGGCTTTTCAGGTATTTGGCTCGTTCTTCCCTGGCAGGACCTTCGGCCAACTCATTAAACTGCATAGTTTGGGAAGCCAGTTCAACAGTAACCGAATTGAGCTCGGTATTGGCAGCAATTAACGCTTCCTGCTCTGTATTGAGTGTCTTCTCTGACTTACTGATGGTTCTCTCAAGCCGATTCTGTTGTTTCCCATAGGACCGGAAATCCCCTTCCACTTCTTTTAATTTTTTTTCTTCGGCTTTCAACTGCGCTTTTACAATATCAAGGTACTGATCCCTGGCAAACTGCTTCAGGTATTCCTTTGCGCTGGCCAGCTCTGCATCGTGAATTCCTTTCTGCACAAAATCGTCTTTACGGAGTTCCATGGCCACCAACAGCCTTACCAGTGAATCCTGGTTTTCGATACGGCTGTATAAATTAAGCGGTGTAGGTGATACAGACGAAATGTTGGCGCCGAAAAGGGTCCAGTTGCCCTTGTCATATACCGCTTTTGACTTCGTACCTGATTCCATTGTTTTGATCCAGTTTTTCTGAACTTCTTCGAATGACACCTCAGGAATGGTAACGTGAATACCAGGATAGTGATTGCCACCCAGTTCAAAGCTGCCATCGTATATCAATATTGGCTTTTGGGCAAATGAATCTAACCCCGACAAAACAAGAGCTAACAAAAGGGTAAAGGTTGGTTTCATGGTTAAACATTTTTTAGGTTATGCTAAAGTTAACGAAAATTTATTAAACAAGCAATAACAGGGCCAAACAACATAAAAAAACCCGGAAGCATCGCCTCCGGGCTTAAGTTGAAAAATTCTTAATTTGAGAATTCTGTCAGAAGCGGTATCCAACAGACAGGCCAAAACCTACATGTTTACTGCTGGTATCATCGGGCACTTCGCCATCAATTTTAGGATACATATTCAAAAGGCCAAGTTGCGCGTTAAACTGTACAGCCACATTAAATGGAAACTCATAACCGAAAAAAACATCTGCACCGGCATCCAGCCCTTTAGCATAATGCGTTTCCCAAAGCAGATGCTCAAGAGCTTCCTCAGTAGATAAATCATTCTTAAACTTTACGTCAGCGGTGTACTCAAGATTCCCACTCTCCAATTTTGCTTTACCTGTTACTCCATACGCCAGGTAAGGGCCAAAACCTACTATAATTCTGCCGGAACCCAGTTGCGGCTTATACAGGAAGTGCAATGGCATTTCGATATAGCCCATATTGATCTTCAGTTCACTACTGTTTTCATTTTGTTTTGCGCCTTTCATACTGAAAAGCAGGTTAGGCTGGAAATAGAAATCCGGAGCAACATCCATTTCATAAAACACTCCGGCATTAAATGCGGGTTTCAGGCTATAATCCAAATCATTACCTGCATATTCGCCGGTAATATTCTGCAAATTAAACCCTGCACGCACACCAAATCCCTGTGCAAATGCGGCAACTGTAACCATTGCCATCAGTGCAAATACTGTTAAGATTCTCTTCTTCATGGTCATTCAAATTTATTGGTTAATAACAGTAAATATTATTGTTGACCGGCTTCCTGTTGAGCTTCGGCCTTCATTTTTTCATTGGCAGTGATCAGGAATTCCACACGGCGGTTCTGGGCGCGACCTTCATCGGTTTCATTGTCGTACTTGGGAGCCTCTTCACCAAAACCTTTAACAGTGAGCCTCGATGATGCAATGCCTTTGGAGGTAAGGTAGGTGTAAACCGAATTGGCACGCTGTACCGACAAATTCTGGTTGAATTCGATACTGCCCTTGCTGTCGGTATGCCCCTGTATCTCAACATTCGTATCGGGATACTTGTTGAACACCACGATAATCTTATCCAGGCTTAGTTTGGAAGCAGCGGTAAGACTCGACTTACCAAAGTCGAACAGCACCTTGTCGCTCAGTTCCACCACAATACCCTCACCCACACGTTCGACATTGGCGTCGGGTACTTCGTTCTTTAATTCCTCAGCCTGCTTGTCCATTTGCCGGCCAATAACAGCACCGGAAACGCCTCCCACTGTGGCGCCAATAATGGCTCCCAGTGCCGTGTTACCGGCAGCTTTGCCCACGATTGCTCCGGCAGCTGCACCAGTGGCAGTACCCACAGCGGCGCCTTTTTGCGTCTTATTCATCGAGGCGCATCCACCTAACAAAACAGCCACAGCTAAAAAAGTGGCATAAATGGTTTTTCTTCTTTTCATGATCATACATTTAGGTTAGTCGAAAATTCGGTTGATTAAATTTACCCCTTTTTTACATAAAGTGTGCCAAAAAATAAGAACATTCGATCTGTCAGTAAATATGCGGTTTTGGGACACGAATAAGCTATGAATTGCATTATCAAAATTAGAATACTTTAGAACAACCCTTCGGTATAATTGTTCAACAGACAATGTTTAAAACACTGTTGTTGTATTTGTGCCGGCTAAACACTACATTTGCGCCGATTAAACCGGGTAACAGGCTTAGCCTGGTAAACGGCTTTCAGCGTTAAACTTATATAACTTATATAAATGAAAAAATCAGTATTTTTATCAGGGATATCAACGCAAGGAACTGCAGTTGACAGCCGTTTATCCTTCATAACCCTTCGTGGCGCTAAATTGTTGTTTTCGGTGCTGGCATCACTGTTATGCCTGCTACCTGTCAAAAGCCAGGAAATCCAGTTGGCCGGGAAAGACGATACTATATCTTACTGCCTTGGTGTGGTGCTCGGAGTGGGCATTAAAAACGCCGGTGTTGAGCAGTTAAAAGAGGCATCCTTTATGAAGGCCATTAACGATGTTACAACCGACAAACAGCCTGTGATCAGTCCCGAACAGGCCAATATGATTCTCGATCAACATTTTACCGAACTTAACCAGAAAAAGAGTATGGAACAACTTGCCGAAGGTCAGGCCTTCCTGGCTGAAAACAGCAAAAAAGAGGGCGTGGTTACACTGCCCAGCGGACTGCAATACATAATATTAAAGGAAGGCGAGGGCGTATCGCCAGTTGATACCAGCGTGGTAACGGTACACTATACCGGTACTTTTATCAATGGTGAGGTATTCGACAGTTCGGTTGAAAGGGGTGAGCCGGCACAGTTTCCGGTAAACCGGGTCATTCCCGGATGGACCGAAGCCCTGAAATTAATGAAACCCGGCGCCAAATGGATGATATATCTCCCTTCGGACCTCGCCTATGGCGAAAGAGGGGCACAGACCATTCCACCTCACAGCGTGTTGGTTTTTGAAGTGGAATTGCTGGCCGTGGACAAATAGCACAAATGCTTTTTTCTTTTTTCCAGGACTGAGTTTATTACCAAATGCAAGGGCTACAACGGCACGTTGGTAATGCCCCCCATGCCGTATACCTGTTCTTTTACCCATTTTGCCCATTGAACGGGTGTTTTTGAATGGTCGAAGGTGGTATACGGTATAGGCTTGCCAAAGGTAACGGTAATGTGATCGTTTTGGTGGCGGTAGGTTTCATCAACCAGGTAAAGCATTTCAATATTGGCTTTAATGCCCAGCAAGGTTCTGATCCGGTGAAGACCGTAAAAAAAGTTTGAGTTCCGGCCCGTAAAATATACAGGAACCACATCACGTTTATAATGAACGGCTTTGGTGATAAAGTTCTTTTTCCATTCGAGATCCATGACCTGACCCTTGATCCTGCGCGACACAAGTCCCGCCGGAAAGGTAATAATTTGCATGTCGGACAGATAGGCTTCGTGCAATTGGTTTGCTGATTCCACAGCCTGCCTGCCATGTTTATTAATGGGCAAAAACAAAGGCGTTAAATTCACAATATTCATGAGGATATCGTTGGCCAGAATTTTGTAATTGCGGTAATACCGGCCCATCACCACCATCAGGATTATCCCGTCGAACCCGCCCAGCGGATGGTTCGACACAAACAGGCAACGTTTGTCTAACGGCAGGTTTTCATCTCCCTTTACATCCAGCGTTACCTTGAAATCCTCAATGGTTGCAATGGCAAAGTCGAGTCCAAACTTATGACCATGCCGGGTTATAACCCCGTTAAGATCTTCCTGGTGCAAGACCCGCTCGAGGTAACGGTAGACAAACCCGGGCAAAAGAGGCGCCAGCCTGGGACTCTTATCACGAAAAACCTTCCTCACATTCAACAATTTAGGTTTTAACATCATATCGGATTCTGCCATAGGGTTCTTAGATTAATTTTAAGCTCAAATTTAGACAATCCTGCACAACCTTCCAAGTTCCCGCTCAATATGGAATATTCAAACACAATAAAACGTTGCGGGAAAAAGTTATTAACAAAGTGGGAAAAAATGGGTGAATGTGGAACAAAGTGGGAATAAATGTATTATTTTTACATTCCAAATACCGGAACCTGACATGATTACTTTCATAGGTGACTTTCCCTGCAAGCTCGACGACAAAGGTCGGGTTCTGCTGCCATCGGCCTTCATCAGGCAAATGGCGGGCAGTATGCAGGAGAAATTTGTCCTGAAGAAAGATCTGTTCGAAAAGTGCCTGGTGCTTTACCCGATGGACGAGTGGGAAAGGCAAAGCCAGTTGCTCCGGCAGCACACCAATCCCTACAACCGCGAGCACAACACTTTCCTGCGCGGATTCTTCAAGGGAACTGCCGAATTGGCGCTTGATTCCAATAACCGGCTGCTGATACCCCGTCGACTGCTCGATGACATCGGCGCAAACCGTGAGATTGTCATGGCCGGGCAACTGGGAAAAATTGAGATATGGACCAGCGAGGACTATGAAAAAGTGGAGGGCGGCGATGAACATTTTGCGCAGCTTGCCGAAAAAATCATGGGTAACCTTAACGGCGACAGTATAAAGCAAAGCAATAACCCGGGTGAATGAGCGAATATCACATACCGGTACTTTTGAACGAAAGCGTTGACGGCCTTAACATAAAGGCCGGCGGGGTTTATGTCGACGCCACCTACGGTGGAGGCGGCCATTCGGCTGCCATACTGAGAAAGCTGACCGGTGGTAAGCTCTATGCCATTGACCAGGACGAGGACGCGGCAAAGAATCTGCCCGACTCAGAAAAGTTCTTTTTCATACATGGTAATTTCAGGTACCTGAAAAACTACATGGCATACTTTGGCGTGACCGGCATCGACGGGTTACTGGCCGATCTGGGCGTATCGTCGCATCATTTCAACACCCCCGAAAGAGGATTTACCTACCGGGCCGACACTTTGCTGGATATGCGTATGAACCGCAACAGTAAGCTTACAGCCGGGATGGTGATCAATGAATACAGCGACGAGAAGCTTACCGAAGTGTTCAGAAATTACGGCGAACTGGGAGAAGCCCGCAAACTGGCTGTCGCCATTGTAAAATACCGCCTTCAACGTTCCATTGATACCACCGGCCAGCTGGTCGAATGCATCAGGAACCTGATACCCCGCAAGACCGAAAACCAGTTTCTCGCGAAAGTGTTTCAGGCCATACGCATTGAGGTGAACCACGAAATGGAGAGCCTCGAAGAAATGCTTGCCGGTGCTACCGAACTGTTAAATCCCGGTGGACGCCTGGTGGTTATCAGCTACCATTCACTCGAAGACCGAATGGTTAAAAATTTCATGCGTTGGGGTAATGCCCATGAAGAACCTGTAAAGGATATCTATGGTCACACGCAGGTGCCATACCAGGTAATTACGCGAAAGCCTGTAGAAGCAAATACTGATGAAACAGCGCAAAACCCCCGTTCGCGCAGCGCACGGTTAAGGATTGCAGAAAAAAAGTAAGATGATACGTGAGAACCGACATATTGATCTTGACGAAATAGCAGAGATGGCTGCCGGGGAAGTGGAAGAGCCCCGCGTTGCTGATGAACCCATACCTCCCCGGCAAGCCCCGGGTGAAGTAACTGACCCGCCCCGTAAACGGGTCCGGGTAAAAGAACTGATCGACGGATCTTTCCTGGTACGTGAAAATATGATTCGTCAGCTTCCCTACCTGCTTTTTCTTACGTTACTGGCTGTGCTGTACATTGGCAACCGTTTTCATGCCGAACGCATGGTTCGCCAGATAGATGAGCTGAAAATTGAGGTAGGCAACCTCCGCTCCGAACAGATTACCATAACGTCGGAACTGATGAATATCAGCAGGCCCTCGGAAGTTGCAGCCTTGGTAGGGTCCAAAGGTCTCGGCCTTAAAGAGTCGCTTGAACCCCCTAAAAAACTTAAAAAATAACCGCCATGTCAGTCAAAAGCGAAATAATGTGGCGTGTGGCAACCGTGTATATTGTGTTCCTGTTGCTTGGGCTGGCCGTCATCGGCAGGGTGTTCTACCTTCAGGTTTTCGAAAAGGAGGAATGGATGGAAAAAGCCAATACATATGCCCTTAAAACCATGAATATACCAGCCGACAGGGGAAGTATATATGCTTCCGACGGCAGACTGCTGGCAAGTTCGGTGCCCTACTACGAGATTCGTTTTGACGCCGGCTGTGAAAACCTGTCGGACCATACCTTTTACAGTAAGGTAGATTCACTATCGCTTTGTCTCTCGCGGCTTTTCGGCGACCGTTCAAAGGAAGAATACAAGCGCAGCCTGGTTAAAGCCCGGCAACAAGGCAAACGATACCACCTGGTCAAAAGTGGCGTGAATTATATACAGCTGAAAAAGCTCAAAACTTTCCCCATTTTCAGGCTTGGAAAATACAAAGGCGGACTGGTTTATATGCAGGAAAACCGCCGGGTACGACCGCACCGGAACCTGGCAGGCCGACTGATCGGTTACACTTCCAAAGATCTCAACGGCAATGTGGTGGGCATCGAAGGAGCCTATAACGACCAGTTGGCCGGCACACAGGGCATCCGACTCATGCAGCGGCTTTCGGGCGATGTGTGGATGCCGGTAAACGAACGAAACGAAATTGAACCAAAAGACGGCCAGGATATCATCACCACCGTGGATGTGAACCTTCAGGATGTGGCCGAAAAAGCGCTCCTGCAGCAACTGATCTCACAGGGTGCGCAATACGGAACGGCCGTGCTGATGGAAGTTAAAACCGGAGAAATCAAAGCCATGGTGAATTTAGGCAAGGACGACCAGGGCTATTACCGCGAGATGCAAAACTATGCCGTTGGCGAAAGTACTGAACCAGGTTCCACATTTAAACTCCCGGTGCTTATGGCAGCCCTTGAAGACGGCATTATTGAGCTCGAAGATACCGTTGACACCGGCAACGGCACTTTCAGGTATTACGACAAAACCGTACGCGACGACTACCACGAACATGGCGGTTACGGAAGGATTACCGTTGAGGAAGTATTTGAAAAATCATCGAATGTCGGCATGGCCAAAATCATCACCGGGGCTTACAAAGACAAGCCTGGTGAGTTTATCGACAGGCTTTATGCCATGCGGCTGAACGATAAGCTTGGCATCGACATCAAAGGAGAAGGCAAGCCCGAAATACGCTACCCGGGCGATAAGCTTTGGTCGGGTATTTCACTGGCCATGATCTCGCACGGTTACGAAATAAGGATCACCCCCCTGCAAACGCTTACCTTTTACAATGCCATTGCCAACAACGGGAAAATGGTGAAGCCCCGTTTTGTGAAAGAAATACGATACCACGGTAAGCTCGTAAAGCGTTTCGATGCCGAAGTGCTGCAATCGTCGGTATGCTCGCGTGCGACACTTAACAAGGTAAAGCGTATGCTCGAAGGCGTAGTGGAATCAGGAACGGCCAAAAATCTGCGCGATCCGCAAATAAAAATTGCCGGTAAAACAGGCACCAACCAAATCTACAACAAAAAATACGGATACAAATCAAATTCCGAAGTGAGTTACCAGGCTTCGTTTGTGGGTTACTTTCCGGCCGAAAATCCACAATACTCCTGCATTGTGGTGGTAAACTCACCCTCCAAAAATGTTTATTACGGGAACATGGTGGCAGGGCCTGTATTTCTTGAAATTGCCCGTAAGGTGTATGCCACCTCCACCGAAATGCATTCATTTGTGCAGCACGATAAAGAACAACCTGCCGATCTGCCGTACTCCAAAACCGGTAATCGTAACGAGCTGAAGACGGTCCTCAAGGAATTGGATGTGCCGGTTGCCGGTGAAAACATAAAAACGGAATGGGTTTCAACGGAAAAAAAGCCCGATGCCGTGGCCTTTTCAAAACGCAGTGTCATTAAAGGTTTGGTCCCAAATGTGGTTTCGATGGGAGCCAAAGATGCCATTTACCTGCTCGAAAATGCCGGCCTGCGCGTACGGTTGCTTGGACGCGGCAGTGTCCGCCGACAGTCCATAGCCCCGGGAACAGCCGTAAGGAAAGGAGAACTGATTACCCTCGAAATGTCAAGAATCTGAGCCATGAACAATGCACTGAACAACCTGTTGAAAGAAACCGATGTACTGAAAATACACGGAAGCACCGAGGGTAAGGTATCGGGAATTGCCTTCGATTCACGAAAAGTACAACCCGGAGTATTGTTTGTGGCAGTAAGAGGAACTCAATCCGACGGGCATGAATATATTGGCAGCGCCATTGCCGCTGGCGCCAGGGCTGTGGTTTGCGAAACCCTTCCCGCTGAGCTGGCACCCGAAGTCACCTATGTGGAAGTTAAGGATTCATCACTGGCCCTGGCAAACCTGGCTTCGGCATACTACAACCATCCGTCGCGGGAGCTTAAACTGGTTGGCATAACCGGCACCAATGGAAAAACAACCACCATTACCTTGCTGCACAGACTTTTCACAGCTTTAGGCTACAAGGCAGGATGTTTCACCACCATACGAAATTACATTGGCAACGAAGTAGTTGAAGCCACCCACACCACGCCCGATCCTGTTCAGCTGAACAGCCTGATGAACCGCATGGTGGAAGCAGGCTGCGAATATGCATTCATGGAGGTAAGCTCCCACGCTCTCGTGCAGAACAGGGTGGCTTCACTGGCCTTTGCCGGTGGCATATTCTCCAACATTACTCACGATCACCTCGATTACCATAAAACCTTTGCTGAATACGTAAAGGCCAAAAAGCTGTTTTTTGACCATATGCCTGCGCAAAGCTTTTCACTGATCAATGCCGACGATCGAAACGGAACGGTAATGGTACAGAATACGCGCTCCAGCGTCAGCTACTATGGCATCAGGTCAATGGCCGATTTCAAAGCAAGGATTATCGAAAGCCATTTCAGCGGAACGATGCTGAATATCGATAACACCGAACTATGGACCCGGTTCCTGGGAGAATTCAATGCCTACAACCTTTTGGCCGTTTATGCCTGTGCACGCCTGCTCGGGCAGGATAAAGAACAGGTACTTCAGTTGCTCAGCTCTATGGAAACCGTCGAAGGCCGCTTTCAGTATGTGCAATCACCCACGGGAGTGACTGCCGTTGTGGATTATGCCCATACGCCCGATGCCATTGTTAATGTACTGAAAACCATTGGTCAGATAAGGAAAGGTAATGAAACGGTTATAACCGTGGTGGGTGCCGGCGGCAACCGCGACAAAACAAAACGGCCGGTGATGGCCAGGGTAGCAGCAGAAATGTGCGATAAACTCATCCTCACCTCCGACAACCCCAGAAACGAAGACCCCATGGATATCCTGGCCGACATGAAAGCAGGCCTCGATGACAACATGCTCATGAAAACCATTGTGCAACCCGACCGTCGCGAAGCCATAAAAATAGCCTGTATGCTGGCCCAAAAAGGTGATATCATACTCATCGCCGGAAAAGGACATGAAAACTACCAGGATATCAAAGGCATAAAGCATCACTTCAGCGATATGGAGGAAGTGGAAAATATTTTCAAATCCGGTTCAATCCCCAAACAGTAGCCTATGTTGTACCTTTTGTTTGGATATCTCGAGAAATTAGACATCCCCGGCGCAGGGTTGTTCAATTACATTTCATTCCGTTCGGCCATGGCTGTGATCACTTCGCTGATCATTTCTACCCTATATGGAAAAAAAATAATCCGCCGGCTACAAAAGGCACAGATTGGCGAAACCATACGCGATCTGGGTCTCGAAGGACAGATGCAGAAAAAAGGCACCCCTACCATGGGCGGGCTCATCATTCTCATATCGGTAATTATTCCGGTACTGCTATTTGCCAACCTGGGCAATGTTTACGTTCAACTTATGCTCTTCATCACCATCTGGCTTGGGCTCATCGGTTTTATCGACGACTACATAAAGGTTTTCAAAAAGAACAAAGAAGGACTGCGTGGCAAATTCAAGATCATTGCCCAGGTTATTGCCGGCATTGTGGTTGGACTAACCTTACATTTCAATGACGATATTGTGGCACGCGAAAAAGTGCTGGATCAGTTTGGCGTTCCTGTTACGCGCATTGAGCAGGGTGAGGGGAACGAAAAAGATGTGATCAGTTACGTAACCCGTGAGGTAAAATCAACCAAGGTAAACGTACCCTTTTTCAAAAACAACGAATTCGACTACGCCATGCTGGTATGGTTCATGGGCGAAAAAGCAAAGGAATGGGCCTGGGTGGTGGTCATCCTTGCCGTTATTTTCATCATCACCTTTGTATCAAATGGCGCCAATCTCACCGACGGCCTCGACGGGCTTGCGGCAGGATCGTCAGCCATCATCGGTGCAACATTGGGTCTGCTGGCTTACGTTTCGGGTAATACCATCATGGCCGATTACCTGAATATCATGTACCTGCCCAGCACAGGCGAACTGGTAGTATATATTGCCGCTTTTATTGGCGCTCTCGTAGGGTTTCTGTGGTACAACTCATACCCTGCGCAGGTTTTCATGGGCGATACCGGAAGCCTTGCCATTGGCGGTATTATTGCTGTTTTTGCCATTCTTATCCGTAAGGAACTGCTGATACCCATTCTTTGCGGTGTTTTTGTCGCCGAAAGCCTGTCGGTTGTGATGCAGGTATCGTGGTTTAAATTTACGCGCATGCGATTCGGTGAAGGTCGCCGGATTTTTCGGATGTCGCCCCTGCATCATCATTTTCAAAAACTTAACTATCCCGAACCGAAAATTGTCACCCGATTCTGGATCATAGGAATTCTTCTGGCCATCATCACTATAGTTACCCTTAAAATCAGATAACGATGGATAAACGCATTGTAATACTTGGCGCTGGCGAAAGCGGAACCGGAGCTGCCGTTCTGGCAAAGAAACAGGGCTTTGATGTATTTGTCAGCGATTCGGGCAAAATCAAAGATGTTTACAAAGAAACGCTATACAATTACGAGATCGAATGGGAAGAGGGTAAGCATACCGAAAGACATATCCTCAATGCCAGCGAAGTGATCAAGAGCCCCGGCATTTCGGAAAAGTCAGACATTGTTGTGGCCATCCGTAAAAAAGGAATAAAAATCATCTCCGAAATTGAATTTGCAGGACGTTACACCCAGGCCAGAAAAATATGTATCACCGGCAGCAACGGAAAAACCACCACCACCACCCTCATCCATCATATGCTGCGTAAAGCCGGGCTGAATGCCGGCCTGGCCGGTAACGTGGGGAAAAGCTTTGCCATGCAGGTGGCAACCGAAAACTACGAGTATTATGTGATTGAACTCAGCAGTTTTCAGCTCGACGGCATGTACGACTTTAAAGCCGACATTGCCATACTGCTGAATATTACCCCCGACCACCTCGATCGCTACGATTACAACCTCCAGAATTACGTCGACTCCAAATTCAGGATAAGCCGTAACCTCTCGGAAGACGACTTTTTTGTATACTGCTCCGACGACGAAATAACCATAAGGGAACTCGAACGCATCGTAACCAAAGCCAAACAACTGGGTTTCACCCTAAAAGAAAACCGGCAGCAAGGTGCCTATGTTGAAGGAGACCACCTGAAAATTGAAGTGGACGACGACCTGTTCGAAATGTCGCTCGCCGAGCTGGCCCTGAAAGGTAAACACAATACCTACAACTCCATGGCTGCCGGCATTGCCGGTAGCGTGCTGAAGATCAGGAAGCCCATTATCCGTGAAAGCCTCATGGACTTTGCCGGCGTTGAGCACCGCCTCGAAAGATTCATCAAAGTGCATAGCATCGAATTTATCAACGACTCCAAAGCCACCAATGTAAATTCAACCTGGTATGCACTTGAAAGTATGACAACACCGGTTGTTTGGATAGCCGGCGGAACCGACAAGGGAAATGACTATTCCGAACTCATGGACCTGGTGAAGCAAAAAGTCAAGGCACTGGTTTGCCTCGGTGTAGACAATTCCAAATTACATAAAGCTTTCGATGGCATTATTCCGGTGATAACCGATACCGGATCAATGAAAGAAGCCGTGCAGGAGGCATATAAACTGGGGAATACAGGCGACACCGTGTTGCTTTCACCCTGTTGTGCCAGCTTCGACCTCTTCGAAAATTACGAAGACCGCGGCCGGCAGTTTAAAAAATATGTGAGGGAGCTTTAAAAGAAGGGACGAGAGACAAGGGACAAGTGACAAGCCTGCCGACCAGGCAGGGAACAATGAACAATTAACAATTAACAATTAACAATTAACAATAATAAAACTAACACATTATCCTCTTCATGCCGGCAAACTATAAAAAATACCTGAAGGGCGATCCTGTAATATGGGCAGTAATTATATTACTGTCGATATTTTCATTGCTGGCGGTATACAGTTCCACCGGCTCGCTGGCTTACAGGTTCCAGGGCGGCAATACAAGCTACTATATCCTGAAGCATGCCACCATATTGCTCATGGGATTGATTATTACCTATGTTACACACCTGATACCCTACAAGTACTTCTCGCGCATTTCGCAGTTATTGCTGTATATAGCCATCCCCCTGTTGCTGGTAACGCTGGTTTACGGGGTTACCAGAAACCAGGCATCGCGCTGGCTTTCATTACCCGGTCTGAGCCTGACTTTTCAGACATCTGATATTGCCAAGCTGGCCATTGTCATGTATACCGCACGAATACTGTCGAAAAAACAGGATAACATAAAAGATTTCAAAGGCGCTTTCAGACCGCTGATACTCCCGCTGCTACTGATATGTGCGCTGGTATTGCCGGCCAACTTTTCGACCGCCATGCTCATTTTTTCCACGGTTTTCATTCTCATGTTCATCGGCAGGGTTAACCTGAAACACCTTTTTGGCCTGGTAGGCATCATTGTGATCCTGGTGGGCTCGTTTGTAACGCTGGCATTGACAAACGACTGGGAAGGCAGAGTGGGAACCTGGCAAAACCGGATCGAAAACTTTGTCAGTGGCGAAGAGGAAGACAATTACCAGGTTACACAGGCAAAAATTGCCATTGTGAGCGGAGGACTGGTTAACCTGAGACCTGGTAAAAGCATGCAACGTAATTTTCTGCCGCACCCCTATTCCGATTTTATCTATGCCATTATTATCGAAGAATACGGGTTGCTGGGAGGATTGATAGTGCTGGCGCTCTATTTATACCTGCTTTTCAGGGCCGCAATGTTGGTGAAAAAAAGTCCCCGTACCTTTCCTGCCTTTCTGGCTGTGGGCCTGGCGGTGATGATCACCTTCCAGGCCATGATAAACATGGCGGTTGTGGTTAACCTGCTGCCGGTTACCGGACAACCTTTACCCATGATCAGCATGGGAGGATCGTCACTGCTGTTCACCTGCATTGCCTTTGGCATTATCCAGAGTGTAAGCAGGGGCATCAGGGTGCAGCAGGAGGCCGCTGAAAAACTAGTGAACGAACAACAGGAACAACAACATGAGCCGGAAATTTATAGTTAGCGGAGGTGGTACCGGGGGCCACATTTTCCCGGCACTGTCCATTGCCACCGAGATCAAAAAACGCGATCCCGGGGCTTCCATTCTTTTTGTGGGAGCGCTTGGCCGTATGGAAATGGAACGCGTTCCGGCTGCGGGTTTCCCCATTGTCGGTTTGCCAATCGAAGGTTTCCGGCGTAAGCTTTCGCTGCGAAACCTGGCTGTTATATTCAAGCTTTTGATCAGCCTGTTTAAAGCATCCGGAATCATCCGCTCATTCAAACCCAATGTGGTAATTGGCGTAGGCGGTTATGCCAGCGGTCCTCTTTTGCGCATGGCAGGTTTCCATGGCATACCTGCGCTCATTCAGGAACAGAACTCCTATGCCGGAGTAACCAACCGGCTACTGGCCGGTAAAGCAGCAAAAATTTGCGTGGCCTATACCGGCATGGAAAAATACTTTCCGGCCGCAAAAATTGTGCTCACCGGTAATCCTATCCGCGAAGAAGTGATTAATAAATCCATAGACAAATCTGCAGCCTGTGCACATTTTGGCATTCCGTCCGATAAAACCGTTTTGCTGGTACTCGGCGGAAGCCTGGGTGCCCGTACCATTAACGAAAGTATATTGCAAAAGCTGGATTTGCTCAACGCTGAGCAAATAAGTGTGTTATGGCAAACCGGAAAACTTTATTACAACCGCATCAACGAGCAGGTTGAACCCAAAAACCTGGCACATATAAAACGCTTCGATTTCATAAGTCGCATGGATATGGCGTACGCAGCTGCCGACATCATCATATCGCGGGCAGGTGCTGCCACCATTTCTGAACTTTGCCTCCTGGGCAAGCCCGCCATTCTGGTTCCATCGCCCAATGTTGCCGAAGATCACCAGACAAAGAATGCCATGGCGCTGGTCAGGGACAATGCCGCCATAATGGTGCCCGACAAAGATGCCACCGATAAACTGGTACCGCAGGCACTTGCACTGGCAAACGACAAAGAAATGCAAATCTTACTGGGCAGCAATTGCCGCAAAATGGCATTGGAAAACGCTGCTTCTAAAATTGTGGATGAAGTCTTTAACCTGGTAAAAACATCGTGAAGGAACTGACCAACATACGGCATATCTATTTCCTGGGCATAGGCGGCATAGGCATGAGCGCCCTGGCCAGGTATTTCAGCCGCACCGGGAAAAAAGTTGCCGGATACGACCGTACCCCTACGGCGCTTACCAGTCAACTGACAACCGAAGGCATCGAAATACATTACGAAGACGATATCCGCCTGATATCCGCTGACTTCACCGCTAAACAAAACACGCTGGTGGTGCTCACCCCGGCCGTTCCCCCTGACCACAGTGAACTCAACTGGTTCATAAACAATGGATTCAGCATATTAAAACGCTCGGAAATACTGGGACTTATTTCCCGCGATTACCAGACGGTAGCAGTTGCCGGAACACATGGCAAAACCACCGTATCTACCATGATTGCGCATATACTGGCGGGCAGCAACCGGGGTTGCAATGCTTTCCTGGGCGGTATATCAAAAAACTTCAACAGTAACCTGGTGATCAACCCCCAAAGCCGGTTTATGGTCACCGAGGCCGATGAATTCGACCGGTCGTTCCTGCAACTGCATCCGGCAGCTACCGTAGTTACGGCTATGGATGCCGATCACCTGGATATTTACGGTAATGAAACAGCCATGCGCGAGGCCTTTAACACTTTTATCAGTCAAACCGATAAAAATGGCATATTGCTGATGAAACATGGCCTGCCCGTTGACAAAGCCGTCATGCCAGTAAAATCCTATACCTATTCATTAAGCGACTCCAGCGATTTTACCGCTACAAATATCAGGCTCGAAGACCAGTGCTATCATTTCGACCTCAGTGGTCCCGGTATTACCATCGGCCATATTTCGCTGGAGCACCCCGGCCTGGTTAACGTTGAAAATGCGGTGGCAGCATCAGCCATGGCATGGCTGCTTGGCATTCCGTCCGATCAGATACGCACTGCGCTGCATTCCTTTTCAGGCATTCAAAGGCGCTTCGACTACCACATCAAAACAAACCAGGTGGTTTACATCGACGATTACGCGCACCACCCCCGGGAGATAGAAGCCACTCTTCAATCGGTACGCGAACTTTATCCCAACAGTAATATTACCGGCGTTTTCCAGCCACACCTGTATACACGTACACGCGACTTTGCTGAAGGGTTTGCCAGAAGTCTCAGCCTGCTCGACAGGTTAATTCTGCTCGATATCTACCCGGCCAGGGAACTGCCCATCGAAGGGGTAACCTCAGAGATCATTTTCAGGGACGTAACCATCGCCGACAAAATAATGTGTACCAAATCTGAATTGATTGATATACTTGAAAAACAAAATATCGAAGTGCTGATAACCCTTGGCGCCGGGGATATTGACAAATTTGTCGAACCCATCCGCCAGATGCTGCAGCAAAAATTAAACAGATGAAGAAGCTGAGAAACATAGTGATACTGATTGCCCTTACCTTTTACCTGGTAACGGTTTCCGGCTTTATCAGCACCCGTGAGCACGAATTAAAAATTGGTTCCGTTGAAGTGCGCATAACCGACAGCACCTCGAACCAGTTTATCCGCTCCTCCGATGTGCACAATATGCTGGGCCGGAAAAAGTATTTCACCTTTGGTCAACCGTTTTCCGAAGTCGATTTAAATACCATTGAGCAATCGCTGAAAAAGAACCAGATCATCGACAAGGCCGAAGTATTTGTAACCGAACCGGGGGTGCTGCACGTGGAAATCAGCCAGAAAACACCTTTTGTAAGAATATTCAACCGCTATGGCCAGGGTTATTACCTCGACCAATCGGGGAATGTCATCCCGGCTTCAGGAAATTTCAGTCCGTATGTACTGGTAGCCAACGGGTACATTGCCGAACCCTTTACCGTAGGCAAAACGCTGAATATATACGATGTAAAGCACGACTCGATAAAACGATCGTTGTATACCATTTACGAAGTGCATAAACTAGCGTCATTTATCACTTCCGATGCGTTCTGGAGTGCACAAATAGAGCAGATTTACGTGAACAACCGTTACGAATTCGAACTGATTCCACGCGTAGGATCGCATATCATAGAGCTGGGACGCGCCGAAAACCTCGAAGAAAAATTCGAAAATCTGAAAATACTGTATCAACAAGGCTTTAATAACCTGGGTTGGAATCAGTATGAAAAAATAAGTCTGAAATACAAAAACCAGGTAGTTTGTACTAAAATCCAATAAACATGAGGCAGAGCAATAATATTTTAGCAGCCATCGATATCGGCACCACCAAAATTGTGACCATTGCAGGCCGGATGAACGACATGGGCAAGCTGGAGATCATTGGCATGTGTAAAACCCCTTCAAAAGGCGTTAAGCGGGGCGTTGTGCTGAATATCGAGGAAGCCGTAAGCGCAATCCGGTATACTGTTGAAGAGGTGGAAAAACAAATCGGTTTCAAACTCAAAGAAGCCTATGTAGGTATTGCGGGTCAGCATATTTCGAGCTTGCAAAACCGTGGTTACATATTGCGCGATTCGTATGATCAGGAAATTACCAAAGAAGACACTGAGAAGATCCTGGCTGAAATGCATAAAATTTCCATCCAGCCCGGGGAGGAGATCATTCATGTAATTCCCCAGAGTTACGTGGTAGACAGCGAAACCGGTGTAAAGAACCCCATCGGCATGTTTGGCAAAAGACTCGAAGGCAATTACCACATTGTCATTGGCCAAACCTCCTCGGCACGCACCATCAAAAGATGCGTCGACAGGGTTGGCATCCAGGTCCGGCAAATGATCCTGGAGCCATTGGCATCGTCGGCCGCCGTGCTTACCGAAGACGAAATTGAAGCCGGTGTTGCCCTGGTGGACATAGGAGGCGGTACCACCGATATTGCCGTTTACTACGACGATATTATCAAACATACCGCCGTTATACCTTTCGGTGGAAACGTTATTACCAAAGATGTAATGGAAGGATGTTCAATCCTGAACAAACATGCCGAACTGCTAAAAATTCAATACGGTTCGGCGCTTGGCGACCTGGCCGAGGAATCGAAGGTGGTAGCCGTTCCGGGTATCAGCGGCCGCGAACCCAAGGAAGTGAGCATCAAAAGCCTGGCCTATATCATACAGTCGCGCATGGAAGAGATCATTGATGCCATCGTCTTCCAACTCGAAGGGTCCGACTGCATCGATAAGCTAACAGCCGGCATAGTCATTACGGGAGGCGGTTCGCAGTTGCGCCACCTGCCACAGCTTGTGAAATACCGCACCGGACTGGACGTACGGATCGGCAAACCCGATGTAATGGTAAGCGGCAATGACCTGAAAGAGGTTAATCACCCCATGTATTCAACCAGTGTGGGGCTGCTATTCAAAGGGTTTGAAAACAAGCAACCCGGAACCGCTGTGGAATCGCCCGCCAGGGAATCCGTAGCCGAAACGGTAACCCAGGAAGAACCTGCCAAAGAAGTTCAGCAGAAAGGCGGCAGGCGATTCAGCAATATTTTCGACAATTTTAAAACAACCATCGAAAACATATTCGATGACGATACCGAGTAAACACCCTAATGTTAAAATCCAAAGCCATGGACGAACTCATGCATTTCGAACTTCCGGTGAACCAATCATCGATCATTAAAGTACTGGGAGTAGGCGGTGGCGGCAGCAATGCTGTAAACCATATGTTCAAGCAGGGAATTAAGGATGTGGACTTCATTGTGTGCAATACCGATGCCCAGGCGCTTGCCAACAGCCCTGTACCAGTCAAGATACAGCTGGGCGCATCGTTAACCGAAGGCCGTGGCGCCGGGAACAAGCCTGTGGTAGGACGCCAGGCTGCCATTGAAAGCATCGACAACCTGGCTGAGATCCTGTCGGTGAATACCAAAATGTTGTTCATCACAGCAGGAATGGGCGGCGGTACCGGCACTGGTGCTGCACCGGTTATAGCCAAAACGGCTAAAGAGCTGGGCATCCTGACAGTAGCCATAGTCACCATTCCGTTTAAAAACGAAGGTCCCCGGCGTGTAAACCAGGCGCTGGAAGGAATTGCCGAACTCGAAAAACAGGTTGATTCTTTGCTGGTGATCAACAACGAAAAAATCCGCCAGATTTACGGCGATCTGCGGCTCTCCGAAGCATTTGCACGTGCCGACGATGTTTTGGCTGTTGCTGCCAAAGGCATAGCTGAAATTATTACGGTACATGGCTTTATAAACGTGGATTTTGCCGATGTACAAACAGTAATGACCAACAGCGGCGTGGCTATACTCGGAACAGGCAAAGCCTCAGGTGAAGGCCGGGCCATTGAAGCCATCAAACAGGCGCTGAACTCACCCCTGCTGAATGATACCGATATCAAAGGCGCCAAAAACATCCTGCTGAATGTGATTTCAGGCGACGATGAAGTCACCATGGACGAAATAGGACAGATAATCGATTACGTTAAGGATTGCTCGGGCATTAACGCCGACCTTATCTGGGGTAACGGCACCGACCCCTCGCTGGGCCAGGATGTAAGCGTTACCGTAATTGCCACCGGATTCAATGCCAACAACATTCCGGAACTGTATATCCGTAAGCGCGAAATAGACCGGATACCGCTTGAATTTACCGATAAGGAACCCCTGAAACCCGAGGATAGCATTTTTGTGCTGAAAGATGCCCCGTCAAAAAAGCCTGAGGTGAATTCACCTTCGCAGCGAACCATTGAATTTGACCTGCAAACGCTCGATGACGATCTCTTCAGGGATATCAGCAGGGTACGGCGGCCCGTGGACACGCGGCGCGCCGGCGACAGGGTAAATACCATCAAGCGTACGCAGGAGGAATTAAAAGAACTGAAACAAGGTAACCGGCAGAGCGACCACGAAATTGAAGAACTCGAAAATACGCCGGCCTTTAAACGTAAACACATTCAGATAAATCCGGAAAAATACTCCGACGAAACCAAGATTTCGCGTTATTCACTGGCGGATGACGATAATGCGCAGGTAAAGCTGAGCAAGGAAAATCCGTTTTTGCACGGGGCGGTGGATTGAGGTCGAAGAGCCAAGAACCAAGAACCAAGAGCCAGGATTAGAGACAAGCGGCTACGGCAGGAGCAGGAGCGGCAGTAGCAGCGGCAGTGGCAGTAGCAGTAGTCAGCAGGAGCAGGAGCGAAAATCAGCAGGAACAAGAATTTTGAGTAACAACATTCTTTCATTCTTTCATTCTTTCATTTTTTCATTCTTTCATTCTTTCATTCTTTCATTAATAATTGTTCATTGTTAATTACTAATTGAAATAAAATGGGTTTGTTTGAAAAAATCAGTGACGATCTGAAGGCCGCCATGCTGGCCAGGCAAAAGGACCGTCTTGAATCGTTGCGGGCCATAAAAACGGCACTGTTACTGGCCAAAACCGAAGCGGGCGCACATGAGACCACCCCCGAACAGGAGATGAAAATCCTTCAGAAGATGGTAAAGCAGCGCCGTGAATCGGCTGAAATATTTAAGTCGCAGAACCGGGCTGAACTCTGTGAAAATGAATTAAAGGAAGCGGCCATCATTGAGGAATACCTTCCCAAACAAATGACCGAGGCTGAACTTATACCAGTACTGAAGGACATTATGACACGGGTAGGCGCCTCCTCGCCCAAAGATATGGGAAAAGTAATGGGCACGGCCACCAAAGAGCTGGCCGGAAAAGCCGATGGCAAAATGATTGCCGACAACGTAAAAAAGTTACTGGGAGCGTAAAGCCATAACCCATCTGCGCGGGGTAGTTGGGGCCCGATACTGGATACTGGATACTGGATGCTGGATACTGGATACTGGATACTGGATGTGTGAGTATTGGGTATTGGGAGTTGGCTACTACCGTTTGCTGAGCCTGTCTGCTGCCAGGCAGTCGGAGCCGAAGCATGCCACTGCCACTACCACTGCCACTGCCACTGCCACTGCCACTGCCGTTCGTCCCTGATCCTGGCTCTTGGCCCTGCCTGCGCTGCCGCTCCGGCAGGCAGGTCTTGGTTCTTGGTTCTTGGCTCTATTCATCAAAGCTCCCTGATCCAGATATTGCGATAACTTACCGGGTTGCCATGATCCTGGAGTGTCAGGGGTTCTTTCGTTCCATGTACCTCCGGTATCGGCGATCCGATGTACTCGGTAGTGCCCCGTATCTCGACATTGTTTTGCACCAGCACACTGTTGTGCAACACTGTTATGCGGCCCGGAACAGCCACGCGACCATTCTCACTGAAGCGGGGCGCCGTGTAAATAATATCATAAACCTGCCATTCGCCGGGCTTTTTGCAGGCATTCGCCAGGGGAATACTTTGCTTGTATATTGAGGCTGCCTGGCCGTTGGAATAAGTTTTATTATCATAACTGTCCAGCACCTGCACCTCATAGCGCTCCTGCAGGAAAATACCGCTGTTTCCGCGTCCCTGGCCATCGCCTTTAACCTCGACCGGTGCGCGCCATTCGATATGCAACTGGCAATCGCCAAATCCGCGTTTGGTTTTAATGATGCCGGCGCCTGCTTTTACGGTCATGCATCCGTCGGATACTGTCCAGTCAGCCGGCTCACCTTTTGCATTGGTCCATTCGGCAAGGTTCTTTCCGTCGAACAGGACGATGGCGTCCGAAGGAGCGGCAGTGCCTTCTCCCGGGGTAATAACAGGGGGAACCGGCTCCCACAATTCGGTGGTCTCAGGGGTTTTATTCTGACCAAACAAACTGATTCCCAGTAATAACAATAAGGAAGATATTCCAAAACTTTTCATGGTGTAGTATTTAATTTGCTATAACCTCAAAAGTACATCTTTCTGCGAAAAAACCAGTGTTTTGAAAGCTTCTTCTTATCTGTTATTAAAATAACGATGGATAGGGTAACCATCATTAATTTTGCGCTTTTGACGTAGTACAAAGGTTAAAATTACTATCTTTACGGCCGTATTTTTATGAATATAATTTGTATCTGCTTGTATAATACACATTTATATTCAATTAACCATTTATTAACCAAAAAGCATTATTACTTATGTTGAATAATTTATTCTGGTTAGTGCCGCTCGGTTCATTACTGGCCCTGGGGTTTGCTTATTACTTTTTTAAGCAGCTGATGAAAGAGTCAGAAGGTACCGACACGATGAAGAAGATTGCCCAGTATGTACGTGAGGGGGCAATGGCTTATCTGAAACAACAGTACAGGATTGTTACTATTGTGTTTGTCATTTTAACTGTCGTTTTTGCCATTCTTGCTTATGTGTTAAAAATTCAGAATCCCTGGGTTCCCTTCGCCTTCCTTACCGGAGGTTTCTTCAGTGGATTATCTGGTTTCATTGGCATGAAAACAGCTACCTATGCATCTGCACGTGCTGCCAATGCCGCTCAGCATTCACTGAATCACGGCCTCAGGGTTGCCTTTCGTTCAGGCGCCGTAATGGGTCTTGTTGTGGTGGGACTGGGATTGCTCGACATCTCCATCTGGTTCTATGCCCTTAATTTCATCGTTGGTGCGCTCGATAACACCACCAATCAACTGATCACTAGCGATCCATCCATGAAACTCATCATCATCACCACCACCACCCTTACTTTTGGAATGGGTGCATCAACCCAGGCGTTGTTTGCACGTGTGGGCGGTGGTATTTATACCAAAGCTGCCGACGTTGGCGCCGACCTCGTAGGTAAGGTTGAAGCCGGAATTCCCGAGGATGATCCCCGTAATCCTGCCACCATTGCCGATAACGTAGGCGACAATGTGGGTGACGTAGCCGGTATGGGTGCCGACTTGTACGAATCGTACTGCGGATCCATCCTTTCAACAGCCGCCCTGGGTGCCACCGGTTTTACAGCCGTGGGACTTACAGCTGCAGGATTTGGCGAATTTGATCCCCTGAAAACACAGTTTAACGCTGTTATTGCCCCCATGCTTATTGCTGCTGTGGGTATCGTGCTGTCCATCCTGGGTATATTTATGGTGCGCACCAAAGAAGGCGCTTCACAAAAACAGCTGATGGCTTCGCTGAACCGCGGGGTTAATTTCAGTTCCATATTAATTGCCATATTTGCATTTATTATTCTTTGGTTCCTGGAAATACCCAACCATGTTGGTATATGGGGCTCCATGATTGCCGGTTTGGTTGCCGGTATCGGCATTGGTAAAACCACAGAGTATTACACCTCATCGGGCTATAAACCCACCCAGTTTATTGCCTCAGCCTCCAAAACCGGTCCGGCCACCGTTATCATCAACGGTATCGGCACTGGTATGATCTCCGTTGCCTTCCCGGTTCTTATTGTATCAACGGCCATCATACTTGCCTTCCTTTTTGCTGCCAACTTTAACTTTGCCAATATCAGTATGGGTCTTTATGGTATCGGTATTGCAGCTGTGGGGATGCTCTCCACCCTGGGGATCACCCTGGCTACCGACGCATACGGTCCCATTGCCGACAACGCCGGCGGAAATGCCGAAATGAGTCACCTGGGCCCCGAAGTCCGCAAACGCACCGATGCCCTCGATTCGCTGGGTAACACCACAGCAGCAACCGGTAAAGGTTTTGCCATTGGTTCTGCCGCCCTCACTGCGCTGGCCCTGCTGGCCTCCTATGTTGAGGAAGTAAAGGTTGCTGTAGCCCGTATTCCCGAAAAAGCTGCTGCTTTTAAAGAAGCGCTGGGCATGGATATTCATAGTGCAGGAATTCAGGATATTATGAATTTCTACCAGGTCGACCTGATGAACCCGCGCGTACTTGTGGGTGCCTTTATCGGCTCCATGGCTGCCTTCCTTTTCTGTGGACTTACCATGAATGCCGTTGGCCGTGCCGCACAGTCTATGGTTGACGAAGTACGCCGCCAGTTCCGCGAAATAAAGGGTATTCTCGAAGGCAAAGCCGAACCCGACTATGCCAGTTGCGTGGCCATTTCCACTAAAGGTGCGCAACGCGAAATGCTGATGCCCTCATTGCTTGCCATTATCATCCCCATTGCTGTAGGTATTCTATTTGGTGTAGCCGGCGTAATGGGCCTCCTGGTAGGTTCGGTATCCACCGGTTTCATCCTGGCTATTTTTATGGCCAATGCCGGCGGTGCATGGGACAATGCCAAGAAATTCATCGAAGAAGGTAATTTCGGCGGCAAGGGAAGCGATTCGCACAAAGCCGCTGTTGTTGGCGACACCGTTGGCGATCCTTTCAAGGATACGTCGGGTCCATCGCTCAACATCCTGATCAAACTGATGAGTATGGTATCCATTGTTGTGGTAGGTGTTACCATTGCCACCTCACTAATCTGACCGTAATCACACTTACATAAAAAACCCGGATCTGTTGGTCCGGGTTTTTTTATGGGGGTCTGTACACAGGCTTCAAACCTGCAGAAATACCAGTATTCCTATCTTCGCAGTATAGTCTTTTCCTGTTCAGGATCAACGGAATGCAGTTCAAGATCCTTTCCGTCCCAAACCGCATAGGTAAAATGCACTATCCAGTCGCCCAGGTTGATTACCCTGGCTCTGCCAATGCTTATGTCAAAAGGTATGTGGCGGTGGCCAAAAATAAAATAATCGAAAGGCTCCTTTTCCAGGGCACTTTTGGCAAAAACCACCTGTAATTCTTTATCATCACCTTTGTACGACTCTGCTATAATGCCCTTGGCATATCGGCTCGACTTCGACCAGCGCTTGCCAAAGGCCATGGAAGCATTGGGATGAATGCGGGCAAAGAGCCATTGAAGCACTTTGTTGGTAAATCCCCATTTCATCAGCTTGTAACCATGATCGCCCGGACCCAGTCCGTCGCCATGTCCCAGGAAAAATTTCCGGCCGTCCATTTCGCGGGTAACCGGATGGCGGTAAAGGGTCAGGCCAATTTCAGCCGGAAGGTAATCGTACACCCATATATCGTGATTTCCGGTAAAAAAATGAAGCTTAATGCCGCTGTCTGACATCTCGGCCAGTTTACCCAGAAACCTGGTAAATCCGCGCGGTACAACATGGCGATACTCGTGCCAGAAATCGAAAATATCCCCCATAAGGTATAGCTCGGCTGCATCGGAACTGATTTGTCCGAGCCAGTTCACCAGTAACCTTTCTCTTTCGGCGCTCCGCTCCGGAGGATATAAGCCCAGGTGCAGATCCGAAATAAAATATACTTTTTTAGTTCCGGTCAATTTCAGTTGCAGATTAGCGTAACAACTCGTTCAATTTGTCCTGCAATTGGGCAGGGCTCAGGTTTTTACCCACAATGGTCTGCCTGGTATTATCGATCAGGTAATTGGCCGGCAGCTGGTTTACATTGTAAGTACCTGCCACCATGGGGTTGCGGTTCCCCTCGTTGATGACGCTCACCCAGGGAAGTTCATCGAACCGAACCGCTTTAAGCCATGCATCGGCCGACTGGTCGAATGAAACCTGGTATATTTCAAATCCTTTGCTGCTGAATTGTTTATAGACATTTTTCAGCTGCAGGTTTTCAGTGACACATTGCTGATTGGTCATACTCCAGAAACTCAGCAATACATACTTGTTTTTTAACGAACGAAGACTTACAGTATCACCATCAGTTGCGGGCAGCGCAATGTCGGGCAGCCCATTAGACTCATCGGCACTTTCCATCAGTACCATGGTCTGGTAATCACCCAGCATCTTCTGAGCATTGGCCTTAAGTGCAGCCACATGTCGCGATTCAGGATAGTATTTCGAAAGCGAATCGCTCAGTATCTTAAAAAACTGGATATCAGCTGTTTTGTAAAAGACGTAATTACCCGGAAAATACTGCTGGTAAATGGCATAAAGGCTCGAAAGCGAGTTGGTATGCGTCAGAATATAAGCCATAGAGGCTCTCCGGTGCGATTCGAGTACATTTTGATATTCCCTGTTAAGCGAAAGCTTTAGGGTATCGTCAACAGCTTTTTCGTATAACTTCGAAATGGAATCAAGCTGGTTCCTGGTTTCGTTAAGCAGGTTAATCAACTTGGTAATTTGCTCGGTATCGTGTGAACCGCTTATTTCCAGGGCCGAATAAAGCTTGTGGGCATCGGTTTCCAACACAATGTTTTCTCCCGGTTTAGGAAATAAAACAATAATCTGGTCGGGTGACAGCCGCAGCTGGTAAAAACCCGGCATATCGGTTTCAAAGGTAAAGCTGAATTTACCATTCGGTTTAAGTACAACCGAATCAAGCGGTACCGTGTTGTAAACATCCACTTCATCGAGGTGCAACACGGTTTCACCGGCATTGTCGATTTTACCTGTTATTCGTACTTTGTTATGGTTACATGCTGTAAATAAAAGCACACAGCAAAAGAGGGCAACTTTGTTTATCATCTTCATCTGGATTCTGGAATAATCATGATTAGTTTTAATCTATGGCTTTGTCAAGAAGGCTTTTAAGCGCATCGACGGAAATATCGCGGCCGGCAATAATCCCTTCCTTGTTGATCAGGAAAAGTGCGGGTAGTTTTTCGAGGTGATACAGATTCGTAACAGGTGAATCCCAGTATTTCAGGTCAGATACGTGTACCCCGGCGCTTTCCTTACCCTGAATGGCATTTATCCACGACTGTCGGGTTCTGTCGAGTGACACCAGGTATAAGACAAGTTCATCGCTGCCGGTCCGTGCAGCAAGCGCGGACAGTTTTTCCAGTTCGTCAATGCTATGACTCGACCACGAAGCCCAGAAAAGCAGGGCAACATGCCTGCCACGAAACGATGAAAGGGTAACCGGCTTACCGGTTGTATCCGGCAATGCAATTTCGGGCGCCTCCGAGCCCATTTCAATCCTCAGCATATCCCTGAGTTCAGTGACTCTCCGGTTGAGGTCAATTACCGCTTCGGAATTAGGATACAAAGGTGTCAGCAGCGAATCTACCCTGGCATACCAGGCAAAGTCGCTTTTATAATCGAAAACCGGCGCATTCCTCCCCAGTTGCTGGTACAAAGCCATAATAGTTACCAGCGAACCCGGATTATCGCGAATCAGGTCGATCGAGAATTGTTTATGCTCGTCAAAAACCCTGTTGTACGCCAGGTCAATTTCACTTTTTACCTGCTCAAAGCCTGGCTGTCCCCTGCTGTTTTCGTAACGCGTACTGAGCTCAGTAATTCTTTCGAGTGTCCGGGTCTGCATGTTCACCAGTTTCTGAATCAGCCTGGAATCTTTTGAACCTTCCACCAGGTAATTCACATCAAAGGAAGATGCGCTGGTAAGTACCCTGAAATTGTCGCCCGGGTGAACAATCAGGTTTATATAGTGGCTGGGGTTCTGGTACAATACAAAAAAGTCTGTTTGGCCGGTATATCCCCTGAACCGGTACACACCTGACTTATCGGGCACGGCCGAATCAACCGGTGTTGTTCCGGTAAGGGTTCTGCGGGCCAGGTGTATCATACTGCCATCGGTGTCACTTACACGCAGTTCCACCGAAAAGTTGTGCTTGTCACCCGAACACGAGAAAGCCAGCCATGTTAAAAACAAAAGGCAAGATTTATGCATATTCCATGAAAATCGAAGCCCAAATTTAATTTATTCCCCGGGAATATTGCAAATTGAATCAACAATTTAGGATATTTGCTTGTTGCTATGAACGAAGTAAAATTCTTACTTCATGTCGTGATAATATCGATATTTTTTAATACCTTGTTATGTTTAAAACCCTAATGTAATGGCCTACCTGAAATTTGACAAAGCACAGCTTATAAACCTTGAATACTCGCTGACCAAGGAATTCATCAGGAGTAACCGTGCAGGATCATACAGTTCTTCCACACTGGTTTGGTGCAATACCCGGAAATATCATGGTTTGCTTATTGCCCCGGTTGAGAACCTGGATGGCGACCGGCATGTATTGCTTTCATCGCTCGATGAGACCATTGTTGAAAGGGAAAACGAGTTTAACCTGGGCATTCACAAATACCAGGGTGATATCTACAGCCCCAGGGGGCATAAATATGTACGGGATTTCATCGCTGACCCCACGCCCACCATAGTCTACCGTGTAGGCGGTGTTGTATTGGTAAAGGAAAGTCTGCTGGTTGAAAAAGAAGAGCAGATTCTTATCCGTTATACCATACGAGAATCGGACGTGCCCATCAAACTTCGTTTCCGTCCCTTTCTTGCCTTCCGTAATATGCACCAGCTCAGCAAGGCCAATTTATATGCCAATACCAAAGCCATTAACATTCCTAACGGCGCTAAAATAAAGCTTTACGACGGGTATCCGTTCCTGCACATGCAATTCTCTAAGGATGTGGAATTCGTACCGGCGCCCGACTGGTATTTTGGCATTGAGTATAACAAAGAACTGCGCAGGGGGTACGATTATAAAGAAGACCTTTTTGTTCCCGGGTATTTCGAACTCAGTGCCAAAAAAGGGGATGTAATTATCTTCTCGGGTTCTACCACCAAGGCTAACCCCGAGCAGTTAAAGCGAAAATACACCGTTGAAATGAACAAGCGGATTCCGCGCGACGGCTTTAAGAACTGTCTGATCAACGCTGCACAGCAGTTTTTCATAAAAAAAGACAAGCGGACCGAAATCATTGCCGGCTTCCCCTGGTTTGGATGCTGGGGAAGGGATACCTTTATCGCGTTGCCTGGCCTGACACTGGCCATCGACGATGTGGAAACCTGCAAAGATGTAATTGATTCACAGTTATCCAAATTAAAGAATGGCCTTTTCCCCAATATGGGAGGCGATGACAATCCTGCCTTCAACTCAGTAGATGCGCCATTATGGTTTTTCTGGTCGCTGCAGCAATATACGAAGACGGTAAAAACCTACACGGCCATCTGGCGGAAATACAGCAAGGCTATCCGGTCGATACTCGAAGCTTACCGTAACGGAACATCCTTCAACATCAGGATGCAGGAGAACGGGCTTATTTACGCTGGCGAACCCGGTAAGGCCCTCACCTGGATGGATGCCGTGGTAAATGGTAAACCCGTAACCCCACGCATTGGCTGCCCCGTAGAAATCAATGCTTTGTGGTATAATGCCGTCATGTTCAGCATCGATTTAGCCCGCCGGGCCAAGGATGAATCTTTTGTGAAAGAATGGGAAGCCCTGCCCCCGAAAATCCAGGAGTCATTTCTGGCTGCTTTCTGGGACCCCCAGAAAGGTTACCTGGCCGATGTGGCAGATGGCGCTAAAACCGACTGGTCTATCAGGCCCAACCAGGTTATTGCAGTGTCTATGGAGTTTTCCATGCTGACACCCGAAATAAAAAATGCCGTTATTTCGGTCATCGAAAGAGATCTGTTGACACCCAGGGGACTGAGGACCCTTTCACCCACCAACGAAAACTACAAAGGCATTTACAAGGGCAATCAGGAGCAACGCGACATGGCGTATCACCAGGGGACAGTATGGCCCTGGCTGCTCGAACACTTTTGCGAGGGATACATGAACCTCCATAAGGAAAGTGGTCTTGGTTTTCTCGAACGTTTAATCAACAATTTCGAACCTGTAATGACTGAGCTGGGTATCGGAACCATACCCGAAATTTTCGATGGCGATCCCCCGCACCGTGCCCGGGGCGCTATTTCGCAGGCATGGAGTGTTGCAGCTTTGCTGAGGATCATACAGCGGTACGAAAACATGACCCGGCAAACAAAATAACCGGAAACAAACACTAAACCAACAATATTCTATGCGTGTATTGATGTTTGGATGGGAATTTCCGCCCCATATATCGGGCGGACTAGGCACAGCTTGTTATGGCCTTACCAAAGGGCTGCACAGCGTTGGCGTTAATGATATCCTATTTGTGGTTCCCAAGGCTTATGGTGATGAAGATGCAACCAAAGTCAATATCATTGATGCCGGTGAAATTGTGGTAAGCGATCGGATTGTCGACTATAAGTCGTTTTTCCGGAAAATGCGGTTTATCGAAGTAGGATCTTCCATAAGGCCCTATGCATCTCCTGAAGAATATGAAAACCTTACAGAAGCAGAGCGTGCCGGTGTGAAGTACCTGGTACAATCATCCTTCTCGGGAAAACTAAGTTTTAGCGGAGGTTACGGGCAAAACCTTTTTCAGGAAATTGCCAATTACGCCGTGGTAGCCTCCGTAATTGCTTATCAGCAAAAATTCGATATCATTCATGCACACGACTGGCTGGCATACCCGGCAGGAATAGCCGCCAAAATGGTTTCGGGGAAACCCCTTGTGGTACATGTTCATGCCACTGATTTCGACCGGAGCGGCGGCAGTGTAAACCCGGCTGTTTACCAGATAGAAAAAGCCGGCATGGAAGCAGCCGACAAGGTTATTGCCGTAAGCAACCTCACGCGTAACATAATCATTGAAAAATACGGGATCACTCCGGACAAAGTCATAACTGTTCACAATGCCGTTGAACCAGTCAACAATGTTGCATTAAAAGCTGCTGAAAGATATATTGACGATAAAATAGTAACCTTCCTGGGAAGGGTAACCCTGCAAAAAGGTCCCGAATATTTTATTGAAGCGGCCCACCTGGTATTGCAGAAAATGAAAAATGTAAGGTTTGTAATGGCCGGCAGTGGCGACATGCTGAACCGCATGATAGGACGGGTGGCCACACTTAAAATCGGACACCGCTTTCATTTCACCGGGTTTCTCAAGGGCGACGATGTTCATCACATGTTTGCACTCAGCGATGTTTATGTTATGCCCTCCATATCAGAGCCCTTCGGTATTTCTCCCCTGGAGGCAATGCAATCGAATGTGCCGGTAATTATCTCCAGACAATCGGGGGTTTCAGAAATACTGAATCATGCTATTAAAATCGATTTCTGGGATACGCATGCCATGGCCGACGCCATATATGGCATACTCAAATATGAAGGGCTTCCCAATATGTTCAAAAAGCATGCACGCCTGGAGGTTGATAATCTCAAATGGGAACATGCAGCCGAAAAAGTAAAGAACATTTACCAGTCGTTGTTAAATTAAATACTGTATTCAATTTTTAGCTATGAGAACGATTTGCCTCTACTTCCAAATCCACCAGCC
>CAZUBW010000002.1:96632-101915 GCA_964618645.1 uncultured Bacteroidales bacterium | reverse complement strand
GTATTCAATTTTTAGCTATGAGAACGATTTGCCTCTACTTCCAAATCCACCAGCCATTCAGGTTGAAGCGTTACCGGTTTTTTAACATTGGTAATGACCATTATTACTATGACGATTACCTCAATGAGTCGATCATATCGCGTGTGGCCGAGCGAAGCTTCCTGCAGGCCAACAAAGTAATCGGGCAAATTATCAAAGAATTCGGAACCCAATTTAAGGTAGCATTTTCCATATCGGGCATTGCACTGGACCAGCTCGAACTTTATGCACCTGAAGTTATCGAGAGTTTCCAAAAACTGGCGAAAACCAAATCGGTTGAGTTCCTGGCCGAAACCTATTCACATTCGCTGGCTTCGCTCAAGCACAAGGAAGAATTCATGCGCCAGGTAAACGATCACAGGGCCAGGATTAAAGAACTTTTCGGACAGGAGCCTAAAGTTTTTCGCAATACCGAACTGATCTATTCCGACAGAATAGGAGCCGATGTTGCCGAAATGGGCTTCCAGGCCATGATCACCGAGGGGCCGAAACATGTGCTCGGCTGGAAAAGCCCCAATTATCTCTACTGCAATTCCGTTAATCCGCGTTTGAAAGTATTACTGCGTAATTTCCGTATAAGCGATGATATTGCCTTCCGCTTTTCCAACACCGGCTGGTCGGAGTACCCCCTTACAGCAGAAAAATTTGCCGGCTGGCTTAATAAGCTCGACAAAAAAGAGGAAACCATAAACCTCTTCATCGATTACGAAACATTTGGAGAGCACCAATGGATGGAATCGGGCATATTCGATTTTCTGAAAGCCCTGCCCGGTCAAATATACAAAAGGACAAATTTCACCTTCGGCTCACCCGCTGAAATTACCGGCAAGCTGTTACCCATATCCACCATCAATGTTCCCCACCCCATTTCGTGGGCCGACGAAGAACGCGACCTTACCGCGTGGCTGGGAAACGAGCTGCAGGTGGATGCTTTTAACCGGTTGTATACACTAGCTGATAAAGTAAGCCGTTGCGACGATCCCAAAATACAGAAGGACTGGCGGTATCTTCAGGCCAGTGACCACTTCTATTACATGTCGACCAAATTTTTCACAGCCGGTTCCACACAGGCCTATTTTAACCCTTACGAAACACCCTATGAAGCTTACATCAATTACATGAATGTGTTGAGCGATTTCTCCATCAGGGTTAATTCAATGGTACCCGAAAGCAGCGCAGACCAGGAAGTTGCCGGACTTACGCAGGTAATCACTGAAAAAGACGAGCTGATTCTGAAATACGAAGCAGAATTGAAAAGGCTGAAGTCAACCAAATCAAAAATCAGCACCGTTGCCAAAACTGATGTATCCAGGACTCCCAAAGCCAAAAAGACATCGCCAACTGCTGCTGTTAAAAAGACCGTTCCGGCCAAAGCTGTAAAAAAGGATGCAAAACCCCTGAAAACAGTAAAAGCGGGAAAATCTACAGTAACGGTAAAACCTGCAAAGACCTTAAAATCAGTTACCACTCCCCTGTCCAAAAAAGCCAAAACAAAACAGGCAAAAAAGGGGAAAAAGTAATTACATGTTGTATTTTCGCCATTCGCCGTTAAAGGCGGAGGCCATTTTAATGTCGAATAAAACTGAGTTCTATGAGCAAGAATTTATTGACTCCTGACTATTTGTTTGAAGTGAGCTGGGAAGTGTGCAACAAAGTCGGAGGCATACATACCGTTATTGCCACAAAAGCGCTTACCCTTGTGGATGTGTTGCACAATAACCTGATCCTCATCGGCCCCGATCTGATAAAAGATGAATCCGATGACAATCCCGAATTTATCGAAGATCCCCAGTTATTCAGCGCCTGGCGCAGGCAGGCCGAAGCCGAAGGTCTGCGGCTCAAAATAGGCCGTTGGAACATCAACGGCTCACCCATCGCCATCGTTCTGAATTTTTCAAATCTTTTCCAGGATAAGGACAAAATATTTTTTGAACTCTGGGAAAAATACAAACTCGACTCCCTTTCGGGACAATGGGACTACGTTGAGCCCGCCTTGTTTGGCTACGGGGCCGGCCGTGTAATTGAAAGCTTTATCAAATTCAACCTCAATACATACGACCGGATCATTGCCCATTTCCATGAATGGATGACAGGAACGGGCGTATTGTACCTGAAAGACCGTCTTCCCCAGGTTGGTACGGTATTTACCACGCATGCGACTGCTGTAGGACGCTCGCTGGCAGGCAATAACCGGCCTCTTTATAAAGATCTCCAGAAATACAACGGCGATGAAGTGGCCAAAGAATTCAACATCATTGCCAAGCAGTCAGCCGAAAAACTTTCGGCACAACAAGCCGATGCTTTCACCACGGTAAGTGAGATAACAGCCAAAGAATGTTCACAACTGCTTCAGAAGGAGGTTACGCTGGTTACACCAAACGGTTTTGAGGATACCTTTGTTCCCGCGGGCGACAGATTCGGGGAGATGCGCGAAAAAGGCCGCAAGAAACTCCTGGATATTGCGCGAACCATGTTTGGTGAAACATACAACAGCGAAGTTTTTATGATTGCCACCAGCGGCCGTTACGAGTTCAAAAACAAAGGCATCGATCTTTTTATTGATGCACTGGGCGAGCTAAACCGTTCGGAAAAAGGTTGTTCCAAACCCGTTATCGCGTATATACTTATCCCGGCCAACCATTATGGCCCACGTAAGGACCTGCTTGCCGGACAACCTGGCAACGACGGCGCTTTCGGCTCGAAATACCTGACACATAACCTGCACGATGCGGAATGGGATCCTATCCTGAACAGGATAAAAAAAGCAGGGCTGAATAACGGCAAAGACGACAAGGTAAAAGTGCTCTTCGTTCCCTCTTACCTGAACGGAAACGACGGCATCTTCAATGTTCCTTACTACGAACTCCTTATCGGCCTCGACTTAACCGTATTTGCATCGTATTACGAACCCTGGGGCTACACACCCCTCGAAAGCCTTGCTTTCTCGGTGCCCACGGTTACCACCACACTGGCCGGATTCGGACTTTGGATTAACGATATGTGTCCCGGAACCGGCGAATGTGCCACCGTCATCGAACGTAACGACGACAACGACCACGAAGTGGTAGATGCCATATTTAAGGCCATCCGGCATAAATGCAACCTCCCGGAAGCCGAAATGAAAATATTGCGGGAAAAAGCCTACGAAACATCACGAAAAGTCCTGTGGAAAAGCCTGATTCAGTATTATTACCAGACGTACGACTTTGCACTTCAGGAAGTTGGTAAACGCATTGACAAGTTTGTTGTTATTGAAGAGCGCCCCAGCGAAGCCATTCAGGAATTCGTTCCGCCAACCGAAATCAAACCCGAATGGAAAAAGATCATCGTACGTTCAAAGCTCCCCGAGCCCCTGCACAAACTTGGAGAGCTTACCGAAAATCTTTGGTGGTGCTGGGACGATGAAGCACAGGAATTGTTCGAGAGCATTGATCCTGAAATATGGCTGAAATGCGACCAGAACCCAGCCATTTTGTTTGAACAGGTAAAATACAACCAGCTCGTCGAAATCAGTCGCGATAAGGATTATATCGATAAGCTGAACCGCGTCTACAACCGGTTTACAGATTATATGGCCAAAAAGCCCGACGCACGTAAGCCGCATATTGCCTATTTCAGCATGGAATATGGTTTCCACAACTCCCTGAAGATTTATTCGGGAGGGTTGGGCATACTGGCCGGCGACTACCTGAAAGAAGCCAGTGACCAGAATGTACATATTACCGGTGTTGGCTTGCTTTACCGTTTTGGCTATTTCAGCCAGCTGATTACTACACGCGGTGATCAGCAGTCGATTTACGATTTCCAGCATTTTTCAAAGCTACCTGTCAAGCCCGTACGCAATGATAAGGGTAACTTCCTGACAGTAACCCTTATGCTCCCGGGAAGGCATTTGCACGCGCGTATCTGGGAACTGAATGTCGGACGGGTAACCTTGTACCTGCTCGATACCGATTTCAACGACAACATCGAAGAAGACCGCAGCATAACCCATAATCTATATGGGGGTAATAACGAGAACCGGCTGAAGCAGGAACTGCTGCTCGGCATTGGCGGTATCCGTGCCCTCGATGCTGTTGGCATTAAACCCGATCTTTTTCACAGCAACGAAGGACACAGCGCCTTCATCGGGCTCGAGCGCATGCGCTGGTACATTCAGCATCACAACCTCACATTTTCGGAGGCCAAAGAAATTGTTCGCTGTTCAACGCTTTTCACTACCCATACCCCTGTTCCGGCAGGGCATGACGAATTTGAAGAAGCGCTGCTGCGCAGGTACATAGGGCATTACCCCGACAGGCTGAAGATTACCTGGAATGAGCTGATGGGGTTGGGCCGGTCCAGTATTAATGCCTGGAACGAGAAATTCAACATGAGTTTCCTGGCTGCCAGGCTCTCGCAGGAAGTAAACGGTGTCAGCCTGTTGCACGGAACTGTCACCCAGCAAATGTTTTCGCGACTCTGGCCCGGATATCTTCCCGAAGAACTGCATATCAGCTACGTCACCAATGGCATTCACTACGCCACCTGGACAGCTAAAAGCTGGAAAAAACTGCATCGTGAGGCATTTGGCGAAGGCTTCGAAAACAACCTTTCCGATGCCGATTACTGGGAAAAAATATACGATGTTCCCGATGCTAAAATATGGGATATCAAACAAAAATTGAGATCTAAACTTATCAATGCCATTAAAGACCGCTATAAGGAAAACTGGGTGAAACGGCATGAAGATCCCAGGCGGATTGTGGCCATCAACAGGCAACTCTCCGACAGGGCGCTCACCATTTGCTTTGCCCGCAGGTTTGCAACCTATAAACGGGCTCACCTGCTCTTCCGTAATCCCGAGCGGCTTGCACAGATATTAAGTACACCGGACCGGCCGGTGCAGCTGATCTTTGCCGGAAAAGCACATCCCCACGACAGGGCCGGCCAGGACCTCATTAAAATGATCATTGATATCTCCAAACGGCCCGAATTTTTGGGAAAGATCATATTCCTCCAGAATTACGACATGAACCTGGCCCGTACGCTGGTTCAGGGAGCCGATGTTTGGCTGAATACCCCCACCCGCCCGCTCGAAGCCTCGGGTACAAGTGGTGAAAAGGCTGTCGTGAACGGCACCCTCCACTTCAGCGTGCTCGACGGTTGGTGGGTCGAAGGATACCAGCCCGACGCAGGCTGGGCATTAACCAATGAGATCACTTACGAAGACCATAACCTGCAGGACGATCTCGATGCGGAAAT
>CAZUBW010000002.1:95429-96532 GCA_964618645.1 uncultured Bacteroidales bacterium | reverse complement strand
ACCTCGGTATCCATGATCTATTCGTTTCTCCGTTGCCACACCGACCAGGTCGACTACTACATCCCCGACCGATATTCCGAAGGATATGGTATTTCGTTTAAAGGGGTGGATTACGCCATCAACAAGGGAATAACCCTTATCATTGCGCTCGACTGTGGGATTAAGGCAAACGATAAGGTAGCTTATGCCAACGAACATAGCATCGACTTTGTCATTTGCGACCACCACACTCCCGGCGATACCCTTCCTGATGCTTATGCCATACTTAATCCCGAAAGACACGATGCCGGTTACCCATTCAAATACCTTTCAGGTTGCGGTGTCGGGTTCAAGTTTCTCCAGGCTTATGCCCTGCAAAACAATATCCCGTTCGAAGAAATTGCCCGCTACCTCGACCTGGTAGCCGTAAGTATTGCTTCCGACATAGTGCCCCTGGTTGATGAAAACCGTATTCTGGCCCATCACGGGTTGAAAAAGCTGAACCATTCACCTTCTGTTGGTCTCAAGTCTATCATTGAAGTAGCGGGATTAACCGATAAGCAAATCACCATCGACGATATAGTGTTTAAAATCGGGCCACGTATTAATGCTGCAGGTCGTATCGAATCGGGAGGTCAGGCAGTGGAACTACTGGTCTCGGAAAACACCGCCGAAGCTGCGCTGCATTGCGAAAAAATCAACTCACATAACCAAACCCGCAGAAATATCGATAAATCCATTACCGAAGAAGCCCTCCAGGAAATTGCCAGGGCCGATAAATACAAATACTCTACCGTGCTTTTTAACCCGGGCTGGCACAAAGGCGTGGTTGGTATTGTGGCATCAAGGCTTATCGAAAGCCACTACCGGCCTACCATTATTCTTACCGAATCAAACGGACATGCCACCGGCTCAGCCCGGTCAATCCCCGGATTCGACCTATATCAGGCCATTTCTGAATGTTCACCCTTTCTCGAAAGTTTTGGCGGACACATGTATGCCGCCGGCATCACCCTAAAAGTGGAAAACATACAGAAATTCCGCGATCGCTTTGAAGAAGTGGTTAAGAATTCCATCTCTCCCGAAATGCTGATCCCGCAGGTAGAGATTGATGCCGAACTCAA
>CAZUBW010000002.1:61822-95329 GCA_964618645.1 uncultured Bacteroidales bacterium | reverse complement strand
ATTCCATCTCTCCCGAAATGCTGATCCCGCAGGTAGAGATTGATGCCGAACTCAACTTCAATGAAATTTCACCTAAATTCCTGAGAATTTTAAAGCAATTCGAACCCTTCGGACCCGAAAACCTGAATCCCGTATTTTTTGCTGAAAGTGTTTCGGACAATGGCACAGCACGCGTTGTAGGCACCGAAGAGGAACACCTTCAACTTGGTCTTATACAGGAAGACAACCCCTTTACCTTTTACCGGGCCATTGCCTTTAACCAGGCAACACACCTGGCCAAAATTAAACGCGGCGCTTCGTTTGACATTGCCTATACCGTTTTTGAAAACAACTTCAGGGGAGAAACCTCTATTCAACTCAATGTTAAGGATATAAAAATCGAAAGCCATTAATTCCCGAAATACATTATTTTTACAGGCACAATGAAATGCAAAATGCCAAACGGCTATGCGAATAGGATTTGATGCACAACGTGCCTTCTTTAACAAAAGCGGACTGGGAAGCTACAGCAGAAACCTGATACAGGGCTTGTCGGAAAAATACCCCGAAAACACTTACCTGCTTTATACACCAGGCCTTAATCCCGATTTGTACGAACCCACGCCAGGTCTTGTAGAGGTTAAGGTCCCGACCCGCCTGATGCACCGGTTTCTCAGAGATTACTGGCATTCGTTCTATCTTTCCAAAGAACTGGCGCGCGATCGGATTCAGATCTTTCACGGACTTTCACACGAAATTCCTTTTAACTTCCCCAAAAAACAGGTGAAGTCAATCGTCACCATTCACGATCTCATTTTTCTGCGACTTCCGCATATGTACCGCCTGGTCGACCGCACCATTTACGAAAAAAAATTCAGGTATTCCTGCAAGGCATCAGACAGAATTATTGCCGTTAGCCACCAAACTGCTGACGACATCCGGGAATTCTTTCACATTCCCGGCGAAAAAATCGACGTGGTTTACCAGGGATGCAACCCTGTGTTCAATGCCGAAGTACCCCTGATCGAAAAAGAAATTCTGCGGATGAAATACCTGCTGCCCAAATCCTTTATCCTTTACGTGGGTACCATCGAAGAACGGAAAAACCTGCTGACCCTTATCAAAGCGCTGCACTACGGAAAAATTGATATACCCCTGGTGGTTATCGGTAAACCAACCCCCTACCTGAACAAGGTTATTGAGTTTATCGAAAGACACAGCCTCATTAACATCATCTTTTGCGATGTTGTGCAGGACCAGGACCTGCCGGGACTCTACCAACTGGCCGACCTGTTTGTGTACCCGTCCATATTCGAAGGATTTGGCATACCAATTCTCGAAGCCTTGTATTCGAGGGTTCCGGTTATCACTTCGCGTGCCAGTTCAATGACCGAAGTTGGCGGTGAACATACCCTTTATGTCGATCCCAACAATGTTGAGGAAATGTCTGCTGCCATCAAAAAAGTACTCTACGATCGCGAATTACAGGAGAAAATGATCGCCGAAGGTTACCGGCACGCCCGGAAATTCGACGCCGATAAAGTAGCCACCAACATCATGAAAGTTTATAACAAAGTCCTTGGCGATGATTGAAGATATTCAGGCAGCAGTAAAAGTCCTCAGGGAAGGCGGCATATTGCTCTACCCCACCGACACCATTTGGGGACTGGGTTGCGATGCCACCAACAGCAATGCCGTGAAAGAAATCTACCGCATCAAACAACGTACCGATGAAAAAAGTATGCTGGTATTGGTCGACTCGCCCGAAAAGCTTGAAGAATATGTAGCGGAAGTGCCGGAAATAGCCTGGAACCTACTGGAAGTGACCGACAAACCACTCACCATCATTTACCCGGGTGCACGCGACCTGGCGCCGGAACTGGTGGCCGGAGACGGATCCGTTGGCATACGATTGGTAAATGACGAATTCTGCCAACGGCTGATCCAACAATTCGGGAAACCCATTGTTTCAACCTCCGCGAACATCAGCGGGAAACCTTTCCCTTCGAACTTTCACGAAATAGATCCCGCCATCATTGCCTCGGCTCATTACGTGGTTAAGCACAAACAAGACTTCCCATACAGGGGTAAACCTTCGGGTATTATCAAACTTGGCCTCCATGGTGAGGTAAAAGTTATCCGCGAATAGGTTTCCATTGATCATTTGTCATTCACCTGAAAATTTTTACTTTTGCCCTCCTCATAACCATGCCATTGACAGACGTTCACAAAATACTTGTTGTTAGACTCAGCTCGATTGGTGACATTATACTGACAACTCCCCTGCTCCGATCGCTCAGAAAGGCATACCCCCATGCGCATATTACATTTCTGATCAAAAAGCAGTTCAGGGAATTGCTGGAACATTCCCCTTATATCGACGAGCTGATCACCTTCGACAAAAGCGAGGGCATGGCCGGCCTGAAGAAGACAAAAAAGGAACTGAAGCAACAACAATTCGACCTTTACCTCGACATACACCGGAACCTGCGTTCACGTTTCCTGCGTTATGGCCTGGGGGCGCGGTATAACACCACCTATCGCAAACTAATCGCCAAAAGAACCCTGCTGATCTGGACAGGCATTAACCTCTACGGAAAGGTCAAGCCGGTATATGAGCGGTATTTCGACGCCGTGCGCCGGTTCGGCATCCAATACGACGGCCAGGGTACTGAAATTCACATCCACCCTGATGCGCTGGAAAAAGCACACGCCATGCTGAAAGAAGCCGGACACGACTTTGTTGCGCCATTGGTGGTCATTTGTCCCAGCGCTACCTATTTCAACAAACGCTGGCTGCCCGAAGGCTTTGTGGCCACCGCCAGACACCTGATTGCCGAAAAAAATGCCTTCGTGGTGGTTCATGGCGGACCTGGTGACGAGGAGCTTTGCAACCGTATTGCCGGTACCATTGGCCAGCGCTCGGTAAGTATGGCCGGGAAACTCAGTTTGGCAGGATCAGCCGCATTACTGCAGCATAGTACGCTGGTAATTGCCAACGACACGGGACTGTTGCACCTGGCACAATCGCAGAAAAAGCCTGTTGTTGGCATTTATGGCCCAACAACGCGCGAATTGGGTTATTTCCCCATCGAACAAAACAGCATAGTAGTTGAAACGCAGGTTTCATGCCGCCCTTGTACACATAACGGGCTGAATTCCTGTCCCAAAAAACATTTCCGTTGTATGAAAGATATCACTGCCGGGAACGTAATAGCGGCAGCCTTAACATTTTTACCCTGATCAACACCTCAGCCTATGTCGTATATCTGGTTAATATTATACAATGTGCTGGTAGTACCGGCTATCTGGTTGGGTTTCGGAATCGGATCGCTGTTCAATGCCAAAATACGCGAAGGCCGTAAAGCCAGGAAAAACCAGTTCGCGATGCTGCATGATGCTATCGGAAAGGTTTCCGGGCGAAAACGCATTCTTTTTCATTGTACCTCTGCCGGCGAATGGCTGCAGGCTGTTCCCATCATCGAGAAGTTGAAAGCGCTCGACCCCTTGCTATATATCATGGTTTCCTTCTTCTCTCCCTCGGGCTATAAATTCGCCCGTAACCCTGCCGAAGTCGACCTAAAATTTTACCTGCCCCTCGACAGCGGATTCCAGGCGCGACGACTGTTTAAACTACTTCAACCCGACCTGTGGATCATTTCGAAATTCGACATCTGGCCCAACCACGTGATGGAGGCATCCCGCCTGGGCATTCCCATTGTGGTCACTTCGGCCACCCTTTCAGCCGATTCGAGAAGAGACAAAGGGGTTTCCAAAGGCTTTAACCGGTTGGTGTACAATAAAATTTCACACCTTTTCCCCATTGCCGAGGCAGACAAAAAGCGGTTTCAGGCCATGGTACCCGACGAAAACAAATACACCCTGGCAGGCGACACACGTTATGACCATGTTTACAACAGGGGCATGCGGGCCAACGATGCAGGCGATGTAACGGTCTTTGCGCCCGACGGGGCCCTCACCCTTATTGCCGGAAGCACATGGCCGGCCGACGAAAAACACCTGCTGCCGGCACTGGCAAAATTATGCAACGAATTCCCCGCCATCAGGGTAATAGTGGTACCGCACGAACTGCACGACAACCACCTGCGCGATATAGAACAGGTATTCTCGCGCAACGGGATTCAGACCCAACGTTATACCGATTTTTCCGGATCAGGTACCAGCGCGTCCAGGGTGGTCATATTCAACACCATTGGTTTGCTGGCCAGGTTGTATAAGCAAACACAGATTGCCTACATAGGCGGAAGCTTTGGAAAAGGCATTCACAATGTGATGGAACCTGCTATTTTCGGACAACCTGTTATTTTTGGCCCCAATCACCTGAACTCATATGAAGCAGGTGAATTGCTGAAGGTTGGAGGAGCATTTACCATTAGCAACCAGCAGGAGTTGTATGATAAAATGGCCCTGCTGATACGCGACGACACCCTCCGGAAAGCCATGGGTGAAAAGGCACGGAACCTGATACACGACAACATTGGCGCAACAGATATAATCATTAACATATTAAAACAACAATATGGTATTATTTCCTAAATACATACAGATCGAGACCTCGATTGTCTGCAACAGCCACTGCGTTTTTTGCCCACATGATGAAATGAAACGCGGTCCCAACTACATGGAAGAATGGGTATGGAAAAAAATAATCGATGAATCGCGTGGTCGCGGGATCATCTACCGCCCGTTTATGATCAATGAGCCGTTCGTTGACCTGCGCATGCCCGAGATCATACGCTATATCAAGCAGGACGAAACAGCGAAAGTTGAATTCAACTCAAACGGCAATTTTCATCCGAAATTTGATGTGGCAGCCGCCCTCGAAGCCGGGATCGACTGGATGCGTTTTAGCATCGACGGGTTTACTGAAGAAACTTTCAAAAAAAGCGGGCGTGGCGGAAAATTCGATACCATCATAAAAAATGTATTGCATTTCATCGACGAACGCAACCACCAGGGCAGCAAGTGCCATGTCGAGGTAAGAATGATCGACCTGGAATTCACCAAAAACGAGCAAACCGATTTTATCAATTTCTGGCGTCAGCATGCCGATGAGGCAATTATTACCCAGTTGTACGACTGGCCCTGGAGTGGCCAGACCACCTGTTTCAACGCCCCCTGCCCAAAGATAAAGCAGGAAATGTTTTTCATGTCCGACGGACAGGCTGTGCTGTGTTGCTGGGATGCTTTTGGCCGTGGTATCATCGGCGATGTCAAAAAACAAACCGTTGAGGAAATATGGCTCGGGAACCCCAATCAGCAATACCGCGAATGGCTTAACAAAGGTCAGCGCGAAAAAATTCACCTATGCTCTAAATGCGACGCCTACAAAGGGTACGATTTCAGCAAGTGGACCGGCTATTAGAATAAAGTACACTGCCCTGACAGGGTAATTGATTTTTGGTTGAACATCTGCCATTGTCTTTTGTTAGTACAAGTGAATAAACCATTGAAAAAACAAGAGCAATATGGCAACTATTACCTTAAAAGGAAATCCCATACACACTGTAGGTGAATTACCTGCAAAGGGAACAATGGCACACGATGCCGAACTCACCGCCAATGATTTATCGCGCGTACACCTCAGGGACTACTTCGGCTCGCGGCTGGTGCTGAATATTTTTCCCAGTATCGACACCGGCATTTGCGCTGCTTCGGTAAGAAAATTCAACCAGGAGGCAGCAGGTTTAAAAAACACCCGGGTACTGTGCATTTCGCGCGATCTGCCCTTCGCGCAATCGCGTTTTTGTGGCACCGAAGGCATAACCAACGCCATTACCCTGTCGGATTTCCCATTGGGTGAAGTAGGCAAAAAATACAACCTTGAGATCACCGACGGCCCCATGGCTGGTTTGCTGTCGCGTGTTGTAATCGTGCTCGATGAACAGGGTAAAATCATTTACCACCAGCAGGTTCCCGAAATCGCCCAGGAACCCGATTACGACAGTGCCCTTGCAGTGCTGAAAGGGTGATGGACTGGATCATCAGTATCATCGGGGTCGGACCAGACTAATATGCTGTTATTTAATGCTATAAATATTAATAATGTTCATTTTATGGTCTTAGAAGCTCGTTTTTGATATCAAAAACGGACCTCTAAGGATTTTATGCCCTTACTGTTCCTTTAGGTTTTTCCTTAGCGTATCAAAAACAGGGTCAAAAAAAGTACTCTAAGGCCAAAAAATGACTATAAAACAACCTTATTAGGCTGTATATTAAATTATTATTCTGGTCCGACCCCTGGGAGACTGTATATTAAATTATTATTCTGGTCCGACCCCTGGGAATTCTGGTCCGACCCCTGGGACGAGTTTAGTAAATACCGTTCTTTCTGCCAGGCAATTACTGTGCAATTGCCACACCAACCATTGAATCAGCGGTTCCGTAATACAGATACCAGCTGTTGTTAAAAAAGGCAAGCCCTTCGATAAACGTAGTACCTGCTTTATACTGACCGGATACTTCATGCGGCAGATCGGGCCTTATAAAATAATTATCGGCCCGTTTGAGCACCTTAGCCGGATCATCTTTATCGAACAAAACTTGTCCGCCACAATAGGTGCCTGCGGGAATATCTGGATCACCTTCTTCGCCCGAAGCATTTTTCCCGTTATACATCAACAGGATACCTTTACCGGTAAGCAAGGCGGGAGGTCCCGGTTCCGTGAGATTGCTGTCAAACATTCCCTTCCGGGGTTCAATGGCTTTGGCAAGTTCGCCTTTGCCATCAAGCATAGGGGTCCAGTCGGTTAGGTTATCGGACCAGGCAACATTAACAAATTGCTCTCCCCAATACATCCAGTATTTGCCATTGATCTTTTCCGCCAGCAGCTTGCCGTTTCTCAGGCGGGTAACAATGGCTCCCGATTTCGACCATGTATCGAGGAATTTTCCATTGTAGGCCCTGGCAAAGGCTGGGCCATGCTTTTTCCAATGTACCAGGTCCTTTGAGAAAGCAATACTCAAACGTGCAATTTTGCTGTTCCAACTGGTGTAAGCCATAACGTATGTTCCTTCTTCCGTTTCAACAATTCTCGGGTCTTCGCAACCTCCGGGGTAATCGTATTGCATGAATTCACTGCTGTCGGGATACAGCACCGGATCATTGAATTTTTCAAAATGAATCCCGTCCGTGCTTACGGCGAGTCCAATACGTGAAGTGCGGCCTCCAATACCTGCAGCCGGATTATCTTCGGCACGAAACAATACATATACCTTGTTATCCCTTACCATGGCAGCCGGATTAAATACATCCGCTTTTTGCCAGCGCACAAGGGTATCCCTGACAGGGCAATGAAACAAGAAGGTACTGTCTGCTTCGAGGATTGGATTTTCAGAAGGTTTCACAAATTCACCCAACTGCCAGTTTCCTGAATGGGTTTGGCAGGAAAGCAGCACCAATACAGATAATAACAACAGCATGAACCTTTTCATGGTAAATCAAATTTTTATGAAAAATACACCATTTTCCGGCCTTATTGCAAATATTGATAATTGAGTACAGGCAGTAAATTCATATTTAGGCCACGAAGACACTAAGACACGAAGGTATTGTTTTAAAATTGCTATAACCTGATACAGTAATAAACTTTTCTGACTATTTATCTCCGCTCGGAGAAGTTTTCTTAACTTCGCCGTTTCTATTCTGTAGTCTTCGACTACCGTTTAAATTGTTTTATTTTTCAACTTCTTGTTAATAGTTGCTCTTTTTGATATTTTTGTAGTAAATATTTCTCGCCATGACAGTAGGTGAATACATAAAAGAACTCAGGAAACAAAAGGGCTTGCAACAAAAAGAAGTCGCTATTGAAGTTGGTTTGAACCAAAGCAATTATAATAGAGTTGAAAATGACCACAGGCAACCTTCTATTGACATTTTAAACAAGTTGGCAAAACTGTTTGATGTAACTGTAGACCAGATACTAAACCCTGACGATAGCTTGCCAAAAGCGGTTACAGTAGAAGATAAGACTACTACCGAAAAGATTAAACTGATTGAACAACTGGAAGATGATGACAAGAATGTTATCTACCGGATGATTGACACCATGCACACAAAGAAAAAATTTCAGGATTTTTTTCAACAAAATATTGCTGTTAAATAATTTATAGACATTATGCAGACACTGACAATAGATATAATAAACCACAAAGCTGTAAAGCTGATACAGGATATGGAACTCCTGAAGCTGATCCGTGTACGAAAAGAAAAAACCCAACAAGAAGGGGACATAAATTGGGTCTCCAAATATAAAGGTGCCATGCAAAAGCAACCTCTTAATGAAGTTAACGACCAGCTAAACGATTTGCGCAGCTCATGGGAATAAAATATATCTGGGACACAAACACGGTCATTTATTACCTGCAACAGCAATTCCCGCCTTCGACCGAAAAATTTATGGACAACCTGGTTAGCGAAGCCCGGCCAGTGATTTCAGCCATTACAGAGATTGAACTGCTTTGTTGGAAAGCTGCAACTGAAAAGGATATGGAGGTCTTACGCAATTTTATTGGCGATGCCCTGGTAGTAGAACTGGAACAGCCCATAAAATATAAAACTGCCGACATACGCAAAAAACACAAAATAAAACTGCCCGATGCCATAATTGCAGCTACAGCATTGGTTTACGAACTTACATTAGTTTCCCGTAATGTTTCTGATTTTAAGGATATTGACGGGCTGCAATTGATTAACCCATGGGATGCTTAAAACCACTCCCAACGGTGCGATTTCTTGAATTTCGTTTCCGGAGCTCCGGGTTTGAAAATAGCTTCAAAGAAACTTCGCCTGGCGGAGGGGCATTTAATGCCACACTAACCATTAGAGGTAATTTACAATCTGAATCCCGCTCCAAAACTTAGATTTATCGCCTGTATATTTTTTGTCGTCCCCATTTTCAATCTCTGATTTGTAGTCAAATAGCTTGTTTCAACAATTACACACCATCTTTTTAATATATTATACCTTATCAAACCTTTTAGGACAATACCAAGTCCGTGACCCGATAATTCATCAAATAATTCATTATCAACTGAAAGCACACCTCCAACATATCCAAAATTGAAACTTACCTCACAAAGAATTTTATTCGATAATGGAACTATAACCATCGGGCCTGCAACTATGCCTGATAAACCCCAGGAAAGATCAGTTGAGCTTGTATCAACGTCAAACTGATGAACAAAATACGAAGCTGATAATCCATAGTGTGTTCCAAGCCTATATCCAAAATCCAACCTATAATCATGACTACTTATTTCTGCATATCCTGAACTAACATTTTTTTTTGATTGATCCCCGAAATCAGAAATGGGAAACGAAGGGCCAATGGCAAATCCTATATACCCGTTTTTCTCTTTTTCCTGACCGAAAACATTCGTATAAAAAGAAAAAATCAGAAAAACTAATACATGTCCGGTCACAAATTTTCCCTTAAGACATCTCTTGATAATTCTCATATTACTTAAAGCATAAGCCATGGTGGCGATTTTTCAGACCTCCAAAAAAATAAGAAATTTTTGCATTATTGTGCGTGATAATGATTAAAGCTTTTAAGAATATTTTATTGTATATATTCTTTCGACATTTGTTTAAGTTTATTATCTTGAAATATAAATACAAAATAGTATCCCCTAAAACCATAATGAATACTGACTGTATCACAACTAACTTTTTTGAAATTAATTGCATTAAAAAGCTCTTTTCTGGTCATACCACATTCTATGTTGTTTTTAAATTTCAATATGTTCGAACTTATTTGAAATGAAGCAATTTCATAATTGTATTTTCCATTGCTATAATTATATAATGAAAAAATAAAATGGGAACTTTCATCATAATATTTATAAAACACAACCGTATCTCCGTTATATTGTTTACTAAGAATGCTATCTATCTTTACTCCCTTTTTAAAATATTTCATCATTTCTGATGTTTTATATTCGGATTCAATAAAGGGATAGAGTTTGTTATCGAAAGAACTGTCTTTAGTCTCTATTGAACACTCTTCCAAATTTAGCAAAAATGGCTTAGGGGTTTGATTACATCCGGGAATAAAGCTTATCAAACAAGATAAAAATAATCCATATAGAAATATTCTCATGTGTATTTTATTTTAATCGCAGAAGAAATAATTTGGCATCAAGGATATGGATGAAATGGTAAACTAAAATTATTATACCTAGGATCAATTTCCACTGGATTATAGCGATATACGGTTAAATTATGATGTTCTTGTTGAAGATCATGCCAACCCATACTTCCTGCATATAACGCTGAATATGAATGTGCTGCGTACTCTGTTTGGACTCTTCCATTAGGACTAGTAATATCCAAACAATCGTAATAATTACAAACATGAACCAATTCATGTGCTATTGTTGTAAACAATTGTGCAGGGCCAGCCTGTTGTGCGGCAGGAGATATATATATATCGTTCTGATAAGCAACACCCCATGCTCTTTCTCCTTGTTGAGTCCAATAGAATCCATCCCAAAGAGTACAGTTAGGAGGTAGTTCGCTTTCTCCATAAACAGTACCAAGACCAGGCACATATCCAAAAACCCTTTCTGTAGTGCGTCTCACTACTAAATTACTTCCCACATAATTGGAATAGGTATTAGAACAATAACCTGCACAATTTGTCAAAATGGGAGTTGTGCTACCAGTTCCATTTATATTTGGTCTGCCATGAAGGAAGTTATCGAGTCTAATATTATAGTTTGGATTGTCTGACAATTTATTATAAAGTAAATATGGAATATTAAATAGAGCAACATTATTAAATGATCTGTATATTGCTTGTTTGACACTGTAGTGTTTTTCAGTATTTAATCTTCCTAAAAGGTAGGTTGGGTCAATTGATGAGAATAAGATGTCTTCTTTATGTTTTCCAATCCATTCAAACAATTTTCCAAACCATGTTTTCTCTCCTGAAGGGTCAATGTATTTAAGCGGATTATTCAGGCAATACGCATATCTATTAAATGATTGCGTATAGTCTGGAAATTGAACAAAGTTATCGGCAGCAAGCATACGACCCAATAACGGATCATACATCCTTCCGTTCATATTAATTAATTGAAAGACATCAATATGCTCGTGGCCTGTATACCCCCGGCTAAACAAATAACTGGCAGGCAAACCGGAATAAGTCCAGTTGGAAGCATTGCGTCGCCTTCCCCAGGCATCGAAACTGTATGTTTCAACCACAGACCCGCTTGAGTTTGTTATGGCATCAAAGGATCCTAAATGATCTGTATGTACGTAATACATGGTTCCAGTGCCATTAACTATTTCATATATAGCTGCCACACCATCTCCAACGCCAATGTAATTCAACTGGCGAATATTATTACCACTTACTTCCTTTTCATAATTACCTAAATAATAGACCGTTTTCTGTATTGAACCATTCTGAAATAATTTTGAACTGGTACGGTTGAAATTATGATCATAGGTAAACTGTATATTTAGATTATCCTCAGTTATGCTTTGTGTTTTATTATGGTTATTATAGGTAATTTCCTGTTCCGTTGTTATATTGCCCTGTGGATTAGTAACTCCTGTTACAGCATGGGGAAGTGTTCCATAGGAATAATCTCCCACATCTGTTTTAAACAGGATATTACCATTTGAATTGTAATTTGTTGTAAGCGTTGATGGACCTGTAATACCTGATAACCGTGCCAAATTGTCGTAGTTGAAAGACTCTGTTAAACCACGGTTAACATCTGAACGACTTAGCAGGTTCCCTGTCATGGGATCAAAAATATAGCTCAGGTTTTGAACGCTATTACTTGTTTGCTTGCCCTTAAGATTGGAAAAACTATCGTATGTCTTGGTGGTAATCAACCCATTACCATAAGTGTACTGAGTGTAATCATCAAGCGCATTCATTCCATTGCATTGCCATATTAAAGCATTGTTATCGCTGCGCCTAATGGTTGTCAGATAACCCGTGGTTGAATTATAGCCATAATTTATTGCAAAGGATGAAGGATAAGTCTTTGAAGTAAGCTTTCCTAATGCATTATAAGTGTAACTTGTTGTATACGTTGTGCTACTTTCATCAATAATAACCTTTGATTTCGAGATCATCCTGCCGTATGAATCATAACCATAGCTTTCACTTCCACCCGGATATGTCACAGAGCTTAATAGCCCCGGATTGCCAGTTGGATCATATGTATATGCCGTAGTCCCCTCTGATCCCACCCGGGTAAGCATTCTACCAAGAGCATCATAGGTCATGGTATGTGAATTACCATTAGCATCAGCCTGAGCTGTAAGTTCACCAAAACCATTATAGCCATATGTAATAGTCCCTACGTTTGGGTCTGTCAACTGTGTTCGTCTACCATATGAATCATATACTATTGCCCATGAACTACCATTAGTAGTAATTATACCAGGTTTTCCAATGCTCTTATATGTATAACTTATTGTGCCTCCATCATCAGTAACTGAAACCAGATTCCCCTGTGAATCTACTGTTTTTGAGGTTGATAAGCCACCTGCTACGGTTTGAATTTTCTTCCCTGAATATGTGTAAGTTGTAATGGCCGTTGGACCAGCGTCAATGGCTATCCTTCCAAAATCATCATAAGAATATTCACGGGCATAAGCTTGTTGTCCTGAATAGTAAGGTAAGGTTTGATTAATAACTTGTCCTTTTGTATTGTAAATTGTATTGGTTCTTATGAGAGTTCCATTATAACCAGTCTTTTCTGTTTTTATAACTCTTCCAAATGCATCGTAATATTCTTTCACAGAAGGTAACCCTGTGCTTGTTGTTAATTTATAATACATGGCATTCTGAGGCCTTGTGCCGGTTGCCCATTGGTATGAAACATTAACAACCTGTCCTGTAGGATGTGTAACCGTTACTACTCTTCCGAAATTGTCATAAGTATAACTGGTGATTTGAGAATTTGGGGAAGTCTCTGATAAAACATTTCCTGTTGCATTATCATAAACGCGTTGCGTATGATGATTCAAATGATTATAAATATCGGTAGCAAATCTACCCTGATCATCATATTCATAATGTATTGTCCGGCTTGTACCTCCCGAAGATTGCGTTAAATAACTTATATTTCCATTCGTATCATATTGATATGTAGTAGTAAGAGGCCCTGTTGTTTCCGTTGAAATCTGGCCAGTCGATGAATTATACGTATAGGTTGTAGCGAGACTGAAAGTAGCTGCATCAGCATAGTGCTTCCTTGTTTTTGTAACTGTCAGTGGTTTGCAAGGCATCCAGGATCCCGAACTTACATAATTTGTATAAGAAGTTGTATTATATGAACCATCATCATACATTTCCGATATTGTGGTCGGATTACCATCGTTATTAATGTTATTAATTGTCGTCTTACATGAATTGGATAAATAATCATTATCTATAACCTGGCTAACATATGGCAGTATTCTCTTATTCCCATAATCAATAAAGGAATTAGTTAAAACACTTTGTGTAATGCAAATATCATCGGAAGTGTAAGTATTGCTCTGTTTTAATGCGACATTATAATATGTAGGGTTGTACTCGTATTGATTGATAGTTTTTCTGTTCATTGTTGGGTTATTCGATGTAATGGTAGCAAACCCAAGAAAACCTTTACCTGTTTGATGTACTCGGGCTGAATTATAGGTATAATTTGTTGTAGATTGGGTGTTATTTATGTTGTCGCTCCATGTGGATGATACAACATATAGGGGTCCCTGATAATCAATCAATGGATAGGAGCAAAGGCTCCCTTTTGTATAAACCGAGACATCTGAAATAGGTTTGTAAGAGAATCCAATATTTTGCCCAAAGCCATCCTTAATTGTGGAAATAAGATATTGATTTCTACCTCTGCAAATGGTATAAATAATTCCTGTAGAACCATTAATATACAAAAAGTCTGTATTCCCATCACCATTGTAATCCGAAAAATAATTGCAATATCTGTTTACAACCAGGCTGGATGGTGGCTCATATGTCTGTAAATCCAAACCCTGTCCGTTGATATTACTGTAGGCGACAAAAATCTTTACTGGATTATTTATGCTTGTGCCACGCCCTATTACAATCACATCAGATTTCCCGTCACCATTAGCATCATGTGTATAGTAATTATTATAACTTATATCCGGAATAAAACCGCTCAAGGTTGTATTGTCTATCAAATTGAAACCGGTGCCCTTAGATAAACATATTTTCCAATTATTATAACTATCAAATGAAAAAAGGTCTGTATTCCCATCACTGTTAAAATCTCCAAAAAGATATACATTGCTGGTAGTTGGATATGCAGAAGAAAATAATAATCTCATTTTACCATTACCATTTTCGTAAAATCTACAACCATTAACATCCACAGTCATCAAATCTGTTTTTCCATTTCCATTAATATCCAGTGGTACTTCTTTTATTTCACTTAATGAATTATCCCCCCAGGTTATTGTTGATTGCCCAAATACAGAATAGGTAACCTGTGGGATGTTAAATTCATAATTAATACAGTTATAACCTCCAGCTTTCTTAACCAATAGATCTGTTATGCCATTCCCGTTAAAATCGCCAGTAAAGAAAGTAAAATCAGTAGCAAAATTCGCATTCGAGCTTGAATAATTAGTAACAACAAAGCTCCCTCCTGTAGAAATCAAAAAAGATGGAATATACTTACTATCTTCCAGCCTGAAAAGCATTATGTCGCCCAACCCATCACCATTATAATCACCGGTGTAAATAAAGTTTATTTTATAATTGGCAGGTAATGTGCCAGTTGCGGCCTGAGAAAAACCAAGCACATCATTTGCAAGATATAGTACCCACTGTCTATTAATAGTATAAACTGCAAACAAATCTTCCTTGCCATCTCCATTATAATCATCCTGAAAATATTTATATCGATCTGATGAAGCAAAAACCTTCTCAGCAAGTGAAATATCCGCATTACCCATGGTTATTAGTGAAGAATTTAATCTGCTATTATTCTTCCCGTATTCAATAATTTCGGTTAGTCTTGATGCGGTTGCATGATATTGAAAATTATACCTGTGTACGGTTGTCCCTTCATTTACAACATTAATATTACTAATCAAATGTCCCAGTGTAATTTTGCTACCAGAAATATAGGAAACTAGTGGTAAAGCTCTTACCTGATAATCAAAGGTTATTGAATTGAAAGGTGATTTGCGTGTTGTCCCTGTGTAGTTGATACTTAAGGGATAGTATTCTCCTGTTGTATTATTTTCATAATAAGTTATGGTAATATAATTTCCATTTTTATCGGTTATCTTGTTAAGATTCCATATCAATCCTTCGGTCCTACCCTGGGCTTCAATCCGCGAATCCGTAGTATTTCCGTATTCCAGTATCTTTCCATCTTTGGTCTCAACAGTAAAGTAGGTTGGATTTCCATTTGTTCCATAAGCTATAATTCTTGAAAATGTCTCTATCTCTGTCCTGTATTCTGAAGTGGCAACTGATAATAACCGTTGCCCATCCAGTGCAAAATGATCGTTTGCATTAAACTGAATAGTGCTTATTTCTGTTTCATGGTAAAGATCGCTTGGCACTCTGGTAATACTGGACAGCCCTGTAAGCTCCCAACCATACCCCATTAATCCTTCTCCTCCCTGACTATTATAATTCACTGACAACCCAGGTGTCATACCCAAAACTCCCGGTGAAACGCTAATGGGAATTGAGTAGGTAGCAGCACCTGTAGAACTGACCCCCTGGCTACCAACTATTGTTCCTACCGGGTATGTTGTAACAACAGGTAAAGTTGTACTCTCTGTCGTTTCTGTAAATGCATATGATTGACCATTTGAAGAAACTATTCGAGTAGTGAAATCTCCACCTAAAGAATTGTTATATTCAAAACCCGGTAATAAATTGATTTCCTGACTTGCTTCATAGAGATGGTTCCCGCTTATTGCACTATTCAAATTAACAGTTGTTGGTTGAGCCATAAGTAACATTGGCAATAATCTTGTAAAAATTATTGCCGCTAAGGAAAATGCTATGTGTATTTTCATGATATACTGGATTTACAGAAATACTATGTCATGTATAAAAATGAATGCTAAAAAAGTGCTTTATCCATGTCATTTGTCTTTCTTAATTGGCTCCCTTATTTTCAATAAATACACTGATCTTGTCTTCCAGTCTTTTTATCTCTGCCTGTTGTTCTTTAATGGCTTCTATTAATACGGGGATAAGCTCTATGTAATTCACACTCAGAAAACCATCTTCCTCTGTTTTCACTATCTCGGGATATACTTTCTGCAGTTCCTGTGCCGATATGCCAATGTAATCCCTGTTATATGTCGGATCATTTTCATACTTTTTTATATCCTCAACCTTTGCTGTATCTGAACTTTCTTTTGAAAATGCGCTTAATTCCGCAGGTGTTTTTAATTTGTACTTAATAGCCTGCAACTGTAGTAACTTTTTTACATTGTCAGAATCCAGGTTTTCAACTTCTTTTTTCAGGTTTATGTCGGAATTGGTGAAAAGACCTGCCACATTCAGATCATCTTCCATTTTTACATTTCCCCTAAAATAACCTGAATACATTCCATCTGTGCCAGCTATACCCTTACCCGGAACTGTTGCATATATTGCTGCACCATTGTTGGCACCTACTATCTCCGCCAGCAATCCATAGTTGTAACCAGTAGTTGCATTGCCTGCCTGGGCTCTCACACCACAGGTTTGACCCTTAGAATAGGGCGTTGCTCCCCGGTATGCGGTACTAAAAAGCCCAACTAAAATACCGCGTGACTCCCCTGGTTCTATGGAAGAAAACAACCCGTAAGCATAATATGACTGGGTAGGGATTGTTTTATATACCCTAAGCGCTTTCTGATTGTTTGCTGTATTGGTATTATGAAACGTCGAACGGGAATCGGCAAAGCCGTTACCTCCAACCGAAAACAGGCTTAACGGCTCTGTGGCATTTATGCCAACATTGCCTGATGTATACACCTTTAGCTGAGCATTTGAACTAACAATAAATGCAATGGCTACTGCGAAGATGAACATAGCTTTTTTCATGGTATTATTTGTTTTGGGTTTTTATTGTCGTATGGTTTTAATTTCCTGGTGTGCTATTGCTTCACTACCTTCCACTCTGTTTTCCGTTCCCCGGAACTGACCCTGAGTATATAGGTAGCACGGGGCAGTTGCGAAAGGTCAATGGTATTGACCGCGCCCAGGTTGTTTTTGCTTTGCAACAGCCTGCCGCTGTAATCATATACCATTATGGACGATGGTTGTGTTTCATCGAGGTTCTTTAGCTCAACCGTGAGCAGTCCTTCCGTGGGATTGGGATACAGGATAATCTCCAATTCGCCGACAGTCTCCTTGTATTCCTTGCTTTGAGCCGAATCGGCTGTTGCAGTGCTTTTAAGGCCGGGAGGTAACACTATTGTGCGTGATTCCCGGTTTCCGGCAGCGTCATATCCGAATGAATAGGTCTGTTGGCCGTAACTTGTATTTGCAACCAGGCCAATAATAAGGCATGTGAGTATTGGTAAAATATGTTTCATATAAATAGGGGATTTTTAACATGTATTTGCAGTGTTAATCATTTGCCATAAACCGGCATTTTGAGATGTAAACTTTATAAACCATAGCTTTTGTTACAATACACGCGCAGACCCGAAAAGTAGAATTGCACAGTTCGGATTACACATCGGTCCTAATTGTTAATTGCTCATTGTTAATTATTACATTGTTCATTAACTCCTTAAACCAAGTCCTAACTTTCTACCTAAATTATTACGGCACCGTATTCCCAAAATCTCCCTAAACAAACTTCTCCATTAAACATGTTGCCATACCCCAAAACAAAAAAAAAAACGAAAAAGCAAAATAATTTTGGGATATTTTTAAAATAATTTTTACTATTTATCTTTCAGGTCTTACCCTTACTGACTCTGACAGGTCTGTCAACTCTGTCAGGTCTCAAACCTCAAACCCTCAAACAATATCAAACCAGCTTGACAACAAGCACCCTTCAAGGGTTTCCAACCGCTTGAAGGGAATCCGTGATGTCATTCATAATCCAAACTTTTATCCTCGTGTATTAACTTCAAACAATAACTATCACAATCCTCCCCCAGCCCCCTCCAAAGGGGGACAAGGCACAGATCAATACTGCTGCTTATTAATTTCGTCCATTTATTACTTCATTCTTTCATTCTTTCATTCTTTCATTCTTTCATTCCTTCATTCTCTTAATTCCTTCATTCTTTCATTTTCTATAAAAGTGCCTTAATTGAGAAAATATTTACGTAAAATCATACCAGTAATTAGGCAGAAAATTACAATTTTGTAGTATAGCCCTTCCATTTTAAATTACTGTATATGACAAAAGCCGCGTTCATTGCATCTGCCCTGGTTATTGCCGCCTGCTGTCTGCAGTGTAAACCAAAAACCGATACCATGCCTGCCAACAATGTGCTTACCCCCGAAGAAATCAGCCAGGGGTGGAAATTGCTGTTTGACGGTGAAACCCTTACCGGATGGCGTAACTTTGGCCGCGACACCCTCGAGGGTTGGATGGTCGACAGTGGCAATATGCTGGCCCTGGGATTGGGAGGTGACCATGCCAACGACATCATTACCCTTGATGAATACGAGAACTTCGAGCTTTCACTGGAATGGAAAACTTCCATTGGCGGTAACAGCGGTATTTTCTTCAACGCGGTTGAAGACACTTCCATCCGGGGTATTTACGAAATCGCCCCCGAATACCAAATTATCGACGAGGTATCGTGGGACGGGGCACCCCTAACCGAGGGACAAAAAGCCGCCGGATGCTACGATATGTATTATGCCAAAGCCGATAAAAAACTCATGCCCGTAGGCGAATACAACCAATCGAAAATTGTGGTAACCAATGGCCATGTGGAACACTGGCTGAATGGCGATAAAGTGGTGGAATACCAGCTGTGGACTGCCGAATGGGACAGCCTGAAAGCAGTGCGCAAATGGAAGGATTTTCCGTTATATGGCACTGCCCATAAGGGACACCTTGGTTTGCAGGACCACGGCCGGAAAACCTGGTTCAGAAACATCAAAATCCGCACCCTTTAAACCAGGTTATATGAAAAACTCCACTGAAAAAAAACAGGAACGCCTGCTTTCACTCGATGCCCTGAGAGGCTTCGATATGTTCTGGATTGCCGGCGGCAGTGCGCTGATTGCTGCTTTGGCAACACTTACCAACTGGAACTTCTTTAACTGGGCCAACACCCATATGGAACACGTGGAATGGGACGGTTTCCGGTTTTACGATATGATCTTCCCCCTGTTCCTTTTTATCGCCGGGGTATCCATGCCCTTCTCGCTGGCCAAACGCAAAAAAAGAGGCGAAAGCATGTCATCCATATACCGGCATGTTTTCTCACGGCTCATACTACTTGTTCTATTGGGCATCATTCACAATCGTTTTTTGCAATTCGATTTCGAAAACCAGCGGTATGCAAGTGTGCTCGGCCGAATCGGTTTTGGCTGGTTTTTCGCCGCTGTTATTATGCTTCACACCGGCATCAGGGGACAGCTGGCCTGGTTTATCGGCATATTGCTTGTGTACTGGGCTGCCATGAAACTCATTCCGGTACCCGGATACGGTGCTGGTGTGCTCACCCAGGAAGGCAGCCTGGCAGGTTATATCGACCGCTTGCTGCTGCCGGGAAAACTTTACCTGGGTAATCACGATCCCGAAGGCATTATGTCGACCATCCCGGCCATTTCCACCGCCCTGCTGGGTGTGCTTACCGGCCAGCTGCTGGCCGGCAATTTCAAAGCCTATACTCCCTTTCAGAAAGCCATGATCATACTGGGTGCCGGTTTGGTATGCCTGGGAATTGGCTGGCTTTGGGATATGGTATTTCCCATTAACAAGAATTTGTGGACCAGTTCATTTGTCATGTTTGCCGGCGGCTGGAGCCTATTGCTGCTCGGCGTTTTTTACCTGGTAATCGATGTATGGGGATTCCGAAAATGGGCGTTCTTCTTTGTGGTAATTGGACTCAATTCCATTCTCATTTACATGCTCAACGGCGGCATCATCAGCTTCAGCCAGATGGGACAGTATTTCTTCGGAGGACTGGCCAGCCTGTTCTCAGAACCTGCAGGCAAGGTAGTTCTCATCTCCGGAGCTATATGCTGCGAATGGCTGTTCTTCTACTTGCTTTACCGGTATAAGATATTTCTGAAGGTGTAGAAGAAGGTGCTGGGTACTGGGTACTGGGTACTGGGTGCTGGTTACTGGGTGCTGGTTACTGGTTACTGGGTACTGATTAATGTATAATTGATACCGGATACTCGATACTCGATACTCGATACTCGATACTTGATACTCGATACTCGATACTCGATACTCGATACTCGATACTCGATACTTGATGCTCGATGGCTGATCCTTTAAACAGTATATTGGACAATCTAGCACCCAGCACCCAGCACCTAGCACCCAGCACCCAGCACCCAGCACCTAGCACCCAGCACCCAGCACCCAGCACCCAGCACCTAGCACCCAGTATTCCCCCGTTAAATCATTCCCCCAAAAACTCCGCTGCATAATGTTTAGCAGTGAGTTCTTCGCCGGTCGCACGTCGGATCATGTCGTTCCACTGGTATTTTGCACCCGGCTTAAACACTTTATCCAGCAAATAAGTCCCTATCTCGGGATTCTTGCTCAGGCTTACCACATCGGTAGCGCCGGCATTCAAAATATTTACATTGATATAAGCCTGTAATTGCGAGGCCAGTAATTCGCCCAGCTGGTAATTATGATAGTAACAGGGATACAGGGCGATATGTATCTTAGAGGCCCAGTCGGCATTATTCCTGCCCTCGGGCATTTTCAGCAGCTGGTATTGTTCAGCCAGTTCCCACCACAACTTATTCAGGTCCTGGTCGGGGTTGGCGTACATACTTTTCTCGAAACGGAACATCACCTGGCACCAGCGACTGAAAACCAGTTGTTCGAGTCGCAGGCTGTTGCGCACATCAGCCCTTATCTTTTCGGCTTCTTCGGCGCTGATACCAACATTATCGCGCAGCCAATAAGGATTCGACGCAAGCCGGCCAAATATCATGGCAATGGCTTCGGTGGTAAAGGTATGTGCCGGTGTGCGCAGGAAATAAGGCAGGCTCATATCCAGATTCTGGTCATATACCCCGTGACCCAGCTCATGCAACATGGTATTCATCCACTGGGTATTGGGCTGTACATTGCACACCACACGTACGTCGCCTGAACGATCTATATGTGTGCAAAAAGCATGCTGGTACTTTCCTTCGCGCTCATACAAATCGCTTCGTGAAAGGATATCTGTAACATCCAGTCCAATTCCGGCATAATAATCCTTCGAAAGCTGCACCACATCCTGGCTGGCATAGTAACTGTCGGTATTGACCTCATATATAACCGGAGCTTCCTGGAAAAACCGGTTCTGGTAGTGCCAGGGCATAAGCGCATCTGTGCTCATATTGTATTTCTTCGACAGCACGGCGTCGATTTCAGCTTTAAGGGCTATAAAAGCAGGACGGGTAAGTGAATCGAGTTCATTGAAAAGATTTTCTATCTGCTGCGGATCCTGGTCCGACAGCCTGAGCGACATATCGTGGTAATTGGCAAAGCCCAGTTCCCTGGCAATTTCGTTGCGTATTTTTACCAGGCTGATTACTTCTGCAGCTACTGAATCGCCGATTTGTTTGCTGGCCATCCAGCTCTTCTTCAGCTCACGGCTGTCGGCTGAAGTTTTGAGAATAGCCTCAAGCTGGTTATCGGTAAGCGTTTTGCCATCCACAACCGCCCTGAACGAAGCGTATTTCTGTTCAAGCTTTGTCTGGGCTTTGATCAGGGCTTCCATTTTTTGTTCGTCGACCTGGTTTGCTAAAAAAGCATTATAGATGACGTTCATCTGCCGCGCCAGTAGTGAATCCTTAACCTTACCCGATTCGCGTATGGCCTTCAGCCGGGCAAAAGCTTTCTTATCGGCGTAAATTTTTGAAAGTTTTATGCTTAATTCACTGGCCTTTTCATATTCTTCATCCTTACCTGTGACTGCAGCATTGAAATTGGCGAGTGCAGCGCCAGCCTCAACGGGTTTAACCTGTGCTTCGAGACTGTCGATAAAAACCTGTAATTCCTGTTCCATTTTTGTGTTTTGAAGGTTACAACCTGCCATAAGGGTTACAACCAGCGAAATTATCATTACTTTCTTCATGGTATAAGGATATTGTTAATTTTTTAAAAGTATTTAACACCTGCCATTTTGGCGTTTTGTTCCGGTTGGTGTAATTTGGCAGACTATTTGAGGTGAGAAAAGTAGTAATTTAAAGCTAAAAAACAAATGATAGGAATAGGTCAATTGATAATATTGGGTGTGTTTATGCTGCTCAGCTGGATTGTTGGCGCACAGCTGAAGGCCAGGTTTAAAAAGTACTCGCAAATCCCTGTGAATTATGGTATGACAGGCAAGGATGTTGCAGAAAAGATGCTTCGTGAGAATGGAATCAACGATGTATCTGTGATTTCGGTGCAGGGTGAACTCAGCGATCATTATAATCCGGTTAACAAAACCGTTAACCTGAGCCACGATGTGTACTTTGGGAAAAGCGTTTCAGCTGCTGCTGTTGCTGCACACGAATGTGGTCACGCCATTCAGCATGCCGAAGCATATGCCCCGCTTAAAATGCGTTCATCCCTGGTTCCCCTGCAGAATATCACCAGCAAAGTGATGAATTTCATATTTATAGCCATGTTTTTTGGCGCCTTCATGTTCCAGAGCATTTTCAGTTTTGAACTGGCCATAACGATAATCATTGCCTGTTATGCGGTTTTCACGCTCTTTGCCTTTATCACGTTGCCCGTTGAAATCAACGCGAGCAGGCGTGCGATAGCCTGGCTTAACAACTCCAATGTTACCGGTTACGACACAGCCCCGCAGGCCAAAGATGCCCTCAAATGGGCTGCTTACACCTACGTGGTTGCTGCTTTGTCATCCCTGGCCATGCTGTTGTACTACGTTTTTCTACTGTTGGGACGAAGGGATTAACAAGCATTGCTGCGATACAGCCTACCAGGAGGCTGGCTAAAAAGTCATTAAAAGAGCGTAGTCTGGAGACTACGCTCAGCGTTCAGATTTGACATTCAGCACAATGCGCTAGGCGTAGTTTAGCTCGCTGAGCTCCCTTTGGTCGGTTGCAACTACGCCTAATAAATTGACTTTTCAGACAGCCTCTTGTTGTTTATCCCGGGTGTTTTTTGTAAATTGGCTTATTGCATTGTGCATCTTACATTCAATGAACCAAACTGTATAAACCATGGAAATTATTGTTACCCTGTTAATCGGTGCAGTTGCCGGATGGCTTGGCAGCCTTATTTACAAAGGCAGCGGACTTGGTCTGCTGGGAAATGTTATTGTTGGCATTCTTGGTGGATTTGTCGGTTACTGGCTTTTGGGCAAACTAAATATAAGCCTGGGCAACAGCTGGCTCAGCGTAATATTAACCAGCACCATCGGCGCCATTATCATTCTCTTCCTGTTTAACCTGGTTTTCCGGAAAAAATAAAGTCATCCTGATAATTTGAGCAGTACGGGCCCCTGCCTCAGCCAATAGGCTGCCGGCATCATTTATCGATTGCTCCAATGTCATAGGCCTGTCTGCAATGGGGATAATTGCAGTAAACAATGATTTGGGGTGCTTTTCGGATGACCGTTCAACTTCCCCGGCAAATGCCAGCGCCGGTTTGGCATACCTGGCTGCCAACCGTGCAACGCCTGCTGGTGTTTTGCCATAGGCTGTCTGGGAATCTATCCTGCCTTCGCCGGTGATCACCAGGTCGGCCCACTCAATCCATTTTTCAAGGCCGGTTAGTTGACTCACCAGTTCGAAACCAGGTTTCAGCTCCCCACCAAGAAAAGCCGTCATAGCGGCTCCCATACCTCCTGCGGCCCCTCCTCCTTTGAGAGCGGCTATGTTTTTCCCCAACTCCTCTGCAATTACCCGGGACAAATGCAGCAGGTTATCCTCCAGTTTCCTGGCCATGGATGGATTGGCCCCCTTTTGCGGACCAAATACCAGTGTAGCACCTTCTTTCCCGGTTAAACGGTTATCTACATCACAGGCTACCTGAATACGGGCCTCTTCAATGCGGGGGTCAATGCCCGTCATGTCAATATGATAAAGCACCCCCAGGCTGCCACCCCCGGGACCGGTTTCATTGCCCAACGCATCGGTGAACTTAATGCCCAGCGCCCGGGCCATTCCCACACCACCATCAATGGTTGCACTGCCGCCCAATCCGACAATAATATCCCGGCAACCTTTGTCGAGTGCCGACTTTATCAATTCGCCTGCCCCATAGGATGTGGTAATTAGTGGATTCCGCTCTCCCTTTTTCAGCAAAGCAAGGCCCGAAGCGGCTGCTGTTTCAATAACTGCTGTATTACCGTCCGCCGATATGGCATAATGTGCGCTCACCCGTCGCATCAGCGGATCATGAACTACCACCTGTTCAATATGTCCGTCAATAACATTCAACAACGCATCCACCGTGCCATCTCCCCCGTCGGCCATGGGTAGTAACCTGTACACAGCATCGGGAAGAACCCTTTCGAAACCCGTCTGTAGCTGTCCCGCTACCTGCCGCGCCGTAAGACACTCCTTGAATTTATCGGGACAAATCAGTATCTTCATGGCTGTCAGTTGTCATATAGTTATCACCATTCAGTATAAAAATAACGAATAACCTGCACATGGCAAGATATCCTGCCGTCAAAAGGTTTTTGCGTGAACAAGGGCAGGCCTTCTTTGTTTAATTCACGAACAGAATTATTAAACAAGTCAATACTCCAATCCATGATAAAACGTGTGTTATGGTTCAGTTTCCTGGTCTTAAGCTTTGCCATGTCATTTGGCCAATCGGGGATTGTTAAAGGCCGTGTGCTCAATGCGTCGAGCAATCAGCCGGTTGCTTTTGCAAACGTAGTGATTTCGGGCACCAATACATTTACATTAAGCGATACAGCGGGGAATTTCGAAATCAGGGGTATTAACCCGGGTTATTACCGTTTATCGGCGCTTTCTGTGGGTTTCGAAAGCACGCTGACTGAAGAATTCCATATTACCAATGCCAAAGTAACCTTTGTAAACATTACCATGCAGGAAAAACCCACGGAACTCGACCAGGTAGTGGTAAAGGCCACAGCATTTAAACGGGCCGACGAAAGCCCGGTTTCGCTGAAATCGATTGGTATTGCAGAAATCGAAAGAAGTCCAGGCGCCAACCGCGACATCTCGAAAGTCATACAGGCATTGCCTGGCGTAGCTTCGGGACTCTCATACCGTAACGATCTGATTGTACGTGGTGGCGGTCCTTCGGAAAACCGCTTTTTGGTTGACGGCATTGAAATCCCCAACCTTAACCACTTTGGAACACAGGGCGCCAGCGGGGGGTCGGTAGGTATCATCAACAGCGATTTTCTGAGGGAAGCCGACCTGTTCACAGGTGCTTTTCCGGCCAACCGCGGCAATGTACTCAGCTCGGTACTGGAAATGAAACTAATTGATGGAAACCCCGACAAAATGGTTTACCGGGCTGCCCTGGGAGCCAGTGAAATTGCCGCCAGCGCCTCGGGCCCTTTGGGTGAAAAAACCACGGTACTTCTTTCGGCCCGACGTTCTTACCTCCAGTTGCTTTTTAACGTGCTGGGGCTTCCCTTTTTGCCCACTTTCAACGATTATACCCTGAAAGTTAAAACGCGCTTCGACCTGAAAAACGAACTAACCCTGCTGAGCATCGGATCGCTCGATAACAGCATGCTGAATACCAACCTCGACAATCCGACCGAAGAACAACAATACATCCTCAGCTACCTGCCATCTTATGATCAGTGGACCTATGCCATTGGCGCTGTATACCGTCACTACAGGGATCGTTCCTACGATACCTGGGTGCTCAGCCGGAATATGCTGCACAATGAATCGCGCAAATATGAAAACAACAACGAAGACGGTAATCTCACGCTGAATTATGTTTCGCGCGAAATAGAAAACAAGTTCCTGTACGAGAACAATGCACGGCTTGGTGATTACAAAATCATTAGCGGAGGCGGCATTGAATTTGCAAAGTATACCAATAATACCTTCCAGCGTGTTTTTATACCACAGGCAACCGATACCCTTACTTCGCTGGATTATGATTCATATCTCGACTTCTTCAAATACAACGCTTTTGCACAGGTCAGCAGGGGATTTTTATCCGATAAGCTTACCCTGTCGGCAGGCATTCGTGCCGATGGCGCCACTTACTCCGGCGAAACCAGCAATCCTTTGCTTCAGCTCTCACCAAGGGCTTCGGCTTCATACGGACTGACAGACAAAATATCGTTAAATGCCAATATTGGCAGGTATTTTCAGCTTCCCTCCTACACAACGCTTGGATATCGCGATGCCGCTGGTGCGCTCGTAAATAAAGTTAACGGTATCCGTTACATTCGTTCGGATCATGTGGTTGCAGGTATCGAGTTTAGCCGTAACACCGATGCCCGGCTTAGTCTCGAAGGTTTTATCAAATGGTACAATCACTATCCGTTCTCGGTAAACGACTCCGTGTCTATTGCCAGTAAAGGCGCCAATTATGGCACGTATGGCGATGAGCCAGCCGTTCCAACATCATCGGGCAGGGCTTACGGTGCTGAGTTATATTATCGCGACAAGCTACTTGACCGTATCAACGTTATTTTGTCCTACACCCTTGTCCGCTCGGAGTTTGAAGACAAAAACGGTAAACTCATTCCTTCGGCCTGGGATAACCGTCATATACTGAATATTTCGGCCTCAGCCGGTTTTAACCGGAACTGGAATGCAGGCATGAAATGGCGCTTTGTGGGCGGAGCGCCCTACACACCGTTTGATTACGCCCGCTCATCGCTCATTGAAGCATGGGATGCCAGGGGACAGGGTTACCCCAACTATTCGCTATACAACACCAGGCGCCTGGATAATTTTCAACAGCTCGATATCCGCGTTGACAAAGAGTATTTCTTCAACAAATGGTCACTCGACTTTTATCTTGATATTCAAAACCTGTATAATTTTCAGTCGAAAGACCCTGATGTGCTGGTTTTACAGCGCGATGCCACCGGAAATCCTTTAACCGACAGTGAAGACCCCACACGATATGCCCTGAAGAGCATTACTTTCAAATCGGGCACGGTATTGCCTACCATTGGCATTGTAGTGGAATTCTGACAGGTAATAAATCTCCATACCAGGTAATTACACATAGCCGTCAAGCTAATGATAATTAAGTATAGATATTCAATAGTTAGCATGAACCTTACCATACACTGCCTGCGCTGTGCTTGGCAATCATTTTTTTAACACGAAGTACGCGAAGAGAAAGCTTCACTAAGACCACTAAGTTTAAGAACACAAAGAGGTCCCGCCGATGGCGGGACTTCCCTTCGGGTCCTTAGTTCTTAGTGTTCTTAGTGATGATTTCACTTTGGGTGCTTTGTGTTTAAATAAATCTGCCGGGTACATGTGCCAGGCAGATTATCAATTTAAACGAATTCATACCAATATTGATATAACTTATGGTTTTATAACTATTAAAAGTGTCTTAAGTTGACGGACAGGGAATTACCGTTTCCGGAACGACATGACGAAAGAAATTGTAATACCCGCCATCAGTATCAGAAAACTCATTCGCAGATCTTTCCATTCGGCTATCAGCCCCAACAAAACAGGCCCTGTAAGGAATCCGACATTGGCAGTGGCTGAAATAAACGATACCCCGTCGGCTGTTCTGATACCTTTTATGCGCGACACCAGCCGGTATACCTCGGGTATGATGACAGAAAACCCTATTCCGATAATGAAAAACCCGGCCAATGTTGTTATGGGCAATGCCAGCAGTACCAACGTGAAACCTACCAGGCTGGTCCCGATTGCCATTCGTAGCAGCTTCCATGAACCAAACCTGTGGCTCAGGGCATCGCCGGTAAACCGGCCCAACATCATGCCCACAGAGAAAAGGGCATACCCAAGCCCGATATATTGCACTTTAACCGAAACGATTTTCTTCAGGTAAAGTCCGCTCCAGTCGGCAATGGCTCCTTCCGAGATCATCATGATAAGGCTGATGGAAACAATGGCCAGCAAAGGTCTGATCGGGAATTTACCACGTTTTGCCTTTTCGACAGCTTCACTGCGGATGTGGAAGTACTCTTTTTTCAGCCAAAGTTGCAGCCCGATAAGTATGACTACGAGCACTGTTATGTGTAGCAAGGGCATCTTTACCAATCCGGCTACGAAACTTCCGGTTGCCGACCCGATAAAACCTCCTATGCTCCAGAAACCGTGACTGCCGGTCATGATGTTCCGGCCTTCCATTTTTTCAATGGTAGCGGTAAGCGAATTAAGCGAAATGACAAACACAGAACTCATCAGCCCGAAACAATACAATGCCACACAGAGTCCAACATAGGTTGGCGCTATAAACATACCATAGAGGGCCAGGGCGTACAAAACAAAGCCCAGAAAGGCCTGCCGCCCAACGCCCAACCTGTCGACCAGCCAGTTACTCAATGGCAGCATGGTGAGCGACCCCAGCGAAGTAAAAAAAAGCGCCCCACCGATTTTGCCTTCAGAAATGCCAAGCTTTTCCGAAACATAGGGAATATAAGTCACCCAGGTGCTGAACACCAGGCTGAAACAGGCATACAAAAAAGCCGGGGCAAAGTATTTACGATGTTGAAAGAATAGTTTGATCGATAGCATAACCACCACTAATGCGCTGCAAAACTAATATCTTTTGTTCATGCCAGGAAATTTGTAACACGGATATTATCATTTCTTACGGCAAAACCTGTCGGCATTGCCACGTGCAGCAACTGAACCCAGCAACACGGCCCTTTCGAAATCGGCGCAGGCTTTATCAACAGCGCCCAGTCGTATATAGGCCACACCACGGTTATTGTAAGCATTGGCATCCACCAATCCCATTTCAATGGCCTGCGAATAATCAAGAGTGGCCTTCGTGAATTCCTTAGCCGTAAAATAGGCGTTACCCCGGCTGTAATAGATATACGGATCGGGATTCAGATCAATGGCCCGGGAATAATCCCCTATAGCCTGTTTAAGCAACCCCTGCTCATGATAATAAGCGCCCCGGTTATTGTAGGCAATGACAGCCTTTGGATTAGCTGCAATGGCCGCCTGGTAAAAAGTGGTAGCATCTTTGTAATCCCGCGAATGGATAAACGTGAGTGTCGCAGGTACTATCCATATGGCAACCATTATGAGGGCTTTGATGCGGCAGCCCGGTTGTTGCCAGCGAGCCGGGACCAGCCATAACACCAGCAGCAAAATACCCATAAGCGGCAGTAAAAACCGGTGATTCAGGTAATCAATCAGTTCATGCTTAAACAACAAGGCCGGTAACATCAGCAATATGAACTATAACAGAAAGAAGACGCCCGCTTTTTTGCCCCTTTGCCACTGTATCACGACTATAGCCAGTAACACAACTAAAATAACCAACCCGGTTACCCTTTTAATGACTGAGAAAGAAGGAACAGGGTCAATGTCTGCAGGAAAGAAAAAACCGGTAAGTGATTCCGGAAAAGTCTGCAGGTTTATCCAAAATGCCGGCACACCCTCAGTGCCAATCCGGGTTATAACTTCCACGATATCCCTGAAACCTGTGAAATCGCCAACCGCCTCTGCCCGAATCCAAAACCAAATCATGCCGGTTACCAGCCACATAGCCATCAGAACCACTATTTTTGCAACCGGGAACCTTTTTGCTGCAAAAATGCCATACCAGGTTAAAAAAAGCACCGGCAAAAGTGCGGCTGTTTCCTTGCTGAACAATGCCGCTGTGAAAGTTATCCAGTGAAGTAACAACAGAACAACACTTTGTCGCCTGGAATATGCCATCAAAAAAAGGAATGACATTAGCGTGAACACCGCAAGCAGGAGATCACCGCGCGCCGGTATCCAGGCAACGGCAGAAACAAACAACGGATGCGCGCAAAACAGCAATGTGCCATACAGTGCCAGGGACGATGTAACCGCAAATTGCAGCAACCATTTGTACAACAACAGTGCTGTTAATCCCAGCAAAAAAATATTCGACAGGTGATGCATGGGGGCACTGTTATGGCCGGCCAATGCCCTGTCGAACATATAGGCGACCGTCTGCAGCGGGCGGTAAAAATCGCTGGTACCGGTAATAAACGCGTCGGTTTGAAAGGCCCTGCCAACGTTGTTCATATCCGACAAAAACGACTTATTATTCAGGATGATCCTGTCGTCGTCGAACCGGGTAAATCCAAACGTGAGGGTCTGAAGGTATAGCAACACCGGCACCACAAAGGCCACGGCCGTATAAATCCTTTCCTTCATATCAAACCAAATAACAGCTGTAATATAAAAGCAACATTACCTTCTTCCTTTTACATTCTTTTTATGATAGTCCTTAAGAATTTTTCCCAGCATCTTTTCCTTTCTTTTCCGGTCTGCAACGGACGATTCAAAATAGGATTGTTCTTTGAGGAGTTTGATATAATTATCGTAAACCTGCCTGTCGATCTCCCCATTTTCCAGTGCATTCAAAACAGCACATCCGGTTTCGCTTGTATGGGTACAGTTTGCAAATTTACAATTGGCTGAAAGCCCGGCGATCTTGTCAAATGTTGTCGATAGGCCCGCTGTTGCGCTGGCAGTACCTACCTCACGCATACCAGGATTGTCAATCAGAATACTGCCGTTATCAAGCACTACCAGTTCGCGGTGGCTGGTAATGTGTCGACCCCTGCTGTTGGTGTGACTGATGTGGCCGGTTTTCATCAGCGATTTCCCGGCAAGGTTATTCTCAAGTATGAATTGTGCATGCGTATTATTATAGCCAATATCTTCCAGTTTCATTACACGGGAATAGATTATTTAGAGTTTGTCAATCCGCTGTGGTTAACCATCTGAAGACCCGGCCAATGGTTATCAGCCAGTTTTCCTTTTGGATGGCTTCCAATTCGCCTTTATCCAGCCATATTCCATTGCACACCGGGCAAAAATCAATAATCACATGCTTATCCTTTTCATGTGCCATCTTCTGAAGTCGCGGATGGTTACTACACGAAGGACATTCCAGCGTTTCCAACTGGTCAAGACTATCTGGTATCTTCCTGATTTCAATCAAAGCCGGCTCCACCGTTTTTTCCATCCTGGTAAGCTCGCCGCTGTCAAACCACCTGCCACCACAGGACTCACAGTAATCCACGTTAACCGAAAACCTGATATCCCGGATTGTTTGCGTAATCAATGGCTTTTTGCATCTCGGACAATTCATAGCTTTTTTTGTTTTGTTTACTCCAACGCTTTCGATCAAAAGTAACAATTTTAGGCGTATCCGTTTTCGGCGTGGCGATATTTTAAAGGGATTTAAATACCGTAATCGGAAATACAACTAACACCTGCGATAACGCATGCATGGACAGCCAACAGCTAATAGCCAATGGCCAACAGCTAATAGCTAACCGCAAAATATTGCTTCCTATGGCAAAACAAATCAAAATTGAATACATTTGCACAAACTTAACCATCGGATCATGAGGAGGATTCTTGCAGCGCTTGCCCTTTAGATCGCAAAGGGAATATTTGAAACATCACTGAGTCTGCTGCACTCAGCCATTCCGGCAACCTTCAGTACTTACTAAAGGTCTCCTTACTATTTAATTAGTGTCTGTCCATAAAGTCCCATTTGCTGCGTTACGCTTGTCCGAAAATTGCTCATTTACGAATAGTAAACTCCGCATTTTCGTACTGCGCAAGCCTTGCAAATGGAACTCTCTGAACAGACACATTGATAGGTTAACATTTTTCCGACTTTATTGACGAACTCTAATTAATTCTTTAACCTGCTGCACCCTTAGTTTGTTATAGAACCGGGTAGTTGCCGGTTAGCACTAACATCACAAACACTCAATCTATATCTATGTCTGACTGGAAAAAAATTTTTGCCATCATATGGACAGGCCAGCTGGCCTCCACCCTCAGCAGCATGATTGTCGGGTATGCCGTTATGTTTTGGCTGAGTATCGAAACAGGTTCAGCCGGTGTACTGGCCTATGCCACCATTGCCGCCCTGTTGCCTCAAATGGTGCTGGGATTGTTTACCGGTGTATATATCGACCGGTGGAACCGGAAATTAACCATGATCCTGGCCGATGTATTCATTGCCCTTTGCACATTGGCCATAGCTTTCCTGTTTTATATACAGGAAGTACGGCTGTTCTATTTCTATATTTTGTTGGCGCTGCGTTCAGCGGGTGCAGCTTTCCATGTTCCGGCCATGCAGGCGTCCATACCATTACTGGCGCCGGAGGACAAGCTGATGCGTGTTGCAGGAGTAAACAATATGATTCAGTCGGTTGGTATAATAGCTACCCCTGCTGTTGCAGCGCTGCTGATAAGCCTCTTCGATATGACCTGGGTATTGCTTATAGATGTAGCCGGTGCTGCCATTGCCAGCGTAACACTTTCCATGGTTCATATACCTGATCCGGAAAAGAAGAACCATGTTGAACCGCATGTCCTCAGGGAACTGCACGAAGGAATAAAGGAAATATACACCCGGCCCGGTTTGTTGTGGCTGTTTATCCTGGCTGTGCTGGCCACCTTCTTTATTATGCCCATTGCGGCCATGTTTCCGCTGATGACGCTCGATCATTTCTCGGGCAATTCCTACCACATGAGCCTGGTTGAAATTGCCTGGGGTATTGGCATGCTGGCCGGCGGTTTCATATTGGGACACCGGGGCTTGAAAAACTACAAGGTGGTGTTGATCAACCTCATGTACCTGCTGCTTGGCATTACTTTTGTGGCTTCGGGGATTCTGCCGGCATCAGGTTTTGTAATATTCACCATCATAACGGGTTTTGGAGGGATATCCATGGCCATTTACTCCGGCTCCTTTACGGTAGTCATGCAAACCATGGTGGAACCTGCTGCACAGGGAAGGGTTTTTTCGCTTTACGGAAGCCTTACCCTGCTGCCCTCTATGATTGGCTTGCTGGCCACAGGCCTCATTGCTGATGTCATAGGCATCACCAATGCTTTTATTATTTCCGGTACCGCCATTGGACTGGTTGGCATTGGCGCATTTTTCCTGCCACCGGTGATGCAGATGGTACGCGAAGAGGTAAAACGTAATGCAACAATGAACAATGAAAGAATGAAAGAATAGTAACAGGTTCAGCAAGATGCTCGCATAACGGATTCCCTTCAAGCGGTTGAAAACCCTTGAAGGGTGCCGGTTGTTGGACCTGCCTGCGCTGCCACTGCCGCTGCTACTGCCACTGCCACTGCCGCTACCACTGCCACTGCTGCTGCCACTGCTGCTGCCACTTTTCCTAATAATCCGCCAGCAGACTATAAGCAAACCACAGCAACGGCGCCTGACCGTGCAAATCAC
>CAZUBW010000002.1:0-61722 GCA_964618645.1 uncultured Bacteroidales bacterium | reverse complement strand
TCCGCCAGCAGACTATAAGCAAACCACAGCAACGGCGCCTGACCGTGCAAATCACCGGCCACACGCGGACGTGTAAGGTAAAAATTCACATCGGTACTCTGGCCTGTGCCCACGCACACCTCCCGGAGTTTTCCATCGGGGTTGATATAACCGGTCAATGCCTTCCATGCTTTGTCAATAGCCCCGGCATACTGCTCTTTGGGAAGAAAGCCCTTCTTCACCCCTATGGTTATGGCATAGCCAAACATGGCCGTTGAAGAAGTTTCTTTGAACGATTCTTCCTTATCAATCAGCTGTCGCCACATGCCATCTTCGGCTTGGTTTACGAGCAGGGTTTTCATCATTTTCCTGTATCCTTCAAGAATGGGTTTATAGTAAGGATTGCTTTCCGGCAATTCGGTCAGCAGTTCGGCAAAACCTGCCGCTACCCAGCCATTTCCCCTGCCCCAGAAGAAAGGTCCGTTAAACCCATGGTAAAACAAGCCGTTGGGTTGCTGCAGCTTTTGTATATACGCATTTATCTCTTTTGCGGCACGCTGAATATACACCGTATCGCCGGTCACCCGGTATGCCTGAGCCTGGAGGCTTCCGATCATCCATATATCGTCAATCCAGAAACGTGTCTGGCGTGTCAGCCCGTCGGGCAAAGGATCCTGCCATTGCCCGTCGGCCAGTTTCAGACCCTGGTCCAGGAATTCATTTCCCATACCCTGCCGGTAAAGCTCGAGCGGTAAAATGCCATATACGTTAACATCAACATGATTGGCTGAATTGGGAATGGTGTCGGTTACCTGAATGGCATAGCGCTCAGCAAGCTTCCCGAGCAGCGCTGTATCCTTAAGTAATCCTGTAAGCCTTGCTGCACCAAATCCGGCACATGCCTCAGCATAATGAATACCCCTTGCCTCCCTCGACAGGTACAGCATGAACCCCGGCCTGCTTAAAAGCTCATTAATAACCAGCCGGCCAACAACCTCGGGGGATTGACCATAAACACCTTTCGTGGTGGACTGCCCTGAGACAGGCATCAGCATCAACAAGAAAAACAATAAGGAAGTGATTGATTTCATAAAGCTTACAATTTTATATTCGTAACATGAATCACTAAGATATTTAAAAAATCGCTAACTTGATAACCTTAATTACCATGCTGATGAAAACGCGTGTATTTCTATCACTGGCCATGCTGCTGATATCAGGTGCTTTACAGGCACAACAGGTTAATCCTTTTATCATCGTTGATCAGTTCGGCTACCTTCCGGTATCACCCAAAATTGCCGTTATCAGGGATCCGCAAACCGGGTTTGATGCCGGGCTGTCATTTGTGCCGGGGACAAACTACATAGTGGTGAACGCGCTGACAGGCGAAAAGGTATTCAGGGGAACACCGGTTTCATGGAATTCCGGAGCCACTGATATTTCGTCGGGTGACAAGGCATGGCACTTCGACTTCTCGGCGGTTACCGCCACAGGCCGCTACTTTATACTCGATTCGGCACAATCGCACCGTTCATATACCTTTGAAATCTCCCCCATCGTTTACCGCGAAGTGCTGAAGCATGCGGTACGCACATTCTTTTACCAACGGGTGGGATTCGACAAGGATACCTTGTATGCCGGGGCGGCCTGGGCCGACAGTGCCAGTCATATGGGCCCTTTGCAGGATAAAAACTGCCGGTTATACAGCGATAAGGACAACACAGCCACGGAACGCGACCTTAGCGGTGGGTGGTACGATGCAGGTGACTATAACAAATACACCAACTGGACAGCCAATTATATCGTGGAAATGATGAAGGCATACCAGGAAAGTCCAAAGGCCTGGGCCGATGATTACAATATACCTGAATCGGGTAACGGCATCCCCGATTTACTCGACGAGGCCAAATGGGGTATCGATCATTTACTGCGTATGCAGGAACCCGATGGATCCGTTTTATGCATTGTAAGCGAAGCACATGCCAGTCCGCCCTCACTGGCTTCCGGACAGAGTGTTTACGGGCCAGCCACCACATCGGCCAGCTTCAACACTGCTGCAGCTTTTGCCATTTCGGCAAAGGTTTATCGCGCGCTGAACATGACCGACTATGCCGACACCCTGGTGTCGAGAGCTGAAAAAGCCTGGGCCTGGGGCGTTGCAAATCCCGCCGTGAAATTTCACAACAACAACGAGTCTGCAGGCACCAAGGGTGTTGGTGCCGGCGATCAGGAAGAAGACGATTACGGTCGGTCAGTTTCGAAAATCGAAGCCGCCTGCTTTTTGTTTGAAGCTACCGGAAAAGCAGAATATGATGATTATTTTAAGGCAAATTATCAGCAAATGCACCTGTTCATGTGGAATTATGCCTATCCGTACGAGCCCATTGCGCAGGACCTGCTGCTTTATTATACCCGTGTACCCGGCGCCGATGCTACCATATCGGCCGGCATTCGCAGCACATACAAAAATGCCATGCTCACCAATTCCGAGAATTTTCCGGCTTATTACAACAAAAAAGATCCTTACCAGGCGCATATGAATGATTACACCTGGGGCAGCAATAACCAAAAGGGGGCCCAGGGGAGCATGTTTTACAACATGGCTTACTATGACCTGGATGCAGCTAAAAAGCAGGATGCCCTGAAAGCTGCACAGGGATACATACATTACATTCATGGGGTGAACCCGCTGAACAGGGTATACCTTTCAAATATGTATGCTTTTGGGGGTGATAACTGCGCCAATGAATTTTACCACAGCTGGTTCTGCAATGGAAGTCCAAGATGGGATCGTGTTGGCGTGTCGCAATACGGACCACCTCCGGGGTATGTCCCGGGTGGACCAAATCCTTCTTACGATCGCGATGGCTGCTGCAGTACATCTACATGCGGATCAGCCGCCAATAATGCCCTATGCAATTCCGAGGACCTGGAACCACCCAAAAATCAACCCAAACAGAAATCCTATAAAGATTTCAACACCAGTTGGCCGCTGAATTCGTGGTCGGTGACCGAAAACAGCTGCGGATACCAGGTAAACTATATCAAGCTGTTGTCGAAATTTGTGGATATTTATGTCGATTGCCATGGTGATTCGGCAGGAACTGCATATTATGACACCTGCGGTATCTGCTCGGGTGGCAACACCGGCAGAAACCCCGAAGAAGATGTTTGCAATTGTCCCGATTTTCCCAGAACCGCTGCAATGTTTATACAATCGTGCACTGCCGTTACTTCGCCAAGCGGAAAATACCTTTGGACAACAACCGGAAAATACAACGATACCATTCGGGCAGCCAACGGTTGCGACAGCATCATTATCGTAGACCTCATCATACCGGTAGTGGATGTATCGGTGGAACAGGATGCCGACACCCTCACCGCCCTGGCCACCAATGCCACATTCCGGTGGCTGAATTGCGACGATGAATACTTACCCGTTGAACTGGCAACTGACAGCAATTTCACCCCTGATGCCACCGGATCTTATGCCGTGGAAGTCACACAACAGGGTTGCACCGATACCTCGGCATGCTACGCGGTAACCATCACCGGGACCATGTTCAATACCTTCAGCGATGCCATTGAGGTGTTTCCGAATCCTGCCGGTTCAAGCCTCACCATAACGCTTCCACAAACCTTTGAACAAACGGATATCGAGATCCGCAACCTGTCAGGAACGCTTGTCTTTAAAGAAAGGTATACGCGACAACAACGTATTACAATGCCGGTAAATTTGCCACCTGGAATCTACCTGCTGATGGTAAAAAACCAACTGAACCAGCAAGCCTATGTTAAGGTAGCTGTAAAATAGCGCCTGTTAATACACTATTGCTCCATTACCCCCAACAAGGCTTTTTCTTCAGGTTCAAGCCCCAGGTGTAGCGCTGCGCGTGCAGCTGAAGGATAAAGAGTCAGAAAAAATACAATGATCATGCCTGCCAGTAGCAGAAACAAAGGGTTTCCCGTTAATAAGGCGGCAATAACAGTAAATAACGATGGAGCCTCAATAAGCGCATACCTGATGATCAGGGCCGACCTATATACAGCAAGCTTATTGGGAAGCGTTGTTTCCTTGCGGGCAAGGTTCAACCTCGACTGAAACAGAAGTTGGCTGGTAATGGTTCCAAACAGGATGAAGAATACTGTTACAAGTAACAAAATGTTGGCCAGTGAACCTTCAATACCGGGAATCAATCCGGTCAGTACCAGGAAGGCTATGATAGCAGCAAACAAAACCTGTCCGATGGTCATGGCCGCGTGAATGATCTTTAGTGCTTTGATATCTGCAATGAAGTGGTGTTTCGTATTCATATCTAATTGATTACAATTCAATTGATTTAATCAAACTCATTTAGCTGTTTTTGTAGCACATGACAAATTCTTTGTTTCACGCACTTCCCATGTTATAGCCCGTGGATGAAACCAACGATAATATCCGGCAATTTGGGATGCAAAGGCATATTTAATGATATATGTGATCTCTTTTCTAGTTCCGCATCTCCACCTGTGTTTTTCAAAACATAATTCATCCCGTCAATCAGTGCAAGTTTGGCCTGTTCATTCTCCTTTGCCAGTCTGACAGCATTTTTCCATTGATTGTAGGTATCATGCTTACCATGAATAATAATAGCTGGAATAGTTAAACGGGACATTTCCAAAAGCGGGTCAAACTTCATCCAGGAAACCAAAAAAGGCTGAATCTGTGGATGCAAATACCCATACAATAGTGTATCTAAATCAGACACTGTTTTTCCGGCCATAAGGCTATCGATAACAGCTTTCGAATCAGCTTTTTGTTTCTTTGACAGATCAGCCTTTTCAATTAAACTATGCCATATTTTGTCGGCTCTCCGGCTTTCAACAGAGATACCTATAAAAGCAGCCAGCTTTGTACGGTTAGCAACAATCATCCCTATCAGGGATCCCTCACCATGTCCCAAAACAATCACTTCTGAAAACCGCGGTTCCATTTTAAGGTAATTAGCCCAGGCTTCAGCATCATTTACATAATCATCAAAAAGTAAGGTTCTGTTATACTGCGCGCCATAACTCTGCCCAACTCCTCGTTTATCGTAACGTAAAGAAGCAATGCCTTGCTGTGCAAAAGCTTCAGCGAGAAGCTTATACGCGTTGGAATATACATGAGAAACCCTTGAATTGCCATTCCTGTCAGTAGTTCCAGACCCCGGTATAATTAACACAACAGGAATCTTTACATTGCTGTCATCAGGCATGGTAATGGTTCCGTGAATATTGCCATTTGGGGTATTCAGCACAATATTATAGGATTTAGTCAATATTGTATCCCGATGCTGTGCCAGCATGGATAATGGCAATATGAATATAAGAGAGAGCAGCGTTAGTAATTTCATATGTGTTTGATATGTGGCCAATAAATATAATACTAAATACCTAACCACCGAAAAGCTTATCGGGCAATTAATAACACCTTACCGGCAGTCATGTTGCCAAGATACGTATTAATTGCCTGTGAAACTTGTTCCAATGGATAAGTTTCCTGGACGGGAATGGACAATCCTTGCCCAAGGATTTTACGGGCTTTCAGAACAACCCTTAAAGTAGTCACCAGGCCCTGGCTTTTCAACCAATTGACCAGGTAAAAACCCACCACTGATTTTTGATCATCTACCAGTGCGCGATGATCTACTATGGGCTGTTCTGCTGAAAGGTTGCCATAAATCACGTGCATGCTGCCGTATGGCGTGCAACAAAGCATTTGCCCGGTAAAGCTTCCGCCAACGGCATCAAATACGATGGTAGCACCAAGTCTTTCAGCGATTTTGCTCAATTCATCCGGAAATTTTTCCAGGCTACTGTTCAATACATATTTTATTCCCTGCCCGGTAAGCCATTCTTCCTGTTTATCTGTATGCACCACATGAATTACAGGTATATGCTGCCGGCCAGCCAGAAATGCAATCATGCGACCCAGTGAACCTGCTGCTGCAGTATTAATAATGGCCTTATGCTTCCCTTTTCCAGCCATCGCAATAAAAGCAAGGGCAGTTAACGGGTTAACCAACATCATACTCCCTTGTTCATCTGTAACTGTTGCAGGCAAAGGAATGCAACTCATAGCCGTTGTAACCATATATTCGGCCCAGGTGCCACTTTCGCTGTGCGATGAAGAACAGGCCACTCTTTTATTGAGCCACAAACGGGGGAGTATACCACCGCCGCAGGCAATAACAATGCCGCTTCCTTCGATTCCACCAATAAAAGAACTGCGCAATGTAACAGGAAGGTTTTTGACTCGGGCCAGATCCGATGGATTGACAGGGGCAGCGATCATTTTAACAAGCACCTCTCCTCTTGCAGGCACCGGAACGCTTACCCTTTTTACCATAAGTTGTCCGCTGACTTCATCAAGACCTACAGCCCGCATTTCTGAGGGTATTTCTTTGTTTTGCATAAATTGGCAATTGTTAGGTTCTAAAGCAAAGGAGAAAGCAACCTTGCTATACGTTCCTTCAGTTTTATCATCCGTGGACGTCCTTTCCATTGCTGGTAGGTAAGGTTTTGGGCATGGCGCAGATCCGACAGGAATACTTTGCGCATCTGCTCCCCGAAAGCCGTTGAATATACAATGGCATTCACTTCGAAGTTCAGGTCGAAACTCCGGTGGTCCATGTTGGCAGTTCCTACAATGGATATAGACCCATCGATCACCATGGTTTTGGCATGGATAAAACCTTTCTGGTAGGTGTAAATTTCTACACCGGCTTTCAGCAGTTCGCCGTAATTCGACCAGGCCGCGGCATTCACCAGCTTTGAGTCAGAAATACCCGGCACCAGGATTCTTACCCTAACACCGCCCATATCCGCCACCTTAAGCGCATCCATAATGCTGCCACCGGGAATCAGGTAAGGCGTGGTCAGCAGAATTTCACTCCGGGCAAGGCTTATGGCTTTGAGAAACGAAAGCTTAATGGTTGAAGCCGGGGAGTCGGGACCACTGGCGGCAATCTGAAGGCTGGTTCCTGCTCCGGGAACCGGAATAGCCCGGAAATAATCGGGATCGTGCTGCATCTTCTGCCCCGAACAAAAATTCCAGTCGCACAAAAACAGGTGTTGCAGGAATACCATTCCGGGACCTTCGATGCGCAAATGCGTATCGCGCCAATAGACCTTTGCCGGATCAGCCGGTTGGTTGATATACCTGTCGCTGATATTGATGCCGCCAACAAAACCATGCTGCCCGTCGACAATGATAATTTTACGGTGATTGCGATAATTGATGCGGTTGGCAAAAAACAGCAGCCGCACCCTGTTGAACGGAAAAACCTCAATGCCTGCCTGTTTTAATTCATTCACCAGTATACCACGTATAGAGCTACTGCCAAAGCCATCGTATATCAACCGCACCTCAACACCTTCCTTTGCTTTCTGAATGAGGATATCCTTGATACGGTTACCGATATTGTCGTTTTCGTAAATATAATACTCGAGATGTATGTGGTGTTTCGCGTTTTGCAGCGTATTCAGCACCTCCGGAAACTTCTCCTCCCCGTTTATCAGTAGCTTCACCTCATTGCCTGTAGTTAGTGGACTCAGGCTGTCATTCATCAGCAGGTTAACCAGGCTGTGCCCGTTACCTATGTCGCCCGCGTGCTTCCGCAAATTTCGGGCCGACAGCATAATGGTTTGTTTGTCCAGTTCCTGGAGCCGCTTTTCGTCTGCTACAAGTTTTTTGCTGTATATTAAACGTTTACGATAGTTAACACCGAAAATAAAATAAAACAGCATACCTCCAATGGGAAGAAAAATGGCAAGCAAAAGGTAAGCCAATGTTTTGGATGAACTTCGCGTATCATAAATGATCTGTATGCATACCAGCACCAGTACGATCAGGTACACAATATCGAAGATAATCATCGGGTCCATTTTGCGATTTACCTCGCTATTAACAGTTTATAGAATACACCGTTTCATTTAGTCAATATGCCACCATCAACCAGTTCACTGCTGCGTCTGTTCCTTTACCTGCACATTCATTTTCACAATTTCCGAATTTGATCCCAGCCTGAGAGGAGCCCCCCACAAACCAAGCCCCGAAGAAACATATACATGGGTATTGTCCATGCTGGCGTAACCGTAGGCCAACTCGTACATGCGCGACACCACCCATTTTATGGGAAATATCTGCCCGTTATGGGTATGTCCCGAGATATGTATGTCGGCCTGGTTTTCAACTGATTCGGCAATGTTCAGCGGTTGGTGATCAACGACAACAATGGGAAGCCGGTGGTTCACGCCAGTCATTATGGTCTCAAGTGACTTACGTTTTTGGTTGGTCAGATCATCACGACCTACGATAACCAGTTTATGCCCCACGGTAAGCGCCTGGTCGCGTAACACCACTATTCCTGAACTTTCCATGTATTTCATGGCATGGGCAATGCCGGCGTAGTAGTCGTGGTTTCCGGGGACAGCATATACTCCGTATTTTGCGTCAAGCCTGAGTAATTCCTTTCGCATATCCTGTGACTCAACAGCTTTCATATTATGGTCGAACAGGTCACCGGCAAGAACAATGAAATCAGGCTTTTGCCGGTTAATAATATCGACCCAGCCGGCAAGCCGGTTACGCCGGATAAGGTTTCCCAGGTGTATATCGCTGGCGGCAACAATTGTAAAACTGTCGGCGGCGGCGTTCTCCTTAACAATATTAACATTCAGCTCCTTTATGCGCGGGTTGTCAAACCGCAGGTACCCGATTACCGAAATAATTACCAGCACGGCCATAACGGCGACAAAGTAGTACAATTTGGCCCGGGCATAGTCGGCAGTTACCCAATCGGGGAAGAACGGATGGTAATGATGCACCAGCCTGAGCAGGTCGGCCAGCAGTGCCGCCGTAACCATAAAGACAAAGAGGATCATCCAGTACCCGCCAATGACATCGAATATCCGTGATAACCAAAGTGGCAGCTTACCGCCCAGCAGTACGGCCACAAATACCGCTGTAGACGCCAGTATAAAAAGAACCGGGTAGATGATCCTGACGGTAGTATGAGCAGGTAAAGCCTGCCAGCCACGCATAAACAAGTATATATTCAGCGCTGCAAAAACAAGTAGAACAATCAGCATACGAAACAGTTTCATGACCATGCTCACTCGTACTGTCCTTTTACTACAGGCAGTTCGCGACCCGGAGGCACGCTGATCCAGGTTGACATTTCGGTTTCTTTATTGTTGAACCTGAAAGTATATACCTCGTAATGCGGACTTTCGATGTATCGATTGATCAGCCTGAGGGTGTTATTATCTTCCCAATGAAATGCCCCTGCCACCTTTGCCGGAAGTAACCCCATTTCACCTGCCCGGTTGCCTCGCAACAGGTTGGGACCCGGCTTCATGGTTTCACTTTTGAACCAGGCACCTGACCCGAATACCAGGGTATAATCAATACCGTTAAGTTGCAGGCTCAGTAAACAGCTGTCACCGCTAAACCTGAAAGAGGCCCCGTCAGCAGAAAAATCGTTTTGTTCAAAGATATACTGCTTACCCGCTAATTTTTGTTCCTGTTCAGGCATTCCGTTTTTCGAAGGCAACGGCAGGGAAAGATTGGCAAGTCTTTCTTCCAGGATGCCCATGAGAGCAGGATCGTTGATCTGAGGCTCGTCCTTGAACCCCGGCAGCAGATGCTCCCAAACCAGGTTAATTTCGTCCTGCATATCGGGCGACTCAGACGTAATCACAATAACAGCATCCTTCTCGGGCAACACAATGATATATTGTCCATAAGCCCCATCAGCCCTGAAGGCATTATTCCGGCAACGCCAGAACTGGTAACAGTATCCCTGCATCCAATCGCTCGAGTCGCGCACCGACTGCTCAACGCCCGGTGCCTGATCAATTTTGAATGTAGTGGCTTCTTCCACCCAACCGGCCGGGATGAGCTTTTTCTTGCCCCATTTCCCTTTATTCAGGTAAAGCTGACCGAATTTTGCCATGTCTTCGGTTTTCAGCCGTAAGCCCCAGCCTCCTGTATTGATACCCCGCGGGTCAACCTCCCAATCCATTCCCTTAATACCCAACGGATCAAACAACCTGGGTTTGAGGTATTCAATCAGCGTTGCGCCCGTCACGTGTTGAATGATGGCCGATAACATATAGGTTGCCATGGAGTTGTACAGAAATTTTGAACCCGGCTCATTAACAATGGGCAGTGCCAGAAATGCTTTTACCCAGTTGGTATCGTTCCGGCTAAGCGAAAAAGTCGGATCGGGGTCCTGTCCAACCGACATGGTAAGCAAATCCTTAATAGTCAGTTGTGCCAGGTAGGGACTTATGGTATCGGGCAGATCGTTAGGAAAAAACGACACCACCTTGTCATCGACCTTAAGCAGTTTTTCTTTTACTGCCAAACCTATGGCCGTTGAAGTAAAACTCTTGCTGGTAGAATAAAGGGTATGCCTTAGCTCAGGCCTGTATGGTTTCCACCAACCTTCAGCTACTACTTTGCCATGACGGACAATCATAAAACTGTGAAACTGGTGTTGACTCTTGGCCACTGCATCAATAAACCTGATGATACTGCCCGGATAAACCCCTTCTCTTTCGGGGCTGCTGCGGGGAAGCGACATGCTGGGTCCAACCACAGGCGACTGGCTACAGGCAGATAACAGCAAAGATATGACCAGTATGGCCATCCAGCTATAATTACGGGTGAATTTCATCTGTATATGGTTTTAAAATTTAAACATTGGCAAACATTGTGTCCGCTATTTCACCAGCATGCTTGCATTACTAATTGCTGCAATGCTTCCGCTTTCCATGTCAATAATCTGCTGCACGGCATCTTTATCTACCCTTTTCACACCAAGAATCCGGCAAACAGCTTCGTCAAGCGAAGTAAGCATATGTATCTGTATTCTTTTTGTTTTAAGCATCATGGAAAGCGCCGTGCCGCCGTTACCCTCGTAATGCTGCTCCAGCATGGCAAAAGCAGCCTCAAAACTTCCGGCCTCAAGGTATTTCATAAAGTAATTCGAACCAATCCCGTCGACACATTCCGAAAGTACAACCAGCTTACCACCATCCCTGACAAAGGCAGCTGCATGATGAACCGATTTATGTGCCTGGATGAAGTTGATGTCTTTGGGATATCCGCCACTGGAGGCAATCACCAGGTCGAACTGCCCGTCGTGCGAATAACGGTAATAACTGTCGTGTAGCTTACATGCATCCACAAATTGCCCGTAACTGTCGCCGGTGGTCAACTGACAAACCTTTCCCGATGCATTCATAATACCATGAATGGAGATTTTGTGTGGCAGAAAGGTATCAAACTCCCTCAGATCGTCGGCCAGCGGATTCCCTTCGAGGTTCCCCGGCTGGCATCCGGTAGCCAGCGAACGGGTTTGCCGGTCAAGAAAAAGCCCGTGGTTGTGGTAAACTGCTTTCCTTGAACCCAGGCCCGGAAAGATCAGTTTTCGTCCGCCTCCGTAACCGGCAAAATAATGGTGTGATACCGATCCAAAGGTTATCAGCAAGGTGCTATCGAGTATATCTTTCCTGACATCTACAGGCGTTCCCCGTGATGTAGTTCCGCGCTGTATAAAAAGGCTGCTGTCATCGCAATTATGATGCACAAACCTGTATTGCCTGTAGGTTTCGCCATAGCTGGCCAGGCTTTCAGCTTCGGTTTGCCTGGCATGTGTACCATATGCTATGTAAAAGCAAATATTAGCTTTTTCGGCGCCCCGCTCAATGAGTGTGGCCGTAAGCCAGGGCAGGTATTCCGGGTAACCGCATAACCTGGTTTTATCGGAAACCACTATGGCAATGTTGTTGTATTTTTCCTTATCCGAAGGTAAAAGCTGCTGAAGATCAGCAACAAAACCTTCCCTGGAAATCCGGTATTCAGGTTCGGTAAACACCGGTATAACTGTACGGTCCGGCACGGCAACCATTACCTTATCCCTGCCGTATGAAAGCGAAATCTCCATTCGTTTGTTTTATGCAAATTTATAAAAAGAATTCGGTAGTTAACCGACTATCCTCTCGCGTTAATCACCCCTGGCAAATACCTTTCGGGGTAACCTTCAAAACTTTACCAGTTCAGTTTTTGGGCTCAGGAATCGTATCATAAGGAATGGTGAAAAAAAACTCCGACCCTTTGCCGGGTATTGATTGCAACCATATTTTTCCGCCCAGCGCGTTAACATAAGCCCTGGCAATGGAAAGACCCAGGCCAGTGCCGCCCAGTTCCATACCTTTGGTATTATCGGCCTGCCTGAAATTTTCAAATATCAGGTCAAAAGATTCCTCCGGTATTCCCAAACCGGTATCCTTTACAAAAAATTCCAGTTCACCGGCGCCATTCAGGTCATAGCCGATTTCAACGCTACCTTTTTGTGTAAACTTAAGGGCATTGGATACCAGTCTCGACAGCACCTCGCGAACCATGTTCCCGTCGGTTACACACCGGTTTCCGTCAGGCGATGCTTCAAGCAAAAAACGCAAATGACTGTTCCCTTCGGTTTCAAGGTTTGCGGCATAAGCAGTATAAACTTCGCGCACCAATGCGCCCATATCAACAAGCTTTTTCCGGACTTTGAGCTGGTTTGCCTCAATCCTGGAAATCTCAACAATATCGGTAAGAATTGAAAGCAACCGGTTACTGCTTTTCTCAACGATGCTGATGTATTGCTCCTGCGTATGACGATCCATCCGGGCATTTTTCAACAATTCAATGAACCCCAGCATACCGTTCATGGGGGTTCTGATTTCATGTGATATGTTGGTCAGAAAAGCTGTCTTAAGCCGGTCCGATTCTTCGGCCTTCTCCTTGGCCCTGACAAGCTCATGCTCCTGTTCTTTCTTCTGGGTAACATCGGAGGTAAAACCTACAAAACGATAGGCCTTACCCTGATCTTTAAACAAAGCCTTCCCCCTGGCATTCATCCAACGGTATAACCCGTCTCTGGTTTTCATGCGAAATACCGATTCAAATCTTGGAACCTGCCGGCTCAGGTAAGCGTTAACATCGCTTTCGAGGGCCGACAAATCGTCTTTGTGTACCAATGCTCTCCAGTTCTGCGCTGTACAGGCAAACTCACCGGGCTGAAAGCCCAGCATTTCATAGTGACGATCGGAAAAATAAGCATTTTCGGTTATCAGGTCCCAATCCCACAAACCATCTGCTGTGCCTTCCACCGCCAACATAAACCGTTCTTCACTTTTCCGCAGTTTTTTTTCTGTGATCCTGTGCTCATCGATTTCCTTCTTCAGGTCGAGCGACTTCTTCTCAAGCTTGTTTACAAGCCTTTCACTATAAAGCCTGAAGACTTCGCCCTCGTCAGAAAACTCTTCTGCCGCTGAGGGCATATTGCCGGTATCAGCATCTTCCATGACCTCATGCACAGACCTCAGAATAGCCTCAGGTTCAAGCGGTTTTCGCAAAAACTTACGTGCTCCCAATGATAAAGCAAATACCTCATCGCGACTATCGATGTAGGTTGCCGTGTAAAAGATAAAGGGAATTTTTGCCAGGCGCTGATCTTTTTTGCACTCCCGGCAAAACTGAAACCCGTCCATCACCGGCATCAGGATGTCGGAAATGATAAGATCGACTTCATTTTTTTGCAGCACCGCCAGGGCTTCTTTCCCGTTTGTTGCTACCTGAACATGATGGTTATCACCTCGTAGCAATATCATCAGCATTTCGAGGTTTTCGGAATTATCATCAACAATAAGGATTTTCATGCGCCAAACAGGTTTAAGCTTAGTATTAAAGGTACTCAAATATGCTGTTCATAATGGTTTCCGGGTCAATGGGCTTTTCGATATAACCCGAACAGCCGGCATCGATAGCGCGTTGCCGGTCGCCGGTCATGGCATACGACGAAATGGCCACAATGGGAATGGCTTTACCGGCCTCCGTTTGGCGTATCCTGCGGGTAACTTCCAACCCGTTGATGTCGGGCAACTGAATATCCATGAGGATGAGATCGGGATGATCGTCCCGGGTTCTTCTGAGCCCTTCCTCGCCGGTTAGCGCTTCGATTACCTCAAGCTTATGTTGCTTAAGGATAAACCTGATGAGATACAGGTTATCTTCATTATCCTCAATTACCAGGATCCTTTTCATGGGCATCGTATTTTAGTGGCATTTCGATATAAAATTCACTTCCCTTTCCGGGTTTGCTGTTCACAAAAACTTCACCCCCCAGCAGGTTGATCAGCTTCCGGCTCAGGTATAAACCCAGTCCCGTTCCCTTGTTCTTTTTTGTAAGCGAAGCATCAATCTGTTGAAAAGGCTGGAACAGTCGCGGAATATCACCTTCAGCTATTCCCGGACCAGTATCAGTAACCGACAGTTTAAACCTGTCCCCGGGCAGGGTGACGGCACGTATGGATATTTCTCCTTTATCGGTGTAATTGACTGCATTACTCACCAGGTTGAGCACCACCTGGGTTAGCCTTCTCCTGTCGGTGACAATAAACAGGTCACCTGGCACAGCATCTGAAACAGAAAGGCTTTTTTCTGCTGCCCTGGGATGAATCGAGTCAATCACCTCCTTCACCACATCGGACAATTTCATGGCCTCAGTGAACAATTCGACCCTTCCGGCCTCAATTTTGGAAATATCCAGGATATCGTTGATCAGGCTCAGTAAATGCCTGGCGTTATTTTTCACCTTGCTCAGCTGCCGGTGTTGTTCATCGGTAAGATCTCCTGTCATCCCCATGAGCATAATTCCGGTATAGCCTATGATGGAATTTAGCGGAGTTCGCAGTTCGTGGCTCATGCTGGCCAGAAAAATCGACTTCAGTTTATCCAGCTCCCGGAGACGTTCAACCATTTCCGACAACTGCCTGGTTCGGGCGCTGACCTGGTTTTCGAGATCTTCGGCGTGTGCTTTTACCTGGTCGTACAAAAATGCATTTTGTATACCAATGGCGGTTTCGTGCGAAATGGTTTCCAGGAACAATTGCTGGTCCCTGAAATTACGCCGGATGGTCGAACAAAGGCATATAAGCCCCAGTAAATCGTCTCCCTGCAGGATGGGCAGCAAGGCAAAAGATCGCATGCCGCTGTTTTTCAATTCCTTCCATTCGCCATTGTTTTTCTGCGCGATATCGTAAAGATAAATGGCATTGGTAAGCGTATGCTGGTTTAAGTTGCGCATATCAAATCGGGGAAGTTTTGCCTTAATATAGTCCTTCGATACAGCATCCTGTAACATCAGCTCGCTTCCCATACGCAGGTGTATAGCAGCATGGTCAGGACCAATCACTTTCATGATACCGTTAAGAGAGGCCTTTACCACCTCGGTAAGGGTAAGACTGCGGTTGATCTCCCCGCCGATTTTATGCAGTGCCGACATCTCCAATGCCTGCGCCCGTAATACCTTGTTGATTTTCTTCTGCTCGCTGATATTTCTTACGGCTACCACCCTGATTTCCTGATCACCAAACCTGGAATCAACCGACTCGATCATGATGGGAATGAGCTTTCCGCTTTTATGCATGGCCTCTGCCTCATAACTGGCACTTCGCTCCTGCATCCGGGCGCGCACCAGGAAATGATGCTGCTCGGGTATCAAAAGATCAAACAAGCTTTTGCCAATCAGCTCATCTCGTGAATAACCGATTTGCTTTTCGAGTGATAAATTGCAGTCCATAATGATGCCATTCTTGTGAATGAGAATACCTTCAAAGGTAAGTTCCGAAAGCATTCTGAAGCGCTCCTCGCTCTGTTTCAATTTTTGTTCTGCTTCAATACGGTCGGTAACATCCATACCTATTGAAAGTATCTGGCGATCACCCGGCTTATTCCCCGAAAGCTCACTGTTGTACCACTGCATCCATATCCTGCGCCCATCGCTTGTAATATTTTCATTGATATTGTATTCGAACCCTCCCGGCTGACGGCTTACATCGGTTAGAAGCCCCGTCAGGTCCCGTCCCGAACTTTCAACAGGAGGAACAATGGTTTCTGTTAGTAATTTTCCGAGTACTTCACTTTTCTTGAACCCAAAAACCCTTTCTGAACTCCCGCTAAAATCAGTAATTCTCAGGTCATTGTCGAATTTCACAATAACGACATTTGCCGCCCTTACAATCTGTTCATAGTATTGATCATCCTTCGTATCCGTCAACATAATGCTGGGTGTTTAATTATGCGTAAGGCATCTGCTAAACCGTTCCATACCAACGACGCACCTGTTTCCGGTACAGGTTAAACTGCTCTCCGAAAAAAGCGCTCAGGTCCTTTTCCTCGCGGGGTATGATAATGAAATTTACCAGCAACAGAAATACAAAAGCCAAGGCCATCGAGGCAATATTGCGGAATGTCATGCCCAAACCAAACAGTAGGATAACCATGCCGAGGTACATAGGATTACGGGTACGGCGGTAAATACCATCCGTTACAAGCAATGACGGATTGTTGGTTGAAGGACTTAAGTTGTGCTTTCCGAATATGTCAAAAGACTTGCCCATCAATACAAACCCGCCAAAGGCTGTCAGCACACCTAAAAGATTGTACGGAAAAGGAACCAGATTACAAGCGGGCCACACAAAGTAGCACACAACAATGCCTGTAATTGACAAAAGCATAAAAACTGGCGCTATGAGTAACTTTCGAAGCATTTTATTCACATGAATAAAAAAAGTCCTCAAACCGGAATCAGAAAAACCTAACCTACCCCAAACGAACACATCCGGATTGAATATCCAAATATAATGAATTATAAACGGCCTGCAATAACCATTTAGACATATGAATTGTACTTTAAAATGCAAAATTGCTCTGCCGGATAGTCATTTCCGGGTTTTTGCCGTAATATTGCCGGACAGAAAATAATACGCAGTTCATGAAATCAATGGTACTAACCGGGATCAGGCAGCTCAGTATCGTCGAAAAGCCTGTGCCGGAATTACAAAACGACAACGAAGTACTGATCAGGATGCAGTCGGTTGGCATATGCGGTTCAGACATTCATTATTACACGCACGGGAAAATAGGGAGCCAGGCGGTACAATATCCTTTTACGGTGGGGCACGAAGGAGCCGGCATTGTTGAAAAGGTTGGCCGTAATGTTACCCGTGTTAAGCCGGGCGACAAAGTTGCCATTGATCCGGCCATGCCATGTTTTCACTGCGAACAGTGCCGGGCCGGAAGATATCATACCTGTCTTAACCTGAAGTTTTTGGGATGCCCCGGACAAGCAGAAGGTTGTTTGTCAGAATTTATTACAATGCCCGAAACGAGTTGTTTTCTGCTGCCCGGAAATTTGACTACCGATCATGGCGCACTTTCCGAACCGCTCTCCATTGGCGTTTATGCAACCCGGCTGGCTGGTCTCACCAAAGGTGCCAAAGTGGGCATTCTCGGATCGGGGCCCATTGGCATAAGTGTTTTATTGCCCGCGCTGGCCGCAGGCGTATCGCGCACTTACATGACTGATAAAATTGATGAAAGGTTATCGGTTGCCGCTGCCATGGGCGCTCATTGGACAGGCAACCCCAACACATCAGACATGGTTAAGGATATTTTGGCGGTTGAACCCGGTCAGCTCGACTATGTTTTCGAATGCTGCGGACAACAGGAAGCTGCAGACCAGGCCATTCATTTACTGAAGCCGGGAGGCCGGCTGATGATGATTGGCATACCCGCGTTTACACATTGGCGTTTTGAGGCCGATCTGTTAAGGCGCAAGGAAATCGACATTCAACATGTTCGTCGCCAGAACGAATCGGTAAAAGATACGCTGGATATGATTGCCGATGGCCGCCTTAAACCCGATCGTATGCAAACGCATACCCTGCCCTTCAGCAAGGTCAAAGAAGGTTTTGAGATGGTAGCCAATTATGCCGATGGCGTAATGAAAGCCATGATCAGGTTTTAAACAGGAGGCTGTGTAATAATACATAAAATAAGCGTAGTCCGGAGACTACGCTTAGCATTCAAAGTTAACATTTAGCACAATGCATTGACTATCTGCACAGCCTCATGCCTAATTATTTCACAGCTTATAAGGCCTGCGGTATTCGTATTGCGTAAGCCTGTGATGGGCAGCCTCGGTATCATCGCCAAAGCTAAGTGTAGCCGGATTCCATTTTACCGGGCGACCCAGTTCGGTAGCAATATTTCCCAGGCAGCACAAAGTATTGGTACTGCAGCCCACTTCGATGGGGGCAACAGGATCTTTGCGCGATTTTACCGAATCGATGAAGTTCTGCATATGCGGAGCGCTAATTTCAAAACTTCCCCCACCCTTTGCTGCACTTTTCTGCATCTGCTCGTACATTTTCCTGCGCTCTTCGGGCGTCATGTTCCTGGGACGGTTCCCTGCCAAATCAGCCGGTACCAGCGCCGGTTTCGAACAAGCCAGGTAGCCGCGGGCGACTTCAATCCAGCCGTCGGCGCCAATGAACCTGATACCCTGCGCACCGGGCATATCCTCGAGGTAAGGCTGTTCAGTCATCTGAATGCCGTTGAGGTATTTGAAAGTAAGATACGACTGCCCGTTATAACCCTTGGGTATGATTTCCGAAGGACCTGACCCGTCCATGCCAATGGCAGCCTGGGCAATGTCAAACATATGTGCACCCCAGTCGGCTGTAAAGCCATTGCCGGTTTCGCGGTACCACCGCCATGCGCCCCAAAGCTTTTCTCTCTCTTCGGGATCGAGCGAAATGGGCGGGCATAAATCGGGATGATAATGAATGCGTGCGTCGTTCAGCGGTCCCATCCACAAATTCCAATTCAGGTTACCCGGAACAGACATTTCGGGAAGATCCAGCGGCTTTGGCGGATCACCAACCTTGGCATAAATTTTTGCGATATGACCAATGGCACCCGATTGAACCAGTTCAATGGCCTTCTGGAATTCCTTACTGGAACGCTGCTGACTGCCAACCTGCACTACCCGCTTCAGGTCGCGCGAAACGCGTACCATCTTTAGTCCTTCGCGGATGGTGAAAGCCAACGGTTTCTGAACATAAACGTCCTTGCCCGCCTGGCAGGCATGGATGGTCATCAGGGCATGCCAGTGGTCGGGAGTAGCCACCTCAATGGCATCAATATCGGTCCGTTCCAGCAATTGCTCATATTGTTCGTAAACATCGCAACGCGGGGCTACCCCCTTCGACTGTTGCCATGCTTCAATGCGCTTCTTAAAGCGTATCTGCTTCATACTGTCCACATCACAGGCTGCAGCCACCTGCACGCCTGCAACAGTTGCAAAACCTGCAAAATCGGACAGTGCCTGTTGTCCAAGCCCGATAAAACCCATTACCACACGGTCGCTGGGCGCAATCCTTACGCCATCCACCACATAGCTGGGCAAAATGGTAAGCCCGGTCAATCCGAGGGCCGACAGCCCCAGAAACTCACGCCGGTTCAATCCTTTACTCGATTTCTGTTTCATATGTTTAATCAGCTGTTTTTATTTTAATCCTGATAAAAGTAGAAATTATTTTCTATTTATGTGTTACTTCAACACAATGACGACGAAAAATAGACAAACCCTAAACATTTCCATACATAATCATTATATTTAAACCCTGCATACGAAATATCACACATGATCCAAAACGACCAAATAAACAACTTCGTATGAGAAAACCTCTCCATTTTTTGCTGATGGCATTGTATGTGCTTTTAACAGTCAATGCTAAATCACAGGGGTTCTTAAAAGCCCATGGAACTGCAATTGTTGATGAACAGGGCCATGAAGTCATTTGGCGGGGTATGGGCCTTGGTGGTTGGATGCTACAGGAAGGATACATGCTGCAAATCAGCAACAAAGGAATGCAACATCTCATTAAAGCAAGGATTACCGACCTCATTGGCCAGGAGAACTGCGATAAATTCTATGACCTGTGGTTGCAGAATCACATGACAAGGGCCGATGTGGACTCACTGGCCAAATGGGGGTTCAACAGCATCCGGCTTCCCATGCACTATAACTTGTTTACCCTGCCCATTGAAGAAGAGCCTGTTGCGGGACAGCAGACCTGGTTGAAAAAAGGGTTTGAACTCACCGACAGTCTTTTGTCGTGGTGCAAAGCCAATGGCCTTTACCTGATCCTCGACCTTCATGCTGCACCCGGGGGCCAGGGCAAAGACGCCAATATTTCCGATTACGACGAAACAAAACCTTCGCTGTGGGAAAGCGAACAAAATAAGGAAAAAACCGTTGCCCTCTGGCGTAAACTGGCCGAACGCTACGCAAATGAACCTTTCATTGGCGGATACGACCTGGTTAACGAACCCAACTGGACCTTCGAAGGTAAAAACAGGAACGGACTTGAGGATACACTCAACCAGCCCATCTGGGATCTGTACCAACGTATAACCCAGGCCATTCGCGAAGTCGACAAAAAACATATCATCATTATCGAAGGCAACGGATGGGGTAATAATTACCGGGGCTTTAAGGGACCATGGGACAACAACATGGTACTAAGCTTTCACAAATACTGGAGTCCGAATGTCCAGGCAACACTTGATGGTATAACCGGTCTGCGAACAAAGTTCAATATGCCGGTATGGCTTGGCGAAAGCGGCGAAAATTCGAATAAATGGTTTACCGACTGTATTGCACTGGTTGAGCAAAACCGCATTGGCTGGGCATGGTGGCCCCTGAAGAAAATCAACTCGGTAGTTTGCCCGCTTATGATTGTTGCACCACCTGAATACAAGCAGTTAACCGACCACTGGAATAAAAACACCGCAAAACCTTCGCGTGAGCTGGCAACCCGTGTACTTTTTGAAATTGCTGAAAACCTCGGGGCTGAGAATTGCCGCTATAATAAAGATGTTATCGATGCCATGTTCCGCCAGCGGATGGAAAGCTCAACCATACCCTTTGCTCACCACATTGTTCCCGGGCGTATTTTTGCAACCGACTACGATATGGGCCGTGCTGGTATTGCCTATGCCGATAACGATAACGAAAATACGGGTGAGGAAGGTAAAAAAGCCGGCAACAAAGGTCGCGAATACCGCAACGAGGGGGTTGACATTACTGTTTCCAATGATCAAAAACCGTTTACCAATGGTTACTGTCTGGCAGATATTGAGGACGGTGAATGGTTATTATACACGGTTGATGTGGCAGACGAAGGTGCTTATAACGTAACTGCAGGTGTTTCGGCAGCGAAAAGCGACAGCCGCATCGGCATCAGGGTAATGAACAGCACGGATACAAAAAACCTGCAGGTTGTCACGCTTATACCCACAGCAAGTGAAGATGACTGGAAAACCGTACCGCTGGGAAATATCGAACTTGGCAAAGGCAGGCATACCTTGCAGGTTGTTGCAGAAAAAGGCGGATTCAGGCTCGGATTTATTGAACTTAACCATTAAGATGGATGTATTCACTAACATTCGCAGAAAACAACAAACGGAAAACTGCACAGGTCGAAGGCCAGGCCGGTATATTCAAAGATGTTGACGACATCGTTGACCTTTTGGGAAATGCCAGCTACCAGGAAGCCACTGCCATTATCATTCGTGAAGAGCACCTCCTGCCTGATTTTTTCGAATTGCGTACCGGAATGGCCGGAGAAATTCTTCAGAAGTTTTCGAATTACCGTATGAAACTGGCCATTATTGGCAATTTCGACAAGTATACCAGCAACAGCCTGCGCAATTTTATTTACGAAAGTAACAAAGCCGGACATGTTGTATTTGTGGGTTCACACCAGGAAGCCCTGGATAAAATAAGTTCATAATCAAAAAAAAGTCATCATCGGGCAACCAGTTGCCTGTTTTTTGCATCCGTAGTAAAACTGTTATTGTTTAACCCATTTGAAGTATGATGAAGGAATTTCTATTGGTAGTGTTATGCCTGTGGCTGCCGTCAACCATTTTACAGGCCCAGGAAGTGCAAAAAAAATGGCTTTATATCGAAGCCGGTATGGATTTCATCAGCTGTGCCCCGCCCGATGACAAGGAATATATCCGGGGCGACGTGAATCCGGCACCTGTGTATTACGAAACGAGTTACATGTCGGCCCTGTTCTACAAAACTTACGCAGGAGTCAAGGCCGAATTCAGGTCCCAAAACGTACTATTGGGCTTGCTGACCGGGTTACGGCTCACCCGCACAGAGAGTTCACTGGGTAAAAACGATTACTGGACAAGCCGCTCCGACTTTCTTTACCTGCTTTACAGGCAACAGGAAACCACAACCGAATACCTGAAGGTGAGGGATATTACCCAGGTATCGGAATACCTGGGCATCCCGCTGGAAATGAGGATCTACCCGTATGAAAGCCGGACCATTCAGCTTTATTACAAGATCGGATTCGATTTCAATGTGCTGTTACACAGCAACACCAAAACGCGTTTTTTCGATCCCGGCATGGATGTTTTTGAAAAAGGCGTGCAAGACATTGTTGAAGATCCCTGGCCTGTTTATGCAACCTTTCACCTGGCCATTGGCCTGAAGATCGGGAAACCCGAAAACCCGGGTATCAACATCGAAGCCTGTGTCCCGCAGTTTCTGATCGCCAACTATAACGAATCGTTGGTAGCTCCCGAAATCGGCGGAGGTATTCAGCTTAATTTACGTATTCCTTTTTAAACAGTTGCCATGAAAAAATATCTTGCCCTTATCATACCTTTCGCTCTTTCGCTGACCTATGCCTGTAGCGAATCATCAGAGTTCGAACTCGAAAAATCGGTTTACAAACCCGACGTATCCTACCCTGGTTTGCCCGCATACAGCGAATGGGGATACAATACCTTCGGCGCTTTTTACGACAGAAAGGTATTTATTTATACCGACGAAGAAGTTCCGGCAAAAGTCATCAACCACGATGGCATTACCCGGCTTGTCCTGAAAGGCGTGCAGGGAACCGTTGATTTCAATAGTTCCTATTATTACGATTCTTATCCTTACTATAGATCGGAAATGTCGATGACCTTCTGCCTGCCCGATATTTTACCTGAAAACTATACCGACCTGACCGCTTTGCACCAGCAGGTAATTAACCTTATCGCACCGGGCGTTGAGGTAATCACTACTGAAAATGCCGATACCGTGGACATGGAAGTGCTCAGGGGAGAGTTGAATTTCAAAAGAGTTCAGCACCTGTATGTTGACAACCAGTCGGACAGGGTCATCCTTTCGGGTACATTTTCATTCCAGGCGCTCGTCAGTGGTGAACCCATCAGCGTATCGTACGGCAGGTTTGATGTAGGCATAGGCGAAACGAACTTTTTTGCGTACTAAGGTTGGTAGCAGTACCAGTTGGAGTTTATGCATATTACACCAAATGCCTTGCACAAGTTATAGGTATTATTGTTCACAACGATAAATCGTTTCTAAAAACTGAACTTCATTGCTGAAATTCACCAAATCTTCCGGTCCCTCATAGCTTCTAAGTGTATCACCGTTGATATTTACGATTGATGCTGTAAATACCATATCGCATAATGCACCAACAAATGATGTAAAATATACGGTATCTTCATTATATAAACCTTTGTGAATTCTTAATTTGCAGATAGTGTATTCATCACATGGCTTTTTAATTTCTTTAAACCATTCCATCTGCTCAACATTGGTACAATCGTCTTTAGATGAATCCTTTTCACAGGACACAAAAAACAAAACGATTGCAAACAAAAATAAAATTCTTCTCATTTTCATAATAGTATGTTTTTTCTATCCGTAAGATGCATGAATTAAGATTCAGGTTGCTTCATGCTAAAGCCAAATTCTTTAAAAGTTTCCATTATCGTTCACAGACATTCCAGAAAAACGTTTTGGTTTAGGCAGGTCGGATTTCGAGTATACAATAAACAGCATCCAGTATCCAGCATCCATACCTAAGGATGCAACGTTTGATTACTTACGCTAAATAGTTAACAATTTTGCCGGTTAATTGCTATCTTTAATGTCCAATAGTTAAGTATCGCCATTTTATTCTTAATTCCGGCTTATCATGTTCTACAGACTCATCTCCATTACCGTTTTACTCATGACATTATCCTGCAGCGGTGCTGAGAAAATCACCTCCGATACATCCAGCCCCAGAATATATTTTGGAAAATCGGGCGGGTTTACCAACATACCCCTCGAATATGTGCTCATTGGCAAAGGCCACCTCTTCAGGGTGGAAAAAGACAGCCTGGTGAAAATCAAGAAAATCAATGCTGCCGAACTGAAAAATCTCGAAACCCGTATTGAAAATGCCGGTATCCGGCAAGCGGACCTTCACGAAACCGGGAATATTACCTATCACATCAGGATGGTTGAAAAAGGAACGGAAAAAACCATTACCTGGTCGGATAACACCCCTGACGAAAAAGTAAAGGAATTGTATAAAACCCTTATGGCAATTGTAAAGGAATAGTCCTATGAAAACGAGTCTTCTCATTGTTTCGCTGGCCATGGCCACCCTGGCGGTTAACGCTCAGCATACCCATCTGAAAAACCACACAAAAAAACCATCGGGCACCGTCCGGCCAGGTTTTACCTATCAGACGATCAACGGCCAAAACACGCTGAAATCCACAGTTGTTAACCAGGGAACGCCTTACCGTACGCTGCATTTTTCACCTGCCGGCGATGACCGTCCTTCGCTTGTAATCCGTAAAGACAACCGCCCGGTATATATCGAAAAGCAATTGCCGGCACTCAAACAGGCCTCCGCCATTGCCCCCGAAGAAAGATTCTTTTCCTTTATGGAAGAACACCATGCCATTACCGGTATCAGCAATCCCCGCGAGTTGTACCGGATCACCGGCACCCACACCGACAGGCTGGGCATTACCCATATCAGAACCATACAACAATACAAAGGCATTCCGGTACACGGCTCCGAAGCCGTTATGCACCTTAACAACCAAAAGGAAAGACTCACCGGCCAGGTACCACTTATTGACAGCGACCTGGCTTCCAAACCCGGGGTAAATGATTTGCAATGCCTGGAATATGTAACGAAACACCTGGCAAAGCATACCACAGTAAGGGAACTCACAGCTGCCGAAAAAAAACTGCTTGATTATAATGCCCCGCAATGTTCACCGGTATATTATAACAATGGCAGCGGTTATACCCTGGCCTGGGAAGTTTCTGTCCGCCCGAATTTCAGAGAAGAATGGAAGTATTTTGTAAATGCGCTGAACGGTAACATCCTTCATTTTTATAACAATACCAAAACCGATGGGCCCGCCACAGGGACCGGTAACGACCTGAATAACCAGCTCCGGTCTTTCGACATCTTTCTCGAGGATGGCATATACTACCTGATGAACAGTGCCGAAGACATGTACAACAGCACAACCGACGAAGGAGTGATCCTTACACTGGATGCCAACAATACCTCAACCGAAGACCTCGATTTCAAATACGTGACGTCGACCACCACAGCTTTCAATCAGCAGGCTGCCATATCGGCCCATGTGCAGGCTACCCGTACTTACACCTATTTGCTGAATACCTTCGAACGTAATTCCATTAACGGAAGTGGAGGCGACATACTCTCGATCGTTAATGTTGCAGAAGACGATGGCAGTTCCATGGAAAATGCCTTCTGGAACGGTAAGGCAGTATTTTATGGCAATGGTGGTCCGCATTTTAAACCCCTGGCAGGCGCGCTGGATGTAACAGCACATGAGCTGGGACACGGCGTGGTTTCCTATACGGCTAATCTGCAGTATTACGGACAATCAGGCGCCATTAATGAATCATATGCCGACATATTCGGATCGATGGTTGACCGCGACGACTGGACCATCGGGGAAGATGTGGTAAACATTGCCTATTATCCCTCCGGCGCTTTACGCGACATGGCTGACCCGCATAACGGGGGTGACCAGAACGATCATTACTGGCAACCTTCCCATGTTTCGGAAATGTACCTGGGCACCCAGGACAATGCAGGTGTTCACATCAATAACGGCATTGGCAATCGCCTGTACTACCTTTATGCCACGGCTACCAGCAAGGAAATAGCCGAACAGGTTTTCTACAAGGCGTTATCCGAATACATGACCAGCACATCGCAGTTCATCGACTGGCGGATAGCAGTAATACAAGCTGCTACCGACCTCTACGGCGAAAGTTCGCAGGAAGTTGCCGAAGCCGGTAAAGCTTTTGCAGCCGTTGGCATACAGGAAGAAGAAGAAGTTGAGGACGAACCCGTTTACGAAACCAATCCCGGGCAGGACTACCTGCTGAGTTACAATACCGATATTGGAGCTCCCGGGACCCTTTACCGGACTACTACCGCCGGCGGTTCATTTGCCAGACTCACCAACACAACCATGAAACGGAATGTAAGTGTGGTGGACGACGGCTCTGTGGCATTTTTTGTCACCGAAGACGATTCCATTAAAAAAGTCAGCCTCAATCCGTCCAATCCTGTTGAAAGCATAGTCTCACCCGACGCATTCTGGGACAACGTGGCCATATCCAGGGACGGAAGAAGGCTGGCAGGCATTTCGGTGGAAGTGGACACCGCCATTTACGTATATGACTTCGACAGCCAACGGTGGCGTAAGTTCAGGTTGTACAACCCAACCACCAGCCATACCGGTTCAGGCGCGGGCGGCGTGTTATATGCCGATGCCATTGAATTTGACATTACCGGGGAATACCTGATTTACGATGCTGCCAATGTAATCAGCTCTGAATTTGAGGAAGAAATTTATTACTGGGATATTGGATTTATCAAAGTATGGGAAAACGATGCAGACGATTTTGGAGACGGTTCCATATCCAAGCTGTTTTCTTCGCTTCCCAAAAATGTGAGCGTTGGTAATCCGGTATTTTCAAAAAATTCGCCTTTTATCATCGCTTTCGATTATATGTACGACGACGAAATGGTCGCCTACGATGAGGAATATGCAATATATGGCGCCAACCTCGAAACCAATAAGCTTAAAACAATAGCCTACAACGAAACCTGGGGCTATCCGTCGTTTTCAAAAAATGACGACCGGATTGCTTTCACATCCTTTTCAATTTTTGGCGAAGACCAGGTTGCCATTATTGACCTGGAAGCCGACAAAATCACGCCTGCGGGCGCCCAAGCCGAACTCATTGCCGGCTCCATCTGGCCGGTGTATTACGCCATCGGTGAAAGAGACCTGGGACTGCCCCCGGTGGCCAATTTCACGGTAGACACAAGAAGCGGAAATGCCCCGCTGGCAGTAAAATTCGTAGATATGTCGAGTCAAAATCCTACCGCATGGCAGTGGACTTTCGAGGGTGGCTCGCCCGCAGTGTCGATGGAGCAACATCCCGAAGTAACTTACAACACCAACGGAACATACCCGGTTACCCTGACTGCCGCAAACAGCAACGGTAACGGCTCCATTACCAAAACAGCCTATATTACAGTGTCCGATGCAACAGGCATAGAAACACCAGCAGCATCATTACCGGTGTTTTACCCTAACCCCGCCCGGAACCAGGTGACCATTAACTGCGGGGACGATTTCACCGTAAGGTTATACAACCTGCAGGGACAAACAGTACTTACCGGTATAAACCAGAAAGTTCTTGACCTGTCGGTTATCGACCCCGGTGTTTACCTGTTGGAACTGAACACACGCAATGCGATAACCAGGCATAAACTCATCAGGGAATAGCATACTTTGGCGCTATAGGGTATCCTAACCCTGAAAGGTCATGTAGTAAATGCCGGTGATTGATTTACAAATTCACGCACTGAAATTTACGACATGAGAGAATTACTTGTTCTTTTGCTGGTTGCCGTATTTCTGCCGGCGGGGTATGCCCAGTATGGGAAACCTAAAACCATTGAACTCCTGCCAGATACCGCCACCGTGCAAAACAGGCATTTTGTAAAGGTCAGCGGAGAACAATTGCCATGGCAAGATCCCCGGTACGGCATTTATCCAAAAGCAGCCATCCCGTTTAGAATAACTTCGCATACCGACGATCCAAAAATCGTAAGCAAAAACAACCGGCCGGTATATATTGAAAAGAAAACACCGCTTTATAAAACAACAAGGGGCGCTCATCCTTCCGAAAAATTCTTTGATTTCATGGAAAGCACTGCCGGTATAACCGGTATAACCAGGCCCCGGGATACCTACCATATTGACAGTATCCATACTGATTCGCTGGGTATTGCGCATGTCAGAGCATCCAGGCGTTATAAGGGTATTGAGGTTTACGGCTCCGATGTGATATTTCATACCGATAATGCGAAAGAACGCTTTAACGGGGCTGTTGCAGCCCTTGAACCGGATATTGATGTCATTCCGGGCATATCAGCAGAAACCGCCATTGAAATGGCAAAAAGCGATCTTCAGCAACATGTCACCATCAGGGAATTATCACCAGCTGAAAAGGAACTGCTGGATTACAAAACCCCTTTGTGTTCGCTGATGCTGTTCAACAAAGAACAAGACGATTTCGGATTAACCTGGCAGGTAACTATCCGGCCAAATCACCTGCAGGAATGGAAGTACTTTATTGATGCGCATAACGGCAACATACTGCGTAAATTCAACAACACCCCTTCCGACGGACCCGCTACAGGAACAGGAACCGATCTTAACGGCCAACAACGGACTTTTAATGTATACCAGTCGGGCGACATTTACTATCTGTACAATGTATCGGAAAGCATGTATAACCCCGCCAAAAACCTTGGTATTATTGTAACGCTCGATGCCAATTACACGTCATCGGTGTATCTCGATTTCTCCCACATAACATCGCCCAATAACACCTGGACACAGCAAAATGCCATATCGGCACATTGCAATGCAACTGAAACCTACCGCTATTACGATGCCACCTTTAACCGGAAATCCGTTGACGGACAAGGTGGCGATATCATTTCGCTGGTAAATGTAGTAAACGATGACGGCAGCCCGCTGGAAAATGCCTTTTGGAACGGGCAGGCTATATTCTACGGCAATGGTGGCAGTCATGTAAAACCGCTGGCCGGCGCACTTGATGTAACAGCGCATGAATACGCACATGGCGTAATAGCAGCCAGCGCCAACCTCGACTATTTCGGTCAGTCGGGCGCCATACAGGAAGCACTGGCCGATTTTTTTGCCTGCATGGTCGACCGGTCGGACTGGCAGATAGGCGAGGACATTGCCCTTCCGGGGGCTTATCCATCCGGTGCCGTAAGAGACCTGTCGGATCCGCACAACCAGGGTAATCCGGGTGACCTAGGGTGGCAACCAGCTCATATGAAAGAATACTACTGGGGTGAAAACGATAACCACGGGGTACATATCAACAGCGGAATTGTAAGCTATGCCCTTTACCTGTTTGCCACTGCAACCGGTAAGGATTTTGCCGAACTGGTAATATACAGGGCACTGACAGCATATTTAACCAGGGCATCTGATTTTATCGATTTTCGGATTGCGGTCATTGAATCCGCCAGAGATTTATATGGCGAACAATCACCGTTCATCGAAATGGCAGCAGCATCGTTTGATGCAGTTGGTATTTACCACGAATCAACAGGTTCCGGGATGCAACGTCTGGAAACGAACCCGGGCGAAGAATTTTTATTAAGCTACGATACCAGCCCGGTTGATCCGGCAACGCTGTACCTTTCATCGGCGGTGGGCACCAATTACAGGCGTTTAACCATGACCCCCATGAAAGGAAAGGTAAGTCTGACAGACGACGGAAGCACCGGTGTTTTTGTTTCATCCGACCACCGGCTGAGAATGATTAATACGAGCCTAATGCCTGTAAATGAGCGCATTATTTCAGGTAATTTAATGTTCTCCAATGCAGCCATCTCCAAAGATGGCAGACTGATAGCCGCCACCAGCGTATTTGCAGATGCATCGATTTATGTTTTCGACCTGGAATCGGGAAAAGGCAGGCAGTTTGTTCTGTACAATCCTACAACAAGCCATGCCAACACATCGTCGGGCGGCGTGATAAAAGCCGATGCCCTGGAATTTGATATTACGGGTGAATACCTGATTTATGATGCTTACAACGTATTGAATTCAAATTCATTAAAAGACCTTTATTATTGGGATGTCGGATTCATAAAGGTGTGGGACAATGAAAAAAACGATTTCGGGAATGGAACCATTACCAAGCTTTTTAACTCGCTCCCTGACCATGTGAGCATCACCAATCCGGTATTTTCAAGGAACTCACCGCATATCGTCGCTTTTGACTATTATTACTACGATGGCATCATTGAAGAATACGGAATTTACGGAGCCGATATTATGACCGGTGAACTCAACAAAATAGTTGCAAATGACAGGCTCGGCTATCCTTCTTTCTCCAAAAATGACGACCGTATAGCCTATTCCGCTGCAAACGGTGAGCAGATGCAGGTTATCAAAAGCATCCAGCTGAAAAGCAACACCATACCCATGGGAGAACCCGGCGTACTGGTCCCCGAAGCCAAATGGCCTGTTTATTTTGCAAACGGCAGCAGGATGCTGGGGTTTAAACCAGTAGTAAATTTCACCGCCGACCTGAAGCAAGGTATCTCCCCGTTAACAGTGAGATTTATTGATCTTTCGGAAAATGAGCCAACTACCTGGGAATGGTCTTTTGAAGGCGGCATTCCGGCCAACTCAACTGAGCAAAACCCTTTGGTACAGTATTCAGACCCGGGTCTTTACCAGGTAAAACTAACGGTAACCAACCGCTTTGGTTCCGATACACTGGTTAAGAACGATTTTATATACATCTCCGGTATTACAGAAAATAAAAACCAGCTGGAACATCTGGTCACCATTTTCCCGAACCCTGTGACCGATGTGCTGCATATCAGGTGCGACGACCCTTGTACCGTAATCATATACAATCAGCAGGGCGTTGAATTACTGCATTCTTCCGAACATACCATTACAGGTGTTATAGGCCTGAAGCCCGGAGTTTACCTGGTGGAGATCAATACCGGCTCAGCTGTTTACCGCAGCAAATTTGTAAAACTGTAAAGCCTTTTATAGAGCTACGTTCCGGTTTATTGGCCTCAATAGTGGTTACGCGTTTCCTGTGAAAATCCGTATGATTATTAAGCTTTTTCTGTAAATTTGTAAAAACAAAAAAACTACGAGCCATGTCCAAAGAAAAATCACCAACCAAGGAAAAAGAAAAAAAAGTAGCCAAGCTGAGCCTGAAGGAAAAAAGGGCAGCCAAGAAAGAGAAAAAAGAAAAAAAGGGATGAATGATCCCTTTTTTTCTTTTTTCTCTTTCTTTTTAACTAACTTTAATATTCTGTCATAACTTTTAATCATTATAAACCAAACCATTATGTTAAAGAACTTGCTTGAACTGGTTAAAGAGAACGCCGGCGATGCCATTATCAACAATGCTGCTGTTCCCAATGCAAAAAACAACGCTGTTATTCAGACTGCCACAAATTCGCTTTTTAAGGCCCTGCAAAACAATGCCAAACAAGGCGGTTTAAACAATATCAAAGAACTCCTCGAAGGCAGACAGGAAGTTGATAAAAGTCCGGTGATCGGTGCGCTGTCCTCCAGTGTTGCCGGCGACCTGATGAAAAAGTTTAAACTCGACAAAGGTGCGGCCAACAGTATAGTTGCCATGCTTATACCCGTTGTGTTAAGCCGCCTGGTTAAGAAAACCAACGACCCCAACGACAGCAGCTTTAACCTCGATGGTATTATTGGCGCCCTTGCCGGAGGGCGGGGAGGTATTGGCGGACTATTGGGATCGCTGAAAAACATCCTTGGCAAGTAACTTACCGTCAAATAGATAAAAAAGAGGTGATTTAAATCACCTCTTTTTTTTTAACCCTGTGCCCTTTTCTTCGTAAATACAATCAAACAAAAATTAAGGATAGATGAAGAAAGGAGTTTTACTAATTACGCTTTTTATTGCCGGAATGGGATTTGCCTTTTCGCAGGTTAACAGTGTCACACAGGCACAATCGTTGTACATCTACAATTTCTCCAGGCTCGTTCAGTGGCCTGCCGGAAATCAGACCGGTGACTTTGTGATTGGTGTGGTTGGCGATGACGCGTTGTATAAAAGTTTATTATCGTATGTAACCAACAAGAAGGTTGGGACGCAGCCCATAGCTGTAAAAAAGTTCGACAGTCCCGAATCAGTTACCAGGTGCCATATTATTTATGTCGGCAACAGCAAGGTATCTGCTTTTGATGCTGTTTTAGAAAGACTTCGCGGCTCAAACAGCCTGATCATTACGTCAAGGAAGGGAATGGTCAACATGGGTTCAGCCATTGACTTCTTCATGGATCAGGACAAGCTGAAATATGTGATCAATACCACCAATGCCGAAAAGTACAACCTTACTGTAAGTAAATCTTTACAGGATATGGCTTACCGCAACTAAACGCATATGCTGCCGACCCTGATAAATATCAGATAAGGCAGATGCATTAAGGGAACGGCCTGTAGATGCTGAATCATCAGCTTCTCAGGCCGTTTTCCTTTTTACCGGCACTTTGCGCGAACATAACAATATCAAAAATCAGACCGGCCATTTCGCTCAAAAGGGCTACACATTCCCCGGCCGCGATTTTCTGCTTCAGCATGGCGGAAATGCTATCATTTACAACCCCTGAATATCCACTGAATCCATATTGCACCACTGCACCGACCAGTTCAAGCAGCAAAGCATCTCCCGGTGGAGAACAACCGGCATGGCCCGATGCAGCATTTGAATTTCGTACATTATCTGCCCACTTGGTAAATCTACGCAATACCTTGTCTAAATCCCGAATTCCGGGATTCAAACGGGTACGGTTATGACTATCCGAACCAGTAACCATATTGCCTTTCTCAATCAGCGATGCTATACGGTTTACCAGCCCCTCACTGAAATCATTACCGTATATGGCCTGGAGTCGTCGTGCCATACATGAATTAAAATCAGCTATATGTTTTATAGCAGTGCGTTGCCGGTCTTCTGGATGCATGTAACTTTTTACAATTCTTATTCAAAAATAGTTTTTTTATTGGCTTAATATCCCAGGTCTTGATGCTATGGGTATGGCATTTTATGCTTAATTTTGCAGATGCAGTTGATTGATTGCAGCCTGTGAAATAATAACAGCATCCCATCGTTTATTTGTTATAACCAGATGAACCCTTTTGGTTAATCTTTGTTACTAAACAAAAAATGAGAACCTCCAACCCAACCCATATGAATAGGTACTTATTTTCCTTTTTGGTACTGTTCCTTTTACTGTTACCATTGTATGACCTGTCAGCAGGCAGACCGTTTCCTTACGGGGACGATCCGATAAAGCTTAATCCCGATTACAAAATCACCAGGATGTCGAATGGTGACGTAATTGTTGCGCTGAAAAAGCCTGATACCACCGAAGTCAATCACCGGTTTACCGACTTTTATGCCGATCTGTTGCTTGCCGCCCACCGTAAACAGCGGATGGAAGTCATTGTCAGTAACCTGAGCCGGAAATTTTATCTTTCAGCGGATGAATGTCGTCGGGAAATCAAGCACGCCGTCAATGTATTATCGGATTGGAACATTGTACTGCGCGAAGACAAGGTGGTATTTAAATAGGGCTTCTTATTTTACCGTGCTGATGGTCACAAACTGTGTGAAGCGCGAAAAGCCGGGGAAAACAGGCTCAAAATCATAATTGATTCGTTTGCCGGAGACCCTTGCTATTTCTATTAGGCCGAGTCCCGCCCCGCCCGTTTCGGTGAATTCACCATTGGTAATGGTTGCTTTGTAAAGTTCTTTTAACCCTGGGGCATCAAGACTGTTTAAATAATCAATTTTTTCCTGCAAACCTTTGATCTTTTCTATGCTGACAAGGTTTGAAGTAATTACTTCGTAATCATGACCTGAATTCCGGATCAACAGAACGGGTTCGCCCTGCAAATGGTGTTTGGTATAGATTTCAGCTACAGGGCTGTGCTTCATAATATTTTCGAGCGATTCGATCATCACCAGTTGTATCCGCTTGTATATGCCCACCGGTACATCCGTCTTACGGATTTGCACTTTCAATTTCAGGATCAACTCACCAATGGTTTCGTATTTAATAAAACCCTGATGTTCGAGTATAACCGGATTTTCCAAGTAGTGGCAGATTATTTGTGCTTGTTTGTATTTGGTAAGGGCAACAAAATCGTTCCCCATAGTATTTCAAACGAAATTAACCCGACTTTGTTTCAGGGGTACTCCAATATTATTCGGCCTCATAGCCTTCATCTTCCCACAATTCCTTGCTCCTCGAAGCCTGTACCGCCAGAAAATCACAACGTTCGTTTTCGGGAACAGCAGCGTGTCCTTTCACCCATACGAATTTAACCTTGTGTTTGCGATACACCAGCAGAAATCGCTTCCACAGATCGGGGTTTTTCTTGCCTGCAAAATATTTTTTCTCCCAGGCAAAAACCCATCCTTTCTCAATGGCATCGGCTACATAGCGCGAATCGGTGTACACCGTAACATTGCATCCTGCTGCCTTCAGCGCTTCGAGACCGGTGATAACCGCCAGCAATTCCATGCGGTTATTGGTGGTATGACGGTATCCCTGCGCTATTTCCTTTCGGTGTGGACCTGAGAGCAGCACCACACCGAAACCGCCGGGGCCCGGGTTACCACTGGCAGCCCCGTCGGTATACAATGTGATGTTATGTGGCATTGGGAAGTTTTATACCGGTATTTGACAAAAACAACCTTATGGCAATGGCCAGCAAAATTATTCCAAATACCTTGGTCAGGATCAGTATGCCGGTTTTACCCAGGAGTCGCTCAACCAGTCGTGTGGCTTTCAACACCAGATAAACTATGATCATGTTCAAACTCAATGCAATAAAAATAGCCCAGAGATTATACTCCGCCCTGAGCGAAAGAATGGTGGTCATACTTCCGGCTCCTGCAATCAGCGGAAAAGCCAACGGGAAAATGGAGGTATTCTTAATGGATTCATACTTGAAAAATTCCACCCCCAGCACCATCTCGAGGCCCAGAAAAAAAAGCACAAACGAACCTGCAATGGCAAACGAAGAAATGTCGACCCCGAATATATTCAGGAAAGGCTTGCCAATAAACAGAAATAGCAGTAAAATACCGTAGGCTACAAGCGTGGCCTTCCCGGCATCAATGGTGCCCGATCTGCGCTTCAATTCCAGGATATAGGGTATTCCGCCAGTAATGTCGATAACGGCAAATAATACCATAAAAACGGTAACGATATCAATAAATCTGAATTCCATTGCGAAAATGTTCCTGCATTATAAAGTTTCTATCAATCATCAAAGCAATAACATTGAACACCCAGCACCCAGCACCCAGTACCCAGCACCCAGTACCCAGCATCAACCTTCTACCTGATAATCTTCATCTCTTTGATCAGGTGCGAGGCGCCGGCATATTTGTCAATAATAAACAATACATAACGTATGTCGACACATATACAGCGCTGCAAATCGGGTTCAAAAGCAATATTGCTGCTCATGGCCTCCCAGTTTCCGTCAAAGGCAAGACCAATGAGGCTTCCTTCGCCGTCGATAACCGGGCTGCCTGAATTACCGCCGGTAATATCATTATTGGTGATGAAACATACCGGCATACGACCGTCGTTCATAGCATATTCGCCATAGTCTTTTTGCTTGTAAAGTGTTTTCAGCCTGTCCGGAACAACAAATTCCCAGTTATCGGGATCTTCCTTTTCCATGATACCGTCTATGGTGGTAAAGTAGCCGTAATCTACCGCATCGCGGGCTTTATAGTCCTGCACTGTACCGTAGGTAAGTCTCATGGTAAAGTTGGCATCGGGATAGAAAGTCTTTTCAGGCTGCATTTCCTGCAATCCGGCAATATACAGGCGATGCCCTTTTTCAAAGTCGCTGTCGGCCGAAGATTCACCAAAATAAGCCGTGCGGTAAACCTCAATGGCAGATAATGCAGCCTGGAAGGCCGGGTCTTTATCGAGAGCCTTTTTTGAGGGGTTGGCAGCAAAGGCGCTCATTTTTTCTTTGCTGGCAAAAATCGATTTGGCAAACATATCGGCTGTATACTTATCGTAATCGCCTTTAAATTTGGTATCAATTATTTTGTAGATACCCGGCAGCTGGTCGGCTTTCACATTCTCGCGGTAAAGTTTCAGCATGGCGGGAATTACCTTCATATCGGTGGCCGGATTGTATTCTTTATAAAACGCTTCCCACCTGTTCTTAAGCAGGTTGGCCAGTGAATCAACCAGGGCCTTGTTTTCGGGCTCGCGCTGCAATATGTTATATATACCATTTGCGCGGTTGGCAAAGGCAATCAGCTCTGACGATGAGAAAAAACACTCATACGTGTACTGCAAAGTATGTGCATAGTCGGCACGTTTGGTAATAGCATTACTGATGAGTTCCAGGGCGTTGCCATATTTTTCCTTCCGCTGGGCATCTGCATTCACCCAACTGGTAAAGTCGGCTTCCTGCTGTTGTTTCTTTTCGAGTATGCGCAGACGTTTAAGGCCCTGGTTCTGGCCTATGGAATATTTCCAGTAATTCGATGAACCGGAATATTTCGAAGCATACTGAATGTTTACCTTTTCGTCAGCACGCATGTCCTTGAGGAGAATATCCTGGCGAAGTCCGCGGATCTTAATACGGTTGGGGTTGGTAATGGTGGTAAGTTCCTTGATTTCATAGGAGGTCATGTACCTGGTGGTGGTTCCCGGGTAGCCCATTACCATGGCGAAGTCGTTTGAATTCCTTTCCTTTAGTGAAACAGGCAGCGAATGTTTGGGTTTTAGCGGAACGTTCTCTTTGCTGAATGCTGCGGGTTTACCATCGGGAGCAGCATAAACCCTGAAAATACTGAAATCGCCTGTATGCCTGGGCCACATCCAGTTATCGGTATCGTGCCCGAACTTGCCGATAGATGAAGGAGGTGCACCTACCAACCTCACGTCGGAGTATAACTCATATACAAAAAGGTAGAAATTATTACCGCCAAACAACGATTCTACATCGGCCCGGTAATGCGTTCCCTCGGTGGCAGCCTTGCTGATCGAATCAGAAACGGCCGCGAGCAGTTCGCCCCGCTTTTCTGCTGACGCAGCATTGCCAATTTTGCCGAGTACGGTTTCGGTAACATCTTCCACCCTTACCAGGAAAGTAACCTTCAGGTCGGGATTCGGCAATTCCTCGGCTTTTTCCATGGCCCAGAATCCGTCTTCGAGATAATTATGTTCAACGGTGCTGTGGTTTTGAATGGCATCGTAACCGCAATGGTGATTGGTCAGCAGCAAACCTTCTTCCGAAACAATCTCACCTGTGCAGCCGCCGCCAAAAATAACGATGGCATCCTTAACACTGCTGTTGTTGATACTGTAAATATCCTCAGCACTCAGTTTCAATCCCATTGCCTGCATGGTATCGATATTCAGCTTTTTAATCAGGGGCAGGAGCCACATCCCTTCATCGGCTTTTACACTTGCGCTGAGGGCAAGAAAAATGCCTGCAAATACAATTACAAATCGCTTCATAGAAAAAATAATTATGTTATGTACTGTTGAAATTTCACCATTTAATCATCCGGGAGAATCCGCATAAAAATCAGTAACAAAATAAACCGGTCATTGGTTAAAATCATATGATAATTGTTGGTTAAATAAGGTAAAGGTTTTACGGTGATAGGAGGTTATCCCGTAACGCATGATTGCCTGGCGGTGCGCTGCAGTCGGATAACCCTTGTTTCGATCCCATCCGTAGTGTCCAAACTGGTCATGGAGTTCCATCATAAAGGCATCGCGCCAGGTCTTTGCCAGCACCGAAGCGGCAGCAATGGATGCGTAAATTGCATCGCCCCTGACGATGCACTTGTAGGGTATCTGCCGGTAGGGAATAAAACGGTTACCGTCGACAATAATACTGCCCGGCTTCACAGACAGTTTATCCAGGGCCATATGCATGGCCTGTATTGAAGCCCTTAGGATGTTGATCTCATCAATTCTGATGTTATCTACCGATGCAACAGCCCAGGCAATGGCATCTTTCTCGATATCCTGCCTGACCGCATCGCGTGCCTTGGCCGAAAGTTTTTTTGAATCGTTGAGCAACGGATGCTCATATTTATCCGGAAGAATTACGGCAGCCGCATATACCGGTCCCGCAAGACAGCCCCGGCCTGCCTCATCGCAACCAGCTTCATAAACGCCCGGTATAAGACAATGTTTCAACAATGCAATTCCGAAATTAATAATCAACAGGTAGGTAAAACTTTCTACTTTTGTAAAGAAAATAATTTTCGGCTGCATTGAAAAGAAAATTTGTCACGAATCTTGCCCTTCTGCTTTTTTTAAACCTGCTGGTAAAACCCTTATATGCGCTGGGCATTGATGTGGGCGTTCAGAATGCCGTCGGCGCCAGTGAATATGGAAAATACTTCATCCTGCTTAACTTCTCCCTTATTTTTCAGGTAATCCTCGACCTGGGCATCGAAAATTTCAGCCGCCGCGAAATTGCCCGGCACAGCCACCTGTTGAACAAATATTTTTCACTGATCCTTCCGATGAAGCTGATACTGGGATTGTTGTATTTTGGCATCTGTGCCCTGGTTGGCTATTTTATGGGGTGGAAGGCCCATGAATTTAGTTTGTTGCTGGTATTGCTCTTTAACCAGTTTCTGGCCAGCTTTATTCTTTACTTCAGGGCAAACCTGGGCGGTATGCACATGTTCAGGGCCGATAGCATCATCTCGGTGATCGACCGCTTTGTGGTGATTGTCATATGCGGATTGCTGCTGCTCGACCCGGTTACCCGCATGGCTTTCCGCATCGAATGGCTGGTGTACGCACAAACGGCCGCGTACCTGATAAGTGCCAGCTTTGCCTTCAGCATAGTCTTTTCTAAATCAGAGGTTATCCGTTTCAGGTTCGACAGACGGTACTACCGGTCAATACTGCGCAACAGCCTGCCATTTGCATTACTTTTTATGCTCATGGCTATTTACCTGCGAACCGACTCGGTGCTGATCGGCAAACTTCTGCCCGACGGTAAACATCAGGCCGGCATCTATGCCCAGAGTTTCCGTATTATTGAAATCCTCTCGAATTACGGATATCTTTTCACCATCATTCTGCTGCCCGTCTTCTCGCGGATGATCAAACAGCAGGAATCGGTTGCCAACCTTACCCGGCTGTCCTTTACCCTGCTTTTTGTACCGGCAGGCACACTGGTTTTCGGTATCGTCAGCTACCGGACCGAAATCATTGAGGTTCTATACCAATACGACCTCCACCATTCTTCAACGGTACTGGGCATTCTCATTTTCAGCTTTCTGGGCATGTGTATTACCTACATTTTCGGAACGCTGCTTACCGCAAACGGCAGCCTGCGACAGCTTAACACTATGGCAGTCCTGGCTGTGGCCCTTAACCTTACCTTAAACCTGGTGTTAATACCCCGTTATGGAATAATCGGAGCCGCCGTGGCCAATGCTTTAACGCAAATACTCACAGCTGTTTACCAGGTTATACTGGCTGCACATATTTTCAACCTCCGTACCGATTTCGGGCTCATCATCAGGTTGTTCGTGTTTCTGATCCTGGTCGCTGCCGGCAGTCATTTTATCAGCCAGCTGCCGCTATTCTGGGCGTATTCAGCCTTGCTATACCTGGTAATTGCTGCATTACTTGCCTGGGGCCTGGGGTTGTTGCAGCTAAAAGCTCTCATCGAGATTTTGGCGAACCAGGAGTGAACATCTCGTTGATCTGTGAAGGCAAATAGACCCGTCCGATTTTGAAAACCGTCATTTATTCGGTAAATTTACCGCGTGAAAGCCATGTTGAACATGAACCTGATTATTGATGCCGGTAATACCCAAACCAAGACTGCGCTTTTTGAAAAGGGAAAACCTGCCAATATAACCCGCCACAGCGGGAATCCCGTATATGCCATTCAGGATATGTTGAAAACCATGCCTGTTAACACTGCCATTCTTTCCAATGTGGGACCTTACGAATCAGCCATAAAAGATTTGTTCGACAGTACATTCTTGGATTTGTTGGTACTTAATGAACAAACACCCCTTCCTTTTGCAGTATCCTATGAAACGCCCGGGACACTCGGACGCGACCGTATTGCCGCAGTCGCTGGCGCTAATTGCGCCTTCCCGGGCAGCAACGTATTGGTATTCGACATGGGTACGGCCATCACCATCGACTTTATTTCAGCGGCAGGTGAATACAAAGGGGGGAACATATCACCGGGTATGCACACGCGCCTGAAAGCGCTCCATCAGTTTACAGCCCGCCTTCCCCTTGTTGACCCCGACCCCGCGTTCCCGGAATTCGGGAACAGCACCCGAACAGCCATAGCAGCAGGCGTGCAACAGGGCATTTTGTTTGAACTGAATGGTTACCTGGAAAGGTTCGAAAACCAATACCCCGGTTGCATCTTTGTCATTACCGGCGGCGATACCCGGTTCTTTGTTCAAAACATAAAAAAACCCATATTTGCATTACCCGATCTGGTGCTGACAGGTCTGAACCATATCCTCGAATTCAACAATGCACATAAACAGAAATGATCACTGGCTTTAACCTATATAACCTGCTTAAACTGCCCTTAAAAACCGCATGTATTATCGTGCTATCCGGTTTTCTTTTCTCGTGTAAAAACGACATTGAAACCATCCAGGCCCTGACTACCGAATTGGATATACCCGACTTTTCAGCTTTCGAAGTGGAAATGATACAAACCGACTCGGGAAGGCTTACCGGGAAAGTATTTGCACCTGAAGTAAACCAGTTTGTGCGTGCAGAAGATCCCTATTATGAGTTTCCCGCGGGAATGAGGGCTGTATTCTACAACCGTAACGGGAAAGCCTATTCATACATCGAAGCCAAATATGCCATTTGGTATAATAAGCGCCAGGTATGGGAGGCACGTAACCAGGTGATTGCCGAAAACCATGCCAAGGGCGAAAAAGTGGAAACCGAACAAATGTTCTGGGACCAGAAAGAAGAACGGATATACTCCGATAAATTTACCAGGGTCACCAATGCCGATGGTGTTTTTGTCGGCGAAAACGGTTTTGATGCCCAACAGGACCTTTCCAGTCTGCGGATGAACGGCTACAGCGGTAAAATTAACGTAACAGAAGAAACAGCCCCATAACACATTCATGGATCAGATACTTGTCATACTCATTACCCTCCTCCTGGCAGCCTTCTTTGCAGGCATGGAAATCGCCTTCCTGGCATCCAACAAACTGAGGCTTGAACTCGACCGGAAACAGGGCCTGTTTTCCTCACGGTTCATCAGCGTTTTCCAGGCCCGGTCGGGACAATATATTGCCACCATCCAACTGGGCAACAATATTGCCATAGTCATTTACGGACTCTATATGGCACGCTGGCTCGATCCTGTCATCAGCCAGTATATTGTTTCGGATACCGGCGTAATGATCGTCCAAACCTTAATCTCAACCTTTATCGTGTTGTTGCTGGCTGAATTCCTGCCTAAAGCCCTTGTGAGAATCAACCCAAACCTTGCCCTTACGGTAATGTCGTTCCCGCTCATGATCATTTTTATTGTACTCTATCCCGTAAGCATTGTCGTTCACCGGCTTTCGAACTTTATCCTGAAAAGCATTATCCGGTCCGAATCGGTGGAAAAATATGATCAAATGGTCTTTGGCAAAGTTGACCTGAATAACCTTATCGACGAAAGCATTGAAACAACCGGCTCCAAAGCAAACGAGGAACAGGACGAATTCAAGCTGTTTCAGAATGCGCTCGACTTTTCGAACGTAAAAATCAGGGATTGCATGATCCCCCGTACCGAAATTGTGGCCATCAACCTTTCTGACCCGGTGGACGAACTCAGGCAGAAATACATCGACAGCGGTTTTTCCAAAATCCTGGTCTACGAAAACAACATGGACAATATGGTGGGCTATGTCACTTCCAAGTCACTGTTTAAAAATCCCCCCAATATCAAATCGGTCATGCTCAACATATCTTATATCCCCGAAACCATGGCCGCCAGCAAACTGCTGAAAAAATTTATCCAGGAGCACCGCAGTATGGCTGTAGTGGTGGATGAATTCGGCGGTATTTCCGGTATTGTAACCATCGAAGACATTATGGAGGAAATTTTCGGCGAAATAGATGACGAGCACGATATTGACGAATTCATCGAGAAAAACCCCGAAGAGGGTTTCTATATACTTTCGGGCCGGCTGGAAATCGACTACCTGAACGAAAAATACAGCCTGGGCATACCCGAATCGGAAGAATACGACACACTGGCGGGTTTCATCATTTTTCAGCACCAGAACATCCCCAAGGTAAACGACAAGATCATTACCGAACAATTTGAAATAAGAATTCTCAAGGTAACCCGTACCCGCATCGAACTGGTAAGCCTTAAAACCACCGGCGGGCAGAAACATGTATAAAGCCCCGGGATGACCCCAGTCCTCTCCTAATTTTTATCATAGATGCTTTTGAAATAAGATTAATTGCTATATTCGTACCCAATTTTTTAGCATACCTAAACAGAGTTTTCAGATGGCAATTTTAGAGAAACTGAGAGTACGAGCCGGCCTGCTGCTGGCCATTGTAATAGGACTGGCTTTGCTGGCATTTGTGCTGAGCGATTTCCTCGATTCGGGTGGTTCGCTTTTTACCCGTTCGAAGTACGAAATTGCAGAAGTATCGGGTAAATCCATTCCGGTGAACGAATACGAGATCAAAGTAAAAGAACTGGAAGAAATTCAGAAACTGCAGAGCGGGCAAATGAGCCTTGATGAGGCCGCCATGGACCAGATCCGAAACATTACCTGGGAAAATATGATCCAGGATCTGCTGCTCGAAAAACAATATGAAAAGCTGGGCATTGATGTAAGCGAAGAAGAGCTTCAGGATATCATCATGGGAACGAATCCGCACCCCGCCATTGCACAGAGTTTTACCGATCCGCAAACTGGTATTTTTAACCGGCAGGCTTTCAACCAGTTCTTACAAGGTGTCAATTCCAACGAGGTTGCTCCTACGGAAAAACAATACTACCTGTTCATTGAAAATGAAATCTACCGGCAGCGTAAAAACGTGAAGTACCTGAACCTGATCCGGAAAGGGTTATACGCTACAAAATTTGAGGCGGCCCGCCAGCAGGACGAAAACTCACGCACAGCCGATGTAAACTTTATTGTTCAGCACTTCAACACCATTTCCGACTCGGCCGTTAAGATTACCGACAAGGATATCACCAGGTATTACAACGAAAACATCAGGCAGTTCAACCAAACCGAATCGCGAGATATTCGCTATTTATTTTTCGACATTGTTCCCTCACAAGCCGATTTCAGGGCCGCCGAGCAATGGATAAAAGATATTCAGGCCGATTTTGAGACTGCCGAAGACATCAAACAATTTGTCACCCTCGAATCCGATGAACCCTATGACGAGAAAAACTACAACGAAGGTGAACTCCCCGACACCCTTAACGATGTGCTTTTCAACGCACCGGTTGGCACCACCTACGGTCCTTATTTCAGTAATAACGCGTACCGCATTTCACGCCTGGCAGCTGTAAACTATCTGCCCGATTCGGTTAAAGCCCGCCATATTCTGTTGCAGGCTAACCAGCAAAATGCACAGGCAATGTTTACCATGGCCGACAGCCTGGTGAAAATGATCAAAGGAGGAGCCGATTTTGCTGCCCTTGCCATGACATACTCGTCCGACGGTTCGGCTCAAAACGGAGGCGACCTCGGATGGTTTAAGGAAAACGAAATGGTGAAACCCTTTAACGATAGCTGTTTTTATAGCCAAAAGGGCGACTTGAAAATTGTACCTACCCAATACGGCATTCATGTCATTGAGATTCTCGATCAGTCGAGACCTACCAAACAGGTTCAGGTAGGTACCCTTGTGAAACTGGTTGTGCCCAGCGAAGAAACAGACCATCAGTTTTACGTGAAAGCTGATGAATTCGCCGGCAAGAACGATACGTACGAAAGCTTTATCAAAGCTGTGGAAACCGAAAACCTGACCGCCAATTTCCGCACTGCTTACAACCTGGCGCCTATGGATAAAAGGGTGAACGATTTTGAATCGGCCCGCCAACTGGTTAGCTGGGCATATAAAGCCGAAGAAAAAGAGGTATCCGGTGTATATAAATTCGACAGCCGCTATGTAGTGGCTACCCTCGAAAAAATAAGAGAAGAAGGACCCGCACCAATCGAAGACATAAGGGCCGAACTGGAAGTAAAGGTCAGACAGCTGAAAAAAGCCGAAATTATTGTTGCCAAAATCAAGGAAAAAAAGGCTTCAGCCACAACCATCGAAGCCCTGGCAAACGAACTTGGCGTGCAGGTGCAACCAGTCAGCGACCTCAGGTTTTCATCATCGTCACTGGGTAATGCCGGTATCGAACCCAAAGTTGTTGCCGCTGCCCTTTCACTCGAAAAAGATGTGCTTTCAGAACCTGTGGTTGGCGAAAACGGTGTATATGTACTTAACGTGAGCAACATCACAGCGCCTGAAACCCAAACCGATGATCAGCTTAACCTTTCGCGCAACTATGTGGAACGTAATTTTGCGGCCCGCGCCAATTACTTCGCCTACGACGCCCTTAAAAAGCTGGCCGAATTAAAAGATAACCGCAGGATGTTTTATTAAACATATGCGATAGATTTTACTGAAACCAGGTTAAAAAAAACACCCTTCAAGCGGTCTCTGACCCTTGAAGGGTGTTTTTTTTGGGGCATCCTGTAAAACCAATGACCTGTTCAACTGTTGTTTCCCTCGAGCATGCTTTTTGCTTTGAGCAGGCTTCGTACCGGAACCAGGTAATCCACAAATTCCTTATAGCTCATGTCCTTCAGGTATATTGCGCCATAGCTCCGCCGAAGCATGGGATTGGCGCTCTCGTAAAAGAACTCGGCACCCAGCATGTCAACCAGGTTATTGTGCTGTGCTACCCAAATTTTCTGGGCGAGTTCGCTAAAAGTCCCGTCAAGCTCAAACGACGGGAACGATGCCGATTTCTGACTCAGGAAGCAACTGTTGAACATATTGTGTAACACCGCAAATGAATTAAGTGATACCGGAACAATTTTATTTACCTCGTGAATCTGGTAACGCGACCAGATATTTCGGTAACCCCAGATGCGGAGATCCATTTTCTGATGCTCAGATGCATATTTATCAATGGCATCTGCCAGTGCTATCAGGGTTTTGTAGTGGGTATCCGGTCCGCTTCCCTCGGGATCAAGGGCGAGTGTAACGATGGTGGGTTTAATCTGCTCAAGAAGCTTAACAATAGGTTTTACATCGGCATCGTAATTCGGATACTCCGGGAAAATGTTGGCTGAATAAAAAGGGAGCCTGAGATGTGATACATGGTCCATGTCGATGCCAAAATAGGCCCATACCAGTTCTGCCTCGTACTCCCGCAACCATCCCTTGATCAGGTGAAAAACAGGAGCTTCGGAACGGCCTGGTTCAATCCCCCTGAGGTCGGTAATGAGGTTGGCCACATATTCAGCAAGCTTATTGATGTCGTTAGTTTTCAAATGGTTCAGAAATAGACGGGTCAGCCTTCTGCTCAGGTTAAAACGCTGCAACTCCTCATCCTGCATAGCTATGCCATTCAAATAACCGGTAATATCGTCCTGTGCATTGCCATAGTCCGCCAGTTTCGAAACCTGATCGTCATCGATCAGGCGACCACATAAAATGTAGTACTGCAGGTTATCGAGACACTTGATCACATAATCGTTGGTAACAGCAGTAAATCCCGATGTGCAGTAAACAAAGTAATTATCATTGCTGGGCGACCTTACCAGGTGGTGAACCAGCGGAAAATAGGCAAGCTCAATATCGTCGTGGTGCGGGGCGGTATGCAATATTCTTTGGTTGTCGGGTACCCGCAGCCCATGTTGTATTTTTTCGGTAAGTGTTCTTACAACTTCTTCGCTGAGCTTATCAAGTGGTATGCCGCTCAATTCGCAGGCAATCCTGAACTCGGGAATATTCATCGCCTTCTTATCTCCTGCCGACCGCGAAACTTCAACCAACGAAAGCCTGTTATTGGTGGCGCCTGACAGTACGAGTTTTTCGTAATAGTTGTCGGGAAGTTTCTTTTCCTTATAAAGCTTTTTGATATTGGCCTCGCTCAGCGTCAATAGCGACGCTGCACTTTGGGTGATGAAGAAACGGGCATGTTTCAGTTTCTGCAAACTGGTTGCCGGGTAAGTTATGGATGCCTCATTTTCAACAGCATTCCGTACCTGCTCCGATTTCGACTGTCCGGCAGCGATAATAATGGCCACTGTATCGGGATTTTGGGTAATGGTTCGCAAACCAATGGTAATAACAGCCTTTTTCCGTACCACTTCAATACCCCCCAAATCGGAAGCTGCTGCAGCCTGCGTTTCGTAATTGATATTGGTAAGCCTTGTGTGCGAATGATGCGCCGACCCTTTAACATTAAAGGCAACATGGCCATCGGGTCCGATACCGCCCAGGAAGAATCCAATCCCGCCTGCACGGTGAATATCATCTTCATAATCCTGGCAAAACTGATCGAAAAGCTTGATGGTTTTTTGCTTCAGCAGATCACGTTCGTTATTTGGTTTCTGAATGCGCAAGCCCAAATCGATAACCCCGTCGGGAAAAACCTCATCGAGGTTGCGTATCTTTCCAAAACCCTGCCTGTATTTTTCGGGAATTTCATAGGTATTCATCAGGTGAACCTTCTTGCGGTCGAGGCCAAACCCGTCAATGTAATAATTGGTGACAAAATAGGTAAACGACCTTTCATGTTCGGGCTTAATGGGAAAGAATTCATCGAGCTGGAAAAAATGGAGCGATTTCATGTCGGGAACAAGGTTCTTGTCGAGCCCCATTTTCGCCAGGATACCATTATTAAGTTCCTTTTTCCAGTTGGCCAGGTAAAACTGCACCCATTTGATGAAAAACTCAGGCGTTTTACCGGTAGGCAGCGCAATTGCCCCGCCCGGGTTGAGGCTTACCCATTCGAGAAAACGAAGGGCCGAAAGCTGGCCCAGCTCAACATAGTTTTCCACCACAATCACCGGAATTTTATGGTATTGACTGCTCTGTTTGAAATCGTCGTGAATATTGCTGAAGTATTCCTCTACCTTACTGCTGGTATTGTATTGCATGTTTTCCAAGTTTTGAGTTGAACCCTGATCCATAAGCCTATAAAATTATGACATATTCTGCGATTTACAGGTGTCATATTGCGCATTAATTTAGGACAAATTACGCAGACAGATGCATTACTGCCAAAGGTCATTTTTTTTGGCTTCCGAATTGCCGTAACTTAGGCACATATAATTGTTTGCATGGAAAGGATACTTATAATAGGAGCTGCCGGACAAATTGGTTCGGAGTTAACACTTGAGCTCAGAAAGATTTACGGAAATGGAAATGTTTACGCCACCGACGTTAAAGACGCCCCAGCCGACATTAAGGAAAGCGGTCCCTTTCAGATGCTCGATGTGATGGATGACAAACACCTCATTCATTTTGTCATCCGAAACCGTATCACACAAATCTATCATCTCGCCGCTGTGCTGTCGGGTAACGCCGAAAAGCTGCCAACCCAGGCCTGGCATATTAATATGGACAGCCTGATGAACATTTTGGAAGTAGCCAAACTGGTTGAAGATGTAAAGAAAATTTTCTGGCCCAGCTCTGTCGCTGTTTTTGGCAGTTCAACACCCCGTCACCAGACGCCCCAGCTAACGGTTATGGAACCTTCGACAGTGTATGGCATAAGCAAGCTGGCCGGAGAACGCTGGTGTGAATACTACCACAAAAGGTACAACCTCGATATCAGAAGCCTTCGCTATCCCGGGCTTATCAGCTTTAAAACCGAACCCGGAGGCGGCACAACCGATTGGGCCGTTGAAATATACTTTGAGGCCGTTAGGAAGAAGAACTACACCTGTTTTTTAAGCGAAGAAGTGGAACTGCCCATGCTGTTTATGGACGATGCCATCAACGCAACCATCAGGCTCATGGAAACCGACCACGCCAATCTTTCGTGTCATTCGTCATACAACCTTACGGGACCCAGCCTAACGCCCAGGCAGGTTGCTGTTGATATCCGCAGGCACATACCAGGTTTCGACATCACCTATAAGCCCGATTTCCGACAATCCATTGCCGAAAGCTGGCCTGCAAGTATCGACGACCAGGAACTGCGATCGGACATTGTTTGGAAACCCAGGTACGACCTGACACAAATAACCGACCGGATGATTGAAGAAATAAGGAAAAAGAACCCTAACCCATAATGTAACAACCATGTACGGGAAAATAAAAGAATACCTGCAGAACGAACTGAAATCCATTGAGGAAGCCGGCTTGTTTAAACACGAACGTATTATCGTATCGCCACAGGACGCCACCATAGCGCTTGCCGACGGCAAAGAAGTGCTCAACTTTTGCGCCAACAACTACCTGGGACTTTCGTCGCACCCTGTGCTGGTAAAAGCAGCCGAAGAAGCATTAAAAACACATGGTTACGGCATGTCGTCGGTACGCTTTATATGCGGTACCACCGACAAACATAAAGAGCTGGAGCAAAAAATTGCAACCTTCTTCGGAACCGAAGATACCATATTATATGCAGCCTGCTTTGATGCCAACGGAGGTGTTTTTGAACCGTTGTTTTCAGAAGCAGATGCCATTATTTCCGATTCGCTCAACCACGCGTCGATTATCGACGGGGTAAGACTATGCAAAGCACAGCGATTCAGGTATGCCAATGCCGATATGGCCGATCTCGAAGCCCAGTTGCAGAAGGCCCGCGACTGCCGTTTCAGGGTCATTGTAACCGACGGTGTTTTCAGTATGGATGGCAATGTTGCCCCGGTTGATAAAATTTGTAAACTGGCTGATCAGTACGATGCCCTGGTGATGGTCGACGAATGTCACTCCGCAGGGGTAGTAGGAAAAACCGGGCGGGGGGTGACCGAACTGTACAATATACGCGGACAGGTTGACATTATCACGGGTACCCTCGGGAAGGCTTTTGGTGGTGCCATTGGCGGTTTTACCACCGGCCGCAGGGAAATCATCGAAATGCTGCGTCAGCGCTCACGGCCCTACCTCTTTTCCAACTCGCTGCCGCCCATGATAACCCAGGCTGGCATTGCCATGTTCGACATGATGGCAGAAACCTCGGCGCTCCAGGACAAATTGCACGAAAATACAGACTACTTCCGTACCGAAATTGTAAAGGCAGGTTTCACCATCAAACCGTCGGCATCGGCCATTGTAGCCATAATGTTGTATGATGCACGCCTTTCGCAGGAATTTGCCGCACGCCTGCTACAGGAAGGGATTTATGTCATTGGCTTCTATTACCCGGTAGTACCCAAAGGAGAAGCACGCATAAGGGTACAGCTTTCAGCAGCCCATAGCAGGGAACACCTCAACAGGGCACTCAGCGCCTTTGTAAAAATAGGAAAAGAGTTAAAAGTGATTGCCTGACACGTCGGAACCGGGTTACCTTGCAGCATATGGGTTTTCAGCGCGCGAAAAAAAGCAGGTAAAAGAACGACACGGGAACAACAAAAAGAAGCGAATCGACACGGTCGAGAACCCCGCCATGCCCCGGGATAAGACTTCCCGAATCTTTCAGACCGGCATTTCGCTTGGCTAACGATTCGGCCAGATCGCCGTACACACCAAATACCGAAACAATAACGGCAAGCACAAGCCAGTGCTCACGATCTGCAATACCCATGAGCATGTGCATCCACCAGGCAGCCGCCAGGGTAAAAAGCGTGCCTCCGGCGAAGCCTTCCCACGATTTTTTGGGTGATACCCGCTCAAAAAGTCTGTGGCGGCCAAAAATACTGCCGGTTACGTATGCTGCAGTATCATTTACCCATACGAGTACCAGCATACCCAACACAAGCCTGTGGGTATAAACACTATTACTAAAAAACGGGAAAGCCAGAAAATTCAGCAGCGATAGGGGAATCATCACATATATCACCCCTGTGATAATCACCGGCAGATTACTGGTATACGCCGGTGTTGCTGCATACAACGAAAAAATGAAAAACAACACCGGAAAAAGAACGAGTACCGCAAGCACCTGTGGCGGGGCCAACTGCGAGGCTACCAGAAAAGACAGTATAAAAGCAATAGCCCCGGTAACAAGCCCCGGAAGTGCCAGCGCGCTAAAAAAAGGCATTCCCTGAAGATGGTAATACTCACTGAGGGCAAGTATTCCCATTACCAGGAATATGGCACCAAAAGCATATTTACCAAGGAATAGCGACCCGATGATGAGTACCAGGTAGATTATTCCTGACAACGTTCGTTGCACCAGGTTTTTCAATGCAGAAGTATTAATTGCCCGGATCGTTTACCTCATCACTTACAGTGGGCTCCTGTATGTCTGTCACACTGCTATCGGTAGATTCAGTCTGCAATGGCTCCGGCCGTAATGATTCTGTAACCGAGGTCTTTCTTTTACCGAATATCTTTTCCAGGTCCTCTGTAAAAATCACTTCTTTTTCGAGCAATTGCTCAGCCAGTTTCACCAGGCCATCCCTATGTTCTTCCAGAATATCAATGGCCTGTTTATACTGTTCATCAACAATGGCTTTCACTTCATCATCAATCAGTTCGGCAGTCCGCTCACTGTATGGCCGCTGGAAAGCAAAATCGCTTTGTCCCGACGAATCGTAATAACTCAGGTTACCAAGTTTATCGCTCAGACCGTAAAACGAAACCATGGCATAGGCTTGTTTGGTTACCCTTTCGAGGTCGTTGAGCGCGCCGGTGGAAACCTTTCCAAAGGTAATCTGTTCGGCAGCTCTACCGCCCAGTGCAGCGGACATTTCCTGCAGCAACTGTTCCTTTGTAGTAATCTGTCGTTCTTCGGGGAGATACCAGGCAGCGCCCAGCGATTTGCCACGGGGTATAATGGTGACTTTTACCAGCGGGCTGGCATGTTCAAGCATCCAGCTTACAGTGGCATGTCCTGCCTCGTGGTATGCTATTCTTTTTTTCTCGTCCTGCGTAATGATCTTGTTTTTCTTCTCCAATCCGCCGATAATGCGATCGACTGCATCGAGAAAGTCCTGCTTTTGAACGGTTTTTTTGTTTTTGCGTGCAGCAATCAGCGCCGCCTCATTGCAAACGTTGGCTATGTCGGCACCCGAAAAACCGGGAGTTTGGCGGGCCAAAAAATCAATCTCAAGTTCCTTCTCATATTTAATGGGGCGGAGATGTACCTTGAATATTTCCTTCCGCTCATTCAGGTCAGGCAATTCCACGTATATCTGACGGTCGAAACGTCCGGCCCGCAGTAATGCCTTGTCGAGAATATCGGCCCGGTTGGTTGCAGCCAGGATTATTACACCAGCGTTGGAGGCAAAGCCATCCATTTCGGTAAGCAGCTGATTAAGCGTATTCTCGCGTTCGTCATTGGCACCCATGTTCGGATTCCGGCCTCGTGCCCGGCCAATGGCATCAATCTCGTCGATAAAAACAATACATGGCGCTTTCTCCTTGGCTTGCTTAAACAAATCGCGTACGCGCGAAGCACCCACGCCGACAAACATTTCCACAAAATCGGAACCCGATAAAGAAAAGAAAGGCACGTGGGCTTCGCCTGCCACTGCTTTTGCCAGCAGTGTTTTTCCGGTTCCCGGAGGGCCAACCAGCAAGGCTCCTTTAGGAATTTTCCCCCCCAGGTCGGTGTATTTCTTTGGCTTTTTCAGAAAGTCAACAATTTCCTTGACTTCCATTTTGGCTTCTTCAAGACCTGCCACATCCTTAAAGTCGAGGTGAATGTCCTCATCCTTGTCGAATATGCGTGCCTTTGATTTGCCAACGTTAAAAATATTCGTGCCGCCGGCTCCTCCACCGCCACCACTCATCCTGCGGAAAATGAAAAGATACACCACCACAAGCAGTAACAAGGGCAGCAAAACATACATGGTATCACCAAAGGTTCGCCGTTCAATGAACTCGGGATAAACCTTATCGGCATCGGGCATCGATGCCTGCGATTCATCGAGTTTCTTCTGAAACATTTCGTTTGAGCCAATGCTCATGGTGTAATGGGGGCCGCCTTTTGAAAAGGAGGTGAAACCTTTGTCGAAATGCTTCTGATGCTTCGGCTGATCGAGTTTATCAGCTTTGATATATATTTCGGCATACTTCTCGTTAACTACATTGATCTTTTCGATCTCATTTTTCAGCAACAACTCGTTCTGAAAAAACCGCCATTCAATACTTACCGGTCCCTGCCCCGAATCGAAAAAATAAATGAGAATGATGGCAATGCCAATAACGGCATATATCCACATGGCATTGAACCTTGGTTTCTTGTTGCCAAGCAGGTTCCCCGGGGGTTTTGACCCATTGTTGTTGTTTTTCTTCTCCCCTTCGCGGTTGTTTTTTGCGTTCTTTTCTTCTTCCATGCTGTTTCTTTGCTTATTTTTCATCCTGTATCATGATGATGTCGGCATCACCCCAAAGATCCTCGAGTTTATAATACTCCCTGGCTTCCTTTAAAAAAATATGCACCACCGTATTGCCATAATCAAGCAATATCCACCGGGCATTTTCCATCCCTTCGCGGTGTGCAACCCTGATCTTCAACAGATCATCGGCCTTTTCTTCAACCCAGTCGGCCAAAGCCCGCACCTGCGTCACCGAATCACCATGGCAGATTACAAAATGATCGCAGGCCGCATAATCGAGTTTTGTCAGATCAATTTTAACAACCTCTTGTGCTTTCTTTTCCAGTAATCCTTCAATAAGGCAATTCAGCAGTTTATCTTGATTCACCAGGTTATGCTGTTTTTTTATCAATATGCAAAAATAATGAAATTATTGTGTATCACCGAAGCTTGTACCAAGGTGTCTTTAATATGACAGCTAAATACATTACTTCCCTGCCATATCCAATTTTTTATGGCTAATTTTAAGGTATCAATTTCAATACCAAACCTAACCCATTGGACCAGTTGTTTACATAAAGGAATTTGCATGACAGCGCCTGGCATTGGAGAACCCTTAATACGACTGCATTCGGTGAACTCCACCAATGTTTACCTGACGGAACTCGCATCAAAAGGTGAAGCGCCCGAGGGAACTGTAATTTTGGCAGACCATCAGACCCATGGAAAAGGTCAGGGAGGCAACGGCTGGCACAGCGATACCGGCAAAAACTTACTGTTCAGCCTGATGATAAACCCGACCTTTCTTATGGCAGAAAGGCAGTTTTACCTTTCCATGAGCATATCAAACGGCCTTGCTGCCTTCATAGAATCAGTGGCCCGGCCGGTAGCCGTCAAATGGCCCAACGATATCCTGCTCAACACGAAAAAAACAGCAGGTATCCTTATCGAAAACATTGTTGCCGGTAGTTTTCTAAAATCGTCTATCATCGGAATCGGGTTGAATGTCAACCAGCAGAACTTTCCGCCAGCTGTGCCCAATCCCAATTCACTGAGCCTTGCCAGTGGCAAAACCTTCGACCTGGCAAAAACCCTGGCGAATGTACTGGCATCGCTGCAGACATCCCTCGGATCGCTTTACGGTCAGCAGTATGGGTTAATACGTACAACCTATCTTAACCGGTTATGGCGACTGAATGAATGGGCCGAATATAGCGATGCTTCGGGCCGCTTCGAAGGCAGAATTGCCGATGTAACCGATGCGGGCGAACTGATGGTGACACTGCGAAACGGAAAAATGAAGCAATATGGGTTTAAGGAAATTGCCTGCTAAACCGCACCTGAAAATGAAACACTTTCGATCTTATCCACCATCAGGTCGATAAATTGCTGCAATGGTGCACGGGCCATCATTTCAAGAAACATATTCAGATTCACATCGAGGTTGATGTTTACAGTGGTAACTTCGGGTTCAGTTGCTATTAGGTCAATTACAAAAGTAAAGTCAGTTGCGGTACCTTCAATGGCTTTAACAACAACCTTTTCATTAGGATGCTTTTCAGCCATCCTCAACCCAACTGTTCCCAGCCCGTCAACAGCGAACCGGAGGGTTTCGCCGGTGATTTCGATATCATGCAGCCGGTCTGCCGGCAAAAGGTGACTAAAATTCCTGAAGTCCGAAATATAGGCAAACACAGCTTCCTGCCTTGCCTTTACCTTGCCGGTTTTACTTTGTAAATTTAACATAGTGGATTTTTTAGGTTTATTTCCGCCAGGTATCGGGTGAATTTCGCCATTCGCCAAGGGTTGTAAGACTTCCGGCATTAATATAACCGGTTTCGACAGCCAGTTCAATGAGCACTTCGTAGTTGCTGAGAGTATACAACGGGCAGTTTGCTGTTTCGAAACGTTGCCGGGCCGTTGGAAAGCCATAGGTAAATATGGCCACCATGCCCAACACTTCGCAGCCATATTGCCGCAGTGCATCAACGGCTTTAAGACTGCTGCCGCCAGTGGATATCAGATCCTCGAGCACAACCACCTTTTGGCCTTTGACAGGATTCCCCTCGATAAGGTTTTCCAGTCCGTGTTCCTTGGCCGACGACCTGACATACATAAAGGGCAGTCCCATCATATCCGACACCAATGCACCCTGCGCTATTGCGCCGGTTGCAACCCCGGCAATTGCCTCTGTTGAAAAAAACTTTTCTTTAATCAGTTCTGCAAAACTATATTTGATGGTATTTCGTATACCGGGATACGCTAACGTTTTGCGGTTATCGCAATAAATGGGCGATAACCAGCCCGAGGCCCATTGAAAAGGCTTTTCGGGACTCAGTTTTATGGCATGGCACTCCAAAAGAAGGCTGGCGATTGTTTTTTCAACTTTTTTCATGCAGTAAATGTACAAAGTTTTTTTTAACGACAGGATTGTGCTGCTTACAGACGATTTCATCCGTAACTTCCAGGTGAGATACGGTCTTTTCTTCAAGTACAGCGGGGTGGAAGATCTGCGTGAATTGCTGGATTTCTACTGGAAACTGAAACGAATTGATACGCTTTTTGTTTTTCACCACGATCTTGACGAACTCCGCGAAAGATTTAAAGCGTGTTTTAACGAAATTTATGCCGGAGGCGGATTGGTGCGTAATGCCGATGGCCGTTACCTGATTATCAGAAGGCATGGAAAATGGGACCTGCCAAAGGGGAAAGTGAACAAAAACGAAACCATAATAGATGCTGCACATCGGGAAGTGACTGAAGAAACCGGACTCAGCGGTATCGAAACCGGCAACCCGTTGATTTCCACTTATCACGCCTATGATCTCGATGATCAGCGCATACTGAAGCGAACCAGCTGGTTCGAAATGACTTACCGGGGCCGCGAAGAGCCTGTGCCTGCCTTTGAGGAAGACATCACTGAAATCCGCTGGGTTAAAAAAGAAGATTTGCCTGCCTATACCAGCAATTGTTTTCCGGCGATTATTGATGTGCTCAAATACGCCAATCTCTTATAAATCGCCCCTGGCCTTCATTACCTCAAACAATCGCTGCTCAAAATATTCGGCAGGTGAGGCCGCCGGCGAATGAATCAGCTTACCGTCGGGGCCAATCAGAAAGTAAGTCGGGAAAGCCCGTATGTCATACTCCTTCAGTATACCGGGCTGCTTATCGTAATGCAGGAATTTCCAGTCGTACTTGTTTTTGGCCAGAAACTTACGGAGTACCTCCTCCATGGGATCTGTGGAAATGGTAATGATGGCGATCCTGTCTTTATGTCGCTGATAAAGCTGGGCCAGCATGTTAAATTCGTTCAGACAGGCATAGCTCTGGCATGTACAGAAATTCAGGTACACATACTTACCCTTGTAATCCGACAACCTGACAAGGTTCCCATCGGTATCGAGAAGTTCAAAGGCGGGAGGTTCAAAACCTGGCTGCAAACGTGTTATCTTATGCCTGATAATGCCGGCAATCCGCCTGTGTTCAGCAATGCGGGTTGAAACCACAAGGGTATCCAGTATTTTCAGCAACCCCGCGCGCGAAAACTGGCTTCCGTAATACTCATCGTGAATTTGCTTGAGAATAACCAGCTCGGTAAGGGTATCATTGCTGAAATTGTTGTTGGCTGAAAGGGTTTCGCGGAGGGCCTGATAACTGGCGGCCTCATTAACATCGTTGAAAAGCTTTTGGCCCTGGCTGGTGCGTCCGAAAAACAAAAAGTACTTGTCGAAAACCTGGTTGAACAAATCGGCATAAGCCGTATTGCAGTAAAGCACCGGGTGGTTGTTAAAATATTCGTCCGACAGGCTCTGCACGCGTTGCCGGTTTGCCAGCAGTTTAAGCATGCCGTAATGATAACGGCGATAAGCCCTGAAATAAGCATTATTGTACTTACTGAAATTGACCTCAATCTGGGCAATATCAGCATCAAGCTTGACAAAATCGGAATTAAGATAGACGTTGTTAACGTGCTTGTTGTAATATGGGATATAAGCATCGTCAAACATCATGATCAGCATGTTCAATTCGTCCTCGGCAAAATTGGCAAGACCGAGGTGTACTCCCACCGGTTCAAAATACGGATTCAGCTCCTCGGCAGGAGATTTATCCTGCCGTTCAGGCAACACCAGGTTATAGACAGCGCCAGGCTCGGCAAAAAAATAACCCTGGTAAATACCAATATGGGTATAAAGCTGAATGGTAGCATTAATATTGGCCTCACAATAAAAATAGCCGGAATCGTTCACCATGCAGACAACTAACTCTTCCCCGGTTCCGGTTATCCAGTCGGTGGTATAGCTGAACGAAATTTGCCGGTTGGCATACGAAGGCGCCAAACCGGATATTACTACCGGGGCCGCTTTCAGACCAGAAACCGGAAGAATACCCGGTAACAAAAATAATATGAATAATATCCTCCGCACTTTGCCCTTTAATTAGCGTTCGTCAATAAAGTTGGAAAACTGTTTAATTAGTAACTGTCAATACATTAAACTGGTCATGTGTCTGTTCAGAGACAGACACTAATTACAGCATATAGTTTTTGGGCACAAAAAGGCTTACATCACCGCCCTGTTTGATTATCTCCCTGATAATGGATGAGTTTACATGGGTATGCTGCGGCAGGGTCAGCAAAAATACGGTCTCAATTTCAGGGTACATAGCTTTGTTGGTTTGCGCAATGGCCCGCTCGTATTCAAAATCAGCAGCAGTACGCAACCCTCTGAGAATGTAGCGTGAGTCTTCGTTTTTACAAAAGTCCACGGTCAGTCCTTTGAATACCTTCACTTCCACCCTGCCTGCTGTGTCGTCAAACACACGGCGTATGCTTTCCACGCTTTTTTCAATGGGGAAAAAACGTGTTTTTGTGGTATTCCAGCCAATCCCAACAATTACTTTGTCAAACATATCCAGTGCACGCCTGACAACCGATTCGTGACCAATGGTAAAAGGGTCAAAAGAACCCGGAAAAACGGCTGTTTTTATTTTATCGTTTGGCATATACAATGAATTGAATTCGGTAAACTTACTGATTAATGTGTAAAAATAAAACATCCGGCAAGTAATGAGGCTGTAACCTTCATCCCATGAGGTTGTCTGAAAAACATGCAAAGGCCTCTTTTCACTCGGTCTTGATTGAACTGGCAGGGTTCATGGCAGAAGCCTGGTATGCCTTATAGCTGATGGTAATAAAGGTAATGACAATGGTGATGAGCGCTGTCAGTAAAATAAGTGTAACACCAATGTTGATCCTGTAGACATAATTCTCCAGCCAGTTATTCATAAAATACCAGGCCACCGGAACGGCTATGACAATGCCGATTCCGGCCAGCGTTAAAAATTCTTCAGCGATCATCTTCATGATATTTCCTTCACTGGCGCCAAGTACTTTGCGGATGCCTATCTCCTTGGTGCGTTGTTCAACCATGTAGGAAGCCAGTCCGTATAACCCGATACAGGCAATGAAAATGGCCAGCAACGTAAAAATGGTGAAGATCAGCCCGCGCTTTTCATCCGCCTCGAATTGTCCTTTATACCTGTCTGTAAGAAACGTATAGGAATACGGTTGGTCGGGGAACAGGTTTTTCCATGTTGTTTCAATAAAATTAAGGGTTTCGCCCAGGTTATTCCCGTTCAGTTTTATATAGATGACGTTGTTTAACTCGCGGTACACCAGCATCAGCGATTCAACTTCGTTGTACATACCTGTCTGATGATAATCGTTCATAACACCAATAACAGCTGCGCGAACGGTATTCGAGTCGCCCAGTTCTACCTTTTTCCCGAGCGGTTCTTTCCAGGCCATCCGCTTTACAAAGGTCTCGTTCACCACAACCGCACGCAGGGTATCCGAAGGCATGTCCTGTCGGAAATCACGCCCGGTTTTCATTTTTATCCCCAGCGTTTCAATAAAATCGTGATCCACAACAGCAAAGTTGACACCTTTCTGGGCCATGCCTTCATCCGTTTCCACATTAAAGATCACTTTCCCCGAACCTTCGCCGATAGGCGTATTGGTGGATGTTACGTAGCTGATTTCCTTGTTCTCAAGCAAAGCCTGTTTAAGCAAAGGGTATTTATCTCGTAATTCACGGTCGAGTTGCAGGGAGATCACATTTTCCTGGTCATATCCCTGGTCCATATGCTTCATGAAATGCAGCTGCCTGAAAACAACAAGTGTGCATAAGATCATGGTAACCGAAACCGCAAACTGAATAACAATCAACACCTTTCGGAACACACTGCCGGCCGATCCCTGGCTGATTTCGCCTTTAAGCACGGTAACAGGACTAAATCTTGAAAGAAAGAAAGCAGGATAGCTGCCGCCGATAATACCCACCAACAGCAGAATCCCGAAAGCAGTGAGCAACACCAGCAGTGAAAAAGCAACATCCAGTTCAAAGTTACGGCCAGCCAGTTCATTGAATGTTGGCAATAATAATATTACCAAAACCAGGCTCAGCACAAGTGAAATAAAGGTAAAAACAACCGATTCAGCCAGAAACTGCAACATGATGGGCCAGCGTTCCGAGCCCACCACCTTACGCAATCCGACCTCCCTGGCCCTTTTGGAAGAGCGTGCTGTGGCCAGGTTAATATAATTCATGGCGGCAATGAGTACGAGGAAAACAGCCACTATGGCAAAAATATACACATAAGTAACGCTGCCCGTGGGTTCAGGCTCTCCGGCATTGGTAGAATACAGGTGAATGCGTGTCAGCGGTTCGAGCTGATATTCGATTTTGATGCCCATGGCCTCAAAAATGGGCTTCATGTACTTGTCGTACATGCCCTGTATCTTGCTCTCAAAGGCTTTTACATTGGTATTTTCGGGAAGCAGGAGGTAGGTAAATACGCCAAAATTGCCCCATGACCCGATATTTTTTGGCAGGTTATTGCGGGATGCCACAGCATCAAACCTGAAGTGCGAATTGTAAGGAACATCTTCAATCACACCCGTGACTTCAAAAGTTCTTTCGCTAGTGGTCAGCACCTTGCCGATGGGATCGGCATCGCCGAAGTATTTGGCAGCAATGGTTTGGGTCAGTACAATCTTATTGGGTGCTGTAAGGGCAGTTTTAACTTCACCTTTTAGCACTTTGTAGGTAAAAATATCAAACAGTGTGGAATCGGCATAGAAAAAAGCGTCTTCGTTGAATTCCTTGTCTTCGTATTTGAGGAGTGTGCGACCCATGTCGATGAACCTTACATACGCCTCAACCTCGGGGTAATCCTGGGCAACCTGTGGCCCAAAGGGTATCTGTGCAACAATCCAGGTAAACTCATCATCAGGTTCCGTTATTTTGGAAGAAACCCTGTAGATGCGATCAGCTTTTTCATGGTACCTGTCGTAGTTGATTTCATTGGCGGCGTATATGATCAGGAAAAGCGCACTGGTTATTCCCAGCGTAAGTCCGGCAATGTTCAACAGGCTATAGCCGAAATGCTTGAATATATATCTTACAGTGGATTTTATCAGATTTTCAAACATGCTGAAGGTTTTTTGAGGTGGGTATTTAGAACATACTGGGTTAAAATTACGAATAAAACGTTTATCTCACCCATCTTACTTTGTGCTGTTTGAGGACCTGGTTCGGTTCAGGCTCCCGCAAAAATGCGGGAAACGTCGTGCCCATAACCGTCAAGCTAAGGATACATATTATTGATATTCTTTCATTTGCATATGGCAACATCAATATCATATTAATTAACGCTGAGCATAGCCATGCTAACCAGCGACTCCGGAGGAGTCAAATGTTTGTAGAAACCAATGCAAATAGCTGAGTGTGACTCCGGCTGGAGTCGAATGTGTTTTGTTTACAAGCAGTGCTATAAACATATAATTCCTCCGGAATTATTTACCAGCGGGCCTGCCGTAAGCAGGGGATAGCCCATTTTCAAAACTTATCTCAAATTAATCAAGCAAGAGCTTTGTCCTATTGAAAAATCTCTTAGCTTGACGGCTATGGGCATAGCCTAAGCCGAACTGGGGGATTTTTGTTGAAATTTATGTCGGATTCATATCCTTTACCGCGGAGCGGTTATAGTATTGTAGAAATTTATATCCGAAATATACCTTTACCGCGGAGCGGTTATAGTATTAAGAAGCAGAAATATATTGCACAAGACTTTAACCGCTCCTCGGTATAAGGGTATTGCTATAATTGGTTTTCTACAATACTATATGCCCTCCGGGCAATTAATATTCCGGTTAATATCCGATAGTACGTTTTCACAATGGTATCCCGGATAAGGCTCAGGCTCTGCCCATAGCCAGACTTTGGATTTGACTGTTGCTCGTACTGCTGTTACTGCTACTTCAGCTTGCAGTTCTCATAATCATAAGAACATATGAAACGCAATTATATCTTATTTGATCTCCCTCCTTACAATATTCAAAGTCCCTATTGTTTGTGGTACTATTTCATATTCTATCGATACACACTTTTGTCCGTCACCGGAAATAATATCCCTGTTAACTGTAAATTTCTCTATCATTTCATAGGGTAACTCATTTCTTGCCTCCCAAGTACCAAGAAATTCGACATAATTGAAACGATTAATAACTTTTTTATTTTTTGATTTAAGCATTAACCTAATCACAAAGAGAAAAGGCTGTCCGGGTGGATTCGCATATTCTCCTGCTCGGCGAAGTTTTCTTAACTTCGCCGCTTCTATTCTGTAGTCTTCGACTACCCTTTAAATTGTTTTCCATGGTAATCCAATGTCAACTATCGGTAAAAAACTATCCAATCCACAATTTGAAACATCAAATAGTATAACCCTTCCTGATCTTTTATTAGATAGCCTGTGACATAACGGTGTCATGTTCAATAACAATATCAAACTAAAAGTAATAAGAATATATCCATTTTGTATCCATTTTTATCCATTAATCGCCATTATCCATTTTTTGTTCTGCTTGTCTGGCGTTTTCAATGTGTCTATCGATTATCTGGAGATCGGTAACAAATCCGATAAGCTGGAACAAACACTAAAGGATGCCGAGCTGATCAAGCAATTCCAGCAGCCCGACAAATTGCCGGATGAAAAGACAAAGTCAATTCTTAAAGTCATTAGCGCCCTGATCCGCGATTTTAACGCCAGGCAGGCTTATGCTATGTAAAAAAGCCCCGGTTTCCCGAGGCTTAAGCTATCTATGCGCTTATTCTCATTCAAAATGTGTATTATCCACTTCTAAATAACAGATGGCGTATGTATCTGATTTCTCAGCATATTCCCATATATCATTTGATTTATAATCTATTGCCGATTCAATTGTGTCATAATTGATTTTGAAAGATTTAAAAAGCCTGTCTAAATCAATAGAATGAACATGAGTTGAATAACCTATAAGAGTATAAATTGTAT
>CAZUBW010000001.1:34231-190992 GCA_964618645.1 uncultured Bacteroidales bacterium | reverse complement strand
GGGAAACCTTCGGGGAGTACCCCTTTTTATCTTATTTTAGTCGGACAGTAGTGATTTTTAATAAAAAACCTGACATCCCTTCCCGCCTTCCTTGTGGTATGGGCTTTCTTTTTTCGGTTTTCTTTTGGGGTTAATGATTAAAGCTTAAACAACAATAGCAGGAAGATCAAAAAGATAATTATTATCACTATGGTTTTGGAGCCTGGATTGATACATTTAAGTTCCAACCATGATAATTTGATAAACAAGGACTCATTTTTACGGCTGTTTAAATTTTCCTTTTTCATGATTTTAAGGATTAAAATTTAAGCCGCGTCGAGCGCTTAAATGTAATACCGGATTTAAGGAAAGTAAAGGACAGTTTTTCGCAGCCCTTATCTATAAAGGATTTCAGTTTTTCACAAAGGAATGAGATTGTTTTTTGAGCATATAAAATGATTTTCTTAGAGTATATAAAATTTAGATGATGGCTTAAACTTTGGCTTAGGCAACAAATGAGCAAGCGGGGTGCTGATGGCCTTTTTGCGGGTTGGCCGGGAAGTGTCAAGGTTTCCGGCAAAAAGTTTTTTACCGCTGAAGGTTTCAATTGAAAGAAAAAAGTTTTTGTCAGGAACCCGGAGGGCTTGACCTTGACTGTGGGTGGGTGGAAGCTATCTTTGACTAAGCCAAAGTTTATGTCAGGTACTGGATTCATCTTGCTTTTATTTAGAGGAAGCAAGATTTTAAAATTTTGTCTACTATTTGGGTATTAATAATACTAAGGTTCGTGTTAATAATACTGATTTTTATAATAGGCCAGACAAAGCTCCATCGTCAGCATACTACTGAGGCCGGGGTGGGTTGGCCGTGGGGCTATTTAACATAATTGCATTATAGGACCGTAGGGAAGGCCTGTGCGGAATGCCCGGTACTATAATGCCCAATTATGTTAATATAGCTTAGGGGATTATTTTTTGGCGTGTCTTTTTGCCTTTGTGCGTCCGGGCAGCTCTTTGGTCCCGATGGTTTTACCTTTAAAAATCAAATAACATTAAAACCAATCGGGAACAATGTGCTGCATCTGGGTTGGCCTTGCAAAAAGCATGACAAAAAATAAGCCAGAAGGGCTGGCCGCAGGGGCTGACAGGACTATGCGATGGGTTCTGAAGGGATGGCAGGACTGGCAGCTTGGGGTGGGCGGGATCCTGGTAACTACTCCTTATCTTTCCGGTAACCTTTTATTACTTTTCTCGGACCTTGATCTAATTCCGTTTGTTTGGCCTGTTCCAGTTGTTTCAGGTATTCAAAAATAAGCATGATCTTTTGATCCTGCTCAATGTCTTTCTTTTCAATCTGTTCCAGTTTACGCAGGATCTCTTTATGAGTCTCTGCTAATTCATGTATTTTAGTAAATACCCTCATTATTTGGATATTTACCATAATTGCCCTGTCACTATTTAAAACACTTGATAACATTGATACTCCCTGTTCTGTAAAAACCAAAGGAGGTTTACGTAAGCCCATCTTTTCACGATTGGATATCACAATTTGTGATTTCCAATTTTGCATTTCTTCCATAGTCATCTGGAACATAAAATCATCCGGAAAGCGTTTGATTTTTCTCTTAACAGCTTGGTTGAGACTTCTGGTGTCAACTCCATATAATTCGGCAAGGTCTCTGTCTATCATTACTTTTTTACCCCGGATTATATAGATCTTACTGGCTATAACTTCATCAGGCAAGATGGGTTGTAATTCATTCATGGGTGTTAGTATAATGGTTTCAAAAATAGCATTTTAAAATTAGGTGTCACAAATTGTGATACCTGATCTTGAGATCACAAACTGTGACCTCAAGATTTATCCCAGCGGATGGTATTTATCCACTTGGTCTTTCAACCCTTCCAGGTTGTTTAATTGATATCGCTCGGTTGAACTTACATACCTATGACCAGCCATGTATTGCACCTGTCGCAGATTATGGGTTTTAAGCCAGTCAGTGATCACGCTGGCCCTGATCTGCTTTGCATTTTTGATTTCCGGATTTGTCCGCTTTAAAGCCCTGAACAGGTGATGCAGGCTATTCTTCATATTCAGGCATCCTTCCATACTGATAAAAAGCTGATCGGTCGGATGTGTGATTAGTCCCGGCCTGATCCGGTTGATATACTCATGTAGTTCCAGCACCTGGAATGATTTTAATTCAATACTGCGGCTGTTGCTGTGCTTACTGCCTGGTATATGAACTTTCCCTTCCTGCAGTTTTACATCACTTATGGTTAGTTTCATCAGTTCATCGGTTGTAATGCCTTGATAAATCAGCATGCCCAGGATTATTTTGTTACGCTTTGAGCGGTTATCAATAACCGGGTAAGCCTGGTAAAGCTGTGATAAGGATTCAAGGGAAAGAATGTCATGCGGGAGCTTGTGCCTTATTCCTTTTAAATAAAGGTTTGCAGCCGGGTTTATCATGGCTTCGCCGGTAGATTTTAAATAATCATAATAGTTTCTGATGGCTCGCAGCATGGTGTTAATATGCTTCTTGCTTTTATTCTCCATCCTGCAGCTGTCAATAAATACAAGCAGATCATTGTAAGTTGTTTCCGGTTCTGTCAGTCCTTCGCCTTCCATCCAGCGTAAAAAGTAACCGGTGTAATTCAGCTTCTGGCGGATCGAGCTTTGTTCGTTTCGCTGCTCTTCAAGCCATGTTTTAAAGCCTTTTAACTTGGTTTGTATGGCGCTGCTAAAGCTGTATTCCGGCTTTTTATTCATTGGCTAAATGGGTATAAATTTGAGTGCTTTCCAAGCTCTGATGCCCCAGGAACCGGCTCACGCTTTCCAGGCTCATGCCAGATTGAAGCAGGTGCGTTGCAATGGAGTGCCTTAGGGTATGCAGTCCAACGGCTTTATTTATCCAGGCCATCCTTACCAATGCCTTAAGTCGCATAATAAGACTGTTCCCATCCATACGCTTACCCCGGAAGCTTAAAAACAAAGACTGCTCTTTCATTAGCCCACAACTTAATAGGCCGCCACGACCTACATTGATATAATTTTCCAGGTCTTCTTTTACCGCTTCACTCATGGGAACATACCGTTCCCGATATCCCTTGCCTTTTTGAACATAAATGAGCTTTTCTTTTAGTAAAATATCGCTAACATCAAGGCTTGCTCCTTCATTCCTTCTTAGCCCACAGCCATAATAAATCGCCAGCATCGCCCTGTCCCTTAACCCTAAAGCATCATTACTACAGGCATTATACAAGGCTTTAACCTCTGTTCTGGTTAGTATCGTTTGACTAAACTTTTCTTTTTCAATTGAGATTTTCAGGCTGATTTCAAAAACGGGTTTCCCGGTTACTTGCAGATATTTTACAAAGCGTTTGAGGGCATTGATGTTGCTGATAATGTAGTTTTGCGAAAGGCTACCAGCTTGTTTCTTATTACGGCGGGTTTGCAGGTGCTCATGATAGATTTCAATAACGGTTTTATTGATATTCTGTAGTTCTGTAATACCAGACTTTTGAAGGTAAGTAAAAAAGTCTCTCAGGTAATTGGTGGAAGCATAAACCGTACTTTCTGCATATTCCAAGGTTTTCAGCCATTTTTCAAAGCTCTGGATCAGGATTTTATATTCTGCATTCATGGGGGTGCCGTGCGTTTTGAAGTATAACAGTTACACTTAACTTTCCTTATATGGCAATGGTTACAGGAGCATTAAGTATAACATTCGGCTTTGTTATACTTCTGTTATTCTTCATGACCTTTATTTTCTCAAGGATTTCATCAAGTACCTTAATGCCCTGCTGCAGCTCGCTGTATTCCGACCAGTTCAGCACTTCATATTCAAAGCCTGACTTGCGGTTTCCACCGACTTTACGGGTATAGCCTCGGGTTTCTAACTCTCGCAAATAACGGTTAACGGTCATGGGATTCAGGCGGAGCTTCTGGCGGATCTCTTTGGCGTAAAAGCTTTCTTTTTGGGTTATTTTCACATGGTATTTTATTCCTTCAAAAAACTCCCTGACCTGGCGGGGTAGCTCGTCGCTCTTTGCAAGTAAAACGTCTTTGAGCAAAAGGTTTGCCCAGCGGATATCTTCCGGGGTGGTTTCAATGTAGCGTTCACCAGTCGATGGATCTGTTTTAACATCACGCTGGTACTGGTGGTAAAAGGTGACGGTTTCAATAAAGGCAAGGTAATGGCTGTTTGTCCGAAGGGGTTTAAATACATACTCCGGGATTTTCAATAATTCAGCGTAGGGGTTGCGAACGCTGATGGTGTGAAGCACCATTTGCATATTCCTAAAGGTGTCTTTTAACTGGCGTTCCCTTGAGCTGTCTATTTTCCCGGCTGAGAGCCTTCTCTGGTAATCCATCACCAGTTCCCGGTGCTCCGGGCTGCCATCAATGTAGATCAATACCGAGCGGTTGGCATTGTCCTCGTAAAGCCTTTCACGGGTGGTTGTCCCTGCCAGACAAATCGGTCCTTCCACTTTCAGGGTGATGGTCTTTAAATTGCCCTTGCTGTCTTTAATGGGGATGGTTTTGGATATTCGCTTTTTGCTTTGCAGTTCTCTTAATGGATAAAGAACGTTTTCAGCCCCGTCCATGTCCTCGATCAGCACCAGCTTATGCCTTAGCTCCGTTTGTTCGAAGTAATAAAAGGCGTTTTCTGATAGGATCGTAATTTCCAGTTTATCATGCTCCGGGATCAGCTCGGCGATCTTTTCCTGCAGGTAAGTTTTACCGGTGCCAGATGATCCCAGGCTTATAATATGCAAAGGCTGATCCCTGAGCCTTGAAGTAAATACCAGGTACATTAAGAGCCGGTTGGTTTCTTCGCCTATTACTCCCGTTTTGCCAAGATCTTCCCCGGTGCGCTCCATAAGGTTTGGTGATTGCAGATAAGTGATGGCTTTTCTTTTCTGCTCCTCGGTTAGCTCTTTCCGCCTGGGTTTTTGCTCTTTCATGCTTTCGATCCTGGTTAACCGGTAGCGCTCGATTTCGTCGATCAGCTGAGCTATGGCACGGTTTAAAACGGTGGTGCCGGTTTCAAGTCGGCTGGCAGCCATGCCGATGAACTTTTCAAGGTAATCGGCATTGTACAGATCCAGCGTGTGCCGGATGCTGTGTAGGGGATCTTGTGTGTCAACACGACTTATCTTTACCGTTACCCTTAAGCGGTCGAGCTGCTGCAGGTTAATGCCACCCAATAGAACAATCTGCAGCTCACCGTTGGTAAATACTATGTATTCAGGATTCCGGGTGTTTAATACAGGTGCGCTATGTTGCGTGGTTTCCGCCGGGTTTTCTTCTTTCAATTGAAAAAGAAAAATTCTATTCTCTAACAGGTGAGTAAATAATTCGGGCTCGTGAGATATAGAAAGGCTGTTTATGTCTTCGCCAGAGGGAGTTTCAATGTAGCTGATCTTTATTCCTGGCTTAAGGGCTAAAAGCTCCTGGTAATGCTTTTTGATGGCCTGCCGTCCGGCTTCATCGCCATCAAAGAACAAAACCACATCCTGCAGCTGGTGCAGATCCTTTATGGCTGCTTTATGTTCATCGGTTAGACCATTAGTTCCATAAAGGGACATTATGGCGTATTGATTGGATATTTCCGTCAGCTGTAGCAGGGTAGCTGCATCGATGATGGCTTCGGTCAGTATCAGCTTTGTGGTGTCAGCTTTAGGATAGCAGGGATAAAGCCCCTGCCTTCCTGCCGTGTAAAAATGACGGGCATTTTCATCATTAAGGATGCTCCGGCCATAGAGGCTTATAACTTGGCCAGCCTTATTCCTTAATGCAAAGACAATGCAGTTTTTAAGTTTTTCATATTGGTTGCCGCTGTTATAACCGATATCAGGTAAGGTAAGCTTTCGGCTGGCAAGATATTCCTTTGCCCTGGGGCTTCGCTGCAGGGCATATTTAAAGCCTTCAAAGAGTTTTACAAAGTCGGTGGTTTCCTGCTTTGGTTTATCAGGCACAATGCCCATCAGTTCCTGGGCTTTCATAATGGCTTCATGTTTGCTGATCTGTTCATACTTCATAATAAAGTCCACCTGGTCACCGCTCCCGGCCTGACAGTTTGAGCTAAAACAGTTCCAGGTGTTGGTCTTAGGATATACCTGAAAGCTTGGCGTTGTATCATCATGGAAAGGACATTTTAACCGGTTGTTCCTGTCGGGTACCAGGTTATAATATGCCAGTACTTTTAAAATGGACAGGCTTTGTTTTATCTCGTGTATTTCCATTGTTGATAATTTTATGCTTGCGTTTACGCACAAAATAACACAAACACGCAAAATATAGCAAGATATACCAGCAAAAGATATTAACACAACGCAAATGAAACAACCGTATAATGTGCGTTATTTGTATATTTGTACTGTTAATAATTTATTCTCGCATAAAATGATTTTTAGCGAAAGACTCAAGAAAGCACGCCTTGCAAAAGGATATTCCAAAAGCGACCTGGCCAAGGAAATAAATGTGCATTACTCGCAAATCGGACGTTACGAAGAAAAAGGAGCACAGCCTTCGGCCGATGTGCTGGGCAAACTGGCCAATGCCCTGGAAGTTACATCAGACTTCCTGATGAACGGTACCTCCGATGATATGGCTAATAATTCCCTCACCGATAAAGAACTCCTTAACCAATTTAAGATTATTGAAAAACTCCCGGAAAAAGATAAAGACGTGGTGAAGGTGTTGCTGGATGCGTTTATTACGAAAGGTAGGTTACGGCAACTGGCAATATAAACAGTTTACCCATGAACTTTCTTAAGCAATGTTACCAAGAGCTTGACAAGCTGGAATATTCAGAAGAAAATATTGCTGAGCTATTTTCGATAGCTAACAAGATTATTAAATTTCTTAAATCTAAAAATCCAAACCGGAAGGAAAACCTTGCCCTGCATTTTGTTATGCTTACTAAGGACAGAGAATTTAGACGTTTCAAAGAGTATAAACAACTTACAAATGCAGAACACAACTTTGAAGAAGCCAGAACCAGTCTAATGTCAGATTTAAGACAGTATTGTACATTATATTGGAACTGGCTTGAAGATTCCCCATGGAGTAATTAATAAGTACAATGTACCAAGCCACCCGACCATTTGAATATATTTGTTTCTTTCCTGCCGAGTTCCCTACTCATGTCGATGGTGATGTGTATGCCTTCATTTTTGTGGATGTGTATTCAGGCTTTGTTATCATGACCGGTATGGAAAAGAGCAGAAGCATAGAAAACATCCTCAAACATATCCGGTTACTTACCTGGAATAAGGACTTCTTAAGCCACAAAGGCAAACCCTTTACACTCATACTGCATAAGTACGAAGAACATAAAGACGATATCCTTCATATTATTGAACCTTTTAAAGGTAAGGTTCTTGTTGACGACGCCTTTGTAGCGGAAAAAATTACCCCGGTGCTTGAAGGCCTCTTTGCTACATTATCCGATAATACAAAGCGTAACGGAACCTTATTGAACTAAAGGCTGTTATTATAAAAAGCAAAACCCGGATCGCTCCGGGTTTTGTGATTCTTATCCTTTTATATGGCAATTACAAATTGCCCTTTAAATACGGCGAAGTTACAAACTGTCGCCGAGCCGCTTCGATTGAAGTCTTCGCTCAGCGGGGGGAACTAATTTACGGTGCTCTAAACAAAAAAGAACTTGTCCAAATAAAAAAAGACCTTAAAAACCTTATCCTGATTGATATTGACAATAAAACCTGTGATTTGTTCCTGGAACTCTTAAGCAAATACGCCCTAAGCCATAAGCTGGCCATACCGGATGGCTTTATTGCTGCCACAGCAATAGCCAATGATGTAGAACTTTTTACACTTAATCTTAAAGACTACAGGTTTATTGATGGCCTGAAGCTTTATAAAAAGTAAAACCCGGAGCGATCCGGGTTCTTTATTATCTATCTCTATCTATTAGAAAGAACTCTTTAAACATAATACAATCAATTTTTAAGACACCCTTACTTTTAATAACTCTGGTTGCATATATATTGCGAGGATTTGTCATTGTTGAGTTTATCCTTTCTTCTTGTCTTATTGATGTGGTGTCCCAGAGCTGTATTAATTTACAGGTATAATTCGTATAAATTTCATTGACATCGAATTCAAATTTTTTATCACTGTATACGTACTCAACTTTATCATAAGTGTTCCATATTAACCCATAAAAATTACCATTTTCAACACTATATGATTCTAATAAAAATAACGTATCGCCTTTTGTAATAAAATCAAGCTTATCTAATGAATTCAGCTTTTTTCTGATATCAAAAAAATAATCTTTCTTTACTTTTCTTAAACCTGTATTAAATTCATATTTGCTAATTCTCTTTGAAATTGAATTAAATGATTGAGACTTTCCGTTAATAGCAAATGATATTAAAAGAATACTTATTGTTAATACTTTAATTCTCATAGGATTTCTAATAAATATAAGGTGCTTGTCCTTTCGTTAATGGAGTGTAGGTTGTTGTTCCATTTTGCTGATAATAAATGCTCTCACTTGTTCCAGCTCTTATAATTCGTGTGGATGGATCAGGATTATTTGCAGCATCTTTACCGTAAGAAACACGCAATGGAACTCCATTTTCAGCCCGTATTTGATTTTCTTTATGGGTAGAATATATCTCAGAATATGTAATGTTTACAGGATTTCCTTTCGTATCTGTCACAGTTTGCCATGTGCCCAAATTTATAGTCTTCTTCCAGACATCTTGTACATGCGCCATCTCATGTCCTAAACCGATATATGGATCTCGCGTGGTATTCCCCGTTTGATCAGGGGCTCCATTTGTGTTACTAGGATTCCATATAATATAACTACCACTTTTTGAATCAGCTTTGTTTTCTGGTGAATTTCTTACTGCAATTTCTGTATCATTTCCAGAACTCATAAGATCATCAACCAGTGCTTTTCCTTCTTTTCCTAAACTCAATCTAGCTAAGCTACTATTTACAGCATTTAAAGCCTTATCATCACCCGTATAAAGCTTTCCGCTTTTATCATACATACCATAACCACTCTGTTCTGTATATCCATAATAATAACTTTGACCACCAGAGTTCACCCAAATACTATCTCCATTTACATCAATAAAGAGTACTGGATTATTAGCACCATATTGGTAGGGCGTCATTGATGAAAATTTTTCGCTAAACCTATCAATCGTATGGAAACGACCTATTTGAGGATCGTACATTCTGGCGCCGTAATCTAACATACCAAAGAACTTGCCATTCAGCTCGTCGTCCTGAATTTCTTTACCATTGTAAAGGTATTTATTTTTTGGATAGGAGGGGGAATTTTCATTCTCAAATTGATTCATGGTTAAACCAAAGGGATAGTAATCATTGGTTTGCAGAACTTCCAATGCACCACCACCCAGGTTCTTACCCAGGAAGGTTACCCGGTTATTGCCCAGGTGATCTTTCAGGTTATATTCAGGTACAAAATTGGGACTGGCCGTTGTTCCCACATTCACCAAACGACCTTCCTCGGTGATAATGTAGCTGAGTTGATTTCCTTCATAAATAATATTACCAATATAATGGGTATAACCCTGGTCACCGGTTGCAGGCTTCACGTGCTTGAGCAACTTGGCACCCCCTGCCGTATAATGGTAAAATATCTCATCACTAGGTGACGTGGAACTAACACTACCGGGTAGGTTAAGTGTGCTGATGTATTCAAAATTGAAATTTCTTGAACCATCATAAATCATATTGCCATTAACATCATAGGCATAATCCCCACTGGTTCCGGGATAATCATCAATCTGGTTGTTGGATGTTCCCAGGTCCGTCACTCTTAACAACCTATTGGTATTGGCTGTGTATGAATAGACGAGACTATCAACAATGGAATTATTGTGCACCCGCATGAGCTTTACAATGTTGCCATTCTTATCGTACTGCGAAACAGATTCGTTATAATACCCAAGATGATTGTTCAACGCACTGCCTTCAGCATAATGTGATGCTGTCAACCGGTTAAGCTTGTCGTATGAAAAGCTATACCCGCGCGAACCAGCCGGATCGTTTTTGGTACTCCATTTCATGCCTGATATATTGCCGTTAAGCCAGCCCGGCGCACTGTTTAGTCCTCCCAGAGCCGAAGTGTTTTCATAACATAGCTGCATACCAAAAAGATCATTTTCCCCGCTCAGGGCCGGATCGTTGATTTTGGTCAGCCATCCCCTGATGTTGTACTTATAATCCACCTTTTGGGCAAAACTGCGCGATCCGGATGTTTGTGCAGAATGGAGGTATTTGGTAACCAACTGCCCGAGTTCGTTGTAAACCATGGCGTTTATAGTAATTTCAGCCTGGCTATTTGTTTTTTCACGTGTAGCCAAAAGTCGTCCGATATGATCATAATCAAAGGTCTTTTCCAGGGTTGTCTGCCTGCCACCCTTAAAATGCTGCTGCTTGGCGCTTTTCACCAGATAAGTTATATCCTCAAATAAGTTGCTGATAACATCTTTTCCTCCAAGATGATTTTCTGATATGGATCGGAGCAAATGACCGTATTTGTCGTAATGATTGGTGGTATACAACTCCTGATCAGGTACCGCATAATTCTCATCTGAGCTTGAAAGCACCCGGGTCATAGTTCCTGTAACCTGCCCAACAGGCGTTGCATCTTTTTTTGAAGCAAAATTATAGCTTCCGGCATCATATTTTTCTGATTTCAGACTGTCTCCAAGCGTTAATGCCGTAATAAAATCATACTTATCATAGAAAGTAACACCTTGCAATTCTTTTGTTGTTATGCTGCTGCCAGGAAATGAGGCTTGATTATACCCGTAATAAGATGTATTACCATTGTAGGTTTCATTTAATTCAGTGATGGCATCAAGAGCAGTTTTAACCTGAGCTGCTGTTTTATTGTAGTTTTTAATGATGCCGGTGATAACAGGCCGGTTCAACTCGTCATACTGTATGTAACTCCATTCATTGGCGGCATCCTGCACGCTGTTTTGTGTGCATCTCAGCCGGTCGCGTTTATCGTAAACCATCGAAACAGTTCCGCCCCCGGGTATCTTTTTTTCAATCATTCGGTGGCGGCTATCATATTTATAATAGTAACACAACTGGGTTTGTGTATTTGGATTTGGCGTAGGATTGGATGCCTGTGGCGGCACCACACAACGCAGTAAATCAAAATCATCGTAGATATAATAAGTGTTGTACCAGGTATTGTCTTTAAACCACGAAGATTTCTGAACAACCTTTCCCTGCTTGTCTTTGTATTCCCGTGTTTTGTTTCCCTGTTCATCAACGGTTTCTGTAACGTAAAGACTGCCAGGGCTATAAGAAAAAGAGGAGTAAGTTCCATTGGCGTTTACCCTCCAACCCGTTACTGTTTCACCTGCTGCATTGGTAAGATAATTGATGCTGACCGGGTAATCTTCCCATGCATCACCCGGACCGGTTTGGGAAGTAACCCGATTGAGCGGAGAGTTGTCATAACCGATTTGCGTGAAAGCCCTGCCGCTAGTTTCTATACCAAAAGGAGCTTCGGATGGATCGGAATAATAAGCACTAACAGTTGCTTCATCAATGTCTCGGAACTCTCCTGTTGTATTCTCTGCAACATAAGGCAGCGGTTTATAAATCTCCCGTCCAAAATCATCATATAAAACGGCCTGGATGATATCCTTATTCTTTGGCGAAGCGCCAACACTTACGGTTTGTATGGGCCTTCCCAGCCCATCGAAGTAGCTGACTTCCTCGTTGTGTTTGAAAGCAGTTGTTGGTTCACTTGTTTTGGGTTCGCGGTAAATGATGGTTTTTATGTAATTGTTGTCATCGCTTAGGGCTGGGGGAACAGTGCCTGTGGGAGCCGCCGGCACCGGAAGCGAGCTGACCTGCCCCTGGGATTGCCCGATATAGGCACGAAACGCCGAGCCTGCAACGGCATGAAAGCCGTTGGTCATTTTCACCGATACGGGATCGCTGATGACAACCTTCCCTGTGATAGTTTCATCAACGGTAATCTGACCGCGAAGCAGGTAAGCATTTGCAAACAACAACAGGCAGAGTGCCATAAAACGTGCAATATGATTTGGAGGGAAGTGGGTGCGTGATTTTCCAAAAACGTCCGGTGTACTTATTTTGTTCAGATAGAAAGTTTTCATAATAATGCTGAAAAAGGGTGAAACACTATAACCTGACTACAGAAACGTGTTGTGAACCTTGGCCGGAACCGTTCCTGATGCGGATATAATACTGTCCGGGCGGAATGTCGGTAAAATTGACGGTTTTAATCTCTGACGGCTGGTAATGTTCAATATATTGGTTAAGGATCAATCGGCCATTATCATCCATGACTTCCAAAATAAGTCGGCAGGGATTTTCGGTGTTAATCGACCAGTAAAGCTCGTTACCGACAGGATTTGGGTACGCTGTCAGTTGCACTTTATCAGGGTCAACCCACCCAAGGGTAAGGAAGAATTCAATGGCAATGGTATCACTGGCCGTGCAGCCCATGGCATCAACTGCTGAAAGGCTGAACAGGTAAGTGCCGGGTGTGTTGTTTTCTGTCTTGGCCAGGTATGTAGCCCCTTCAGCATTATCATGCCATTTGTAGTCGGTGAACTCTTCAGGCGCTTTTAACAGCAATGTGCCTTCCACAGGCAATGAAACATCATCACCCAGTGAAAAGTCTGAAGGGGGAGCCAGCACTACTTCAACAGTATCGGTGAGCATGCAACCGCGCTTGTCGAACAGCGCAACGGTATATAGTCCGGGTTTACCGGCCAGGATGTAACTGGTGCCTTTAAGCGTGTCGTTCCAGGTAATCTGACTGTAACTTTGCTCAATGCGGAGCTCGGTGGTTGCACCGTTGCAAATAACGGTATCGCCGATAATTGTAGCAGTGCCTTCGGGGCAGTTGTAATACCTGGCCAGGAAAACATCTTGTTTGCCCATGGCGGTGAGCGTTTCATCGTTTTTTTCAAACGAATGGCTGAAGTTGCCGGTGATATACAAATTACCCCTGCCATCGAGCACCGATCCGTTGCTGAAGTTACTGCCGTTGCCCGATACGCAATCGACCCATATGGCTTTTCCTTCGGGGGTAAATTGCAGTATCAGCGTGGCATCTTTATCTGACAGCGGAGCTGCCATCATATTGTCGATTACCAGGGTGTCGCCTATTGATCCGGTGATGATGGTACCGTTTAAGTGATCTGTTAGCAGGTGATTGGCATAATCGTAAAATGTTGAGCCAAAACTCCGGCCCCAAAGTCTTTTACCGGTTTTGTCGAATTTCAGCAGGAACCCGTCGGTATGGCCCACGGAGGTAAACACGGTATCTTCGCAGGTAAAGGAAAGGTTAAAGTTACCCATCACGTAAAGGTTGTTCAACCGGTCGCTTTTAAGAGCACTGATTTTAAGAAATTTATCGCCCATCAGCTGCATTTTCTGTTGGGCCTGAAGACTGTTATCAAATCTGATAACAAACGGGGTTGATTTATAGGTCGATGATGGAGGAATCAGGTTAATATCATCCACTATGCAGGTCCTTTTAATGATGCCTGCCAGGTAAACATTACCCGAGTCACTTACTGTTAGGGCCGAAGGCAGGTCATCATCGTCGCTGCCAAAGGAAATGAGTTCTTCAATGGTTCCCGATGCGTTATACCGGGCCAGGAAGATGTCCTTTTTGCCGTTACTGGCAGCCATTTTATCACCTGCCCGCAGGGTGTCGGAGAAAACGCCCGCGGCATAGATATTCCCGTTGGCATCCTTATCTAGCAGGAACAACGATGAACCCGATTTTGCTGCAAGGGTGGATATCCAAGAAAATCCTTTTTCACCCAGGCAGGTGATGAAAAGGCGCGTTCCTTTACCGGCGGCAGAGACCTTGTCAAACGACACGCTGTCCGTGATAATACCGCCCACAACCACGTTGTTATTGTTAAGAACGGTCATGCACAGTGCATCGTCGTATCCTGCACCGCCGCCTTTTAGCAGATCCTTGATTTTGCCTTTTTCGTCATAGCGGGCAATGAAAATATCCTGGTTTCCGGAGGAAATTACTTTTTCTGTATTCCCATACAGGGTGTCCCTGAAGGTTCCCACAACAAACAGGTTGTTTTTGCCGTCGCAGCTCACACTGCTTGCAATACTTCGTGAATGGCCACCCAGTTGCCTTACCCATTCCCAGGTTTTCTGGGGTTGGGCCTGCAGGTTTCCGCATATGAGTGTAAGAAAAACCGCGGCTGGTAGTAATATGTTAAATGATTTCATAACAGGCAGTTTTGGGTTTATTCTTTGTAATGGTATTCGTGCGATTTGAGGATATTGCCGTCGTCATCTTTTACATACTTCAGCCGTCCGAATCCATCGTATTCGTAATAGGTGGTAACGCCGTTGGGATCGGTTTCGGAGGTCATGCCTACGAGAGGTTTATAGGTATAGGTATAAACCTGTGCTTTTGATAACGAGGTATGGTTTCGTAAGGCAGTGTTAAAGCTTTTCCAGGCTGTACGTTGCGCAGTGGTGGTAAGATTACCAACAGTATTTATAAGGAAGTTCTGGAGGTTACTTTGAATAGAGTTTACAGTGTTGTTTATGGTAGCAAAGTCAACATTTGCAGCTTTAATTACCGGGTATTGTCCGTTGTAGCACCAAATGTAAGATGTATTCAAGTCATTAATTTTATTAACGCTTCTTAAGTTATTCCATTCATCATATTCATTAAAAGCAATTCTTGTTTCAAATGGTTCTTGTCCTTTTTTGATTTCGACTGAGCTGGGTGAAATAAATCCTTGATTGTTTAGTATATAGTTTGTTCTCTTTTCATCAAGAGCATTTTGATTCATAAACCTTTGTTCAACAATAGGATAGGAAATCATGCTTGAATCCTTCATTTTCTTGTAAATAGGCGTGCTAAAATCAGTGGCATATAATATATTGTGGAATAGTGTGTCAGAGGAATTTGCTTCTCTATTTAAAACTGATTTAATTGTAGAAACCTGAAGGTAAGTCGGATTGTTATAATTGAAAAAAGTTTCTTTTTTGACATATTTGGTATTGTCTAGATTATCATAAGTGTATTCAGCAGAATATTTAATTTTATTATCGCCAGTAAATACATGGTAATTATCATAATTATAAAAATCCCGATAATTGCTTGAAGTTCCACCAATATATTCTACATCCCTCCAAACTGCTAAACCAACATTAATCTGGTTATTTTCAGGATATACAAAATATTCGTTTTCTGTAGACGAAACAGGAATATAGTTCCCATTAACATTTTTATATATTGTTTTCCTAAGTAATAGTCCTCTTTTATAACTTCTACTAAGCATTATTATTTTAGGTTCTCTATTTCGTGGTATATTTGGTAGTGGAATTGGGAGACTTAAATTGTAATGTCCTGTAAGAACAGTAAAATAATCAGGTTCATCCGAATACTGATAAACGATTAATCCTTTGTTATTTATAGAATCGCCATCATACTCTGTAACAGAACTATATACTACTGGACTTCCATCATAGGGATTGATATCAACTGAAGGGCTTGATGTGTAAATCCTAGAATTTGAGGAATAGGAGTGGCCTAAACCACCGTCAGTCCAATATTGTCCTATCGTGACCAAACTACCAGAATTAAAGGTAAAATTGTTTAAGAAAACATTAAGCCGGCCATAGCTGGGATATTTATAAGTTTTTCTTAGAACGTTACCAAAACCATCACAATTGACAATACCAGCTATCCTCAATCCACCAGCATATTTTATTTGTTCGCCATCAGCGTATCTATTTGTCTCAAATTCAAATTCAGAGTATCCTCCTGTTGGATACGTTATTCGCTTAATAATATATGCTTTCATCTTTTCAGGATCTGGTTCACGACCATCCATTATATTGCTACCAATAATCCTTGTTTCATGAATTCCAAGCATGGTGGGTTTATATGCTATTGATTGATTAGGTACCAAAATATTATTACTTTTACCATTATAATATCCCCACAAATCACGTTGTCTCGACAAATATTCAGGTAGTTTATTTGTTTCATTATAATCAAATTTGTAAAGCAAGTATTTCTGTTTTTCTTGGTCATAGATTCTAACAGAATCCAGCCTTAAACGCTTATGACCCTGATTATTAATGAAATAAGATTTGTAAAAGTCAATAGTCTTTATAGGTGTAGTAAGATTGTTCTTCGAATATATCTCAATCGCTTCAAGACTTTTAAAGATCGTTGATAAATATCTGTCTTGTCTGAAATCATTAGTAAGTACAAATTTAACAACTCCTTCCTGGAAATGGATTTCATAAGGCACCTTCTCCTCTCCAACTGTTTGTAAAGTAGGTGTATAAGGTTGTATAATTGGAGTAGGTATGTATCCTCCTCCAGATGAATATGGCTCGTCAATAACAGAAATATAATCCATCCTGTCCTCATTCATAACACCCGAACCAGCACTTTGATAGAAGAACTCAATGGAGTCTGTGTTATTTGCATTGGACATTTTCGATAGCATCCAGGTAGAAATCGGGTCACCTCCGGATTTTGATGCATAATTAACACACACAGGAAAAATGTCGCCATAAAAGTATTTATTTCCTTTGCAATCTTTTAGGCTAAAACTCTGAATAGGATTACCTGTTTTTTGAAGGATAATAGGTGAATGAGGAATATAAACTGGTTGATGATCAGAATTGAATATAAATCTACCCGATTCCCCTGGGAAATTGTACATAAACAAATCTGGTTCGGAATCATAAACACCAGTTTCAATTCCTTGTAAGTTGAACCAGTCAGTATCTTCATAAGGATTTATTGTATCCGCTAGCATCACTAATCGCGGTTGCTCATCATCAGGCTTTCCGTTGACTTTTCTTGAAATTGTTCCACCCACATCTAAAGACCAACCCAGACCAACCCATGATGCTACATCTGTGACCTTTATTCCTGACGAATGATATTTTAGAGTTATAGGTACTACAAAATCTTTAGTTTTAATTTCATATAATGGTATTGAAATATCTACAAGACCAGTGTATAGATTTACAGGATATTCCAGATATCTTAGTAACCCTGAAATTTCAGGTGTCGTTGGTAAAATATTCGGCATGGCAGCAACAAACTGTGCGTCTGATTGTGCTTCAAGAAAATTGAAGCTATGTATAAAAAGAAATACAAAAAAAACTTTTTTAATATTTGTTTTCATCTGTTTCTATAGGGTTTAATGTAAAGTATTAAGGATGTATTGAAAAATTTCATCTCATTTACAAATATCCTAATCATCCATTTGCCATCGAATAAGAAGGGCAATTTAAGATGTAATGCAAAAAAATGAAAACCTTAATGAGTATGCAATAATCAATCATTTTATTAGAGTTTCCAGCATTTCTATCTTTTCATGTAATTCTTTAATAGATATATCTTGTTCTTTAATATTTCTTTCTTGTATCAAAATATACAACGTCAACTCCTCAATCTTCCTCAACAGCATATCCTGCATCTCACCCAGGTTTTGACCTTGTTTTTTGAATTCCAGGGCGGATGGAATCCCGGGTAAATGTTTGTGTTGTTTCAGGTAGATTTCCAGCTCGGTAAGCGGCATCAATTGGTATGCGGGTTCGAAGACGTAATCGGAAGCGATGCTGGAAACAACTTCGACTTCGGTGGCAAGGATTTTGCCGCTGACGGTGAGTTTTTCGGTTGGGTTCAGAGTCCCAATGCCGACTTTTCCATCAGTATTAATTACTAACCTTGTAATATAACTCAAACTTTCATATGAATTTGTTGGCGAAGCAGTTTGTATTTGTAAACCTTGTATACCATCATCTATGTTAGCATAGAACCTCACTCCAAAAGAATTTGTCATAGTTGTGTGGTTTATAAACTCTAAGCCAGGTCTTCCATTTCCATATTGACCTAATTTGATTTGTTCAAAATTGTATTGGCCTGGTATAGATAATTTGAATTCACCGTAATTCTGTTGAACTCCTATTTGAAGTTTTTCTGAAGGTGTTTTTGTTCCAATTCCCACATTCCCACCAACATAGTACATATTATTACTACCGGTTGTTTGCCATGTATCTATTTCTGGCGTAAAAGTTGCTGTAAGTGTTTTGTTGGCATTCATGCTGATCGTGTCTGGATTTGAAGTACCGGTTAACGCCCCGCTCCAACCAGAAAATGTATATCCGAGATGGTTTACTGCTGTTGCGGTTACTGTTGTTCCTGCAGCATAGCTTCCTCCTGAAGGGGATAAGAATATTGAACCACCTGCCGTTGGAGAAACCGCGGTTGATAGGACATAATTGTTTGTTAAAGGATATGGCAAACCAAATCCATCATTGTATAAGGAGTCTATCTCTTCAGCGGTAAGAGCGCGATTCCAGATACCGGACTCGTCAATAAGCCCCAGATAATCTTCGCCATTGGCCCCGTTCACCCCAAAATACAGAGGCGTGTTGTATCCGGATATATTTCCAGTAACTGGCGATGAGGCAATTTGTGTTCCATTAAGAAATAATCTCATAGTAGTGCCATCGTATGTACCTACAATATGATACCATTCATTCACATTCAGGTTATGAGCTGAATTGGCAGCCATTTTAACAACTCCTCCCACAGAGAGCAGAAAGCGGGGATACATTTTTGATGAACCATAGTACAATTGAAGATTATACTGAAAATAAGGACTGACATGTGAATGTGTCGCATGTATTTTGCTCATAATCATTTGTGTTTTCCCGGTGACACTGGGTTTAATCCAGGCAGATAAGGTTATAGCATTGCCAGTAATATCCAATGAGGTACTGTATGGAACGCTGACATAGCCTTCAATAAACATGGCTTTGTCAATAATACCAGTCATTCCAGGCATCAACATTCCACCTTCGGTTGTGCCGTTATTGTTTCCTTTTGAATCCAGCACATTTCCTAGAGTTGTTTCATCAAATTTCCAGTAAGAAACCAAACCATTTGTTAACTGACCATTGATTTCAACCAAAAATGCAAGTTGCATTAATCCCAATAAGAATACCAGCTTTTTCATCATGTAAGAGTTTATTAGTATTATCTTGTCTTTCAATATATTACCTATATGCAAACAAATTCACCATTAACTAAATAATTACCTTTGAGAATTCAATCCTCAATCATTATGAATTTTGCATAGTGCCAGGGTTTGGCTACTAATCATGAGAAATTCCCCTCAACTATCCATGCTTTCCCATGCATAAATATACGTAACAAGAATACTAAAGATTTTTTGGTTTAACAAATTTTAACAAGACTTTATTTGTGGTTTTTTTATAAGTAAATCTTAAAGTTCAGATAATCTACAACATACTTTGTTTACTTATAAGATACATGATACATTATTTGGATATGCAAAGCTTGTACTTAAGCCAAAGTTCTTTTACATTATTTAACGCATACTGGATTGCTTCGCTATCGCTCGCAATGACGCTTTGCTCGTCGCTACTGATCATTCTCAATGACGCCTTGCTTGTCGCTGCTGGTCGTAAGCAATGACACCTTGCTCATTGTTGTTACTCATTCGCAATGAGGCTTCCTTAATTATTGTTGCTCATTTGCAAGACACTTATCCAGTTATCACCAACAGAAAGTAGTTGAGCGAAACAACCGGAGCAACTGCGCAGTTTGGTCTTGAATCCTGGTTCTTGGCTCTTGGCTCTGGTTCTACTCCAAACAGTGCATCACCAGACCGCTGCGGAGTTTTGGCTCGAACCAGGTGGTTTTTGGGGGCATGATGTTGCCGGTATCGGCGATGCGAATAAGCTGATCCATGGTTACCGGGTATAAGGCAAAGGCTGCGGCCATTTCACCACTGTCGACCCGCTTTTTAAGTTCTCCCAGACCTCTTATGCCTCCTACAAAGTCAATACGCTTGGATTGCCTGAGATCCTTGATGCCCAGGATGCGGTCGAGTAAGTGCTCCGACAATACTGTAACATCCAGACAGCATATGGGATCGTTGTCGTTGTATGTGCCGGTTTTTGCTTCGAGGGCATACCAGTTTCCGCCAAGATACATGGAAAATTCATGCGCACGCGAAGGCTTGTACTCGTGCTTTCCTTTGGGGATTACCATAAACGATTCTTCGAGCCTCAACAGGAACGTTTCCGGGGTGTTGTTGTTGAGATCGGTTACCAGCCGATTGTAATCGATAATGGATAGCTGGCTGGCCGGAAAATGTACGGCCATAAAATAGTTATACTCTTCGGTACCCGTATGTCCGGGGTTTTCGTTCTTTCGCTCTTCGCCAACATGCGCGGCTGCAGCTGTGCGGTGGTGCCCGTCGGCTATATACGTGTAGGGAATGTCGTTCCGGAAAATCGATTCAATTCGGGCCACCGTATGTTGGTCGTCAATCACCCATAGCTGATGGTGTATGCCATCGGCAGTTGTAAAGTCGTATTCCGACTTACCTTCTACCACATGATCGACAATCCGGTTGATTTCATCATGATCGGGATAGGCAAAGAAAACCGGTTCGCAATTGAAATTGGTGACCCTGATATGGGTTTTCCGGTCTACTTCTTTTTCAACCCGGGTAAGCTCGTGCTTGCGGATCACATTTTCGAGATAATCCGAAACAGCTGCACTGGCCATCAAACCGTATTGGGTGCGTCCCCACATGGTTTGTGCATACACATACAGGCAGGGTTTCTTATCTTGCGTAAAGATGCCTTTTTCTATATAACTGTGAATGTTGGCTTTGGCTTTTGCATAAATTTCAGGGGCATAATGGTCGGTTTCGGCCGGAAAGTCAATTTCGGATTTGATGACATGGTAAAACGAATATGGATTTCCGGCAGCTTCTGCCAATGCCTCCTCCGATGACAGCACATCGTAAGGCCGGCAGGCAATCTGTGCAACTAATTCCTTTGACGGGCGGTACCCCCTGAATGCTTTAATTATAGCCATTTTCAATATGTTTTTTGATGATCAAATGCCGTATTCACGGCCATTGTAAAAGTAATAATTATCCGTGTTCAATTACATGATTTTGCGCAATGCATGCAATGGCCGGGTGAAAAACAAGCAGAGACCGCACTTTGACGGTGGGTCTCTGCCGGGGAAATTACGCCATGGTTTTTGTCAGTTTACCTGGAATGTTTTATCTCCCTTGGTGAGGAAACCAACAATCTGTCGGGCTGCAGCCAGTCCGGCATTTACATTGGCTTCTTCAGTTTGTGCTCCCATTTTTTTGGGTGTGGCATAGTAACGGTTCGGCGCTTCCGACTTGATTTGCTCCTGGCAATCAGGAGCGACATCGGTAACATAACGGAAATCTTTTCTTTCAGCGAATAATTTCAACAGCGAAGGCTCGTGAATGATTTCCTTACGGGCGGTGTTAACCAGTGTGGCGCCAGCAGGCATCAGGCTCAGGAGGTCGTAGTTTAGCGATTCCCTGGTTTCTTTATTGGCAGGAAGGTTAACCGAAATGTACTGGCATTTCCGGTAAAGGTCCTTCACATCATTTACATATTTGATTCCGTCGTTTTCGATGATTACCTTGTCAACAAACGGGTCGTGGGCATATACATCCATGCCCATGCCTTTGGCTATCATACCCACAATGCGTCCGATATTGCCGTATGCATGAATGCCGAGTGTTTTTCCGCGAAGTTCAACGCCGGAACTGCCATTGTAAAAATTACGGTTTATGTAAATCATCATGCCAAAGGCCAGTTCTGCAACAGCATTGGAATTTTGTCCGGGCGTGTTCATAACAACCACACCTTTGGCTGAAGCAGCTTTAAGGTCGATATTGTCGTATCCGGCTCCGGCCCTGACTGCAATTTTCAGGTTTTTTGCGGCATCAATAACCTGTTCGTCGACAATGTCGCTGCGAACAATTATAGCTTCCACATCTTTAACAGCTTCGAGCAATTGTTCTTTTGAAGTATATTTCTCAAGGAGTTTAAGCTCGAAACCTACATTTTTCACAATTTCCCTGATGCCATCCACCGCAACTTTGGCAAATGGCTTGTCGGTTGCAACAAGTATGGTTTGCATATCGTTCAGATTTTTTAAGGTTAGGGATTATCAGATTAAACCTGGGCTTCAAATTCTTTCATGGCCTGAACCAAGGTTTGTACGCCTTCAACGGACAAAGCATTGTATATCGAAGCACGGAATCCGCCAACCGAACGGTGACCTTTAATTCCAACAATACCTTTGGACTTGGTCAATTCCATGAATTTTTCTTCAAGTTCCTTGTATTCGGGCTTGAATACAAAAACAACATTCATAATAGAACGGTCGCCTATCTCGGCGAGCGGTGATATAAAGAGCTTATTCCTGTCGATTTCGTTATAAAGCATATCAGCCTTTTCATTGTTTATTTTATGAATTGCTTTGAGTCCGCCCAAATCCTTCAGCCATTTCATTGTTTGAAGGCATGAATAAATGGAAACGCACGGTGGCGTGTTGTATAACGAATCGTTGTCGACGAAAGTCTTGTAATTAAGCATGGTAGGCATTTTCCGGGTAATTTTTTCGAGCAGACTATCTTTGATGATAGCGAAGGATACACCAGCCGGTCCAAGGTTCTTTTGGGCGCCACCATAGATCATGGCATATTTCGAGACATCCATGGGTCTGCTGAGAATGTCCGAAGAAGCATCTGCAATCAGCGGAACAGGTGAGGAAATGTCAGTCTTTAGTTCGGTACCATAAATGGTGTTGTTGGTGGTGATGTGGAAATAATCGGCATCAGCCGGAATGGTATAGCCCTTGGGTATAAACGTATAGTTTTGCTCTTTTGAGGAAGCCACAACTACAACTTCACCAAATAGTTTAGCTTCTTTAACAGCCTTGCTGGCCCATGAACCCGAATCGAGGTAAGCAGCTTTTGTATTTAGAAAATTGCTGGGTATCATGGCAAACTGAAGACTGGCGCCCCCCTGAAGAAAAAGAATTGAATATCCGGCAGGAATATCGAGCAATTCCCTCATCAGTTCTTTGGATTCTTTAAGAATAGCCTCAAAGTCTTTGCTGCGATGGGAAATTTCCATGATCGACAATCCGGTACCATTGAGGTTGAGAATGGCTTCGGCGGTGTTCTTAATAGTAAATTCAGGCAGAACGGAAGGACCCGGATTAAAATTATATTTTTTCATAGGAGGTTTATTTATTTGTTAAACAATTAACAACTGAGGTTTTCAAAATTAAAAAAATTAACTATTTGTGTGATCAAAATAACAGAAAAATACATTTTTATTTACGAACAGGGAATGAACAAGGCTATTTTAAGTCTTGCAGTCTTGCAGTCTTGCAGTCTTGCAGTCTTGCAGTCTTGCAGTTGTGTAGTCTTGGCTCTTGGTTCTTGGCTCTTGGTTCTTGGTTCTTGGTTCTTGGCTCTTGGTTCTTGGCTCTTGGTTCTTGTTCATTTAAGCAAGCGTCAGATAATTCTCTTTCAGTATGGGTATCACAGTGGTGAGGTTTTGGGTGTGGCAATATTCGATAACATCGTCAAGTTTGTTCTTCTTTAACCGGTGTCGTTGGGCGGCTTTTTCGATATACTGCATCATATTGTGCCTGGCCAGGCTCCATAAATCCACCGAAGCATGCACCGAATCGCATATGGTTACGAAATGCCCGCTGTGGAGTAATGCTTCTGAAAGGGCACCGGCAAAAAGCGAATCTTCGATGTTGAACTTGTTCTTCCAGCCGGCGCAAAAAATAACAACATCGTGATCTTCCCTGATAATGTATTCCACCAATGCGTCCAGGTTTAGGTACGCGCCTATCAGTACCCTGTGGCTGTGCGAAGCCAAGGTGATACAGTTGGTGCCATTGGTGGTGGAATAAACAATATCGCGTCCCTGGATGATCTCTCGCTTAAAATTGTAGGGTGAATTTCCGAAATCGGCAAAATCTCTGACTATACCATCTCTTTCGGCAGCGACAAAGTAGCCCTTTTGCTTATAGCTTTTGGCTTCGTCGAGTGTGGCAACCGGAATGATGCGGTTAACCCCGTTCATAAAGGCGGTGACAATGGCTGAGGTGGCCCGCAGGATGTCAACTATTACCACAATGGCGTCATCGTTTCTGAATTCGGGATATAGGGCCGGGGAGAAACATACTTCAACTTTCCGCTTGCCTTCGATCATGTGTTGGTGAAAATAATGATAAATATCATGACAAATAAACTACAATTTCCGGCCCTAAAAAAGGAAGAAGGGGATTTTTTTTGAAAAAGTCACTAACGTGTTCTGGTTTACGGGTCTGCTGGTCTTCTGGTCCTGCAGTCTTTTAGTCTTATAGTCTTTCAGTCAATATGCCTGAATATTCCTTCATTTCTTCATTTTTTCATTTGCTCAAACTCTTGTTGATTTCTGCCACTGCCACTGCCACTGCCACTGCCGCTGCTACTGCCACTGCTACTGCAGCTGCCGCTGCCGCTGCCGCTGCCACTGCCACTGTCACTGCCGCTGCTACTAATCTTGCTTCCGGTTCATTGTTCAACTCCCGGCGCAGCCTGCTGCTCCTGTACCTCACGGTATCTTCTCAGGAAGGTATTCTTTTTAACATCGGTGGAGACCATGTATATGTATGTTTCCCCGGAGGTAACCTTTTGCCTGCGCTCATTGGGCTTAAGCTTTTTCATCATCTCCAGGAACGTGTTATTCGAAGAATGGACCTGCATTACGCCACGGGTGTATCCGAAATAGTACCAGGTACGGCGGTCAACCTGAAAGTAAAAGTCGAGAATATCGCCACTGCGTTTTATCTGCAGCTCAAGCATACCATCCACGCGCTTGTTGATTTGTGTATTGTTAATGCTGGCAATGCCTATTTTACCCACCGAAACCCACGAATTGGCTTCATCGTCCCATCGCAGTTTCAATTCATTAAACAGGATGGTATGCTTGAGCTCGGCGGGTGTTTCTTTAAGTGTACCAAAGAGGCTAAGCTCCGATTTCATGGCATCGTAACGGGTTTTACCAATGAGTTCCACCACACCCTTTGTGTAAAGTGGACTATTCAGGTCGGTTGCCGGAAGACTGGGCATACTGTCAATTTCGGCAGCCATAACGTTCAGGATATCATCGGCAATGTAGAAGTCAATGCCCAGCATGATCTCCATTTCGGTTTGGTTCTCAATACTTTTGTGCAACAGGTTTCCAACGGCTGTCAGTTTGATCTGTCCCAGCTTGGCACCGGGATCTATTTTACCTTCGCCATATAATTGACAGTTTTCGCGGTGCAGTGTAACCAAATTACCCGGAAGCGTCAGGTCCAGCAGCTTTTCCCTGGCTGCAATCTGGTATTCCTGTTTGGGGTGGCTGTAATGCAGGAAACCTGTAGAAGATACCACTGGCCGGTCACTCGAAAACTTGCGTCCCGAAAGGAAGGTGGGGTATACATGAACCGAATCGTAGTACATGAATAACCCGTTAAAAATCTTGTTACGGTTGATGTCGATCAAATCTTCGCCAATTGGTATCATGATATTCATCGGATCGATTTCTGCCCGGAAATTCATCCAGCGTGTAGGCAGGTTTTCACAATTGTGTTCAATGAGTGTGCTGCCGTCAAATACCAGGAGTGGGTTATTCGCCTCCAGGTGTACCTTTCCCTGGTAACGGTAATTGGGACTTAGCGTGAAATCTTCTTCTTCGGTGATGGTTCCGGTTCCGATTGTCTGCAGGTTGTTATCGACGGTCAGGTTGTTGAAATAGATTTCCTGCAATTGCTCGGTTTCGTCCTTGTAATTATAATAGGCTGATCCGAGGTATTTGTTACGTGCACTTATATTTACAGTGGCATCGAACAATTCATAGTAACGGGTTGTTCTGTTGGCTACTATGGAAGCTTTATAAAGTGTTCTTAGGCGCGCATCGGGCTGAACAGTGAGTTTTTCGTCTTCCGGATAAATACGGGCATCGGCTATGTCGATAAACCTAACCTCATGTGCCTTAATCAGGTTGCTGTCGTAGTCGTAGTAAGCCATAGGCGCTATGAAACTAAGCGAATCCTGATCGGGATCGATGCTGATATACCGTGGCCCGCTGAATCCTTCTTCAGCTACCTCAGTGGCAGGAGGTTCCTGTGAACTCGATCCCATGGCCAGTATTTTCTTGTTCATATCCCAATCGAACTGGTTGAGGAAGCTTACATATTTGTTTTCGGGGAATGAAACCAGCGTATAATCCTCGTTCGACCTGAATGATCCGGTTTGGGTGGAAAAGTCGATATGCGAATTGATATTTTCGGTTAGTACGGTGAAACCTTCGGAATGTAACGATTTAAGATAGAAGTCAGCAGTGTCGGCATCTATTATGTCTGCTTTGTAGGTAAACAGGGTTGAACTGATTTCTGCTCCTTCAAGTGTCATCCGGCCATTACCGCTAAGTCCTGCAGGTCGCAGCACAAGACTGCCATCCAGGTGGGTGGAAGGATTGAACATATTGAACGATGATTCGGTTTTGTAGGCATATAATTCATCCTGATAGGGCAACCAGCGGATATTGTTATTCACCGAGCTAACCCGGGGGTACTGGGTTCCTGAGGTGCTCCGGGCTATGGTGAATTCTTCTGCCGAGGCTATAAGTGAGTCGGGGAAAAACTGGATATGCTCAGCAACGCTGCTGGATGTTAAGTAGTTCACCGTACCTGAACCTTCGAGTCCTTTATTGCTCAGCGCGATTTCATTTACAAAATTACCCTTCCCGCCATATAATTCAAAACCTTCTGCAGGTGTGACATACCTGAATCCCATCGATTTGTCGGGTTGCAGACGCAGTGTTTCCTCGAAAACCGGGAAAATACCTGCTGAGGTAAACGACCCGTCAAATTTCATAGATATACGATTGAAATTATCGAGGCTGTCCATTTCAAACGGGTTGATCTGGAAGAAAAAGCGCTCACGGTCATAAACGCCATTGTGAATGGTCTTGTCGTCGTAATAAACGTAACCGCTCTGCGTAGAACGGAATATGGGGTATTCGGGGTATGACACGCGCCCCGATTTATTATTCGGACGGTCGATGAATACTTCCCCCTTCATATTTTCGAAAACATTTTCAGTTGTTTCGGTAACCGGAAATCCGTAGTTGTCAAACATTCCGGTAAGGTAACGGATACGCAGCGAATCAATCTTCTGCATGTCAATTTTAAAGGTGTCGTAATTAAAGAAGAAGTTTTTACCTGAAAAGGTGAACAAACCAGCCTGAACCTGGCCATCGAACTGAAAATGCCGGTTCTTCTTTAAAATAATCCTGTCGTGATCGGGATAAATGACTACGTTTTGTGAATCACTGACGAAGATACGCGGGATACCATTAATGGTAAGGTCATACGTTCGCAGGTCGAAAACGGCATTTTCTACCGGTGCATTCACGCGCGAAGGGATGCTGATAACGTCGTAATCTACCCTGGCAATGCTGGCTGCAATATAGTCGTGAAGGCGCGGGCGTATAGTTGCCATTCCGTTTTCGCTGTCGTAAAAAATAAACCTAAGGGCAGCCATACGCATGAGCATTTGTTTAACCTGGGTGATCGATTTTTTAAGGTAAGCGGCATAGTCTTCGGCCAGGAATTCTTCTGTGCCCATCATTCGTGCGAAACTGCGTATGGAAACCAGGGGATGCGATTCGTCCATTAACTGAAGCCCCAGGTATTCTTCGTGATTATAGAAATTAACCGACTCAAAATTGGCATTTCCGATTGTGCTTCCCATCATGGCCGTGAACCGCATCAGGGGTTCATCCATTTTCCAAACCAGTTGTTCAAACGACATGTCGATGTTGTGGTATGAGTTGAAGTAAGGGCTCTGTGAGGTGAAGTTTTCTGTTTGCGAAAGGGTAAGTTCGCGGTTTGGCAACATAAAACTCAAGGCCATACCGTGATGAAAAATGGAATCGTTTTTTAGTTTTATCAGTATGCCGGCACTGGACGAATTGATCCTGTCGGATTTAAAGGCAAAGTAATTGGAAGAAGCCACCAACACGAGCGTATCTTTTCGATAAACGAAAATCCTTGCCTGTTTTTCACGATTGCCGGTACCAACCAGTTTGGCTCCCTGCATGGAAAGACCACCCTCGAAGTCAATATCTTTGTAAAGCTCCTTGATACTGAAGTCTTTCTGGTATGAAACGAATTGCGGGTAGTCGGCATCTGCCGGGGTTTTGTTCATTTTAACCTTATCGGTCAGGATGCCCTTCAACGGCTCATCAAAATGAAGTTTATTGACAAAAACCACGTCCTTTGCCGTGTATTCGGAACGTGACATGTTGATGTCGTAATCAGTGAGTTGTGCATAAACATCACCGGATTCGAAACCTGCCCTTTCCCAGGTTACCAGTCCGCCTTGACCCTGCCATTCGGTCGATAGCGGTTTGTAGCTCCCTTTGGTATTAAATATCTGAATACTGTCATTCCTGACATAACAAATGAGGTTGGTGTTACTGAACACGACACGGATGGCACTGTCAACTGCAAACCGGAAATCGGGGGCGCTGAATCGCCATTCAACTGAACTGGAACGGTAAAGGGTTGAACTGTCGGCCAGCAGCTTTACAAAGGCCAGGTAACGGTCCATGGTTTGCAACGATACCTTACGATTGGCAATGATCATATCCAATCCTTTGTCCCAGTTAGTAAACTGCTGTGTGCCGTAACTGTAATTTTTCAGCGCCAGGAGGGTCGAAAGGTAATGCGTGAAATGAGGATGCGGCCTGGCATTTCGTTGTACCAGGTTAAGTGAGGTTCTAAAAATGCGCTCCTGCTCCTGTTTATCAAACAGGCTGTCACCACGCCATGCCGCCAAAAATGTGCTGAGTATGGATTCACTTTCGGGCGTAATATTCCTTTGCATGAAAACCATTAGTTCATCAGCAAATGTTTGAATTTCACCTGAAAAAATCTTGGTGTCCTGCGCGGAAACCTGGAAGACGGTCATCATCATCCAGCCCGATAACGCCAGTAAAGCGAGTTTATGTTTCATGTTGGCAAATTGCCCTTAAAAGTATCACTTTTTTTTGAACCTTGCCAATGCCCAGTTGCTGAGTGTTTTGGTGTATTCCCTGGTAAGTCCGTGTTTTTCTGCTGCAGCGGATAGCGCTTCGAGATCGGATTCGAGTATACCCGACATGAAAATTATTCCGTTTTTATCAAGCAATCGGGCATAGGCGGGCATACCAGCAATAAGGATATTCAGATTAATGTTAGCCAGGATAACATCAAAGGTCATGTTTTCAAGGGTGGCTGCATCACCCAGCATAACCGTAATGGCTTTGCAATGGTTGATGTTGGTGTTTTCAAGTGCATTTCGGTAGCTCCATTCATCAATGTCAACTGCAGTAATGTTAATGGCGCCCATTTTTTCTGCCAGTATGGCTAAAATACCTGTTCCGCAACCGGCATCCAGCAATGTTTTATGGTGCAGGTCGAGTGCCAGTATTTCGTGGGCCATCAGTTCGGTAGTTGCATGGTGGCCGGTTCCAAAGGACATTTTGGGTTCAATGACCACCTCAAACGGGTATTGCTTGTCGGGTTTATGAAACGGAGCCCTGACAAGGCATTTCCCCTTGAATACAACCGGGTTGAAATTACGCTCCCATTCCTGGTTCCAGTTTTGGTCGGGGATGGTAGCAGTTGAGCAGGTATTTTCAGGTACATCAAGTTCATGCAAAAGATCCACAAGAGCTTTGCGGTCAAAACTTTTTTCAGCAGTATAGGCTTTCAACTGTGTATCCAGCTCGTTAACCCCGTCGAATCCCAGTAATCCCAAATAATAGGGAAGGGTTTCCCTTTGTGTAAGGTTTAGCTGGGCCAGGTCAAATGTTACTTCAATGTAATTCATTCAGTTCAGTTCATAAAAAAAAAGCCTGTTAAAAAAGTCATAAAAGAAAGCGTAGTCTGGAGACTACGCTTAGCATTCATGGTTGACATTCAGCACAATGCGCTAGCGGCTATGTAAAAAGTCCGATAATCGGAGCGCTGAGCGTAGTCTCCTGACTACGCTCCTTTTCTGACTTCTGCCAAGCTCTTAATTGAGTCATTGTTTTTGATTGTGCCAAAGCGCTTTGGCACAATCAGAAGGCATTTACAATACCCATAAAATCACTGGCATTCAGCGAAGCGCCACCAATGAGTCCTCCGTCGACATCGGGATTGGCAAAAAGCTCTTTGGCATTGGAGGGTTTGCAACTGCCGCCATACAATATGGAGGTGTTATTGGCTACCTGTGTACCGTATTTTTCAGCAATCAGTTCACGAATGGCTTTATGCATTTCCTGTGCCTGGTCGGAGGTGGCATTAACACCTGTACCAATGGCCCATACCGGTTCGTAAGCGACAACTACTTTGCCGAAATCTTCGGGTGAAAGGTCAAACAAGCCGTTTTCGATTTGTGTTTTCACAACTTTCATATGGTTGTTAGCCTGACGTTCAGCCAGTACTTCGCCACAACAGAAGATGGGAGTGAGGCCAGCAGCCAAAGCCAGCCTGGTTTTTTTGTTCAGCAGGGCATCGTCCTCGTGATAATAACTTCTGCGCTCAGAGTGGCCAATGATTACATATTCGGCACCGGTTGATTTGATCATGTCAACCGATACTTCACCGGTATAGGCACCGGAAGTTTCTGAAGCACAGTTTTGTGCGCCAAGGAACAGCGAATCCTTGGTAATGACATTGTTAACCTCTGAAAGGTGAATAAAAGGGGTGCACAGGACTACCATTACACCATTATCTTCCACCTGGCGGTTAACGGTTTTGGCCAGCTCAACACCTTCCTGCAGGGTCTTGTTCATTTTCCAGTTTCCGGCGACTATTTTTTTTCTCATTGTTTGTTAAGTTTTATTTGATTTTACTAAAATGGGTTCAAAAATAGCAAAACTTAGTTTAAGAACACCTTATTTTGAATGTTTCCGTTTTTTTCCTGAACAATTGCTGATGATGATTGTTACAGGCTATAGCATCTGTTGGCCATAATCATCAGGCGTGATATTTTTTTTACAACGGGCACTGTAGTGCTATAATAAGATGACAAAAACTAAAACCTATCTGCTATGTCAAGTGTAAGTGTTTATTTGAATTTCAAACGGGAAACCGAAGAAGCTTTCAACTTTTATAAATCCGTTTTTGGTACGGAATTTTTGGGTGAGGGATTTATGCGCTTTAAAGATGTTCCGCCATCAGACAGCATGCCTCCCTTACCGGAAGAAGATAAAAACCTGGTAATGCATGTGTCTTTGCCAATATTAGGCGGACATGTGCTGATGGGATCCGATGCTCCCGAATCAATGTCCTTTAAGGTTGTTCAGGGAAACAATGCATACATCTGTCTTTTGCCCGATACACGAAAGGAAACTGAAATGCTATTCAGTTTATTATCAAAGGACGGAATAGTTGAGATGGAATTGCAGGATATGTTCTGGGGTGATCACTATGGCAGCTGTCGCGACAAATTTGGTGTACAGTGGATGTTTAATTGCGCGGAAAAGAAATAGTACACATTGCCTTCTTATTCAGGTATTTTTTCGGTTCATCATTATATCTCCCGCATAGTTTCTTATTTTTACGGGAAATAAGTAATGATGAAAAAGCCTGCATTGCACTGGCAGATTTTGATTGCCATTATCATTGCCTTGTTTTTTGGGGCAATCTTTCCAGGGCTTACGCCTTATGTAGCCTGGATGGGTACGGTATTTATCCGTGCCTTGAAAATGATAGTGGTACCGTTGGTTTTAAGTTCACTCATATCGGGTGTGACCAATGCCGGTTCGGGCAGTTCTTTGGGAAGACTGGGCCTCAAGGCCATGGGCTATTACCTTACAACCAGTTTACTGGCCATTTTAACGGGACTGGTTTTGGTTAATGTTATTCAACCCGGGCATGGGTTGAGTGACATTCTGGATTCGTTGCCTCCTATGCCCGGGATAAAGGAAAAGCCCTTTTCTGACACACTTATTGAAATTGTTCCGACCAACCTGTTCGAGACATTTTCGGTTAACGATGCCATGCTTTCAGTAATTTTCTTTGCCCTACTGGCCGGGGTTTTTATCACCAGGCTCGGCAAAGATCACCGCGAATTGCTGACCGGTTTTTTTAATGCTTTTTTTGAACTGATGATGAAGATTACCACCTTTATCATACGGTTGTCACCCTTTGGCATTTTTGGTCTGGTGGCCGCCATGGCTTCCGAACAAACAGCCAGCACCAATCTGATAACCGGATTGGGAAAGTATATGCTAACGGTGGCCCTGGGTTTAGCTATCCATTTTCTGATCACCCTGCCGGCAATTCTTTACTTTGTTGGGGGTATCAGCCCGTTAAAGCATTACAGGGCCATGGCATTGCCAGTTATTACGGCTTTCAGCACATCGTCATCGAATGCTACTTTACCCGTTACCATTGGCGCAGTTGAGGAAAAGGCCGGGGTTTCAAACCGGGTTTCGGGATTTGTGCTGCCGCTCGGGGCAACGGTGAATATGGACGGAACAGCCTTGTATGAACTTGTTGTTGCCGGGTTTATTGCGCAAATATATGGAATTGACCTGAGTTTCGGACAACAGTTTATTATGGTGCTAACTGCCTTACTGGCTTCGGTCGGCGCTGCTGCTGTTCCCATGGGGAGCCTGGTTACCATGTCGATCATTTTTTCGGCTATAGGTCTTCCGCTTGAAACCGTTGCATTGATATTGCCTGTCGACAGGCCGCTTGACATGATGCGGACTACGGTAAATGTTTTTAGCGATACCTGTGCGACTGTAGTGATAGCTTCATCCGAAGGAGAAGAACTTAGCGTAAAAAAAGGTTCATGAGCTGTGTACAATAACTATCGGTTTTGGCGGTTAATTACACAGTAACGGTATAGTAAGTCAATGAAGAACTATTTTGTGTTTCGCATTTGTTTGTTATCGCTGTTGCTGGTCAGTTTTGCAGCATTCTTTGTTCAATGCGAGAAGGATAACGCAGCGGGTTATGTGCAGGTTCACAATCCTTTGGCCAATCCACTTACGGGCCCTCCGGCAGGAAATCCTGCAGGAGATTCACCAGTGCCTGTGGCTGCCGGACCCGAAGATGTAAGCAATCCCGACAATGTTGTAGGTAACGGAACCCCCGAAAGTTGCACCTGCGAAGCATTTGTTGAAGCTGTAGCCAAAGGAGGCAGGATTGTTTTTGATTGCGGTCCCGATCCGGTTGTCATTCATATGACCCGGCCTGCAAAGGTTTTTAACGATGCCAACCCTGACATTGTTATTGATGGTGGTGGCCTGGTTACCTTAAGTGGCGACTGCCAAACCCGGATACTATATATGAACACCTGCGATCCCGATCAGCACTGGACCACTCCGCATTGCCAGGACCAGGATCATCCCAGGCTGACGGTGCAAAACCTGACCTTTGCCGATGGCAATTCGCGTAACGAGACGGAATATACCGGTGGGGGCGCCATTTGGGTCAGGGGAGGACGCTTTAAGGTGGTAAATTGCAGGTTTTTTAACAATGCATGCGATAGTGTGGGTCCCGATGTAGGCGGTGGCGCCATAAGGGTTTTCAGTCAGTACAACAATCAGCCTGTTTATGTGGTGAACAGCACTTTTGGCGGGGCTCCCGGATACGGCAATTTCGGAGCCAATGGCGGCGCCATAAGCAGTATTGGTGTATCGTGGACCATTATCAAAAGTCTTTTCACGCATAACCGGGCAACCGGAAACGGAGGTAATCCCAAACAAAACGGAACCCCAGGAGGAGGCAGTGGCGGAGCAATATACAATGACGGCAATACAATGACGCTAACCCTGAGTGGTTCACGGATTGCCAATAACACAGTAATAACACATGGTTCGGCAATATTTTTCGTTACCAACGACCTCAGTGGCAATATCCGTATTGATAATTCGGTAATTACCGGTAATACAGGCGGTTCATGGTATCCGGTTTACCCGGGTATTTCCATGCACGACAAAACAAGAATTGAAGTTACCAGCTCGGTAATTGAGTAGACCGGCATTAGGTCAGCTACACTTTTGCAGCGCTGACAAATGCATTGATTTGTTCGGTGGTAACACCGGGAGGCATACCACCCCCGCATGAAAGCAGGAGTCGCGATTTATCGGGCGTATCGGCCAGCAATTCATTTACCGCTTTCCGGATGTCCCCGGGGGTCCCTGCGGCAAGCACATCGCGCGGAGGAATATTGCCCAGAACCGTCATCTTTTTCCCGGTAATCTCAATTAAGTCGCGGACAGAAAGGTGCGTGCCGGGGTTGAACAGGTTGATGCCCAGTTCGGGGTAAAATTTGACTGACATGGTGCAATCGGCGTCATTATGGAATAATTTAATCTTCGCTTCAACATCGTAGAGCTCTTTCAGGTAGGGATATCCAAATTCCATGAATTCCTCCTCCCCAATGAATCCAACGATATCATCGAGCATCATAATGCCTTCGATACTTGAAATACTTTCACGCTGCAATTTGTGCCACGATTTTAGAAAATCTGTAATGATACGAAGCAGTTTGTGAACGACATCAGATTCCATCATCATGGTAGTCATTAATTCGGTTGTGCCCATCAGGAAGGAGGCGATATTAAGGGGACCGCGGGAAACTGAAAAACGAATATGATGACCTGCCTTTTCAATAGCAGGTTGCGACTGAATCAGCCTGTTAAGCATAAAGGGCAGTAATCCGTCGGTTTCAGGATTGGGTACCTTCATCCCGTCGATATCCGTCGATTGCTGAATGGTTTTTTCGGCAAACGGAAACTCGTTTTTCCAGAAGATGCACTTGGCCCCGAAAGCCGAAGGTTCGGTACACATTCCATATTCGCTCCAGAAACCCGGCAGGAAAATGATTTCGGGGAATGTTTCAATGGCTTTTAGGTTGGCCTTGAGCCACAACTCATCGCTGGTAAAGTAATCCAGGATATTAATTCCATACCAGTTAGGCAGCCAGGGCGAATCAATGATAAACCCTACAGGCATTTTGTTTTCAGTACTCTTACCGTTTGCTACGGTAACCAGGTCGTTCCATTGTTTGTCAGTCATAACTTCAGGATAAAGTCTTTTGAGTTCGGTTGAAATTCTGATCAGCTGTTTAAAAAATAGAATTAAAAGTGTATATTAGTGCTGATTTCCCGGATGTTCTTGACTTCAGTATAGTTTCTTCCGGATCGGCATTTTTACCCGGTAATAATAAGTAATAAGTATGAATTATGCAACCGATTGCAGATAAAATTCAACAACGAAAAGTTCTGATTTCCGACGGTGCCTGGGGAACCTTCCTGCAGGAGAAAGGCCTGGCTGTTGGTGAATGCCCGGAATCGTGGAACCTCAGCAGACCCGATGATGTGTTGGCAATAGCCAAAAGTTATGTTGATGCCGGGGCCGACATGATTGAAACAAACAGTTTTGGCGCCAATGCCTTTAAACTTATGCCTTATGGCCTGGCCGACAAGGTTTATGAGCTCAACAAGGCTGCAGCCCAAATCAGCCGGAGAGCTGCCGGCGACGATCACCTGGTGTTGGGATCCATTGGGCCTACCGGTAAAATGCTGATGATGGGAGACGTCACCCGGGAAGAATTGTACAATGCCTTTCGAGATCAGGCTGTTGCGCTTAGCGATGGGGGAGCCGATGCACTGGTGATTGAAACCATGTCGGATATCGATGAAGCCGTGATTGCCGTTAAAGCCTGCAAAGAGAACACGCCTCGCGAGGTGATCTGCACCATGACATTTGAAAAAACCGGCGAGAATACTTACCATACCATAATGGGCATTACCCCTGAACAGATGGCGGAGGAACTGGTTAAAGCAGGCGCTACTATTATTGGCACCAATTGTGGTAATGGTATGGCGCAAATGATTGGCATTGTGAAAGCAATCCGGACGGTTAACCACACCATTCCCATTCTGGTTCATGCCAATGCGGGGGCTCCTGTCTATCGCGACGGGAAAACCGTGTTTCCGGAAACACCTGAACAAACAGCTTCTTATATATGCGCTGTTATCGATGCCGGGGCCAACATTGTCGGGGGTTGTTGCGGCACTACACCGGCTCATATACGACTGATTGTTGAAACAGCCAGAAATTGCAGCGCCTGATGCAAATCATCTGATTTTTTTACATTGAATATCAAGACCTATTGACATGAACAACGACGAACTGTTACTGAAGTTATTGGAATGTGTTGAATATGGGAAGGTGAACAAAAATGCGCCGTATCCCCCGCAGATGAAGGGTCAGGATGGTGCTGATGAACTTGCCCGACAGGCTTTGAAACAAGGTATTAAGCCTGCCGATATCCTCAATAATGCACTGATTAAAGCCATGGAAAGGGTCGGGCAGAAATATTCCGAAAAGAAAATTTTTGTTCCCCAGATGTTGGTAGCTGCAAAGGCTATGAGTACAGCCATGGAACACCTGAAACCCTATTTCAGCTCGGGTGAGGTCACTAAAAAGGGTAAATTCATTATCGGTACGGTTTCGGGCGACCTGCACGATATTGGCAAAAACCTTGTAGCCATGATAGTTGAAGGAGCCGGATGGGAGGTAATCGACCTGGGAGTGGATGTCGGTTCTCAAAAGTTTATCCAAAGTATTGCCAACCATAACGGCGCTGTTGTTGGACTTTCAGCGTTACTTACCACTACCATGGTCAATATGAAATCGATTGTCATGGATATAAAAGCAAAGTATCCCGGAACCCGCCTTATTATTGGTGGAGCCCCGGTAAATGATGAATTCAGGGCTGAAATCGGAGCAGATGGTTATGCACCCGATCCCCAGGGTGCTGTGTCGTATTTGAATTCCCTGGTATCCTGATAACTGTTCAACCCTTAATCATCAAAATATCAACAAACCGGTTTTATATATTGATAATGAAACAATTAATCCTGGGCAGCTGAAGGTTTCAAGGGAAAACATCCTCCGAAACCTGGGTGTGCCCGCTGGCCAGGCAGAGCCTTACCTTGTCGGGTTAATTGATGAACTGACTGTCCGTAGTTTGTCGGTTTGTAATCCAATGGCAACCTGTAAAGTTTTTTTTTCTCCAAAAATCGATCCGGTTGCCGGGGTTATGAGGATAAACGAAAAAACCTTCGGATTGAACCGGATGGTGGCAAAGGCCATGTACAAGAGTACTTCCATTGCTGTGTTTATTGGTACATGCGGTGCAGAAGTGGAAGCGCTTTCAAAAGACTTGATGAAAAATGGACAGGGCCTCGAAGGGTATATTGTGGATAGCATTGGCTCGGAAATTGCCGAGGGTGTAGCCGGGTACATACATCGGCGAATGGAAAAGCTGATGGTAAAGGAAAACCTTAAGGTAACCAACAGGTATAGCCCGGGTTATTGCAGGTGGCCGGTGAGCGACCAGCAAGTCTTGTTTGAATTAATGAGCCCTCAGCACTGTGGCGTTACTCTCACACCTTCGTCGCTGATGTTACCGGTTAAGTCGGTCAGCGGTATTATTGGCATTGGAACCGATGTGGCAAATGCCGGTTATGCCTGTGCCGCGTGTGATGCCGAATATTGTTTGTATCGTGATAAAAAGACTAAATTTATTATAAAAAAGTAAATGAAGTAATTATGAAATCAAAACTATTTTTACTGGTTGCTGCTTTGTCAGGATTGCTTTCCTCCTGCAGGTTTAATGCCGATAAGCAGCTTTATACCCTTCCTGCGCTAACTTATCCGGAAACAGAAAAGGTTGATGTGAGTGATGTATATCACGGAACGTCTGTTGCCGACCCTTACCGTTGGCTCGAAAATGACACTGCGGCCGAGGTGAAAGCCTGGGTGGAAGAGCAGAACGAAGTTACATTCAGTTTTCTCAACCAGATCCCCTTTCGCGACCAAATCAGAAAACGCCTGGAAGAAACTTATAATTTTGCCAGGGTAGTTGGTGTTGTTAAGGCTGGTGAATATACCCTGTTTATAAAAAACGACGGTTTGCAGAACCAGCCTGTAATTTATCGCAGGCATGGAAGCGACGAAGAAGTTTTTATTGATCCAAACCAGCTTTCAGCAGACGGCACGGTGGCTGTTGGACTGGTCAGCATTTCAAGGGACAATAATTACGTGGCATATACCAGGTCGGTGGCCGGTTCGGACTGGAAAGAACTTTATATTAAGGATATAGCCACCGGTGAAGATTTGCCCGATTATATCCGCCATATAAAATTCACGGGTGCACAATGGTATGGTAACGGATTTTTCTACAGCCGTTTCCCCGAACCCGAAAAAGGGAAGGAATTGCAGGCACTTAACCAGAATCAGCAGGTTTACTATCATCAGCTGGGAACCACACAGGATAAGGATATCCTGATATACGAAGACCTGCAAAATCCTTTACGCTATAATGATGTTGCCGTAAGTGAAGATGAAAAGTATCTTTTTCTTTATGTGGCTGAAGGAACAGATGGATTTGAATGTCATTACAAACCGGCCGACCTGAAGAAAGGTGGATTTATGCCGTTGTTCACCGGGTTTAAAAACAAAAGCACAGTGATTGATCACCAGAACGGATTGTTTTATGTGCATACCGACATAGATGCGCCCAATTATCAGCTTGTGGCATTGGATCCGCAAAAGCCCGAAAAGGAAAACTGGACCGGAATCATTCCGCAAAGCAAGCATTTGCTTGAAATGGTTTATGCTGTGGGCGATAAATTGGTAGCTACCTATATCGAAGATGTAGCATCGCACATGTATATTTATGACTATTCGGGTAAAAAGTTACGCGAGATTACCCTTCCGGGATTGGGTTCTGCTGCTGCAAAGTGGGGCAAAAAAGGAGTGAACGAGTACTTTTATTATTACACTTCGTTCAATTACCCGGGTACAGTGATGCAATATGACCTTGAAACCGGCAAACAACAGGCGTTTTTTACCCCGGATGTGAAATTTGATCCGGCGTCGATTGAGGTAAAACAAGTTTTTTATCCCAGCAAAGACGGCACCCGCATTCCCATGTTTATTTTGCATAAAAAAGGATTGAAACGCAATGGTAAAAATCCCACTCTCCTCTATGGCTATGGCGGATTCAATATCAGCGAAACGCCGTTTTATTCTCCAGCCTTGCTTACCCTGCTTGAATATGGCGCTGTGTATACCATTGCTAACCTCAGAGGAGGAAGTGAATATGGGGAGTCGTGGCACAAAGCCGGTATGTTGCTTAACAAGCAGAATGTATTTGACGATTTCATTGCCGCAGCCGAATATCTTATTGACGAGAAATATACATCTCCTGCAAAACTGGGGATATATGGCGGATCAAACGGAGGATTGCTGGTGGGAGCCTGCGCCAATCAACGGCCGGAACTTTTCAGGGTTGCCATGCCTGCCGTAGGTGTAATGGACATGCTGCGTTTTCATAAGTTTACCGTTGGATTTGGCTGGGTTCCGGAATACGGATCGAGCGAAGATTCAGTTCACTTTAGTAATCTGTTTGCTTATTCGCCGCTGCACAATATCAAAGAAGGTGTTGAATATCCGGCAACGTTGGTATTGACCAGCGACCACGACGACAGGGTGGTTCCGGCTCATTCGTTCAAATACATTGCTACTTTGCAGGAAAAGCATGCCGGGAAAAACCCGGTGCTGATCAGAATTGAAACCAAAGCCGGACACGGAGGCGGAAAGCCCATTTCAAAGACCATTGAGGAAACAGCCGATAAATGGGCATTCTTTCTGTATAACACGCAAACGCCGGTTGAGTAAATTATGCCGGTTTGTGTAAAGAAATTTACAAAGGTTTTCAGCGGGCTTTAACGCTATCCACCAGATAAGGTGTATCTCCCTTCCAGGGGAGAACACCGTTTTTCTGGCGATAGTGTACAATCACCTCAAGACCTTGCAGGGTATCGAGTCGGGCTGCCAGGCTTTTGTCGGTTACTGAAAAAAGAAACTTTTCCGAAGCAATTACAATGTCCTTACGTCCTGAAACACTACTGAGGATCATTTCTCCTTCAAAAGTCCTGAAAATGGTTCCTTTATGCGAAAATTTCTGCAGTAATCCTGCCCGGTAACCCTCGCTGTAAGTGTAGAAATACTTCCAGTAAATAAAAGCTGCCAGGAAAAGGATCACCATAAACGTAATCCAGCGCAGGATTTTTTTCATGGTTTTTTTTACCACTTCGAGTTTTGAGGGGACCTGTTTTGTGACAGTTGATGCTGGGTTCATATACAGTAGGTTTAGTTTCATTGTAAAAGATTAACCAAATAGGTGCGAAAACTATGTTTTTTTGATTCGTTTTCGCACAGCGGGCCATAGGGTAACGTAAGTCAACAGCGCAATCAATACAATGATGATCACACGCATTTTTTCGTTGTTTGCGTTTTGTTCCGTAAGTGCCAAAGGGAGTATGTTTTGTTTCAGGGCTGCTGGTTTCGGGGCATCATGGTAATGCCATTTCCCAATAATTGTACCCTGGTTCAGAAGCAACAGGCCCGGATTGGCACGTATGATGGTTTTCAATGTAGTTTCGTCGGCTGTACATATTTCAAAAGCCGGCGCATAGGTTGCTTTAAACGCGTTAATGGCATCGGTAGATGATGACGTCAGGCAAATTACCTGAAAATCCAGGGCATTGCCTTTCATGGTCAACTCATTAAGTTTCTGCATTCCTTCTGTTGAGGCGTTCTCCAGTTTTGGTGAAATGATCAGCAGTACCGGCCAGGTTTCGTTCAGTACCTGTTCGGTAAGATCAAAACCTTCAGCAGAAGTAATTGAAAAATCGTGGATGGGGGGTTCATATCCTTTGGATATCAGATTTTGTTTTGTTTCCACCCATTTCCAGGTTGTATCCTGCCAGGGATAATTGTCCTCGGCAAATTCTTTTTTTACCCCGTCTTTTTCATAAACCAGAATGGTTTCGTACTGGTCAAGCGGAGCCCCTTCCGGGATTATCATTTCATCGGGAATGTGAGTGCCAATGCTGTAAGGCCGGAAGTCCATTACCGGCTCGTGCAACAGGCAATAGACCGAAATAGCCACCGAGGCAGCAATGTTTAAAATTACCAGTGCCCATTCGGTAAGGGGTGTTGAGATGGGCTGGTATTTCCGGCGATAAAGAAAGATCACCACGGTTGGCAGATCAATGATGATATTTTTCCAGAAAGTTTGCCAGTTGGTTAATATAACAGCTTCGCCAAAACAACCGCAATCCGATACCGGATTGGTAAGCGCCAGTATTAAGGTCAAAACCGTGAAAAACGACATGAAAAGCATCAGCACCCATGCTGTGAAGCACATGCGGGTGCGGATCAGCAGGTTGAGTCCTATCATTACTTCGGCAGCAGCAGCCAGTACCGATAGCGGCAGCACTGTCGCCAGCAAAAATTCAAGGTTGAAGGCCAGAAAATATTCTTCGAGCTTAATGGCAAAACCGGTAGGGTCAATGGCCTTGACAAAGCCGCTAAAAACAAACACCAGTCCGACAAAAATACGTGATATAAAAGCGAACCATTTCATGATATGAAAAATTATAATTTGGTAACAGCCAGAATCTGACTGAAAATGCTTTGGGGATCCTGCATTAGTTCCCGATCATCCACACAGTTGATAATTTTAAGGTCAGCAGTTGTTTGTGCCTGCCAGTGATACATATCGCGAACCCGTTGTTGAAAATCCAGATTGTCTTCGTGAATGTCGCGCAAACCTTTTAGGTAGCCGCGCTCTTCTCCTTCGCGATTTCCGGTAAGTTTCTTCCGGGTAAAGGAAAAAGGCACATCAAGCAGCAGGTTCAGATCGGGTTTTGGAATACCATGATAATCATACTCAAGCTTTAGGATCCAGTTCCTGAGTTCATCCTGTTTTGCGCGATCGTTTAGCTTGGCACATTGAAAAGCAATATTTGAGTATACGTAACGATCGAGCAATACCAGGTATCCCTGTTCAAGCCATTCAGTAAGTATAGGGGCCGCATCATGACGATCACCGGCATAGAGCAGGGCTACCAGGTAAGGGTCCACGCCATCAAGGCTGCCCAGGTCACCACGCAGGAAGCGTGCGATCAGGTCACCATAAATACCGGTTTCGGTGCGCGGAAAATGAAGGTATTTATACGGAATCTTTTGTTTGTCAAGATATTGCGTAATCAAACCGATTTGCGTTGATTTACCCGAACCATCAACGCCTTCTACAACCAGGAACTTCATACCGATCTTTTTATTACTTTTAACAACAATGTAATTCAGAATGGGTTTTAAAGATACATTTTTTTCGGTTAAACAAACAATCAATTGCGGGGGAACCCTCGTTGATCTCCGTTTGCCCCGTATTATGGGCATTTTGAACATCACCCCCGATTCGTTTTTCGATGGTGGAAAGTATATGGCTGAAGCCGATGCCATTGAACACGTCAGTGATATGTTATCAGCAGGAGCTGACATTGTTGACGTAGGCGCTTATTCATCGCGGCCGGGTTCTCCGGCCATTGCCACTGACGAAGAGCTTTCGAGGCTGGAACCTGTGCTAGGTGCTATCCGTAGCCGTTTTCCCGGTATTTTGTTATCGGTTGACACATACAGAGCTTCTATTGCTGATTATGTGGTAAGAACTTACCAGGTGAATATGATTAACGACATATCGGCGGGCAGACTTGATGATGCCATGTTTAAAACCGTTGCTTCACTAAAGGTACCTTATATAATGATGCATATGCAGGGTATGCCCGACAATATGCAGGTCAATCCGCAATATGACGATGTAGTGAAAGAAGTACTGGCTTTTTTCGCGGAAAGGATTGATACAGCTAAAAAAGCCGGTATTGATGACATTATAGTTGATCCGGGTTTTGGCTTTGGAAAAACAATAGAACATAATTACCAGCTTTTGCGTGAGATGCAATTGTTTGAATGTCTTGAGGTGCCTTTGTTGGCAGGTCTTTCACGCAAATCGATGATTTACAAGGCACTTAACCTGACGCCGGGGGAAGCCCTGAACGGCACTACGGTACTGAACACACTTGCCTTGTTGAACGGTGCATCAATTTTACGAGTGCACGATGTGAAAGAAACCCGGCAGGCAGTGAAGCTGTTGGAGATATATAGCCAGGCTGGCCGGTAACCTTTTTTATTGTAAATTTGATCAAGAAATTTTACCTGCGATGATTCAAGCCTTTATTCATGTCCGCATCATTGACGTAATTGACATCTTACTGGTGGCATTTCTGATGTACCAGGTTTATATGCTGATCAAGGGAACCATTGCCACCTATATTTTTGTTACCATTATTACTTTTTATGTTGTCTGGTTACTGGTAAAGGACAACATGCTGTTACTGGGGGGTATATTGGGGCAGATTATTGGGGTGGGAGCCATTGCCATCATTGTGGTATTTCAGCAGGAATTGCGGCGCTTTCTCATCATGTTCAGTGCACGGTATCTGCCCAAGGCCGGTATATCCATCGACAATTTTTTTTCAAGGATCAGTACAGGTTTACCGGTAATGAATATCAATGGCATTTTGAAGGCTTGTGTTAACATGTCGAAGGACAGGGTTGGAGCATTGATTGTTTTGCAGCGTAATTCACAGCTCGATCCTTATGTAAGTACAGGAGATATCATTGATGCCAATACAACAAGCCGGCTGATTGAATCGGTTTTCAACAAATGGGGACCGTTGCACGATGGCGCCGTTATTATTCACCAGGATAAGATAAGGGCGGCCTGTTGCATCCTACCTGTTTCAGATAACTTTGAGATTCCCGAACAATATGGTTTGAGGCACCGTGCAGGCGTAGGCTTGTCTGAACAAACCGATGCACTGGTGATCATTGTGTCGGAAGAAACCGGGGGTATATCGCTGGCCGAGTCGGGAAAACTAACCCCGGTTGACACCAAAACACTTCATAAAATACTGGAAGAGGAGTTTATGCGAAAAAAAGGCTAGTAAAACCGGGTCAGGCCGATTGTTTCAGACGTTCCAGTTCCCTGCGCCGTTTGCTCATCAGAAACAATGCTTTCTTCTCTTCGCGCCGAAGCAGTCTTTCAATGTTTTTCTGGTGGGTGAAAAGCAATAAAACAGCTATGATCATCGAAAAAAGTACAAGCGAAGGGGTTGTGGTTTTAAAAATAAAGATTACCACCACCGGAAAGGCAAAGCCGGCAACCATGGAGCTGAGCGAAACGTATTTGGTAACTATCAGGGTTACGATGAAAATACCAACGCAGAGCAAGGTAGGCTCAGGATTAATGGCCAGCACCAGACCGAATAGTGTTGCAACACCCTTCCCGCCTTTAAAACCAACATAAACAGGGAAAATGTGGCCCAGAATGGCTGCAATTCCCAATAGCAATTGGAACTCGACAAAATCACCCGTTTCGGGAATATAGTAATTGGTAAGATGAATCAGATTAACAGCCAGCCAGCCTTTGAATACGTCAACAACCAGGACAGCCAGACCGGCTTTCCAGCCGAAGATCCGCATTGCATTGGTAGCACCGGCATTTTTGCTTCCATGTTGCCTGATATCAATACTAAAAAATGATTTGCCGACCCATACCGAAGTAGGGACTGATCCGATCAGGTAGGCAAGTATCAGGATGCCAATATTGTATACTATATGCATTAAAGAACTTAATGATTCGAGCCCGCAAATATATATATAAATATTTTTCCGGCAAGCGCATATTCCCCTATTTTTTCATTTTGGGAACTTTAAAACATTGATAATCAAATAAATATAAAATCCCGCCATAGGCGGGATTTTTTATCAGAGTTGTGGTCCGTAAGGAATCAGGGCTTTTCCTTCGGGGGTTGAAGCATATTGTTCGAAGTATTTGATATACCGGCCTGAAAGGTCACGGGCTTTACGTTCCCATTCCAATTTATCGGTGTAAGTATCGCGCGGATCCAGAATACCATCTGAAACGCCGGGTAAGCTTACCGGAATGGTAAGGTTCAGCAGGGGTATGTGTTTGGTTGGTGCTTTTTCGATAGATCCGTCCAGAATGGAATCGATAATGGCACGGGTTTCTTTAATGGAGATTCTCTTTCCTGTGCCATTCCATCCTGTGTTAACCAGGTAAGCTTTGGCATTGTGCTGGTCCATTTTCCTGACCAGTTCCTTTGCATAGTATGTTGGGTGAAGGGTGAGGAATGCTTCACCAAATGCCGGTGAGAAAGAGGGAACGGGCTCGGTGATGCCACGTTCGGTACCGGCCAGTTTGGAGGTGTACCCACACAGGAAGTGATACTGGGCCTGGTTCCGGTCGAGTATGGAAACCGGGGGAAGCACGCCAAATGCATCAGCCGAGAGATAGATAACTTTTGTTGCATGTCCGGCTTTTGAAGGCAATACTATTTTATTAATATGGTATATTGGGTAGGATACCCTGGTATTTTCGGTTATTGAGCAATCGGCAAAATCAATGGAACCATCTTTGCGTACCGTAACATTCTCAAGCAATGCATTACGTTGAATGGCATTGAAAATATCCGGTTCGTTTTCCTTACTCAGGTTAATGGTTTTGGCATAGCATCCGCCTTCGTAGTTGAAAACGCCTTCATCGTCCCAGCCATGTTCGTCATCACCAATGAGATACCTTTTTGGATCGGCTGAAAGGGTGGTTTTACCGGTTCCCGAAAGGCCGAAGAAAAGCGCTACATCGCCTTTTTCGCCTACGTTGGCCGAACAATGCATAGAAGCCATTCCTTTCAGGGGATTATAGTAATTCATGAGGCTGAAAATACCTTTTTTCATTTCGCCGCCATACCACGAACCCCCAACAACCGAAAGCTTTTCAGCTAAACTGAAAAGAACAAATACATCTGAATGCAGACCTTGCTCTTTCCATTGCGGGTTGATTGTTTTGGAACCGTTGATCATCACAAAGTCGGGTTCGCCATAATTGGCCAATTCGTAATGTGATGGACGGATAAACATGTTGGTAACAAAATGAGCCTGCCAGGCCACTTCCATAATGAACCTTACTTTGAGCCGGCTATTGGCATTGGTTCCGCAAAAGGCATCCACTACATAAAGTCTGTCTTTGTTTGATAGTTGTTTACTTACAAGTCCTTTGCAATGCTCCCAGACATCCTGATTGATTGATTTATTGATGACTCCGTCCCACCAGATGGTATTATCGGAAACCGCATCTTTAACAAAGTATTTGTCCTTTGGCGACCTGCCGGTAAAAACCCCTGTTTTCACTGCTATGGCGCCTGTATCTGTTAATTCACCAACTTCAAAACCTTCCAGATTCGGATCAGTTTCAGCATTAAAAAGTTCCTGGTACGAAGGGTTGTAAACTACTTCTTTTACATTGGTAATGCCATATTTGGCCAAGTCGTTTGGGCTGAACAAGCTCATTTGGTCAATTTTTATTGTTTATACTCATTTTTCTAACCGGGCAAAGGTATGATTTTTGTCAATAAAAAAAAGCCGCCGGATAAGAATCTGGCGGCTTTTTATAAAGCAATTAAAAAGTGTTACTTAGCGGCCTTGATAGCTGCCTGAGCTGCTGCCAAACGTGCAATGGGAACCCTGTATGGAGAGCAGCTTACGTAGGTCAACCCGGTTTTGTAGCAGAATTCAACGGAAGCAGGGTCTCCGCCTTGTTCGCCACAGATACCGACCTTAAGGTCTTTACGGGTACCTCGTCCCTTGTCAACAGCCATCTTAATCAGTTGGCCAACGCCATCCTGGTCAATGGTCTGGAACGGATCAGCTGCCAACATTTTATAATCGAGGTAATGATGCAGGAATCCGCCGATATCGTCGCGGCTGAAACCAAATGACATCTGCGTAAGGTCGTTGGTGCCAAAGGAGAAAAACTCAGCTGACTTGGCCATACGGTCTGCAAGCAGACAGGCACGCGGGATTTCGATCATGGTGCCGTATTTGTATTCAATAGCGCTCAGTCCGAATTTAGCGCAAACTTCGGCATAAACCCTGTCGGTTATCTTTTTGGTAAAGTCGAGTTCAGACACATCGCAGGTTACCGGAACCATAATTTCGGGTTTAGGATCCTTATTTTCTTTCTTAAGTTCAGCGTAGGCTTCGAAAATAGCCCTGATCTGCATCTCGGAGACTTCGGGGTATGTTACACCCAAACGAACGCCGCGATGGCCCATCATGGGGTTTGATTCGTGAAGCGATTCACCACGTTTGGCAACATCTGCAGCCGAAATCCCAAGCGCTTTAGCCAGTTCGGCCTGTTTTTCAGCACTCTGCGGCACAAATTCATGCAGCGGGGGATCGAGCAAACGGAAGGTTACCGGTAGTCCGTTCATGGCTTCGAGTGTTCCCTTAAGGCTGTTTTTAACAAAGGAGAACAATTCGTTCAGTGCCGATTTGCGTTCTTCAACGGTGTTACTGAGAATCATTTTCCTGAGCAGGAACAGGGGCTGATCGGAGCCTTCGCCATAGAACATATGTTCGGTGCGGAAAAGCCCGATACCTTCAGCGCCAAAATCCCTGGCGATTTTAGCATCGGCGGGCGTATCGGCATTGGTGCGCACGCCCATGGTGCGGTTTTTATCCACCATTTTCATGAATTCCTGGAACCTGGGGTTTTCTGTTGCATCCATCAGGGAAATAGCGCCCTGGTATACATTACCTTTGGTACCATTCAGGGTAACCATATCACCCTCCTTCAAAACCACATCACTACCGGCAATTTTTACTTTTTTACGGACTACGTCAACATGAAGGTTTCCGGCGCCCACAATGCAGCATTTTCCCCAACCACGGGCTACCAATGCAGCATGTGAAGTCATACCACCACGGGCAGTAAGAATACCTTCGGCAGCGCGCATACCCTCAACATCCTCGGGATTGGTTTCTTCGCGCAGCAAAATGACTTTTTCACCTTTACGGTTCCAGGCAACAGCATCTTCAGCGGTAAATACAATTTTGCCAACGGCAGCACCAGGACCTGCAGGCAAACCTTTTACAATTACTGCTGCATTCTTTTCAGCTGCAGGATCGCAAATAGGGTGAAGTAATTCGTCAAGCTGTGCAGGATCCACGCGCATTACCGCTTTCTTTTCATCAATGAGCCCTTCCTTAAGCATATCCATTGCCATGTTCAGCGCGGCAGTACCGGTACGTTTACCTGCGCGGCACTGCAACATGTAAAGTGTGCCTTCCTGAATGGTGAATTCGATATCAAGCATATCCTTGAACGATTTTTCAAGAATGTCGCGGATATCGCTGAGTTCTTTATAAGTTCCGGGCATGGCTTCCTGCATACTGGAAAGATGCTGGTTCTGTTCATTCTTGGTATCGTTGTTCAACGGGTTGGGGGTACGGATACCGGCAACCACGTCTTCGCCCTGTGCATTGATAAGCCATTCGCCATAAAACAGGTTATCACCGGTTGCAGGGTTACGGGTAAAGGCTACGCCTGTGGCAGAAGTATCACCCATATTTCCGAATACCATGGCTTGTACGTTTACAGCTGTGCCCCATTCGTCAGGAATTCCTTCGATACGACGGTACGAAATAGCTTTTTTTCCGTTCCAGCTTTTGAATACGGCTTTAATACCGCCTTCGAGCTGTGCCTTGGCATCATCGGGGAAGGGTTGTCCCAGTGAGCTTTGAACCCTTTTCTTGAATTCTTCAGCCAGGAATTTGAGATCGTCTGCATTGAGGTCGGTATCTGATTTGTAACCTTTTTTATGCTTGTATTCATCCAGCATATCGTCAAGCTGTTTACGGATGCCTTTTCCATCTGACGGCTCAAGACCTTCAGCTTTTTCCATAACAACATCGGCATACATCATAATCAGACGACGGTACGAATCCCATACAAAACGCGGATTATTGGTTTTCTTAATGAAACCGGGGATGGTTGCTGAACAGAGACCTATATTCAATACTGTATCCATCATACCGGGCATGGAACTACGGGCGCCGGAACGGCATGATACCAAAAGCGCATTCTCGGGATCACCATATTTCATAGCCATCGTTTCCTCGGTCTTTTTCATAGCTTCCCAAACCTCAGGCATCAGCTCAGCCGGAAGTTGATGATTGTTGGCATAGTATTCGGTACATACTTCCGTAGTAATGGTAAATCCTGCAGGAACCGGCAGGCCTAACAAACACATCTCGGCGAGGTTCGCCCCCTTACCACCCAGCAGATTCTTCATGTCTGCCTTACCTTCGGCTTTTTTAGCCCCAAATGTGTAAACGCGTTTAATGTTCGACATTTTTATTAATTATTTAGTTTTCAATATGTTAAAAATAACTGCTCAAATTTAAAAAGCACAAACTTAATAAAAAAATGGCCTGAAAAGGCAGAATACATGAATTTTCTGTTCGGGAAAAGCATCATTTTTGGATTTTGTACGATAGCGGACAAGCCATGCCCGAATACGTACATATTCCGGTTGGCGTTTCATGTAAAATATGCCGGTAAGTTACAGACCATTAAAGTTTAACGATTTTTGGCATATATAATGATATAAAGATATTAAAATCGTAATAACCTAATTAATCTTTAACATGATGAAAACACTGCATAGTTTGACCGCTTTTGCCATTCTGCTTTTCGGAACGGCATTCATTTCAACTGTATCCGGTATGATCTCACCCGGGACAATTGTTGAAACCGGAACACTCGTAACCTATAGAACCGTATCTTCGGCCGGCGATACAGTTATTGTTGAAAACCATGTCAAATCCATTGAGGAAATCATGCTGCTGGCAGAACCACTTGAAGACACCGATCTGATGACCTACCTGGGTGAAAATATCCATTACCCCATATCTGCCATCGAAAGCGGTGACGAAGGGTTTGTAAAAGTATTCTTTACCATTGAAGAAAGTGGCAGACTTTCCAATTTGCTGGTTATCGACAGCAACAATGAAGTCCTGTCTGGTGAAGTGCTTAAAACACTCAAAAAAGCCAAAATTCAACCGGTTATCCAAAACGGTCAACCGGTGCGCATGAGCATGGTACTGCCAGTATCCTTTGTGATAAACAACTAATTAGTGTCATTGAACAGACACATTAACAGCAGAACATTTTTCCAGCTTAATTGATAAGTTCTATTTAAATCATTTTTCTTGCTGATTAAACCAGGCGAATGCATTTCAGCCTGGTTTTTTTGTGTTCGTTATCGGACATTTATTGCACGGATTGTGTCAATTATGTGTGAAGAGAGAATGAATTAAAGTTCCTTAAGATGCAGATAAACAGATAAAAACACGGTTTGGCACATGCCTTGATCATGGGTATTCAGTAACCAAAAACGCGCCAAAATGAAAACTTTAATTTTAAAATGTTCCGCTCTTTCGACAGTTTTGCTTGTCTTGTCGCTGTCGTTTGCTGCTGCTCAAACCAACGCAGAAAAAGACCCGAAAGCTGATCTGTTGAAGAATTACGATGTGTACCCCATGGCTGAGAATGGTTTGGATCTTACATCCACACTCGGCGAGCTTATTACCTATCCCCAGGATGCCGTTGAAAACGGACTGGAAGGAATTGTAAAGGTAATGTGTATGGTTGAAAAGGATGGCAGTGTTTCATCCGTTGTTATTATTGAAGATATCGGATGTAATTGTGCCGACCAGGTTTGTAAGGCGCTCAGAAGCGTTAAACTTAAACCGGCCACCCATAACGGTGAACCAAGGCGGTGCCCCATGCTGGTACAAGTCAGGTTTGACCTTGAATAGGGTCTGTTCATAAAGTCCCATTTGCTGCGTTACGCTTGTCCGAAAATTGCTCATTTACGAATAGTAAACTCCGCATTTTCGGACTGCGCAAGCCTTGCAAATGGAACTCTCTGAACAGACAAATGTCCGGTTAAGCATTTTACTATATTGACAAGCTCTAAATAGTGAAACTGTAATCCTTTTCAGGGCAACAATCCGGTCAACAGAATTCATGCAGTGACCGGATTTTGCTTTTAGTGCTTTTTGCTGATGGAACGCGGATGAAATCGCAATATAGCGTCTCTCAGGTATTCACGGTTTAAATGGGTGTATATTTCTGTAGTCAGAATCGACTCGTGGCCCAGCATTTCCTGAACTGCCCGCAAATCTGCTCCTCCTTCGACGAGATGTGTGGCAAATGAATGACGGAAAGTATGAGGGCTAATGGGTTTACGGATCGCGGCTTTTAATGCCAGGTCTTTTATGATGTTAAAGATCATGATGCGGCTGAGTTTATTGCCCCGCCGATTCAGGAACACAATGTTCTCGGCTCCCTTAACAGGTTTTAATTGGCTCCTGTACTGCGAAAGGTAGATTTCTATTTCGTATACGGCCTTATTGCTTATCGGAACCAGCCTTTCTTTGCTTCCCTTACCTGTAACCTTGATAAATCCTTCAGCAAAGTGCAGGTTGGTTAACCGCAGGTCAGTCAGCTCTGACACCCTCAGCCCGCAACTGTACAGTGTTTCGATAATTGCCTTGTTACGGTGCCCTTCGTGCTGACTTAAGTCAATGGCTGCTATGATACGGTCGATTTCATCAAGACTTAGCACTACCGGTAATTTCCGGCCTGGTTTTGGAGTTTCCAATAGTTCGGCAGGATCTGATGATATCTTTTCTTCCATTAACAGGTACCTGAAAAACGATTTAATACCGGAAACGAGCCTTGCCTGGCTTCGGGGGCTTATGCCGGCCTCTGCGGCCCAAATCAGGAAATCATTAAGTTGTTGCGGATTAATGTCTTCGGGTTTGATTTCAATGGCTTCCTGGTCGAAATACGACTTTAGTTTCTCCAGGTCGCTTAAATAGGCCATGACCGAGTTTTCTGATAACGATTTCTCTATTTTGAGAAATGCTTTATATCCGGATGAATAGCTTGACCAATCCAATTGTTTTGGCTAAATTTAGGGTGAATATAGTTTTTCTGAAGTTAATTCATACTTTTGCACCGCTTTTTATTTAAACAGTTGTTTATGTACAAGAAAACCAAGATAGTTGCCACTATTTCCGACCTGCGATGCGACAAGGAGTTTATCCGGCAATTGTATGATAAAGGTATGAACGTGGTTAGGCTCAATACTGCACATCAGTCTGCTGAAGATACCATTAAGGTAATCAACAATGTCAGGTCTGTATCGGAGAAGATACCGCTGATGCTGGATACAAAAGGTCCGGAAATCCGCACTACACCATCGGATTACAAAGTGTTCGTCAAAAAGGGCGATCACATAATAATAAAAGGAGACCCAACATTAAGTTCAACACCCGAATGTATATATGTCAGCTATGCCCATTTTGTGGCAGAAATGACCCCCGGGAAAAAGATACTGATTGATGATGGTGAGTTGGAGTTCATTGTGGTGGAAAAATCGGCTGACGCCCTTATCTGTATTGCCACCAACGATGGTAATGTTAATGGCAAAAAGAGCGTTAATGTTCCGGGTGTAAAGTTTAACCTGCCCTCGCTCAATCAGAAAGATATTGCCTATATTCAGCTGGCTATTGATAATGACATAGATTTTATAGCGCATTCTTTTGTCCGTAATAAGGAGGATGTGATGGCCATTCAGCAAATCCTCGATAACCAGAAATCGCGGATAAAAATCATTGCCAAAATTGAAAACCAGGAGGGTGTTGACAACCTCGATGAAATATTACCTCATGTTTACGGGGTGATGGTTGCCCGTGGTGACCTGGCTATTGAAATTCCTTATGAAAAGATTCCCGGTATTCAGAAAATGATCATCAACAAATGTATCGATTCGCGAAAACCGGTAATTGTAGCCACCCAGATGCTTCATTCGATGATCGAAAATCCACGTGCCACAAGGGCTGAAGTATCGGATGTTGCCAATGCCATTTATTCAAAAGCCGATGCCATTATGCTCAGTGGCGAAACTGCATATGGCAAATACCCGGTTGAAGCGGTGGAAACCATGTCGCGTATTGCCCTCGAAGTGGAAAAGAGTCGCGGTGATATGCATGTTACGCCCATGCTTGTTATGAGTACCCGCACATCGGCCTACCTTTCAAAGTCGGCGGTTGAGGCATCCATTGAACTCGACTGTAAGGCCATAATTGCTGATACCTCTACAGGTCGTACCATCAGAAATATGGCTTGTTATCGTGGCCGGAAACTCATTTTTGCGCAGTGTTACGACAAACGAGTAGTGCGCGAACTGGCACTTTCCTTTGGTGTATATGCCGACCATCTGTCTGAGGGACAAAGTCACAATTTTATCATCAGGGCCCTCAATACCCTTATGGACCAAAACCTGCTCGAGAAATCCGACAAGGTGGTTGTTGTGGGTGGTAACTTTGAATGGACACAAAGCGCTTCTTTCATTGAAATCAGCACGGTCGGCAACATGCTCGAACTGCTTCACAAGGCATAGAAACTGCCTGCTGAACCAAAACATTTCGATTGTTCATAAATTGGTCTGCTCCCGGCTTCTTTTTTTATTACTTTTAAGCCAGATCAATTTTATATGGCCACCAGGCAAGCATCAGCTTTATTTTCCGTGTTACCCATGGAAGGTTGTCTTTTGCCTGACGAAATCGATGAACTGAAAGATCATATTCAGGTTGTCGGATTCGAAGGTAAGGAAATCATCCTGCGTCAGCACACCCCTGTTTCGCATGTAATGTTTGTGAAAGCGGGGTTGGTTAAAATCTATAAGGAGGGCAGAAATAAGCGGAACTTTATTCTGAAAATAGCCCGGGCTGGTGAGTTTATCGGACTTATGTCTGCTTTTAATACTGCGGTCAACCAGTTTTCTGCTTCGGCTATCAATAGCGTAACCATTGGTTATATTTCACTGGAAAAGTTCAAAAGTGTCATTCAGCGCAATAACGAATTTGTCTGTAGTGTTATTCATTCGTTAAGCGAAGAGGGGTTGTTTATTTTTGAACGGCTCATCGGGCAGTCGCATAAACAATTGCCCGGCCGCATTGCCGATGTTATCCTTTATTTTTCAGAAATTATCTACCGGAGCGAAGTATTTGAATTCCCTTTTACCAGGCGTGAGCTGGCTGAACTGGCAGGCACTACCAAGGAGAGCTTTATCAGAACGCTGTCCGAATTTAAAAACGACAAAATTATAAGTCTAGATGGTTCAACGGTTACCATTAAAAGTATGAAAATTATCAAAACCCTAAGTGAACTGGGTTAATCATATTCCAAACGAAAGTAAAGATGAAGATTATTGTTGCAGATGATTATTACACGAACCGCTTGTTGGTTTCAGAGATTTTGAAGAGCCTGGGGCACGATTTTATTGAAGTTGAGAATGGCAGGGAGGCGCTGGAAGCGTTGGAAAAGCATAACGATATCGACCTGGTGCTGATGGACCTTGAAATGCCTGTTATGAATGGTGTGGAAGCCATGAAATACATACGTGAAAACCTCCTGCAGCCCAAAAAGGATATCCCCATTGTTGCCCTTACCGCCCATACGCCCGGTATGTTTATCGAGGACTGTCCGGGAAACGGATTTAACAAAATTATGGGCAAACCCTATTCCATCGAGAAAATTGCTGAACTGCTCGAAGGCTTTGACCGCAGCTGACCGCAATAAGTTTCAGTTTATTGATTCAGCAGGTCAACAATTTTTTGCAGTTCCTGCACGTCAATTTCATCGAAATTGTCCAATAGATTGCTGTCTATATCAAGTACACCAATTACCTGTCCGGCTTTATTCCTGCAGGGAATGACCACTTCGGATTTCGACCGGGCATCACAGGCAATATGCCCCGGAAACGCATGTACATCTGGCACAAGTAAGGGTTTACCCGATGTTATACTTGCCCAGCAAACCCCGGTCTGATAAGATAGTTCAAGGCAGGCGACAGGGCCCTGGTAGGGACCAACCTGGAGTTTTTTATCGTGGAGTAAGTAAAACCCCACCCAGAAAAAACCATCCATTTTGTGATATAAAATGGCATTGATTGTCGCCATTCGCGAGGTAATGTTTTCACTTTTTATCACCAGCGCTTTCAGTTGATCATGAATGCGCAGGTATCTGGCCCTTTTACGGTTTTTTATTTCGCTCATGGTATGTCATTTAGTTACCAAAGGTAATAAAAACGCCATTTGGTATTCAACCGGAAAGTATTACCTTGGCAACACACTATTATGTTTTTCACATGAAAAAGGGTCTATTCTGGCTGATGCTGGCGCTGTTACCGCTAAGTTTGATGGCACATCCCTGGAAATCGGGTCATTATGTGATTATTGATACCGATGGCGGGTTGGACGATTTCCGTACCATTTGCATGTTGCTGGCATCGCCCGATATAAGGGTACTGGCCATAACTACCTCCGATGGCGTACTGGATGCCCGCACCACTTACCATAAGGTAAAAAGTCTGCTCAATGATCTTCATCACCAGGGTTTACCAGTTGGCTGTTTTTATGGTCAACAATCAGCGAATAAGGGTTGTTTGCCGGCGCGTGACTTCGACTGGGGTACAAGGTATGCCGATACCCTGGCACCTCCCGATGCAATTTTGCTGGTGGGTAAAGTGCTTGACAACCTGGAAGGTGAGAAGATCGATTTTCTGTGCCTGGGTGGGTTAAGCAGCGTTCATGCTATATCTCAGCTTCATAAAGGTTTCACTGAGCAGGTGGAACAGGTTATCTGGAGCAATCGTTTTGACTTAAACTCCGGCAATTTTAATTACAACATCGACACTGGCTCTGTATCCGCAGTGGTAGCTCATAACCTTCCGCTGGTGCTGGTAAATGCTACCTCTTTTAACCGCTACGACGATCATTTTACGGGCATAATCGGGGATATTCCCCTTATTCATGCACAAAAGGTTATTGAAAGCCTGACTATTAAAGAAACACCCTATTCAAAGGCATTTTTTGATGAATCGGTGGCCCTGTTCCTGCATTTTCCTTTGCTTTTCAGGCGTGATACAGTGAACAAGATGATTGGTTATCAGTTACACGCATCCACCACTGCTGAAGAAGTGCATCGTGCCTGCAAGAGTATATTTCTGGGTGAAACCTTTAATCACAATCAGGTACTGGAGTTTTTCCCGATGGATACAGCTTACTATTACCACGATATACAGGAAATTGCATATAATACTTTGAAAAAATACGGCAGGGAAGAATGGATTGCCGGGGTTATGGCAAACGAAATGCATCGTCATTTGGGCATTTATGCCATTGTTGGGGTTAAAATGGGTATGAGGGCAAAGGAATACTTCAGGGCAGGCATTGATGAGATGACAGTTTTGTCTTATGCCGGACTTGTACCACCTTTCAGTTGCATGAATGACGGACTCCAGGTAAGTACTGGTGCCACCCTGGGACATGGGCTGATAAAAATATCCGCCGATGATTCACGGCTGCCCATGGCTGATTTTACCTATATGAGCAGAACCATCAGGGTTACCCTGCGCGATGCTATCCGGAAGAAAATCGAAGGTGATATCAGGGAATTAACAAAAATCTATGGACTCGACAGCGACATCTATTGGGAGCTTGTCAGGATGAAGGCTATCCGGTATTGGGAAACATTCGACCGAAATGAGATCTTCAGTATTGAGGAGCGTTAAGTTTATTCTTCATGGAGGCTGCCGTATCTTCTTTTCTTTTTCTCGGCGTGTATGCGCTTGGATTCCAGTCGTTTTACCCTGGATGCCCGTGTAGGACGGGTGGGGGTTCTTTTCTTTTTTGGGGTAAGTACCTTTACCAGTAATCTGTAAAACCTTTCCGTTACCTTTTCCTTGTTTTCGTATTGTGAGCGCTCTGTCTGACAGACCAGGAGGAGTTCGCCGTTATTGTTTATTCTTTTGGCCAGTGTTACCAAAATAAGTTCCTTTTCATCCGGGGATAGCAAGCCGGAAGCCCTTATGTCAAAGCGCAGTTCAACGCGTGAACTGACTTTATTCACATGCTGGCCGCCAGGTCCGCTGCTTCGTGAAGCGCTGAAATGTAGTTCAGGGATAAAATTCCGTTCGGCCACCGGTACTTGTGAAATGTCCATTGCAATACTCCATTATAGCCGGGGCATGAATTTCAGGCAAACAGGTGTGGGCACGTTGGATTCAACACCGGTTTCCATTAGTTTCCCCGATTCAGGATGTATGCGGAATGTTACAATGTTATCCGAATCCTGATTGGCCACCAATAGAAACTGCCCTGTGGGGTCGATAGCAAAGCTGCGGGGTGTTTTTCCTTTCACGTGCTGGCTGCCAAGCCAGGTGAGCTCTCCATTCACTTCGTCGATGGCATACATGGCAATGGTATTATAGGTACCTCTGTTACTGGCGTAGAGGAATTTTCCCGATGGGGTAATTTGGATATCGGCACACGAAGCTTCATTGGGGTTTCCGTCGGTAAGTGTGGCAATGACCTGAAAACGGCTGAGCTTTCCCGATACCGTATCTACATGCATACTTTCGATGGTTCCGTTTAACTCATTAACCACGTAGGCAGTTTGCAGGTTGGGATGCATAACCATGTGGCGCGGGCCGGCTCCGGGTTGGGTATGATAATTACCCGGGGTAGGGGCCAGCTTATCCGTGCTTGTATGTAACCGATAGACATATATACGGTCAGTTCCCAGGTCGCAGGTATACACAAATTTGTTGTTGGCCGATATTACTGCCATATGGGCATGTGGTTGCTGTTGCCTGGGTGTTGGACCTTTGCCAGTGTGCTGGTCCGCAGCAACAAACATTCCGATTCGACCATCGGGTTCAATGGGGAATAGGGCGTTATTGCCACTTCCGTAGTTCGAAACCACCAGCCATTTCCCCTTTTGATCGGCCATAATGTGGCAGGGGTAATTGCCGGCAGAAGGTACGCTGTTTATAAAGACGGGATCCCGGCCTCCGTTCTTCAGTGCAAAAGCAGTGATTGTCCCGGAGGAATCAGGGTTATTGCTTCCGGTTTCATTTACGGCATACAAAAACCGGCCACCAGGTTCGATGGCCAGGTAGGATGGGTTTGTAGTTGAAGGCGAAGCGCTTACATATTCGAGTGCACCGGTTGCGGTGTCCATCCGGTAAACATAAACACCGGTTGCTTTGCCGTTTACGTGCCCTTCTTTACGGGTGTAGGTGCCTACATATAATAACATTGGATTATTTGTTGCAGCATCGGCATGAACGCCTGTTTCGGCTTCCTTTTGTCCTGTTCGTGAAGTACATCCAGTCATAATTGCAGGTAATAAGGCGAATAGCAGCATGCGGTGACAGGTTTTCATAGGGGCAGCAATTGATTTATCGAAAATCGTTTTTGGCCGGCATATGCATTTCAGGTTTTTTACCCGTCAGCATAGTCATAAAAATACCGGATAAACAAAGATAATCGTTCTGTTCAACGATTCAACAATTTTGGTTCTTTTGGTAAAACAGGCATTTTATAATTGCTTTTTTGTAGATTTGTTTTTTGTAACCTTATCTATAACCCCTTAATATCATTACAAATAATTCAATATCATCTTCAAATCCCGGTAACTTAGATGAGTTCGAGGAGCTTTTCAAGCGGTTTTACACGCCCCTGGTGGTTTATGCATACAAGTATGTAACCAACATGGATATTGCACGTGAGATTGTCCAGGATTTTTTTGTGAAGCTATATGAAAAAAGGCATAACCTGTCGGTTGAAACTTCGGTGAAATCGTATTTGTACCGTTCGGTATATAATTGTTGCCTGAATTATTTGAACCAACGCAGCATACAGGACAAACATCTGAAAAGTATCGACCTTGAACGCGTAGATGAAGATAACCTGGAGAGTGAAATCAGTTCTGTTGAACTGCAATATCGTATTCACCAGGTAATTGAAGAATTACCTGCACGGTGCCGGAAAATATTCAAAATGAACCGTCTTGAGGGCATCAAAAATGAGGAAATTGCTACACAACTGAATTTGTCGAAACGAACAGTCGAGACCCAAATCAGTAAAGCATTGAAAATTCTGCGCAAGCGATTGTCAGATTATTTCCCGGAAGGGAAAATCCGCCAGTGTTAAAAACTTATTTATTAACAAACAAATATTCAATATGTTAATGAACTGTTTATAAGTTGGAAGGGAAAAAAAGTAAGTGAATTTCATAACTTAAATGTCATATAAACGATTCAGTATGGAATTACCAAAAATGCATAGAGACCTAATTACAAAAATGCTTCTGGAAAAAGTTGATGTGGCTGACGGGCAGGAACTTCGCCGTAAGGCTACCCGGCATCCGGAAGTGCTGGATGAGTACAGGTTCATGCAGCATATTTGGAATGAGGCTGCACGATTACAGCTTTTTGAACAAATTGATACCCATGCCGATTGGAAAAAGGTAAGCGCCCGGCTTGATATTCCCGTTAGCCTGAATTACCGGAAAATTCCCCTTACCTCATATTTTCTGCGTGTTGCTGCTTTGCTGGCATTGACCTTCGGTCTTTCATACGGGTTCTACCGTTTGGTGTTGACGCATAAGCAACCCGAAACAGCCACGGGTTTTATTACCTATCAGGCACCGCAGAAATTGCAGCAGTTTGTTTTACCCGACGGATCTTCGGTTAATCTTAATGCCGGATCGGATTTGACCCTGCGTGACGATTTTGGAAAGAATGCCCGGGAGGTAATTCTTGAAGGTGAGGCTCTTTTCAAAGTAGTACGTGATCCTTCCAGGCCTTTTAGGGTATATTCCGGTGAATCTGTCATTGAGGTTACCGGAACCGAATTTGCAGTATGCGAGATAAACGGTATGATACAGGTGTCAGTGTTATCCGGAACCGTTTTGCTTTCTTCGGCCGACAGCATTGCACGAAAAATCAGTCTGAAAGCCAATCAGTCGGGTTATTTACATCATAACAACGAAATACATGTCGAGGATCGGATCCCGGTAAACGCTCTTTCGTGGAAAACAGGTCACCTTAGTTTTGATCAGACGCCAATAGATTCAGCTATTGTGGATATAGCCAGGCATTTTCACAGAGACCTTTCCTTTGATGTTATTCTTCTGGAAAAAATTACGGCAGAGTTTCAGGATCAACCATTGCACGAAATTCTCAAGGAGCTTGAGTTGGTTGCCGGCCTGAAATTTGATACAACAGGAACCGCACTTATTGTCAGGAAGTAGTTTTTCTGAAAATGAGTCTGCGGGAAAAATACCAGGTTTTGTTTCCCGTATTGTTGATCCTTTTCTTTCTGAATACGGGAATATCGGTTATGGCCCAGCAGGGCCTGCTCGATCGTGAGATAAGTATCCCGCATACCACCGGTGAAATAGATGATCTGTTGAAGGCCATCAGTCGTAAAGGACGATTCTCCTTTACCTATACTTCCCAAATTGATACACGCCGGTTGGCTTCGGTTTTGCATCGCAAACAAACTGTCAGACAGCATCTTGCTGATATTTTTAGATACGACAGTATAACCATTCTTGAGCAAAATAAAAAAATCCTGCTCATACCCAAAGTAGTCAGGTTGCCTGAAACTTCCGCTTTCCGGTCTGTCAGGGGTATTGTTATCGACAGCCGGTCGCACCGCCCCCTGCCTTATAGCAGCATATTCCTCCGTAATCAAAGCAAGGGTACCATTGCCAACGCTTCGGGGAGGTTCGAAATTAAGCTGAGACCTGGGGATGCTCTCGACACCCTGGGTATTTCGCATATGGGTTATGAAATGAAAATCATTCCCATCAGTGAGGTCGACTCAGGGATCCTGGTAGTAAGACTTTCAGCCGAACGTATGCAGATCAGGGAAATAGTGGTAAAACCCATGGATCCTATTTATATCATTACCAAAGCCATGGAGTCAATTGTTGACAATTACGACCGGAAAGCTGCTGTATTTACCGGTTTCTTCAGGGAGGCAACCCGGCAGGACAATAAAAACGTATCGCTTTCCGAAGCAGTGATTACGGTTTATAAAGAACCTTGCACTTCAGTGAGGGACGACCAGATTAAAATATTCAAGGGAAGGAAAGGCAGCAACACCGATGAAAAGGAGTTTGTTGATTTTATTGTCGAGGGAGGTTTGTACAACACGCTGCAGCTTGATATCGTGAAAAACAAACCTACCTTCCTGGATGCCGATTACTTTGCCCTGTATGAATACCAGCTCGAAAAGGTAATTACGCATTTCAACAGGCTGACATACGTGATTGCCTTTGATCAGCGCGAAGGTGTAAAGTATCCCTGTTACAAAGGCAGGTTATTCATTGATGTCGAAACCCTGGCCATTGTAGGGGCCTCTTTTGAGCTTCCTGAAAACGAAATGAGTTATGCAGCAGGAACCTATGTAAGAAAAACCCCACGGCGAACCGGGGTTAAGCCCTTGAGTGCAAGATATGAGGTTTATTACCGGTTGTATAACAGCCGCTGGAATTTGAGCAATGCACGCAGTGAAGTCACCATGAGGGTCAGAAGGCGAAAAGACAAGCGTCAGGATAAATTCAACTCAGTGTTTTCGTCGGTTTCTGAGTTTGTGATCACCAGCAAGGATACCGTTAATATTGTACGGTTTAAAACCGGAGAAGTCTCAAAGCCACGCGATGTGCTGGAGAAACAGATTGGCGAAACCGACCAGGAATTCTGGGGGGATGAGAACATCATTATCCCGGAAGAGCCCCTGGAAAAGGCAATCACCAGGCTTGGCAAGAGAAATACACTTTTTACCGAACGGGAAATTCAGGCCATTCGTATAGACGAAGAAAAAGAAGAGCAAAGGATCTCCGAAAAAGAATTGCCTGAAGATGATGAACAAGCGCGGGATGCTGACCAGGAATAATTTAGCAAAATCAATCATATCATGATAAAAACCAAATTCAATCCGATACTTTTCCCTGTCTTTGCGCTGCTGACGATTTTGCCAGCAAGCAGGGAAATGTCTCCGGATGACCTGTTTTTTTCCGGATTAGCCCAAAAGCTCAGGTATTATCATGAGCACTTCTTTGCCCAAAAGGCTTATCTGATGACCGACAGATTTGTATACAGGGCAGGTGAGGACCTATGGTTTAAGGGTTATGTCACTGTTCCGGCATATGGTTCAACACAGTCTTTTGGAGATGACTACTTCATCAAACTGTTAAATACAAATGGCGAAGAAATCATCTACAGGCGTTATCCATTGATAGACAATCAGTCCGAAGGACGCCTGCTGATTCCCAAATCAACTATCCCCGGCAAATACTGGTTGGTGGCTTATTCAGGTTGGATGAAAAACCAATGCCCACGGGAAGTTTACAGGAAGGAAATACTGGTAAGCAGGTATTTTGAAAAGCGTTTTCACGTTGAAGTGCTCTATGACAAGCTCGTGTACGCTGCGGGCGACACATTAAGCGCGGTGGCCATTATTACTGATCCTGCCGGAAAAGTTGTTCCGAATGTGCATTATGAATATTCAGTTGGTACTTTCGGCAAAACTGAAATCAGGGGAACAGGTAATACCGATGTAAAGGGCAAAACACGTATTCAATTTGAAGTACCAACCGGCAATGGCATAATGATGCTTGGTATTGCCATAAGAAACCGCCGCTATTCAGGTGATTATACCTTACTTATTCCGACATCATCCGAAAAACCGGCTGTTGAGTTTTTCCCCGAAGGCGGTAATCTGGTCATCGGAATGGAAAATACCCTTGCCATTAAAGCGATGAACCCATACGGATTACCCGAAATGATCCGTGGTGAAATTACAGATGCCAGGGGCAATGTTCTGCATCGTATACGAACCGGGGTGAATGGTTTGGCAACATTCATGTATACGCCGGGAAATGATACATCATACCTGAAAATTGACTTACCGGAGAACCCGGAGATGATTGTTGCTTTACCTATGGCTCAAAACGAAGGCACCATCATGCGGCTGATGGATAATAATGCTGATTCTGCTGATTTGTATATAGCCAGTACAGGAAATCAACACCGGACACAATACCTGGTTGCCGTATCGGAATCTCAGATCGTCTGGAATTACAGATTATCCTACAGTGGAGACACGTTGGTTACTGTTCCATTGGTTCCGGCCTCTACCGGTATCATGCAAGTCTCGTTATTTGATTCACGGGGAATACTTCTGGCTGATCGACTCTTAAAGGCAAAAACGCTGCATGAGGCATTGGCAATCAAAACCGACCATCAGATCTACCGCAATCGGCAGCGGGTGAACGTTCTTATTGAATATCCCGGTAACAGCAAGGTAAATAACCTGGCAATGGCAGTGTCGTTGGATCGTTTGTCCGGTAACCGCTCAACCCGTGACTTTTACCAGGTTATTAATGCTGATCCATGCGATACAATCTCCCCGTCGTCGTTGGACTCCAAATCGCCCTCTGATATTGAACTGCTTACCACCCATTACAAAATAGTTGACTGGAGCGAGGTATTGGCGGCGGACAGTGAAAGGCAGCCGTATGTTTGCCACAATGGATTATCCGGTCGTGTAACGGATAAAAAAGAAAACACTGCACAACTGGCCAAAATAAGGGTTACTCATTTCCCCAATTACCGGTCTTACGAAACCCAGTCCGATGAAACAGGTTATTTTAATGTACTATTTGGAACGGATATAGTTGATTTTAAATATCTAAACATTGAAGCCTATGATGCCACCGGCAAAACCAGTCTGAATGCTGAGACCGACCAGGTTTACGCCCGGGAAGTAGCAAAGACGTTGACTGAAGATACAAAACATCTGCATAAACTAAAAGTACAGGACCTTTTAACTTATGGCGAGCCCGACCTGGTTTACGAACTCCGGTATGGACCGGGTAAATTCCGGAAAACGGCAAAAGAATCGCGAAAAAAGTACGACCCGAATCAATATGCCAATTATACCGATGTTATTGATATAATCCAGGATATTAAGCCCTGCATCATTAGGGATAACAAAATATTCTTTACAGAGAACAGGCAGTACATCGATTCTGTAAAACCTGGTGAAGCCATCATAGTCATTAACGGTTCATTAAAGGGTAACCAGGCCGACATGCTCAGGAGTCTTATTCCTTCGGACATTACCAATATAAACATATCACAGTCGCTGCTGGATATTCACAAATATACACCGCTCAACTTCGGGGGTGTAATTGAAATTACCACCATTCAGGGTATGTATCGATACAGGCAGCCGCAGTTACAGATTGGGACGAACATCCTGAATTCAGGGCGAGAGTTTTACTCTCCTGATTATTCCATTGAGAGCTCTGCATCGTCAGATAACCGGAAAACATTGTATTGGAATCCGAAGATTACAATGAACAAGGCAAATGTTGTACTGATAAGTTTTTACACATCTGATATCAAAGGAGTTTTCCAGGGACACCTTACCGGAATTGACGCAGATGGAAATCCTGTAGAACGTTATTTCCGGTTTAGGGTTGAATGAAGGGCCTCATTTGCTACCCCATAAATCCACACCGGTTAACTGTCTTTTTGTTTTCTTTTGGCGTTGATCAGCGGAAGCACAATAAAAGCCACCAGGCCAAGTACCAGGTAAATGAGGTTGGTGGAGGTATGGGCTATCAGTGCAAAAATTTTACCATCGGCCTTATCAATGCCGTAAATGAAAAGTGTTTCATAAACCATAAAATGCCAGGGGCCTATGCCTCCTTGCACAGGTGCCAGCATGGCAAGGCCGCCCATCAGAAATGTGATCATACCTGTTTGCAGAGTCAGATGTGCTGTGGGTTCGAACGCATAAAATATTACATACAGCATAAACAGCCACATAACAAAGATAAACAGCGTGTGTCCTATAAAAAGCCACTTATTCTGGAGGTTGGCTATTGACCTGATACCGTCGAGGAAATGACGCTTGATCAGTTTAAGTTTTTTGATAAACTTGTTTTCCTTCTCTGCTTTTTTTTGTCTGATATAACGGTTGAAAACAAGGAAAGCCAGAAAAAGTATGGTTAATACACCCACTGCAATGACCAGATTTTGCATCGAAAAAAGCGCGGTTAGCTTTCCTTTCATTTCGGGATGGGCATCGAAAAAGGATATGAACACGTTAAACTGACTGGCAATAATAATTACAGCCAGCAGCATCAGCGTAATGAAATCTGCCATACGCTCGACAAAAACGGTTCCGGCAAGTTTTACAAAAGGAATTTTTTCATACCGGGTCATTACGGTACACCGAAAGACTTCACCCGCCCTGGGTATCAAAAGGTTAACAAAATACAAAAGTACCACGGAGAAATATGAATTGGCTAGCCGCGGGCTATACCCCAGGGGTTTTATGAGCATATTCCAGCGCATGGCTCTGCTGATCTGCGATAAAATATTCAGTACTACCGAAACCCCAATCCAGAAAAAATTAAGGTTCCCGAAAACTGTTTTATAGGTCGAAATAGGCTCATCCTTGTATACCCACCAGAAAACAAAAATCCCGGTTGCGAGAAACGCAAGATATTTAAGAATATTCAGTATTTTTCTGACCATGGATCAACAAAATGCTTTTACTTTCAGCCGCCAAAGTTAATGAAATTAGTTACAACACTTGGTTGATCAAAAGAAATTAAAAAAATGATGTGTTTTAAAAAATGTTAATTTTGCGGGCTAAGAGAATTCTTTCACACTGTCTGATACAGATCAGGATGGTTATTGAAAACATAAGCAAAATAAGGGTTGTCGCATTTGGTTGTAACAGGAATGCTTGTTTTGCCACCCTGATGCTTATATGGACCGCATTTAGCGGCACCGGTGTACTCACAGCACAGGAAGTGCGTCCGGATTCTCTTGGGTTAATTGAACAATTGGTGGAAAAAAAGGATACCCTTGTTAAATCCGGATTACCCTCGCCCCTGATGCAAACCTGGATGGAAATTCGCGACAAACCCATCGACAGTGTTGTGCTGCGAAACGGCAACTCACGAATCATCAGGGAGCTTCATAGTTTATTATTCAACCGTACGCTTCCGAAAGCACTATCTCCCGCTAACAACGCTATTATGGCGGCAATGGACGGATGCATCATCCATAGCATTCAATTTGAGAATGTAAACCTGTTTGCACCTTCGGTGTTTGATACCGGCCATGTTTCTGCAAACTGGCTCGAAAGAACTGTTGAATCGGTACACAAAGGGACCCGGAAACAGGTTCTTGAGCGTTATTTGTTATTTCATCCGGGCGACAGGCTTGACGTTTTTGTTATTGCTGAGAATGAGCGTATGCTTAGGGAATTGTCGTTTATTATGGACGCAGGTTTTATGGCCAAACGGGTACCGGGAAGCAGTGACTCGATTGATTTGTTGCTGGTTACACAGGACAGGATACCACTGGGCATTGAGCTTGAAATTGCCAGTTCATCGCAGGTAAACCTGGGCGTTACGCATCACAATGTATTGGGAAGAGGCCACCGGATAACTGCAACCTCATACTGGGACGTGGCTCATCATCCCCATCTGGGCTATCGACTGGCTTATGGCATGGAAAATGTTGCCGGAACTTATGCAAGGGGGATTGCTGATTATATTCATAAATGGAACCAGGAAACGCTGACGATGGGATTGTCAAGGGATTTCAGAACAAGCAGTTTTCGTAACGCCGGCGGAATGACCTTTGAGAATACCTCAGCCATACGAAACATTGAACTAATGGATACAACACTGTCCGATGTGTCATTGGCCTATAATAACATTGACTTCTGGGTCGGTCATTTCCTGCCATTACACAAGCCGGGAGAAGGCTTTTTCCTGACAGGCCGGTTGAATCAGTTTGAAATCAGCAAGGGTCCGGCAACAAATGAGCAGTACCTGCATGCCTTTCAGGACCGTACGATGCTATTATTCTCCACAGGATTTTCACATCAGGGGTTCAGAAAAGATAATCTTATCCATACTTTTGGCCGCACAGAGGACGTACCTTATGGATACCGCATCGACTTTACAGCAGGAGTGGAGTGGGGAGAATACAAAACCAGGTCGTATTTTGCTGTTGGCGGATCCTTCGGCAGTTATTTCAACAATGGCGCTTACGTTTCGGGTCAGCTCGGATTCGGAACCTTTCTTAATAAAAACCAGACCGAACAGGGAACTTTCAGCTCGCGGCTTCACTTTTTCTCAGCCCTGCATCGTCAGCAAAGATTTCAGTACAGGAATTTTATCAACCTTACTTATCTTGATGGTATTGAACGGTATATGGGTGAGTATACCACCATTGCCGATAAGGAAGGTATAACCGGACTTTCTGATTCTTATAGGCTGAGAGGAAGTAAAAAACTGGTGCTTAATTTCGAATCGGTATTTTTCAGCCCTTATGTATTACTGGGATTCCGGTTTGCTTTTTTTGGCAGTATCGATTTGGCGCTGGTGGCAGGAGAAAGCGACAGGATCGAGGAATCCCATCTCTACTCGGGCGTTAGCGTGGGCGTGAGATTAAGAAACGATCAGTTGGTTTTCGATACCTTTGTACTGAGGTTGGGCATTTATCCGGGTAAACCCGGCGAAGCCAACGCAAGCAACCTGATCATCGACGGAATACCCAAAGAAAGATTTACCGGATTTTTTCCGCAAAAACCAACCCTTGTACCCTTTCAGTAGTAACTATTCCATAAGCTTGTTGAGAATCCTGGTCATCTGGTCGCGTGATACCAATTTGCTGTTCTCGCTAATTTTAAAAGCAAAGTCAGTGTCCTCAATGGGCTGGAATTTTTCTGCCACAAAACGCATTTCCAGGTAAAGCAGATCCAATTCAAACTCCATCAGCACGCCTTTAACCTTTTTGTATGGATTGGTAACATTGGCATGTTTAAGATCAATTTCGTCGGTATAGAAAATGCTGAAAGTTTCACCTGTGGATGGCAAGGTAACCAAAGCCTTTTTGCAAAGAAATCCGGCTATGGTTTTGGTTTCACCGGTCTCCTCGATTTCCATATCATCCATCCTGTCAAAACAGCACATTTGCTCTTCGCGGCCTCCCTTAAACAGGTAATGTTTATCCAGCACCTTAAGTACGGTTGAGCATTTGCGCGAATTAAAATTGGTATAGGAATTTAGCTTATACATGCCCATGAAACCGTCTATTAAGTTAATGGCATGTTCTTCGTCAAACTCCAGCCGCATACGCGAAGGGAGAATACCCCGTGTTTTTTTGTCCAGATCGTTATTCAGATAGGTGATGTTGTAATCAATGCGTCCCGATGTTATGAGGTTGTTATCTCCGTTTTTTTTACAGGATATCATTATCAGGCATGGTATGACAAGCAAAGCGACCAGTGGTTTGTTCATGTAGCGATGTTAATGTGCGTTTTGGTTTTGTACGTCTCTTTCACGTCAGCGGTTCCAATACATTGATCAATCTGACCTTATGTAAAGATAAAAAAACAATTATAGGGGATGAAAATCCAGCGAGGGGAAAATTTTCAATTTATACGGAATTAATATTAATATTTACGGTATAAAAATACATTAAATGACAAATATCATTAACAACTGAACGAAGCAATGACTATTTTTGCAGTATTCTGTTTTTAATGCTACTGAATACCTATTATATTATTTATTAACCTGAAACCATTATGCCATTCAATCTTCGTAACCGTAGTTTTCTGAAGCTGCTGGATTTTACGCCTGCTGAAATCAGATTTTTGCTTGATCTGTCATTTGAGTTAAAAAAGGCCAAATATGCCGGTACTGAACAACCCAGGCTGAAGGGGAAAAACATTGCGCTTATATTTGAGAAAACATCTACCCGCACCCGTTGTGCATTTGAGGTAGCTGCCCACGATCAGGGCGCTCATGTGACCTACCTCGATCCGGTGAGCTCGCAAATCGGCCACAAAGAATCGGTTAAAGATACGGCACGTGTATTGGGGCGCATGTTCGACGGCATCGAATACCGGGGATACGGGCAACAGGTTGTGGAAGATCTGGCCACCTATTCGGGGATTCCGGTTTGGAACGGACTTACCAACGAGTTTCATCCTACCCAGGTACTGGCCGATCTGATGACGATGATTGAACATAGCGATAAACCCTTACATCAAATGTCGTTTTGTTACCTGGGCGATGCCCGTAACAATATGGGCAATTCATTGATGATAGGCTGTGCCAAAATGGGAATCGATTTCAGGGCGGCAGCACCCAAAGCTTGTCAGCCTGCCGATGAGCTGGTGAATACCAGCAGGGACATAGCCAGGCAAACAGGTGCCAGCGTTACCATAACCGACGATATTGAAAAAGCCGTTAAGGGAGCTGACTTCCTTTACACCGACGTCTGGGTTTCGATGGGTGAGCCGGCATCGGTATGGGCCGAAAGGGTAAAACTTCTACTACCCTACCAGGTTAACCGCAAGGCGCTGGATCTTAGCGGCAATCCCAATGTGAAGTTTTTGCATTGTCTGCCGGCCTTTCACGATAGGCAGACAAAGGTAGGGGAGGATATCTTCAAGCAGTTTGGAATTGAATCCATGGAGGTAACCGACGAGGTTTTTGAATCACCAGCCTCCATTGTTTTCGATCAGGCCGAGAACCGCGTTCATACCATTAAGGCAGTGATGGTTGCTACACTGGGTGAATAACGTGTCCTTTTCTTGCTATCTTTGCTCCCCAGTTTTAAACTGCATAATCTCCTGGTATATATGAGACACTTGAATTTTCTGAAAAAGTTCCGGGTAGCCGGAATCATGTTCTTTTTATTGATGATGGGTCAGGCTCTTTTTGCTGCCGATGGGAAAATGCCGGCTGTTATGGGTATCCGTATCGAGTTTATCGTTTTTGCCATAACCCTGCTTGGTGTGGCCATCTTTCACCACAAAACCATGTATGTTGCACTTACAGGGCTTGCGGTAATCCTGGTGCTCAAATATGCCTTCACGGAATTTTCTTTCTGGGATCACCTTGCAGGCACCGCCGGCCACGAAGGAGAATGGCGGATATTATTGAACCTGTTGGGATTGTTGTTTGGCTTTGCCATCCTGGCTGAGATTTTCAAGGAGTCGAAATTTCCCGATATACTGCCGCATTATCTGCCCGATGACTGGAAAGGCGGTTTTGTACTGTTGGTTTTTATTTTTGTACTCTCCTCATTTCTGGATAATATAGCGGCTGCCATGATTGGCGGTACCATTGCACTGGTTGTATTCAAGGGCAAGGTGCACCTGGGATTTCTGGCTGCTATTATTGCAGCTGCAAACGCCGGGGGCGCCGGCAGTGTGGTGGGAGATACCACCACCACCCTGATGTGGATTGACGGGGTAAGCCCCCTGGATGTGGTGCATGCCTTTGTAGCCGCAGCCGCGGCACTCGTGATTTTTGGCATTGTGGGGTCGATTCAACAGGACAGGTACAACCGGATCATAAAGGACGCCAGTACCCGTATTAAAGTCGACTGGACACGGATCGGCATTGTCTTCCTTATTCTGGTATCTGCCATTGTTACCAATTACACCCTCGATTTTCCCGCCTTAGGTGTATGGATTGGCATTATCATTGGTAGTTTTATCCGTAAAGCACCCTGGCATGAGATGAAAAATGCCTGGATGGGAACGGTTTTTCTGATGTCGCTGGTTACCATTGCCTCGTTGATGCCCGTGGAAGAGTTGCCGCCTGCCTCTGCCTGGACGGCATTTGCCCTGGGTTTTATTTCGGCAGTCTTCGATAATATTCCCCTGACCAAATTATGCCTCGAACAGGGCGGATACGACTGGGGTGTGCTGGCCTATGCCGTTGGTTTTGGAGGTTCTATGATCTGGTTTGGTTCCTCGGCCGGTGTAGCCCTCTCCAATTTATACCCCGAGGCCAAGAACACGGTGAATTATCTTAGAAAAGGCTGGCATGTGGCTATTGCCTACGTGGTAGGCTTTTTTGTAATGATTTACCTGGTTGGCTGGCATCCGCATGCCCCGCACAAAGAAAAGCATATGCAGCCAAGTGAAGTAATTATTCAGCAGGGTCATAACGAATAGAGCGTTTTTCAGCGTTGAGACCCGTATTGGTCTGTTGCTTTCGGTTTTTTTGTACTATCTTCATCAGGTAATTGATAGTGGTTACACCTTATTAATCCTTGATACTATGGAATACCTCCTTGTTGTTTTAGGCATTATCTGTATCCTGGTAGGTGTCATTGGCAGCATATTGCCCGGTTTGCCCGGTCCCCCCATAAGCTATCTGGGGTTGTTGTTACTGCATTGGACCAAATTCGCACAGTTTTCTGTTAACATGCTGGTGATATGGGCCCTTATCATTATTGTGGTATCGGTAATTGATTACGTGGTTCCCATATGGGGGACGAAAAAATTCGGTGGTACACGGGCCGGCGTGCGGGGAAGCACCATTGGACTTATTGTTGGGGTTATACTATTGCCTATGCTGGGTATTGTACTTGGGCCTTTTGGCCTGTTCGGCATACTGGGCGGTCCCTTCATCGGGGCGCTTATTGGTGAACGTTATGCCGGGCAGAATTCGCAGCAGGCAACCCGGGCAGCCGTCGGATCATTTATTGGTTTTTTGGCGGGGACATTCATGAAGGTTGTCGTGGCATTTGTACTGGCCTTTTATTTTTTCAGGGCGCTGTTTCAGGCTATTTTTTAGTTTCTAATGTCAGCAATTGCCTATTGCAGACTTACCAGCTTATTCCGTATCGCATATAAAACAAGCGACAGTGAATTACGGCAGCCGGTTTTGTCAAGCAGGCTTGCGCGATGGTTTTCCACAGTTCTGTCACTCAGAAACAGCCTGGTGGCAATTTCCTGTGTGCTAAGACCCTGACAGATAAGTTCCAGTACTTCCTGTTCACGGGGTGAAATGGCAACATTAACAGGGTGTTGTTTGCTACGGATAAGTTTGATCAATAATTCCTGCGAAAAATAGGTCTTTCCGTTCAGTATGGTATTTACGGCAGCCCTTAGTTCTGTATTTTCAGCATCTTTTAAAATGAAGCCCTTAACCCCGTTTTCGATAACACTATTGTAATATTGTTCATCACTGTACATAGAGATAACCAGGATTTTCAAGTCGGGATACTTTTGCAGTAACACCCTGCTGGCTTCAATACCGTTTACAATGGGCATATTGATATCCATGATAACCAGGTCCGGTAAAAACTGGTCGGTTATGTCAATAAGTTCCTGTCCATTGGCAACATCCGCTACGACTTCTAAGCCATCAATATCTTCGAGAATCAGCCTTAATCCCTGCCGGAAAAGGGTGTGATCATCGGCAATTATAACTTTATATTTTTTATGATTGACTGGCATTTATAAGAATGGTTTGAAATACGAAATTTATAGCGAATCCTTGTCCTGGCTTTGAATGAACCTCCAGTTCCCCGCCAAGTGAGCGGACTCTGGCCATGATATTGTTAATTCCGAGGCCTTTCGAGGGCGTTCCTGACTGTTGTTCCCAGTCGAATCCGATACCATTGTCACGGTAATTACAAACCAGCACCGTATCAAAATAATCGAGGTTTATACTTATTTGTGAAGCACGGGCATGCTTAACCGTATTATTGATTAATTCTTTAATTATCCTGTAGATCAATGATTCGGTGGTGTTTGGAAAGCGCAGATTATCGAGGTTTGATTCAAACGTGATCTGGATATTTTTCGAAAACAGGTCGATAAAATTCTGTATGGCGGCCTTGAGGCCGAAATTCTCGAGTACGTGCGGACTCAGGTCGTTTGAGATGATCTTTATGGAATCAATGACGTCGCGCATGATCGATCCGATCTGGCGGGCCAGTTTGTCTTTCCTGGCAGCATCGGTTGTTTCCAGAAATGAATTGGTGTATATTTTAAGCGCAGAGATGAGCGGTCCTATTTCGTCGTGCAGATCCCTGGCAAAGCGCTTACGCTCATCTTCTTCAGTTTGAATGATGGTTTCAAAAACTTTACGTGCATGTGTTTTACGCTCGGCAATATTGCGCATAATGGTTAACAGGGCATTCTTCTGGTTGAAAATTATGGGGACAATACTGATTTCGTAATAGAGGGTTTCACCATTAACAGGGGAGCGGATTTCAACTTCAACATTGCCGGAGGGTTGTCCGGCAAGAAGTTTTTCATCCATTCCCAAAATTTTCGGTCTGAAGGCGGGTAGTAAAAAGTCCATCATAGCCGTTGATGCAAGAAATTCTTTGGTAACGCCAAATTGTTTTAACAAGGCATCGTTGGCTTCAATAAAATTCCGCTCGTAGTCGGTTATGATAATGCCGTCACTACTGCCATTAAAGATATTCCTGAAATTCGTTTCATTTTCCTGCAGTTTGCCATACATTTCAATCAATTCGATGGTTCTTTCCTCCACTATCTTTTCGAGTTGATTACGATATTTCTGCAGTTCAAGCCGATGTATTTCCTTTTCCACCGATTTGTGAACAACCAGGGGAAGTAACTTGACAAACCGGTACTGTTCGTCTTTTATCAGAAATTCACTGGCCCCTTCCTGAACCGCCCTGATACCCTCGTGTTCGTTTCCAGCGTCAATCAGGGCAATTATTGGAATATTGCCCAGGGCCCTCGTCAGGTTTGCGCTGATATCATTAATCAGGCCATAATCAGCGGCAACAGCATGCCAGTGATTTGTCCTGAGTTTATCTGCCGCCTTTACAACGGAATGAACTGCAATGATATGAATAGGGTAGTCCTCGTGATCATATAACGATTTGAGCGCTTTCCAATCGCTCTTTTTCTCCTCAACCAATAATACCAGTTTTGTTTCAGGTTTCATGGCAAATAGTCGCTTATCAAAGGCTTTCCGGTAAAAATGCCGGCAAATACAACGAAGACAGTAGGGCAGTGTTTTTTCGGACACTGTTTCCGGGCTTTAAATATATTAACTTTTCCGACTTTATTGTGTTAAATATTTCTCAACTTTTACATACAATAGGTAAATTTGAAAACATCATATCTTATGAATATGCAAACCAAAGTATTACCAGTTGCAGGAATAGCCCTTTTCGCTATCGTATTGTCCTCATTTATGGTATGGAGACCCATTAAGATGGAAGATATTCAATCTCTGCAGCGCGATTTCAGAAAAGTAAAGGCTTTTCATGAAGCCATTGATTTTGAGTATGTCGATTATAAGAGAATCAACGAGATCATTTTCCACCTTACGAATGAGATTAGGGTAAAACATAACCTAAAACCTTTGTCGTACAACTCTATGCTTGAACAGTCTGCTGAAATGCATGCCCGTGACATGGTTGCAGGTAATTTCTTTGATCATCTCAACCATTCAGATGAACGAAAAAAAACACCAAACGACCGGGCCTTGTTATGCCATATTACCAATCCATACCTGGCAGAGAACCTGATAGAGGGATACGGGCTGCAATACACTTCGAATGAAGCCATTTACCTGCGCGGGAAGGGTAATTTCAGCAAAACACCCGATGGTGCACTGATATTGCCGCACACCTATCTTTCATTTGGTGAGGCACAACTTAAAGGATGGATGAATTCCAGGCTGCACCGCAGTAACATTCTTTCGAAAGATGCCCTGGAACTCGGTTGTGGCGCTGCTTTTTTCAGGTCAGCATCCTTTAACGACATGCCTACCTTTTATGTTGTACAGAACTTTCAGTGGTACCAGCCGGTTAATAATAATCAGCAGCAGGGTACCCCGGAGAAAAAGTAATTTCATTATTTTTCGGAAAATTTGCAGCAAGTTGGAATGTCTTACGTCTATATAATTGAGTAAATGACCGGGTCAAAAACTTATCAGATCCATTTCGAGTTCATTGAAAGGTGCCGGAAAGGCGACAGGTTGGCACAACGGGAGATTTACAGGTTGTATTACAAAGCCATGTACAATGCCTGTTACCGTATGCTAAAAGATCAGGCCGAAGCTGAAGATGTGATGCAGGAAGCTTTTTTATCGGCCTTTCTGAAAATTGATACCTACCGGGGTGAAATGAGTTTTGGGGCCTGGTTGAAGCGGATTGTGATCAATAAGTCCATTGATATACTCAGAGCCAGAAAGATAAGGTTCGAGGAGCTTGATGACAGGTTGGCAGACAAACCTGAAACAGAACACGAATCGTGGGATGAGGAGCAATTGATTGGAAAGATAAATCTTATCCGAAATGCCATTGAAAAGCTTCCTGATGGTTTCAGAATTGTTCTGTCGCTTGCCTTATTTGAGGGTTACGACCACGAGGAGATAGCCTCTATTCTTAACATCAGTGAATCTACCTCAAGGTCGCAATTAGCAAGGGCCAGAAAGAAATTAATTGCCTATTTGAAAAATGAAAACGATGAAGCCTTTGGATGAATTTGTCAGGGAAAATCCTGAACGATTTGATACCGGGGAACCCTTGCCGGGGCATTTCGGGCGATTTGATCAGAAGCTCGATGCATTTCATCAGAAACGTTCGCGCAAAACGGTGTTGGTGTTGCTGAAGGTAGCAGCCGCCGTTTTGTTTTTAGCGATTATTTCCTATGCTTCTTTCCATGAATATAAGCTGGTTACCGGCAAAATGCAGCAGTTACTTACCTATGCGTCTTCGCCTGAATTAAAAGAAGCTGAAGCCTATTATGTAAGGCAATTGGATTTATATTATAGTCAATTGCAGACGCTGAATTTTAAAAATGGAAAAGCTGAAAAACAACAAATTTTGGATGAACTAAACGATATGGACAAACAGATGATGGCCCTGAAGGAGGACTTACGTCAAAATCCCGATGACGAGAGGATCGTTAGTGCCATTATCAATTTTTACCAGGTGAAGATCGACCTGATGGACATGATCATTACCCGTACATCCCAAACCAACAATGCATTATTATAAATGAATTCATTGAAAATAAAAATTATTCCCATGAAAACAATATTACACAAACGGACAGCCATAGCAATGTTCACAGCATTGTTCATTTACCTGCAAATGATGGCGCAGGAAGGTGGCACTTTTACCCGGGAAATTAAAAAAGAATTCGTTGTTAAGCCTTCAACCCGGCTCGAGATGCTTAACAAATACGGAAATATTGATATTGTGAACCGCGAAGATCCGGCCATCACCATTGATGTACAGATCAGGGTGAATGTGAAGGACAGGGAAAAAGCCGAGGAACTGCTGGATATGATCAGTATCGAAATCACCCAGGAAGGTGATGCCATCAGGGCAGTTACCAATATTGACGATGATTTTGGTAAATATTTCAGGAATTTTAACTCCGGAAAGGACGGTCTTCAGATCAATTACACGGTTTCCATGCCTAAAACCGTTCCGGTAAACCTGATTAACAAATATGGTAATGTTTTTATAGACGAACTTACTTCTACTTCCACCCTGGATATAAAGTATGGAAAGCTAACAGCCAACAAAATCATCCATAGCTCCAAAGAACCCTTGTCGAAAATTCTGCTGTCCTATTCAAACGGAACCATACAGGAATGCCGGTGGATTGAAATGGATATAAAATACTCCAAAATCAGCATAACCGAAAGCAAGGCGCTGGTTATCCTGAGCAAGTATTCAAAAGTATTTGTCACCAATGGCACATCCATTGTATCTGAAAGCAAGTACGATACCTACGAGCTTGTAAAACTCAATAATTTTGTGACAAATGCTGCTTACGGGCATTTCAGGATAAACGAACTTACTGGAAAACTGCAGGTCGACACCAGGTACTCCGACGTTATTGTTGATCATATTCCATCGGGTTTTGAAGCCATTAAGGTGAATAACAGCTATGGCAATTACAGGCTGGGCATTGCAGGTGATGCAACCTACCGGTTAAACGGTTATGCAAAGTATTGCAGTATTGTCTACCCCGAAGATAACAACCGGTTGAACCGCTTTAACGAAAACAACGAAATGAAGATCAACGGAGTTATTGGAGCTGATCAGCAGGCCAATGCTGAGGTTAATATTACATCGCATTACGGAAACGTAAGACTGATTCCTTGATAATGAGCTTGCACCACACGGACATACATGACCCCTGACAGGGTTTAAAACCCCATCAGACCCCTGACAGGGTTTAAAACCCCATCAGACCCCTGACAGGGTTTAAAACCCCATCAGACCCCTGACAGGGTTTAAAACCCTGTCAGGGTTGTACCTTCAGCGATTGCGATATTTTTTATTAACATAGCGGATAAAAAAGCTTTTATTAAATATCTTTGCCGGTAGAGTTTTGCCCTCATGAGTGACTTTGTTGTTTCAGCAAGAAAATACCGGCCGGTAAATTTTGATACGGTTGTTGGTCAGCCTTCGGTTACGAACACGCTTAAAAATGCCATCCGAACGCAGCAGATAGCCCATGCATATCTTTTCTGTGGTCCGAGAGGGGTAGGAAAAACAACATGCGCCCGTATTTTTGCTAAAACACTCAATTGTTTTAACCGCACGGCGGATACCGAAGCCTGCGACCAGTGCGAATCATGTAAGTCGTTTAACGAATCGAGGTCATTTAACATACACGAACTCGATGCTGCTTCCAATAACTCGGTTGATGACATCAGAAGCCTTATCGAAAAGGTGAGAATCCTGCCCCAGGTAGGGAAATACAGTATTTATATCATCGATGAGGTACATATGCTTTCGCAGGCAGCCTTTAACGCGTTTCTCAAAACGTTGGAAGAGCCTCCCGAACATGCAATTTTCATTTTGGCTACAACCGAAAAGCATAAAATTATTCCGACCATATTGTCGCGTTGCCAGATCTTCGATTTTCATCGCATCAGGGTTGAGGACATTGTGGCCTACCTTGCCAAGGTAGCAACCTTGGAGGGTATTGCTTTTGAGGAGGAGGCGTTGAATGTTATTGCACTGAAAGCCGACGGGGCCATGCGCGATGCCTTGTCGATTTTTGATCAGGTGGCCAGTTTTTCAAACCGGAACATTACCTACCGCGAAGTACTCGAAAACCTGAATGTGCTTGATTACGAGTATTTTTTCAACATAACCGAAGTTTTCCTGGAGGGATCAGCCACAAAAGCGCTGGTTATTTTCAACGATATCCTGCAGCGTGGTTTCGACGGACAGAATTTTTTAGGCGGACTGTCATCGCATTTTCGCGACCTGCTGGTCTGTCACGACGAAGCTACACTTCCGCTGCTCGAAGTAAGCGAAGTGTTGAAAAACCGTTATCGTCAGCAGGCTGTTAAATGCAGCAGTGATTTTCTTTTCAGGGCATTGGAGATATGCAATCAGTGCGAGCTATCCTATAAAGCAAGCCGAAACCAGCGTCTTCATCTCGAAATTGCACTCATACGGCTATGCAACATTGCCGGCGAAAAAAAAAACCTGATACGTGAACAGGAGGTACTTCAGGTTCCGGAAATAAGTGAGCATTCCGCCGGAAGTAATCCTGTATCAACACGCCAGGAATCTGCCCCGGCAGCCCTTGATAATAATGGTACTGTTACTAACGCTGTTCCAAAGCCGGTGCTTACAAAGGAACCGGACAATGGTCGCCAGTCATTTCACCAGATATCAATTAAAGAAGCGCTGAACGCGGCAGGCAGAAAACCGGAAGTTAATGCTGTCGACATTGAAAATGAGGAGGGTGACAACGAAGAAGCGGGGTTGGATACCGATACTCCTGCAAAAACATTAACTTCCGAAATGTTACATCATTATTGGTCGGAATACGCTGCACAACTCCGCGAAAGCAGGCCCCGTATGGCTGTTACGCTCAGAAGTGTTGAACCTGTCATTGCCGGTGAAGATGCCATTCAGGTAGACCTGAATAACGGGTCACAGATGGACGATTTCAACAATACCACCCGGTCCGACCTTGAAAAATACCTGCAACATGCCTTTGGCAACAACAGGATTACCATTGTGGCAAGGCTATCAGAAGCACCGGAAAACCAAAAGGTGAAATTATACACCAGTGAAGAAAAATTCAGGTATCTTAGCCAAAAGAACCCTGCTTTAACTGCCTTCAGGCAAAAGTTAAACCTTGAACTCGAATAAAACCAAATAATATGAGCGGAGAGCAAATTACCATGCACAACCAAAAGCTGGTTGTTCCAGACAATCCGGTGATACCATTTATCGAAGGTGATGGCACAGGACCCGATATTTGGGCCGCCTCGGTTACTGTTTTTGATAGCGCTGTTGAAAAAGCCTATGGTGGAAAGCGCAGAATATATTGGCAAGAGGTGCTTGCAGGGCAAAAAGCATTTGATAAAACAGGTAACTGGCTGCCCGATAACACCCTGGATACCATCAGGCAATACCTGGTGGCTATTAAGGGACCGCTTACCACACCGGTTGGCGGAGGTATCCGTTCGCTCAATGTTGCTCTCCGGCAAATGCTCGATCTTTATGTATGTTTACGCCCGGTACGCTATTATGAAGGGGTTCCTTCACCGGTTAAAGATCCTTCAACCACCAATATGGTCATCTTCAGAGAAAACGCCGAAGATATCTATGCCGGAATTGAATGGATGGCGGGAAGTTCTGAAGCAAAGCAGGTTATAGATTTTCTGCGTTCGCAGATGAAAGTTACCAAGATCAGGTTCCCTGAAACTTCCTCCATTGGCATAAAGCCTGTGTCGCGCGAAGGCTCAGAACGTCTGGTCAGGGCAGCTATTCGTTATGCCATTGAGCACGATCTTCCTTCAGTTACACTGGTACACAAAGGAAACATCATGAAATTTACAGAAGGTGGATTTCGCGACTGGGGTTACCAGTTGGCCCGAACTGAATTCGGAGCGGCCGAGATGGACGGAGGTCCCTGGTGTTCGTTTACCAATCCCAAAACCGGTAAAAAAATTGTGTTAAAAGATGTCATTGCCGATGCCTTCCTGCAACAAATACTTACCCGTCCGGCTGAGTATTCGGTAATTGCCACGCTTAACCTGAACGGCGATTACATTTCTGATGCCCTGGCAGCCATTGTTGGTGGTATAGGTATTGCCCCGGGTGCGAATATCAATTACGATACCGGGCATGCCATTTTTGAGGCAACCCATGGAACTGCCCCAAAATATGCAGGAAAAGACATGGTAAATCCTGGCTCTGTTATTCTGTCGGGCGCCATGATGTTTGAATACCTGGGCTGGAAGGAAGCATCGGATTTGATTGTTAAAGGATTGCAAGGTGCTATTCAATCGAAGCGGGTTACCTACGATTTCGAACGACTGATGCAGGGGGCCACTAAATTAAAATGTTCAGAATTTGGCCATGAAATCATCCGGAATATGTAAGGATAATCATTGAAATGAACGTAGTTTTTTTTCCTAATTTTGTTTTGTACAATTAAACCGATAAAAAATAAGATTATGCTGAATAAGAAAGTAGAAAAGATATTAAATGAGCAGGTAGAGAAGGAAGGATATTCCTCAATCCTTTACCTGGCTATGGCATCATGGGCCGAAACAAAAGGTATGGCCGGTATAGCCGGTTGGCTTTATGCACAATCCGACGAGGAGCGTGAGCATATGCTGAAAATTGTCAGGTATATCAACGAAAGAGGCGGAAAAGCTGTTATTCCTGCTTTCAAAAAACCTGAACAGGATTTTGGCGAAGTAAAAAAGATGTTTGAAGAAGTGCTCAAACACGAACAGTTTATCACCGCATCAATCAACAGCATTGTGGCCGTTTGTATGGATGAAAAAGACTATACCACGCACAACTGGATTCAGTGGTTTGTTACCGAACAGATTGAAGAAGAAGCCAATTCCACCCAGTTACTTGATAAGCTGAAGCTTATTGGTAACGGCAATTTGTATGTCTTCGACCGCGATATTATGTCGCTTAGAGATGAATAAAACGCATCCGGCAGCTACTGCTTTGTAGCCTGCGGGTGCTGCTTTTTACCTGGGGCTGACCTGTCAGCCCCTGTTTTTTTATTTTATCTGATTGTAATTTAATAACATGGCATTAACAAACGTTTTAAAACAATTCTTCGGCAGTAAGTCACAACGCGATATCAAGGAAATCATTCCTTTGTTGAACAAAATCCGTGAAGCTTACAGTGAGATTGAAAAGCTTTCGAATGATGAACTCAGGGCTAAAACCACTGAAATAAAAAACTATGTTCAGGGCTCGGTAAAGGAATTGGAAGATCACATTGCCGGAATGAAAAGCACCATTGAACAGGGTTCTGTTGATGTGGAGAAAATGGAGGAACTATATCGCGAAATTGATAAAACCGAGAAGGACATTATTGACAAACTCGAAACGTCATTGCTTGAAGTTTTGCCCGTAGCCTTTTCGCTGGTGAAGGAAACCGCCCGCAGGTTTAAGGAGAACCCCTACATTGAGGTTACTGCAACGGATATGGACCGGAGCCTGGCATCGCAAAAAGACAGTGTTCAGATTAACGGTGATAAGGCAAGGCATATGAATACCTGGCTTGCCGGTGGTAACCCGGTCACCTGGGATATGGTTCATTACGACGAACAGCTGATAGGCGGCATAGTACTTCACGAGGGGAAAATAGCAGAAATGGCCACCGGCGAAGGTAAAACACTGGTTGCTACCTTGCCGGTATTTCTGAACGCGTTGGCAGGCAGGGGTGTTCATATTGTTACTGTTAACGACTACCTGTCGAGGCGCGACTCGGAATGGATGGGACCTGTTTTTGAATTTCACGGGTTGACAGTTGATTGCATCGACAAACACCAGCCTAATTCCGACAGCCGGCGTAAAGCCTATCTGGCTGATATTACCTATGGAACCAACAATGAGTTTGGTTTTGATTACCTGCGCGACAACATGGCCGGCAGTCCAAACGACCTGGTGCAGCGTAAACATCATTATGCCATTGTCGACGAGGTGGATTCAGTGTTGATTGATGATGCCAGAACACCTTTGATCATCTCGGGTCCAATACCCAAAGGAGACGATCAGTCATTTGAAGAATTCAAACCCCAGGTTGAAAAGCTCGTCAACACGCAGCGCACCCTGGTCACCAATATGCTTGCTGAAGCCAAAAAGCTTATTGCCGAAGGCAAAACCGAGGAAGGCGGATTTAAATTGCTTCAGTCGTTCAAAGGGTTGCCCAAGAACAAACCCCTTATCAAATTCCTGAGTGAACAGGGTAATAAAGCTCTTTTACTGAAAACCGAGAATTTCTACATGCAGGAAAACAGCAAAAACATGCATGTAGTTACCGACGATCTCTATTTTATCATTGACGAAAAACTCAATTCGGTTGAATTATCCGAAAAAGGAACAGACCTGATCACCGGAACAGCTTCAGATCCCAATTTCTTTATCATGCCCGACATAGGGTCTGAAATTGCCGAACTGGAAAAAGCGGGACTTTCGGCAGAAGAAAAACTACTGCAGAAAGATAAGCTGTTACAGGACTATGCCATCAAATCCGACCGTATCCATACCGTTAACCAGTTACTGAAAGCCTATACCATGTTCGAAAGTGATGTCGACTATGTGGTAATGGATAACAAGGTTAAGATTGTTGATGAACAAACCGGGCGTATCCTCGAAGGCCGGAGGTATTCCGAAGGATTGCACCAGGCCATAGAAGCCAAAGAAAGGGTAAAGGTTGAAGCTGCCACACAAACTTTTGCAACCATTACCCTGCAAAATTACTTCAGAATGTACCATAAGCTGGCCGGTATGACTGGAACTGCCGAAACCGAAGCCGGTGAATTCTGGAACATCTATAAGCTGGATGTGGTGGTTATTCCAACCCACAGGTCGGTTGTCCGTGACGATCGTGAGGATTTGATTTATCGTACCAAACGCGAAAAGTACAATGCCGTTATCGATGAGATAGTAACTTTGCATAATAACGGACGACCTTCATTGGTAGGTACCACCTCGGTGGAAATTTCCGAGTTGCTGAGCAGGATGCTTAAGTTAAAAGGCATAAAACACAATGTACTTAATGCCAAACTGCATCAGCGCGAAGCAGAAATTGTGGCTGAAGCCGGCCGCACAGGAACTGTTACCATTGCCACCAATATGGCGGGCAGGGGTACTGATATTAAACTCACCGAAGATGTGCGGAAAGCCGGAGGACTTGCCATTATAGGTACCGAAAGACATGAATCGCGGCGCGTCGACCGCCAGTTGCGCGGACGTGCCGGTAGGCAGGGCGATCCCGGGTCATCGCAGTTTTATGTTTCGCTCGAGGACGACCTTATGCGTTTGTTTGCCTCTGACCGTATTGCCGGATGGATGGCCAAGATGGGATGGAACGAGGGCGAACCTATTCAGGCCAAGCTCATTACCCAGTCGATTGAGCGGGCACAGAAGAAGGTTGAAGAGAATAACTTTGGCATCCGTAAGCACCTGCTCGAGTACGACGATGTGATGAACTCCCAGCGCGAGGTGATCTACACCAAAAGAAGACATGCCTTATACGGAGAGCGTATCCAACTTGATGTAGCCAATATGATGTACGATGTTTGTGAGAGCCTGGTTAATCAATACCACGGACAGGTAGAATTTGACGAATTCAAGTTCAATGTATTACGACAGCTTTCTATTGAACCTCCTGTTACCCAGCAGGAATACAATAAGCTTTCGGGGGGTGATATTATCGAAAAATCTTACCAGGCCTTACGCGAAACTTATCAGCGTAAACAGCAGATGATAGCCAAACAGGCATTGCCAGTGATCCGCGATGTGTTCGAAAAACAAGGGAAGCTGTATGAAAATATTGTTGTCCCTATTACCGACGGCACAAGGATTTTCAATGTGCTTACCAACCTCGAAAAGGCTTACCAGTCAAATGCCGAAGAACTGACAAGGTCGCTCGAAAAAACCGTTATGTTGCATACCATCGATGAGGCCTGGAAGGAACATTTACGTGAACTGGACGATCTGCGGCAGTCGGTAAGAACCGCAACCTACGAACAAAAAGATCCCCTGCTCATTTATAAGTTCGAATCGTTTGAGTTGTTCAGGACCATGATCGATAAGATAAACCGCGAGGTTACCAGTGTGCTGCTTCGGGGTCAATTACCCATTCGCGATGCCAGTGGTGTACAACGTGCCCAGGCACCACGGCGTACTGATTTCAGTAAACTGGAAACCAGCAAACGCGAATTCCAACCCGATCAGGCTGGGGGACAAAAAAAGGAAGAGCATGTACAGCCGGTACGGGTTGAAAAAAAGGTGGGCCGAAACGACCCATGTCCCTGCGGAAGTGGTAAGAAGTACAAACATTGCCATGGGGCACAAAGCATGGCTGAAAAACAGTAAGTCTATTGAATAAAAAAGAGGCTATCTAAAAAGTTGGAAACCGTCATTGCGAAGGAGGGACGACTGAAGCAATCTTCTAATATATAGCAGATTGCTTCACTTCGTTCGCAATGACGGCTCCGATTATCGGACTTTTTAGACAGCCTTTTTTTATTTGGAGAATTCTACTTCATGGCTTCTTCAGGCAGTGCCATATCAGGGGTTAATTTATCGGTTTCCTTGATACCTTTTATTTCGGTTTCGTACCGTGACATCCATTCGGCAATAAACTTTTCAAGTTTTTTATTGGTGGCATCTATTTTTTCCTGTGGGGTAACCACCGGAGCTTTATCCATAACAAGTGCCTTCACATCGGCAAACCTCTCGTCAGAAGCAGTAATGGGACTGCTCTCCATCCTTGCTTTCATAACCCCAGGGTAAATATTGACTATTATCACGTAAGATCCCCCTTCCTTAAGGTCACACTCAATGAACTCCTTATTTTCCGAAGATATCCAAATCAATTGTTTGCCAGGGTCACATTCGTAGCGCATGTAATTTTTGCCTTTGAAAATGCCGATGAATTTATCGTTGTGGAAGTACTCAAACGATACGGCCATGGCATAACTGGTGGTACGCGCAATGTAAACAACTGCCTTGCCGGGAGCAGGAGGTTGAAAGCCTTGTCCTTTGGTTGTTGAAACACCGAGAAGGGCAGCAAACAGCACGGTTAAAAATAGTTTAGTTTTCATGATAAGGAATGATTAATTGGTTTATGTAAGTGTGAATTTTTTCTGTATGAGAGGGCGTAGTCTATTTGTTCTTTTTTGCGAGCATCTCAAGCTTCTTGGAAAGCTGCTCACTTACCGGTGCCAGGGGTAACCTTACCGTTTGGGGTGCAATTTTTAATATATCAAGCATGGCTTTCACTCCGGCAGGACTTCCTTCTTCAAACAGGGCATTGGTTATGTCGAGCATTTTGTAATGGATGCTGGCAGCCTTTGACATTTCGGCTTTAAGCCCATGATTTACCATGCTGGAAATTTCATGGGGAAAAGCATTGGCTGTAACCGAAATAACACCGGCTCCTCCAATGGCAATAATGGGAAGCGCAAGGGCATCATCACCCGATATTACATGGAAATTTTTCGGTTTATTTCCGATGATCTGCATGATTTGCGCCATATTTCCCGAAGCTTCCTTGGTGCCAATAATTGACTTGCAGTCACTGGCAAGCTTCAGGGTGGTTTCGGCTGAAATATTTGATCCTGTGCGGCCTGGTACATTGTAAATGATCACCGGTACAGGGCAGGCAGTAGCAATGGCCTTGTAATGAAGGTATATGCCTTGCTGGGACGGCTTGTTATAATAAGGTGAAACCGACAGTACACAGTCGATAGCCGTAAAATCGGTATGTTTGATGGTGTCGAGAATTTCCTGCGTATTGTTCCCGCCAACGCCGACAACAACAGGTATTCGGCTGCTTACGGTATCTGTAACAAAATTAATGATCGCCTTTTTTTCGTCTTTGGTAAGGGTAACGGATTCGCCGGTGGTGCCCAGCGCTACCACGTAATTGACTCCACCTTTTATGAGGTGCTCGAGTAACTTGCCCAGCGATTTGAAATCGATACTGCCATCATTTCTGAAAGGCGTAACAATGGCCACACCTGTGCCTGTGAATTTCTTATGGTCCATAGATCGGTTTATTATTTAAGAACAGATAAATAATGCATGAGCTGGCGTATGAGAAAGTTGAGCTGGATTTCGGTTTCCGTTTTTCTCTGAATGTCAGCCTCAATTTCATCCTTGCTGCGTTTGCGGTTGCTTTCTTTTCCAATTTCCTGCTGCAAGGCCTGCATGGCTTGTTTCTCTTTTTCAATGTCGATCATCAGATCGAGGTAAATATCATCGGGTGAAAACTTCCCTGCTTTGAACGTAGCGGGAGATATCGCGGTAATATACTGAATGGGGTAATGGTTTTCGAGGCTAAGGTTGATCAGCAAATCAAAAGGTTCCTTGATGAATTGATCAACCAGTGGCGAAACTGGTCGCCAATACCAATTCAGGTCGTTCTTTGAAAAGAAATCAAAACCTTTCCGGTATAAATAATTATCAATTAGTTTCTTGCTGTCGACGTATCCCAGAACGGTTATCTTGCGCGACGACCCGGAGAGATCCTTTACCAGGTTACGGATTATTTCAAAACTAACGCCTTCGGTGGCATTGTAAATGATGCCTATGTGTTTGGCATGTTCAATATTGCATACCACAGGTGTGCGATTCCGGTCCTTCAGGTGAGTCCTTAGCTCACGCCTGCCCATGTATGCTTTGAAATTGTCCATCCACTTCATAGTGCAAGTTTAAGAAAATATATTGATATTATGAGCCTCTGATTTCAATTCATGATTGTTTGCCATTAGCTTTTATCTATTGGCTCAAAGCTCAAAGCTCAAAGCTCAAAGCTCAAAGCTCAAAGCTCACAGCTAATAGCTCACAGCTAATAGCTCATAGCTCACAGCTAATATCTAATGGCCAACAGCTGATTCCTGTTAACAGCATTTAGGATGGTTGTCCGGTGATAGCTGAAAGATGCCCGTTAGTCTATGAAAAAGGGGTATTCTTCTATTATGTTAGGTCGTCAAAAATGGTCCGCATACTTTTATACCAAAATTGAATAATGTTATGAGACGAGCATTTTTGATAAAAAACAAAAACAGGCATGAATTAATGCATGCCGGCTTTTCATTTTTATGTGATTCCGGAATTTGGATATACAGGATCCTTACGATGCGGATGAGACTGGTTTTATGGGTTGGAACAGGGTTGTTTTTTATGGGTACGGGTATTGCTGCCCAGGATGGAAAACCCTGGACGCTTGAAGCCTGTATAAACTATGCACTTGAGCAGAATATAACGGTAAGGAAGGCCGGGTTGTCCAATCTTTCGCTTGAATACCAGGCCGGACAAGTAAAGGCACAGCGGCTTCCTTCGGTGAATGCCTCGGTTAACCAGAATTTCAAATGGAGCAGACCCGGGACCCTGGATGCCGGTACTGGCGAAATGGTATATGGGAGTGGATTCGATGCCGGCAATAGCACCAGCTATGGGGTAAACGCCAATGTTACCCTGTATAACGGGATGCGGTTGAATAACCAGATCAAGCAATCGGAACTTGATATAGAAACCGGAAGGTATAATCTCGAAAATACCCGCGAATCGATAAGCCTGAGCATTCTTAATGCATTTTTACAGGTATTGTATGCCGAAGAGCAGGTAAAGAATTCCGAAAAGCAGATCGAATCAACAACACAACAGGTTAACCTGGCTGAAGAACGCATGAATCTGCAGGTTATTTCGCAAGCAGATTTTCTTCAGGTAAAATCACAACTGGCCACTCAAAAGCTGAACCTGGCAAATGCTATCAGTCAGCTGGCCATTGCCAAGGTAAACCTTATGCAGCTTATGGAATTGCCGGTAAGCGCAAGTTTCGAACTTGCCAAGCCCAATCTCGATGAAACATTGAACCAGCAGCGATTACCTGTTGTACAGTCAGTGTATGACACTGCCCTGGCTATTAAACCACAAGTGAAAAGTGCAGCTGTCAGTAAAGAAATAGCCCTGCTGGATGAAAAAATTGCCAGGGCAGCCTTCTATCCCAGTCTTTCTGCCAGTGCCAGCGTAGGAACAGGCGCCAGCTTCTCGGATAACGGATCAGAAGATAGTTACTTCAAACAACTCGATCATGCGTTGTCGCCCGCTGCAGGCCTTTCTCTTTCCATTCCAATTTATCAGCGAAAACAGGCAAAAACCAGTGTGGCGCTGGCCCAACTCAATTACCAGCAGGCTGAGCTGAGTGAGCTGGAAACCCGAAATCAGTTGCGGAAAAGTATTGAACAGGCTTGTCAGGACGTACTTTCGGCACAAATGGAATATGAGGCAAACCTCGAGAATTATACCGCCATAAAAGAGTCGTCTGCCCTGTCTGATGAAAAATTTAACCAGGGAATTATCAACTCGGTGGATTACCAGGTTTCAAAAACAAACCTGATTGTAGCAGAAAGTCAATGGCTGCAGTCGAAATACAACCTTATATTCAGCTATAAAATCCTTGATTTTTACATGGGCATTCCTTTAACCTTATAATCCCAAAGAAGCATATCATTAAAAAGTAAATAATAAAGCTATGAAAAAGAAAGTGATCATTTTTGGCGTAGTGATTGTGGCAGTCGCCGTTATGGCCTTGTTGATCTTTAAACCGTTTGGCCATAAAGATGAAGCCTATACATTTGAAACCGTAAAGGTTGAAAAAGGGAAAATAACCAGCGTGGTAACTGCCACCGGTACTATCGAAGCGGTTACTTCAGTAGATGTAGGAACACAGGTATCCGGTATTATAGACAGGATATATGTCGACTTTAACGATGATGTTAAAAAAGGTGAAATAATGGCCCAACTCGATAAGAAGCAGCTTGCTGCCCAACTTGAGCAAAGCAGGGCCACACTTGATCAGGCACAGGCACAGCTGACCTATCAGGAGGCAACCTTTAACCGGATGAAAGCTTTGTATGAAAAAAAGCTGATTGCTCAATCGGATTATGACCAGGCATTGTACAACTACGAAAATGCCAGGTCATCGCTTAAGAATGCCAAATCGTCTTATGACCGGAACCTTACCAACCTGAACTATGCCACCATCACCTCACCAATAGATGGTGTAGTGCTGAACAGAGCAGTTGAAGAAGGCCAGACAGTGGCTGCCAGCTTTAATACGCCAACCCTCTTTACCATTGTAAACGATCTTACCCAAATGGAAGTAGAAACCAGCGTAAGTGAGGCTGACATTGGAAATGTAAGAAAGGGTCAACGCGTGGAGTTCACTGTTGATGCTTATCCCGACCTTAAATTCGACGGATCAGTATCTGAAGTGAGACTTCAGCCGACCACCACCAACAACGTGGTGACCTACGCTGTGATTCTGAGCGCACCTAATCCTGACAAAAAGCTGATGCCAGGCATGACCGCAAACGCAACCATTTATGTCGAAGAGAAAGACAGTGTACTGATGCTGGCTGGTAAAGCCACCCGTTTTACCCCCGACATGGCTTATATGCAAAAGCAAATAGAGAAAATGATGAAGAATGCACCAGAGGGGTCTTTTCCACAAGGCATGCCAGGTAGTGCACGAGCACAGAGTGGTACGGGCAATCAGGCACAAACCCGGCAAATGCCTGCCGGCCAGACCATGCCAACTGGCGGTTTCCCGGCTATGCCGCAGGGAGGTTTCGGAGGTTTTGGTGGTGCAAGTGATATGAAAATGGTATGGGTGAAAGACGACAAGGGAGGCATCAGGCCCAACCCCATTAAAACCGGTATCGACAATGGTAACTTTGTGGAAATTGTAACCGGTTTAAAAGAGGGCGATGAAGTAGTGATCTCCATGAGTGAGGGAAAGGAAAAAGAATCTGAAAGTCAGTCAGATCAGCGGCCCAGGGGACCATTCCCGTTCTGATGCCGGAAAGTTGATACACTAAAAGTTACGAAAATGGGAAAAACAATTATTGAAATCAACGGCCTCCGGAAGGACTATCATGTGGGCGAAGTTACCGTACATGCCTTACGGGGAGTGAATATGAAGATCGAGGAAGGAGAATTTGTGGCCGTAATGGGGGTGAGCGGATCCGGTAAATCAACCATGCTCAACATACTGGGATGCCTCGACAAACCTACCAAAGGGGATTACTACCTCGACGGGGCCGATGTAAAAAGCCTGAGCAGGGACGAACTGGCGAGATTGCGCAATCAGAAGCTGGGGTTTGTTTTTCAGGCCTATAACCTGTTGCCGCGTACTACAGCGCTTGAAAATGTTGAGCTCCCGTTGTTTTATAATGCAAAGGTAAAAGCAAAAGAGCGGAAAGAAAGAGCAATAAAGGCTTTGGAAGCTGTGGGACTGGCCGATCGTATGCATCACATGCCCAACCAATTGTCGGGCGGACAGCAGCAACGTGTAGCCATTGCCCGTTCACTGGTTAATGACCCGGTGATGATATTGGCAGACGAACCAACTGGTAACCTCGACACGCGCACCTCGTTTGAAATAATGGAGTTATTTCAGGATCTGAATGCGCGTGGACGTACCATAGTTTATGTTACACACGAACCCGATATTGCCAGGTTTGCTACCCGGAACGTGGTATTTCGCGACGGTCTTATCAGGCATGAGCAATTGGTTACAGACAGGCTGGTTGCCAAAGAAATGCTTAAAAACATGCCAGTAGAGAATATCGAAGAATTTGACGTTAAATAAACTTAGCTATGAATTTTGCCAATTTATTAAGGATAGCCGTCAGGGCCCTTGTGAGAAACCGGCTTAGGGCCATATTAACCATGCTGGGTATCATTATTGGCGTGGCTTCGGTGATTGCCATGCTTGCTTTGGGCGAAGGTTCAAAACGTAGCATGCGCGAGGAAATGTCCAGCATGGGTACCAACATGATTATGGTAATGCCAAATTTCATGCGCCGTGGAGGAGTAAGTCTGGGGAGTTCCGCTTCCCAGGCAATGAAAATGAATGATGTTATAGCCATTCGAAACGAAGCTTCCAATATAGCTGCTGTATCGCCCGAAGTGCGTGCCAGCGGTCAGGTTATTTATGGCAACCAGAATACGCAAACCACTATTTACGGTGCCAGTGAAGAATACATGGATATCAGGAAGCTCAAAATAGCAAACGGCAGGTTATTTACCACACAGGAAATTAAAAGTATGGCCAAGGTTTGCCTGGTTGGTCAGACCGTTGTTGAGAACCTGTTTGGTGATGACGCTGATCCGGTAGGTCTTTCTATCCGCATTAAAAACATTCCCTTTCAGGTCATCGGCGTGCTTGAAGAAAAGGGTGAAAGTGGGATGGGGCAGGATCAGGACGATCTTATTGTTGCACCTTATACAACCGTTCAGCGACGCCTTGCTGCCATCGATTATATCAATGGTATATACGCCTCAGCTGTTACCGAGGAGAAATCAGCTGCAGCCATTACCGAAATAGAGGAAATCCTGCGACGTACACATAAACTGAAAGAAACAGATGAGAATGATTTTCGCATTATGTCGCAGTCGGAATTAATGGCTACCATGACCTCTATTACTGATATCATGACCTACCTGCTGGGAGCTATTGCCGGCATTTCATTATTGGTTGGTGGTATAGGTATCATGAATATAATGTTTGTATCGGTAACTGAACGTACCAGGGAAATAGGCCTGCGTATGTCCATTGGAGGACGCGGTCAGGATATTCTTAAACAATTTCTTGTGGAATCGATCATTTTGAGTATACTTGGAGGTGTTTTGGGAATAATATTGGGATATCTGATAGCCAAAGGAGCCAGTTCGCTTATGGACAGTGAAGCTTACGTACAATCCAAAGCTGTTATACTGGCCTTTATCGTTTGTTTTGTCATTGGGGTGTTCTTTGGTTGGTACCCTGCCCGTAAGGCAGCTAACCTCAATCCCATAGAGGCATTGCGCTACGAATAATTAGTGTCTGTCCATAAAGTCCCATTTGCCGCGTTACGCTTGTCCGAAAATTGCTCATTTACGAATAGTAAACTCCGCATTTTCGGACTGCGCAAGCCTTGCAAATGGAACTCTCTGAACAGACACATGGCTAATTATACATTTTTCTAACTTTATTGACAAGCTCTAATTAACAGATAAACAGGTTAAAACAAAAACAGCTATGTGGAAAACCAGGGGAAAGGGAATGCAGGTATTTCTGCACATCGCAGCCTGGGCAATTTTGCTCGGCTTTCCATTGTACGGAATGTTAAGGTGGGATATACCCCGGGAATTCCTCGTTGCTGTTTTTGTTAATATGGTGATTAATTTCCTGTTGTTTTACGGCAATTACCTGCTTCTGATTCCCCGCTATTTTATGAAGGGCCGGAAACTGAGCTACTACCTTTATGCGTTTTTGCTGGTGGTTGCACTTTTTTTCGCAAGTGTTGGGATTAGTCAGGTTATTTTTGATGAAGGGCCTGACGAAGGTCAGCGCGACAGGTTCAGAAGGGAGTCGGCTGAACGAAGAGAACTACCACCTCCCCCTGTGGAGCGGAGAAGAGCAATCAGGTTACCCTTTGGTCTTGGTCATATTTACAATTTCACCTTTAATGCAGTGGCATTTACCATTTTGGCATTGGGATTGAGGGTTATCGAACGCCATTCCGACATCGAAAAACGACAAAAAGAGCTCGAAAAAGAAAAACTGAGTTCCGAACTGGCCTTTCTGAAAAACCAGATCAGTCCGCATTTCTTTTTTAACACACTGAATAACATTTACTCGCTTATCAGTATCAATACCGACGACTCGAAAGATGCCGTACTGAAGCTTTCGAAAATGATGCGTTACCTGCTTTATGAATCCGAAAGAGGCCAAACCAAATTATCGGACGAAATTGACTTTATGAATAATTATATCGATCTGATGCGTCTTAGGTTGACCGATAAAGTGAAACTCAACGTTTCTTTTCCGGCAGATTATACCAACATTAGTATTCCCCCGTTACTCTTTATCTCAGTTATTGAAAATGCTTTTAAACATGGTGTCAGTTACCGCGAAAAATCTTTTATTGAGGTTGCCATGGAAGTGTCATCAAAAATGCTTACCTTCAGTTGTGTAAACAGCCTGTTCCCTGGCAGTGAGGCCAAATCAAACGGAAATTCCGGAATCGGACTGGAAAATTTGCAGAAAAGGCTGAAGCTGTTATTTCCCGGACAGCATACCTTCGCAATTGAAAAAACTGAATCGGCATATCAGGTTGTTATACAAATTTTGCTGACAAATAACCCATCCGATGATCAATACAATAGCCATTGACGATGAGCCGCTGGCGCTTCAACTGGTGGCAGGGTACATCGAAAAAACGCCCGGTCTGAATCTTGTCGGGAAGTTTGATAATCCACTTGATGCGGTTGAATTTATGGCCGGGAATGCAGTGGATTTGATATTTATTGATATACAAATGCCGGATCTTACCGGCATTGAATTTACACGTGCCATGAAAAAAGGCCCGAAAGTTGTTTTTACCACCGCCTATGAAAAATATGCCCTGGAAGGTTTCAGGCTTGAAGTAGTGGATTACCTGCTGAAACCTTTTAGCTACGAGGAGTTTTTTACAGCTACGCAAAAGGCATTGCGGCTGATACAACTGGAAAATAAGCACGAAACAACACAAGTTGAAGCTAACAACGAGTTTTTATTCCTGAAATCGGAATACAAGATCCGGCGCATAAATTTTAACGATATTCTCTATATCGAAGGATTGAAAGACTATGTTAAAGTGTACACACGGAATGATCCCAAACCAATTTTATCACTGACTTCGCTGAAACAACTTGAGGGTAAATTACCGGACGCGAAATTCATGCGGGTTCACCGGTCCTTTATCGTCAACCTCGAAAAAATTGATACCATTGAGCGTAGCCGGATCATTTTCGGCAAAGTATATATACCTGTCGGTGATCAGTACAAGGACAGGTTTCAGGAATTTCTGAACCGGAATTTTCTTTAACCGCGTTATTTATTATAGTGAACGCCTGCCAGGTCTCTCAATATTCCGGCACTTGTTTCTGCAGTGATATCACGTTGCGGGTTGGCAAGCATTTCGTATCCGACCATGAATTTTTTGATGGTGGCTGACCTGAGCAGCGGGGGATAGAAATGCATATGAAACTGCCACTCGTTATGTGGCTTCCCATCGGTAGGTGCTTGATGAATTCCAGATGAATAAGGAAAAGAAACCTTAAAAAGGTTGTCATACCTGATTGTGATGGCACTGATGGCTTCTGCAAAACGGGTTATTTCATCACCAGAGAACTGAAGGAGGTTCTGAATAGGGCGTTTGGGCAGGATCATGGTTTCGTATGGCCATATCGCCCAAAAGGGCACTAGCACAGCAAAGCTGTCGTTCTCGTAAATGATCCTCTCCTTTTTTCTTAACTCAAGTTGCAGGTAGTCAATTAACAGGGGGGATTTTTTCTGGGCAAAGTATTTCAGTTGTTGTTCCTGTTCTTTGGCCGGTTCACCCGGAATGGTTTCCTGCGCCCATATCTGGCCATGCGGGTGAGGGTTACTGCAACCCATAATTTCACCTTTGTTCTCAAATATCTGCACGTAATTAATAAAAGGCAATGCACTCAGGCTTTTAAACTCTTCACGCCAAGTGGTAATAACGTTACACAGATCGGTAATTTCCATTTCTGCCAGTGTAAGATCGTGCCGTGGCGAAAAACAAACAACTTTGCATATGCCGCGTTCCGAACGCGCAACCAGCAAATCATCTTCATTATGGCTGAATTCCGGAATATCATCAATAAGTGAACTAAAATCGTTTACAAAGGCGTATGTCGATTTGTAATCGGGATTGTTTGCACCGCTGGCTCGCTGGTTTCCCGGGCAAAGGTAACACGATGGATCGAAAGTAATATTTGCTTTACGGGCTTGCTCTTCTTGTTGGCCCTGCCAGGGCCTCTTTGTACGATGCGGAGCTACCAGTACCCATTCGCCGTTTAAGGCATTATATCTCCGGTGGGTGAATTGTTGTAACATAAAATATTAGAGATAGAAGATTATTGGTTGTTTGATTTTAGGGTGTTGAACCAGTCAATTGTTTCCAATCCCCAGGGAATAAGGCATGTGCCATGATTCAACCCTTCTTTGGTAATGTGTTTCACCATATCGGTATTACTACCGGCATTAATAAATTCGTTATAAACCAGTAATGATTGTTGTGGAGGAACATGCTCATCGGCCGTACCATGATAAAACCGCAATGGTACACTGGTGTTCCATCCTGCTACGCTGCTTGCCTCCATTGCCATTCTGAGCTCACCAAATGTTTGGTCCGAAGCTAAGTTATTGCGCATATTGTCGGTAACCAAATCGGCTATCTGGGTAGTGAGCTCAGCATTAACCTCGTCATTTTTAAGTGATCCATCGAATAACGAAGGTATGATCATGGGATATGGATCCTTGAAGAAAATACTGAGTGGTGCACTGATGGACCCGTAAAACTGATGGGCGTAAAGGTAATAGGGCAAATATAAAGGACCTGGAAAGGTTTCAAGTCCAAGTACATATTCCGACATGGCCATCAGGCTATAAGCCCCGGCCCCGCATGATACCCCTTCGATATCCATATCAAGCGCCTGCCTGTTTTCTATTGCATCCAATGCCGACAACGTAGCCCACCCGCCCTGCGAATAACCCATAAGATAGAGCTTGTTGTTGCCGTTTGCCAGAAACAGATCATATTCATCCATTTCGTTAAAGGCGTTAACCAGGTCGATAACGGCATTGTCTGAGGAAGTACGGTGGTAGTATGGATGAACAATATCCGATGAACTGCCGAACCCGATATAATCGGTTATCAGGACAATATACCCATTACTTGCCATGGCTTCCATCAGCATATAGTTCTGATTGGACGGGTTAACCGATGGTGCGTTTTCATGACTGGTGTTGGTCCCGTTCTGAAAACTGATTACCGGAAAATTGGCCTGACTTGTCGGAATGCAAACCAAACCCGATGCTTCAATAACCGAATCGCGATAATGGGTTTTATAGGTAACCTGGAAAACCTGCACACCATAATCAATATTATGCACTATGTCGCTGATTTCGGGGTAAATTGCCGATTGGATCAGCATCATGGCTTTAAGTATATCTGTCGAATAAATTTTATTAACCTTATAATCAACAAGATATTCATATTCAACCGGCGGATCTGTATCTTTCTGGCATGCTACCAGCAGGGAAATAATAACGGCTATAACGGTCAAAGGCCGAAATTTCTCCAATCGTATGATCGTCAGCTTTATCATGTCTGTTAGTTTTGCTTTGCCAAATCACAACCGGTAAAATCAGCAATGCATGCCAGGTTGGTTTGTTGGCCGGGCTAATATAGTACATAAAAATCAAAAGGTAAACACTTTCATGTGACTACTGATATACTGATTTTGGCAAAAATAGTATCTAAATCGAACCAACAGGCAGGGTGAAAGCAAAGGTACTACCTTCGCCTTTTTTGCTGTTGATATGGAACTCACCCTGGTTTATAGCAATGAAGTCCTTACAGAGGGTAAGGCCAAGCCCGCTTCCCATTTCACCCTCAGTACCTTGCTCGGGTATTGTTAACACATTGGAAAGTATTTCCCTGATTTTGGCAGATGATATGCCCAATCCCGAATCGGTTACTGATATCTTAATGTGTGAATCTGTATCTTCAACGCGCACGATTATGTTTCCGTTTTTAGGTGTGAATTTGATGGCATTGCTCAGCAAATTGCGCAATATGGTCTTAACCATTTCTTTGTCAGCCCAGGCGGTAATGGTTTCCGGGCAGATAATTTCAAGGGTGATCTGTTTGGTTTTCAGGGTCTCTTTAACCAGGGCTGATATTTCTTTTAAAATAGCAGGTATGTCAGTATTCTCGGGATATGGCTTGATCTGGCTGGTTTGCGAACGTGTCCATAACAGGAGATTTTGCAGCAGTACATGCACTCTTTCGGAGGAGGAGTTGATGGCTTTGGCAAAGACCATTTTGTCTTTATCGCTCAAGGTTTCATAGCGGGTAGCCAGCATTTCGGAAAAACCCAGAATGGTATTAAAGGGACTGTTCAAGTCGTGTGCAATGATTGAGAATAATTTGTCCTTGGTGGCGTTAAGTTTTTGCAACTCAAGATTGGCTTCAGCCAGGTTTTTTGTTTTTTCCTGTACCGCTTTTTCCAGGAGTATTTTCTGTTTCTGTAAATTTTTTGTCCGCAACCGGATAAATCCGAATACCGCCAGCGCCAGCAGGCCGGCTAAAAGCAACCTGAAGATAAGCGTAGCATACCAGGCCGGAAGAATTACAATCTCGAGCTTTGCACCTTTCATATTCCAATAACCGTCGTTATTTGATGCAATCGCCCTGAAAGTGTACCTGCCCGGGTCGAGGTTGGTATAAACGGCTTCCCGCGATGTCCCCTTTTGCTGCCAGCTCTTGTCGAATCCCTCCAGGAAACAGGCATAACGGTTTGCATGCGGATTAATAAAATTAAGCGCTTTGAATCCAAGGGTGATATTATTATGTTGATGCCTGAGCACTATTTTGCTGGTTCTGCTGATGTGTTTGTTCAGGATATCCGAGTTTGCAGGGGTAAGTTCCCTGTCGAATATTTTAATCCTGTCGATGATAATGGCAGGGGGAATTGTATTGTATTCCAGCTCGTCTGAAGTGAATACCTCAATGCTTTTGGTGCCGCCAAAGAAAAGTTCGTTTTTGTTGTTTTTGTAAAGTGAACGTGGATTAAACTCATCTGACAATAAGCCATCGTCGGATGTGAATGTTATTGCCGAATTATCATCCGCATTTAGCCTGGTAAGCCCGTGGAGGCTGCTGATCCATATAAGACCATCGTTATCACTTACTATCCCGGATATGTTCAGGTTGCCCAGGACCTGCGGGTAATGCACCATAAAGCCGGTGTGCCTGTCATACCTGCAAAGCCCTGAAGCTGTGCCAATCCAAAGATTATTTCTATCGTCCTCATAAAGTGTATTAACCAGGTTATTGATAAGGCTGGTGCTATCATCAATGTTATTGAGCCAGGATTCAAAAGTTCTTTGTCCTTTCCTGAGCCGGTTTAATCCCCACGAGGTGGCAACCCAAAGGTCACCCACATGGTCAATAATAACCTGGAAAGTCCAGTCATTTGAAAGGTTGCCGGAGGCATTACTGTAATGGATGAATTGCTGCAGCTTTCTGTCGAATTTATCCACTCCTTTTCCATGTATCGCGATCCATAAATTACCATCGTTGTCCTCAACAATGGAACGCACATCATTTCCTGCAATGGTGGAATTGTCAGCAGGATTGTGGCTGTAATGAATAAACCTGCCGGTTTTTTCATCATACCGGTGCAGCCCGTCGAAATAGGTTCCGGCCCACATGGTACCATGGCTGTCGCGATATAAGCAAAGTATGCTTCCTCTGCCAAGGCTGGATTTGTTGTTTGGGTTATGCCGTAACCTTTTGACGCTGCCTGTTTGCCATTCGAAAATGTCAATTCCCCCTGTATGATAACCAATCCAGAGACTGCCGTTCATATCTTCGCATAATGCGGTAATACTGGAGTTTTCAGTGATCCAGGGTTGGCTGCCGGAATGGCTGTAATGCCTGAATCCCTTCCTTACTACACTAATACCCACGCCTCCCGGATCGTGGTTTACCCAGTAATTGCCCTGCCTGTCCTGAAATATTCTTTTGGCATTAGCTCTGACAGTGCCGGAGATTTCGAAGTTTGGGTAGTAACCGAACAAATATCCGGTATTCTCGTCGACAAATTTCAGGCCTGTATGGTCAATCGACCAGGCGTTTCCTTCCCTGTCGATATAGACAGAAACCACCATAGCTTCATCTGCATTGTTATAGTGGTAATGTTGGAGTTTACCGGTTTCTGTATTGTACATTTTAAGTCCCTCACCAAGGGTGGCCAGGTATAATGAATTGCCGTTCAGGGCAAGGTAACTGATGTCGGCATGCAAGGGCGGGTAATTTCCTGCAGCAAGCACTTTATCCCATTTGCCCGATTTGATGTAGTATTTGACCAACCCTTGGCCTGCTGAACAGGCAAGCCATATCACATCAGGTTTATCAACTACAAAGTGGTTTATTTGAGTGTTTTCTAATTGAATATAGGATACAAAGATTTTGTTTTCTTCATCGTAACTGAAAATTCCGCTGCTGCTGCAAACCAATATTGAACCATCGGGGGCTTCACCAATCTGATTGATGCTCAGATCTGACAATCCTGCTCCATCACGATTATCTGCGACCCGAATGAAATGATCCTGGTCAGCTTCGTATAAGGCAACACCCAAAGATGTACCTGCCCAGAGTCTGTTTTTTGAGTCGGTATAAAGACAATTAACGCTTTTGCTGGGTAGGGAAGCCGAATCGTTTTGCCGTGCCGTGTATAAAACAAATTCATAGCCATCATACCGGTACAGCCCATCGCGGGTGGCAATCCATATATACCCGGTTGAATCCTGGTTTACAGCATAAATCGAAGAATTAAAAACTCCTTCGGATCTCGAAAAATAATGAAACTGTAAATCAGGGGGCTGCGAAAAACTGCCTGTTAAACCCAGCATTAAAAAGCAGATCAGTAAATACAACTTAGGATTGATTAACATCTCAGCAACTGTTAACTGCACAAAAATCACACGGTTTACTCAGCGCTTGCGGGTATTTTGGATTATATAAATATAGCAAAACTTTTTGGGTTTGCCAAAGAGCAAAATCATAATCCCAGCAGAAACTCGTCGGAAGCCAGGGGGTCAACAGCCATTTTTACCGGTTCTTCCAAAAGTTCTTTGATTTTTGCCAGAAATCCCACCGAGTCGCGTCCGTCGATCATACGATGGTCATATGAAAGTGCCACATACATAATGGGCCGGATATGTACAGTGCCGTTTATGGCTACCGGACGCTCAACAATATTGTGCATACCCAGAATGGCCGATTGCGGGGGGTTAAGGATTGGCGTTGAAAGCATGGAACCAAAAATGCCGCCATTGGTTATGGTAAAGGTACCACCGGTCATCTCTTCGATAGATAGTTTTGAAGCCCTTGCTTTTTCGGCTAAAGCGGCAATTTGTAATTCAATTTGGGGAAGACTCAGCAAATGGGCATTCCGGATTACAGGCACCATAAGGCCCTTATCTGTTTGAACGGCAATACCAACATCGGTATATTTGGGAATAATTTCATCATCGCCGTCAATAATTGAATTAACCCTGGGGAATAACTTCAAAGCAAGGGTAGTAGCTTTAGCAAAAAAAGATACCATACCCAGTTTCTGTCCGTATCTGGCAATAAAGCGTTCCTGGTATTGCTTTCGCAGCTGCATTACCCGACTCATGTCCACCTCGTTAAAAGTGGTAAGCATGGCGGTTTCGTTTTTCACGGCAACCAGTCGTTTGCTGAGTTTCCGGCGTAGGGGACTCATGGTTTTCCGCTCGGTTTCGCGTTCGTCCTTAAAAATGACCGGTCCCGGTTTCGCTGCCATTGTTTGTTTGACCACCATTTCTACCTCCTGGCGTGTTATCTTCCTGAGTCCGTTAATGATATCGTCAATGCTCAGGTTATGTGCCTGCATCATGCTCCTGGCGAGTGGGGTTGTTTTTATGGCAGATAGTTCTGCTTCATTATGCTTTGACAGATCGCTGGCCGTTTCAGCGGGAGGTGCTGGCTGGGGCTCGGTTACGACTTCTTTTTTTACTGGGCTGTCACTGACGGAATCTGTGTCAATGGTGCAGGCCACTTCGCCTACATTAACCTTTTGTCCGGCTTTAACGCGAATGGTTAAACGTCCCGATTCGGGCGCTATCAGCGGCAATGTGGCCTTATCGGTTTCTACTTCAGCAAGTTCCTCGTCCTTTTCGACATATGAACCGTCTGCCGAAATCCAGTTTCCTATAGCTGCCTCAGTTACCGATTCACCGGCCGATGGTATTTTTACCTCTATGATCATAATGGGAAGATTACGATTTTTCAGGGAAATAACTGTATTGTTTTAGCATTTGCTGACGCATGCTTCCATTGGAGCATTGAAGACCACAATACTTCCGCTTGAGGTCGCACTCGCACTTCCGGAATACCTTATTAATTATTTCTTCCTGGCCTATCTGATGCAGTTTAAGCAGTCCGGTGGCAGGGCTTCCACTGGGTTGCCTGTATATAGGTACAATCTGACCTTGCTTGAATTCGTCCTGTATATGTCGCCACGGGCCCATGTTCCCTGGCTCTTCCTGTACCCATAGTGTTAATAATACATTCCTGTATTTTTTGATGATTTGTTCTATCCGTGCTTTTGGAAAGGGATGTAATTGTTCAATCCTTACCAGCGCGATATCGCGTGCTGAAAATTCAATTTTTCGTGCCAGCAGGTCGTAATAAATTTTACCTGAACAAAACACCAACCTGCGCACTTCGTCAACATCGGTATCTGCGTCATCAATCACTTCGTTGAAATGACCTGTGGTTAATTCAGCAAGCGTGGAGGTACATAAAGGATGCCGCAGCAGACTTTTGGGCGTGAAAACAATTAGCGGAACCCTGAAATTCCTTTTTATGCTCTGCCTGAGCAGGTGGAAAAGGTTGGCAGGCGTTGTGGGATTTACTATCTGCATATTATTGCGGGCTGCCAGCAACAGGAATCTTTCAATGCGTGCACTGGAGTGTTCAGGTCCCTGACCTTCGAATCCGTGAGGCAGGTACAATATCAGGCCGTTCATAAGGCCCCATTTTTCTTCTGCCGAGCTGATGTACTGATCGACAACTACCTGCGCAACATTGGCAAAATCGCCAAACTGGGCTTCCCAAATGGTCAGTCCGTTGGGATGTGCCAGTGCATAACCATATTCGAACCCGAGTACCCCGTATTCGTTTAAGGGCGAGTTGTATATTTCAAAGGTCCCCTGGTTGGCAGAAACATGCCGGAGAGGGATATACTTAAAGTCAGTGTCTTCAATCACATGAGCCGCATGCCGGTGGGCAAAAGTGCCCCGAATGGAGTCCTGTCCGCTTATTCTCACTGAATGGCCTTCGTATAACAAAGTACCATATGCCAGCAATTCCCCCAGGGCCCAGTCGATTTTACCCTCAGCTAGCATTTTACGGCGGTCTTCAACCAATTTAACGGTTTTGTCGATGAACTTATCGCCCGGAGGTATCTGGTTTATTTTGTCACCAATATATAGCAGCAGATCCGGTGTGAATTCATCGGGATAATGTTTGTCAAAGTCCTCACGCGAGGCATGTTTAAACCGCTTCCAGGTATCGTGCATGAATCGTTGTATGTATACTTTGCCCAGCTTTTTAGATAAAGCCAGCTTCTCTTCCAGGAAAATATCAAATGCACGTTGCTGATCTTTTATTTCTGTGGCCGTTAATACACCTTGTTTTATGAGTTCCTGCGCATATAGGTCCCTTGGGTTGGGATGATTGGCAATGGCTTTGTAAAGTGTAGGCTGCGAGTACCTGGGTTCGTCCCCCTCGTTGTGGCCATATTTTCGGTACGATAAAATATCAATGAACACATCCGAAGCAAATGTATAGCGGTAGTCCATTGCCATTAAAATTGTATGCACCAGTGCTTCCGTGTCATCACCGTTCACATGAAAAACCGGTGCTTTGATAACCTTGGCAATGTCGGTACAATAAGTGCTCGATCGGGCATCGAGATAATTGGTGGTGAAACCAACCTGGTTGTTGATAACCAGATGAATACTGCCCCCGGTTTTATAGCCGGGTAATTCTGCCATCTGAACTACCTCATAAACAATGCCTTGCCCTGCAATGGCCGCATCGCCATGGATAAGTATGGGTAACACCTTCGAAAAGTCACCCTTATAATGGTGATCGATGCGTGAACGGGCTACTCCCTCAATCACCGGCGAGGAACTTTCGAGGTGCGAGGGATTGGGGACAAGGTTAAGGCTTATGTGCTTTCCGTTTGCTAAAGTAACGGTATTACAATAGCCCAGGTGATATTTCACATCGCCCAGGGCAATGTGGTCTTCGTATTCTTCAGCAACAAATTCCTGGAATATATTCTCGTAAGGCTTTTCAACAACATTGGCCAGTACATTTAGTCTTCCGCGATGGGCCATTCCCAGGAAGAATTCCTCAACTCCCAGTGATGAGCCGCGTTCAATCAGGTAATGCAGTGCAGGTATCAGTGCTTCTGTTCCTTCGAGCGAAAACCTTTTTTGTCCAACAAATTTGCGGTGAATGAAGTTTTCAAATCCGACGGCCTTTTTCAGGTGATGAAAGATGTTTTTCCTGGTCTCAGCATCAAAATCTGTCCGGTTACGACTGCCCTCTATTCTTTTTTTCAGCCAGCTGATCTTTTCCGGAGCCCTGATGAACATATACTCAGCGCCAACCGATTGGCAATAAGTTTGCTGCAGATGTTCATGAATATTCCGGAGACTGGTGCTGCCAATGCCAATTTCAGTGCCGGCCTGAAAAACAGTGTCGAGGTCTCCGGCCGACAGACCATAATTTTCAAGGTTCAGGGTAGGGTAGTACTTACGGCGTGTGCGCACCGGGTTGGTGGTGGTAAAAAGGTGACCTCTTTTCCGGTAAGCATCAATGAAGTTTAACACTTTAAATTCCTTGTCAATGTATTCGCTGGTTTCCCCGGCCGGAGAACGGAACCTGCCGGCAAAATCCATACCGGCAAAGAAAGTCTTCCAGCTTGTATCAACAGAATCGGGGTCTTCGAGATACTGCCGGTACAATTGGTCAATGGCATCGATTTCGCTGTTGCCCAGAAAGGAAAGTGGATCCATCAGGTTATTCAAAGTTTAATATCGGTACAAAATCCGGTGCTTTTCTCAAATTTAGCAAACATTTCAACACACTTATTGTTTACCTGTAAAGAATACAGTAACTTCATACATAACAACTGTTCAATGAATAAGTTTAATTAACATATCCAATTACGAGGGGATAAACATGACAATAGGCGTATTAAAGGAAAATCCAGGTGAAACAAGGGTGGCCATGTCACCCGATACAGCAAAGGCTTTTCTGGCTCTTAAGCTAAAAGTCCTTGTCGAATCAGGTGCAGGTGATGGTTCTTTTTTTGGTGATAGCGATTATGAGCAGTCAGGTGCGCAGGTGATTGACCGTGCAACTGTGCTGTCAGCATCCGATTGCCTGGTTATGATCAATGCACTGCATCCAAACGAATTGCCGGGAATAAAGAAAGGCAGTATCGCCATTGGCCATTTTCAGCCATACCAGCAAAATGAACTGATTGATGCCTTCAAAACCTTCGGCGTAACCTCCTTTAGTCTCGATCTCTTACCCCGGACCACCCTGGCGCAGTCGATGGATATCCTGTCATCCATGTCCTCTGTTTCGGGGTATAAGGCCGTAATTCAGGCTGCAGATCACCTGCCCAGGTTTTTCCCGATGTTTATGACTGCTGCCGGAACCATTAAACCGGCCAGGGTACTGATTCTCGGAGGGGGAGTAGCCGGACTTCAGGCATTGGCCACCGCGCGAAGACTCGGTGCTGTTGTAGAGGTTTTTGATGTTCGTTCTGTTGTAAAGGAAGAGGTGCAAAGCCTTGGAGGAAAATTCATTGAGGTGCAGGGGTCCATGGAAAGTGAAGCAGCCGGAGGTTATGCAGTTGAGCAAAGCGAAGCTTACCAGCAACAGCAGCGCGAGCTTATTCATAATCACGCACAAAAAGCCGATTGTGTAATCTGCACTGCCCAGATACCCGGCAAAAAAGCTCCGCTTTTGCTTTATGCCAGTACTATTAACGTTATGCAGCCTGGATCGGTTGTGGTTGACCTGGCTGCAGCAAGCGGAGGTAACTGTGAACTCACCGTGAACAACCAGGTTATCCGTCATAATGGCATTACCATAATTGGTAACAGCAGCTATCCTGCAGCCATGCCCCTCGATGCCAGCCGGATGTTCAGTAATAACCTGTTAAATTTTACCAAATTGCTGATCGACTCCAATGGTCAGTTTTACCTCCATTTTGACGATGAGATCGTTAGCAAAACTTGTCTGACGCACAATGGTTTTATTAAGCACGAAGCTGTTGCTGCTTTTTACGAAAAAAACAAAATCGAATAGTATGGATACTGCGTTGCAATTTATCAGTGAATTCCGGCAGGAGATTTTCATTCTTGTACTGGCCATCTTTTTGGGCATTGAGGTAATTTCAAATGTACCTTCGGTATTGCATACACCTCTTATGTCCGGCGCCAACGCCATCAGTGGTGTTATCATCATTGGCGGAATTATCCTGCTGGGCCATGCCGATCTTTCAAATCCGGGTCCGTCTGTTATCATTGGCGCTCTCGCTGTGTTTTTTGCGACCCTAAACGTTGCAGGAGGTTTTTCCGTTACCGACCGTATGTTGGAAATGTTCAGAAAAAAAAGAAATCCTAAAACATAAAAGCTTTTGCATATGCCTTTCGAAATAAGCAATGCCGGAATGGTCCTCCTCGATTTGAGTTACCTTATCGCCGCCGTTATGTTTGTAATCGGGCTTAAAATGCTCAGCAAACCCGATAAGGCCCGTGCGGGCAATATATGGGCAGCAGGTGGTATGTTGCTGGCCATGATTACTACGCTGATCCTCCATAAAGACGCAGAAGGTCAGAATATCGGGATTAAAAACGCGTTGCTGGTGTTGGCTGTCATTGCGGCAGCTACTGTGGTGGGTATCACAATTGCCCGCAGGGTAAAAATGACCGCTATGCCCCAGCTTGTTTCATTGTTTAATGCGACAGGTGGAATAGCTTCTGCCCTGGTGGCGCTAATTGAATCGGGAAATCCCGGAAACGATTCGCAACTGGTGACGCTTTTGGGTATGGCTACAGGTAACATAGCCTTCAGCGGCAGCCTTATCGCTTATGGAAAGCTCGATGGCAAAATAAAGGACTGGCTTTCGCCGGTTATGAAGTACATTAACCTGACCATGTTATTGATGTTGATTGCCATAATCGTGTTCATGCTGTTACCGGCTGCAGAACCCGGGTTATTCAAAATTCTCGTGTATGTGCTCTTTACATTTTCGATATTATATGGAATCACCTTTGTAATGCCTATTGGCGGTGCAGACATGCCAGTGGTGATTTCGCTGCTGAATTCCCTTACCGGTATTGCCGCTGCACTTGCAGGTTTCATTTACAGCAATCAGGCCATGATTTTGGGTGGTATTTTGGTAGGAGCTGCCGGAATGGTACTTACCCTGCTCATGTGCCGGGCAATGAACAGGTCGCTTCTAAATGTTATTATTGGTGCATTCGGTGGCAGCACGGCTGTTGGTGGTAAACAGGTGACAGGAGCTATCCGGGAAATTTCGCTGAGCGATGCTGGAATCCTGCTCAATTACAGCCAGAAAGTAGTGATTGTTCCCGGTTATGGTTTGGCTGCTGCCCAGGCACAGCATATATGCAGTGAGCTCGACACTTTATTGTCCGAAAGGGGGGTGGATGTCAGGTATGCCATACACCCGGTGGCAGGTCGTATGCCGGGCCACATGAATGTGCTGTTGGCCGAGGCCAACGTTCCCTATGAGAAGTTGGTGGAAATGGATCATATCAACCCCGATATGCCCAACGTGGATGTTGTCATTGTTATTGGCGCAAACGATGTGGTGAATCCTGCAGCCCTTGACGATCCTTCGGGACCGATATACGGTATGCCCATCATTCTTGCACACGCGGCAAGAAATATTATTGTTATCAAGCGGGGTATGGGTAAGGGATATGCTGCCATTGAAAACAACCTGTTTTTCAACGACAAGACAAGAATGCTGTTTGGTCATGCCAAAGAGGTGCTGCAAAAACTTGTAGCCGAGATCAAAGGAATGGAGTAGGCCGTATATAAAATGCCGGCTGCTTAATAGTAGTTTTTCCCATTCAGGTAATGGGTTACATAGTCGTAAACACCTTCCTCGAGCGAGGTAAATGGCTTTGTGTAACCTGCCTGGCGTAATTTTTCCATTCGGGCTTCTGTAAAATACTGGTACTTGTCGCGTATATCAACCGGTGTATCAATAAATTCGATTACAGGTTCCAGTTCCATGGCACGAAATGTTGCATGGGTCAGATCCAGAAAAGTCCTGGCTTTACCTGTGCCCAGGTTATACAGTCCCGATGCAGGTCGGTTTTGATAAAGCCAGTAAATCACATCTGTTAGATCAGCCACATGAATAAAGTCGCGCTGCTGGCATCCATCCTCAATACCGGGCTTGTGTGAACGGAACAGTTTCATTTTGCCGCTTTCGCTTATCTGGTTATAGGCATGGAAAATCACAGAAGCCATACGACCTTTATGGTATTCATTGGGACCGTATACATTAAAAAATTTAAGCCCTGCCCAAAACGGAGGTGTTTCCTTTTGTCCCAGCATCCATTTGTCAAAGTCATTTTTCGACTCCCCGTAAGGATTCAGCGGTTTTAGCCTGGGAACCAGGTTGTGATCATCGGCATAACCCAGCGATCCGTCGCCGTATGTTGCAGCTGAAGAAGCGTAAATCAGCGGTATTTCATAACGTGTGCAGGCCTGCCACAATTGCTGGGTATAACCCAGGTTTAAACGGTCAAATACATTCCGGTCGAATTCGGCCGTGTTGGTACGCGCCCCTATGTGAAATATGAAATCAACATGGCTATGGTGACTATTCAGCCATGTAAACAATTCTTCGCGGTGTACTTTGTGAAGATAAGTTTTATTTTGCAGGTTATGCATTTTGGCATTGTTATCGAAGGCATCGGCAATAACCAGTTCATTCATTCCCTGTCTGTTCAGAAATCCGGTGAGGTTACTCCCAATAAAACCTGCAGCACCTGTTATGATAATCATGTGTTGTATATTTAACCTGCAAAGTAAACAATTTTATGGCTGTTTAACAGCCTTTATTTATCAACCCTCAGTTCTTCGAGGATTTCCAGTACTGTAGTGGTAAGATTGCCTAGTGCCAGCGGATGATGCCAGTTGTCAACCTTTCTGATTTCCACAAAATAGGATATCGACCTGATTTGCAAAAAGGGAATTCTTTCCATCAGGCATGCATAAAAAAAAGCAGCACCCGACATGGTTTCGATCTCGCACTTGAAACGGTTCTTAACCCGTTGAATACTATCCTGACGGCCATGCAGCGTATTGACTGTAATGGCTTTTACCGGAATCAGCGATTCTACAACGTCAATCTCAAAACTGCCAAGGTTACGCAGGATTTCACCGGTAAACGGAAAAGAATCTTCGTTCAGCAGTTCTTTTTCTCCCAGGGTGAAAAAGGAGTCCTTCTCCTCGAATCCCAAATCGGCAAATTGATCCTGAACTACATTAACAACAAAACCGAGTTCCAGGAAATAGTCGAAACTACCTGCAATGCCCATATTAATAGCCAGGTCATAACTATAAGTATTCAATGCCTTGGTCAGGTGGTAGGCCATAAATACGCCGCCATGTCCTGTAACCAGTATATCGATGTCGAGATTGCCTAATTTGTAATTGTTTAAGTTGGTATACACCTTGGCCACAAATTCCAGCTTATCGCGCAACAGCTTCACTTCACTGTTTGAAGAAGCTACAAGAAGTATTTTCATAGTACATCCAATTTTACTGGCAGCCTAACAAAAAGTTACTAAATTTGTATTGGCTACTGGTGCTTAAAGATAAGACTTTTTAGCATGGTTTGCATCGAATTGTAGTACACGTAACGGTTATTATTGTATGGAAGAAAAGAAACATGTTATAGAAGGCATAGTTGAAGCCGGGTTTGAGCGAATCGACAAATTCAATGGAAGGCGTACCAAATCACTGGCATCTTTATATCGTAAGGTACTGATGAATTTGGGTGAGGATCCCTGTCGTGAGGGCTTGATTGACACACCTGAAAGAGTTGCGAAAGCCATGCAGTTTTTTACCCATGGTTACTTTATCAAGCCTGAGGAAATACTCGGCGCATCAAAATTTCATGAGGACTACAAGCAAATGGTCATTGTAAAGGATATTGAACTATACTCGCTTTGTGAACATCACATGGTGCCGTTTTTCGGTAAAGCACATGTTGCTTATATCCCTAACGGGTATATTACCGGACTGAGCAAAATTGCCAGGGTTGTGGAAGCCTTTGCCCGCAGGCTGCAGGTGCAGGAGCGTTTAACTATGCAGATTCGCGATTGCATACAGGAAACCCTTAATCCGCTGGGTGTAGCCGTGGTCATCGAAGCAAAACACCTTTGCATGGTTATGCGGGGTGTTCAAAAGCAGAATTCCGTGACCACCACTTCGGCATTTACCGGCTGTTTCCTAAAGGATAACCGCACGCGCGAGGAATTCGTTCACATGATAGGTATTAAGTTACATTGATGGAGAAAGAAACAACCCGGTCTGCTTTCTTTTTCCGTAACCTGTTGAAAGGACTGGTTTGGCTGGCTATAATTGTGTTGTTGTTTGTGCTGGCCAAACACAATGTGAACCAGGATTTGCTGCAACGGTTTGAACCTGTTTTCAACCGGAGCGGACTTATTATACTGTTTTACGGCTTATCAGAATTTCTCATCGGCATTATTCCTCCCGAACTATTCATGATCTGGTCATTGCGATCAGGTGTATTGCATGATTATATTCTGTGGGTTGTATTACTGACCGTTATTTCCTATTGTGCCGGATTGGGAGCTTACTTCTTTGGGCGATACCTTCATAATACCAGGCTTTATAATTACTTGCGCAACAGGTACCTGCAAAAAACTGAGATACTGTTGCAGGAATACGGCCTGTACCTGATTCTTGTCGCCTCACTTACACCTCTTCCTTTTTCAGGCGTGGCCATGCTGGTAGGCGCCGTTCATTATCCTGCCCGAAATTACATTTACTTATCCCTTGCGCGTTTTATCAAATTTGCCGTGAGCGGGTACGTAATCTGGGAAGCCAACATGCTGTAACAAATGGCCACATTGGCGGTTAGACTTTACCTATAGCACAACTTATTAATACAAAAAAGGCGGAGATTTTGCTCCGCCTTTTTTTATTGTTTTACCGGAATGTTCCGGAAGCTGTTTTTTATCTGAGTTTACTGCCCACCAAAGCAAAAAAGGCAATGTAGGCATAACAAACGATAGGCAGGATGAAGGCAAATTTTACGCCAAAGCTGTCGGCAACTGCACCCATAAGTACGGGAACGATGGCACCACCAACAATAAGGGTATTGATAATACCCGATGCAGTGCTGAGCTCACCCTTGTCGAGTCCGTCAACGCCCAGTGCAAAAATATTGGGGAACATAACGGAGTTGAAGAAGCCTATGGAACAACCCACCCAAAGGATGAGGTTCGAAGGTACCATCATGGTGGCCAGGGCCAGCACGGCAGCTATAACGGCAAAAACAGCCAGCGTTTTATTGGCCTTACCGCTGCCAAGTTGCATAGCCAGGTAATTAACAAAAGCAATACCCACAAATATCAAACCATCGGTAACATTGCCTCTTACATACCAGCCAACCACAAAGGCCAGGATGAGCACCAGCACAGAATACAAGTATTTTTTGTTTTTCTCAACATTCGAAAGCATGAAGGAAGCATAAAAACGGCCAATCATGGCGCCACCCCAGTATAAGGCAATCATTTTGGCTGCCATGGTACCGGTAATGTTCGGATCGGCTTCCTGCACATAGCGTTGTATAAGAGCTGCACTGCCCACTTCGGCGCCTACATAGAAAAATATACCCAATGCACCTAAAATGACATGGGGGTATTTCCACACACTTTTCTTTTGTTCGCCGGTGGTGGAAATTTCCGGGAGTTTGAGCACAAAAATCACAACGGCAATGATGAGCACCAGGATTCCAATGATGAGGAAAGGCACGGGTACCGATTGAGCAGCGGCCTGTGCAGGTGAAAGTGCCGTGTTGAGTGCTGTTTCAGCAACCGTTTTGAATACAAAAACACTGGCAATAATTGGGGCAATGGTTGTGGCTATTGAATTAAGTGCCTGGGTAAGGTTCAGTCGTCCCGAAGCCGTTTCCGACGGCCCAAGAGCGGTAACATACGGATTGGCTGCAACTTGCAGGAAAACAACTCCGCTGGCCATAATAAATATGGCAAAAAGGAAAAACGGAAATGAGGGAACCCTGGCGGCCGGGAAGAAGAGGAAGCTGCCAACAGCAACTAAAACCAGGCCCAGTATTACACCTGCCTTGTATCCGATTTTTTTGATAATGCTTCCGCTGGCTAAGGATAATACGAAATACGTGAAGAAAAAAGCACCGTTTACCAACTGTGCCTGCCAGTTCGTAAGCTCAAAAACGGCTTTAAATTTGTCAGCCAGGGTAATGTTGAAAGTGGTAACAAAACCGAAGATGAAGAAGATCATCCCCATAAAGGCCATACCCACGACCTGTGTATTCTTCTGTTGTGTCATTGTGTAGTAATTAGGTTAAACAATAATAAGTAAAGTCGGTATAAGTTTACTAATTTCCGCTGATATTCCGGCTCTTTGTTGACAAATAAATTTCACGCCTTCCGAAGCGAAGGCGGCAAGGATTCGAACAGTTCCACTGCTGCACGTGATTTATTCAGCGTATAAAAGTGAATTCCCGGGGCACCCTGTTCGAGCAATTCAGTGCACTGCCCGATGGCATGGTCGAGCCCGGCCTGGTAAGCCTTTTCGGGGTTGTTCCTGTATTTTTCCATTTTTTCAAGCAGTACCTCCGGGAATGTTGTGGAAGCCATGTCAACAAAGCGTTTGATCTGCTTATAGCCCGTTAAGGGTATAATACCGGGTATTACACGGCACGAAATACCTAGGTTACGGATTTGTTGTACAAAAGTGTGGTATGCATCATTGCTGAAAAAAAGCTGGGTGATCAGAAAATCTGCTCCGGCTTCGCACTTAATCTTCAGGTTATGCAGATAAGTATCCATATCAGGGGCCTCGGGATGTTTTTCGGGGTTTGCGCCGGCTCCCACAGCAAAACTGTAATGATTATGGCGTACAAAACTGATCAGTTCATTGGCATACCTGAATGCGTTGTCGGCCATGCTGAAACCGGTATCATCCTTTGGCCGGTCACCACGCAACAACATCACATTCTCGATGCCAATCTGCGCGAGATAGGTCATATCGGCATTGACTTTTTCACGCGACGATCCCACACACGTGTAATGGGCCATGGTATTTAACCCAATCTTGTTCTGGAGGTAATCAACCAGCGCAAATGTCCTCTCCTGGGTGGAACCACCTGCGCCGTATGTGACCGATACAAACGAAGGATTTAGTTTTAGTAACTGACCTACGTTGATGCCAAAGTCGACAGCAGAAATTTCATCCCTGGGGGGGAAAAACTCAAAGGAAAAGGTTCGTTTGTTGCGGGCGAAGATATCGGTAATTTTCATGGGTATCCCGGGCTTATCTGTAATTAAGGTTTGAAGCAAGTAACGATTCAATTTTGCCAACAGGCATTCCTTTACGTGAAGCGTATTCTTCAACCTGGTCGGGTGAAAGGTTGCCAACAAAGAAATAACGCGATGCCGGATTTGCAAACACCAGCCCGCTTACCGATGCTGCAGGAATCATCGAAAAACTCTCGCTAAGCTTTATGCCGGTATGTTTTTCAGCATCCAGTAAACGAAAAAGGGTTTCTTTCTCTGAATGATCGGGACAGGCAGGGTAACCGTGAGCCGGTCGGATTCCGCTGTATTTCTCCAGCAAAAGATCGTCAAGTGAAAGCTGTTCATCAGAGGCATACCCCCACCATTCCTTTCTTATACGCAAGTGAATCAATTCGGTAAAGGCTTCAGCAAGCCTGTCTGCCAATGCTTTGATCATTATTCCCTGGTAATCGTCGAGATTGGCGCTGAATTCAGCGAGCAGTACATCAATGCCTAATCCAGCCGTAACCGCAAAAGCACCCAAGTAATCCTTTTTGCCTGATTCGCGCGGAGCAACAAAATCAGCAAGGCATAGGTTAGTACTTCTGTCGGATTTCAATTCCTGATTCCGGAGGTTATAAAATGTGGCCAAAACAGTATTCCGCGATTCATCGGAATAAACTTCAATGTCATCGCCAACAGCGTTGGCAGGAAAGATGCCCATGACGCCATTGGCAGTCAGCGCCTTATTTCGAATCACCCGCTCAAGCAGTTTTTGTGCGTCGGCAAAAAGCCTCCGGGCTTCTTCACCCTGTTTTGGATCATTGAATATGTCGGGATACTTTCCACGTAATTGCCATACCACAAAAAAGAAGACCCAGCTGATATAATCACTTATTTCGCTGAGCGGATACTCAGTAAAAGTTTTAATGCCCACGAATTTTGGGGTCCGGATCAGCTCATGTTCCCAATCAATCGTTAGTTTATTTTTCCGTGCTTCCTCAAGGGAAATATAGGAAACTTTCTCCCTGGCATTCATATAGGTTTCCCTAAGCGCTTCATATTCCTTCCGGGTATTCTGAACAAATTCTTTATTTAGTAGAGGCGAGAGCAGGTTGCTCACCACACCAACACTTTTGGATGCATCTTTAACATGTATCACCGGTGCATGGTAGTTGGGCACTATTTTAACTGCCGTATGTATTTTTGATGTGGTGGCGCCCCCAATCAACAATGGTTTGGTAAGACCTTTTTTTTCGAATTGCCTGGCAACATCAGTCATGATTTCCAGTGAAGGCGTGATGAGTCCACTTAACCCAACAATATCGGCCTGTTGTGAAATGGCTTCCTCAACAATTCTTTCGGTTGGAACCATTACGCCCAGGTCAACTACCTCATAATTATTGCAACTCAACACCACTCCTACAATATTTTTTCCAATATCGTGTACATCGCCCTTTACAGTGGCCAGTAATATTTTCCCGGCATTTTTGGCTGCTGTGGTGGTATCCTTTTCCTGTTCGATAAAAGGCTGTAGCACCGATACGGCTTTTTTCATCACCCGCGCACTTTTCACCACCTGGGGCAGAAACATTTTTCCTTCCCCGAAAAGGTCACCTACTTTGGACATGCCATTCATCAGCGGGCCTTCGATTATCTGCAGCGATTTATCGTAATTTTCACGGGCTTCCAATACATCCTGTTCAATGAAATCGACAATTCCCCTGATCAAAGCATGATTGATTCTTTCTTCCACTGTGCCATTGCGCCAATCATCGCCTTTTTCCTCTTTCTTTTCAGCTTTGTTGTAAGTTTCGGCAAAGGCAATCAGTCTTTCGGTAGCATCGGGCCTACGGTTTAGTACTACGTCTTCAACCATATTCAGCAGTTCAGGTGGCAGATCGTCGTAAACTGCCAGCATGGCCGGATTGACTATGCCCATGTCGAGTCCTGCCCGTATGGCATGATACAGGAAAACCGAATGTATGGCTTCCCTGATTACGTTATTTCCACGGAACGAAAACGAGAGGTTGCTGATTCCACCGCTGACTTTGGCGTGCGGAAGATTCTCCTTAATCCAGGTAATGGTATTGATGAAATCAACTGCATAATTGTTGTGTTCTTCTATGCCTGTTCCAATGGCCAAAACATTGGGGTCGAAAATAATGTCTTCGGGTTTTATGCCGGCCTTTTGCGTTAACAAATCGTAGGCCCTCCGGCAAATTGCTGTGCGTCGTTCGAAGGTATCGGCCTGACCCTTTTCATCGAATGCCATCACAACAACGGCAGCTCCATACTGTTTAACCTTGCGCGCCTGTTCAATAAAAAGGTCTTCTCCTTCTTTCAGGCTGATGGAATTGACTACCGATTTGCCCTGCACGCATTTCAAACCCGATTCGATAACCTGCCATTTGGATGAATCAATCATCAGGGGCAGGCGTGCTATTTCAGGTTCTGTCATTAGCAGGTGCAAAAAACGTACCATACATTTTTCAGCGTCAAGCATGGCATCGTCCATACATATATCGAGTACCTGTGCGCCACCTTCAACCTGGTCACGGGCGATGCTCAAAGCCTCCTCGTATTTTTCTTCGCGGATAAGCCGGGCAAATTTGATGGATCCGGCTACGTTGGTTCGCTCACCAATATTGATAAAATTGCTTTCACGCCTGATTTCCAGCGTTTCAAGCCCGCTTAGGGTGGTTATATGCCTGTCGGCCGGCACTTTCCGGGGCTTATATTCAGCGGCCAGTTTGGCAAATGCCTTTATGTGTACCGGTGTGGTACCGCAACAACCTCCCAGGATATTCACAAGCCCGCCTTCGAGGTAATGCCTGAACTGGTCGGCCATAAGTTCGGGCGTGTCGTCGTACTGACCAAACTGGTTAGGAAGTCCGGCATTGGGGTGGGCGCTGACATAAAACGGTGCTTTTTCGGCCAGTTCTGCCACATACGGGAGCATGTCTTTTGCGCCCATGGCGCAGTTTATGCCAATGCTCAACGGAGCGACATGTGAGAGCGAGGTTAAAAAAGCGTTTACTGTTTGTCCTGAGAGTGTTCGTCCGCTGGCATCGGTAATGGTTCCGGAAATCATTATTGGTATCCTTTTTCCGGTGAGCTTTACCTGCTCTTCTGCAGCAAAAAGGGCCGCCTTTGCATTCAGCGTGTCGAAGATTGTTTCGATCAGCAACAGGTCAACGCCTCCATCAGACAAACCACGTATTTGTTCGGAGTATGCCTTCACCAGATCATCGAAAGTTACGGCCCTATATCCCGGATCATTTACATCGGGGGACATTGATGCAGTTTTATTGGTAGGACCAACCGAACCGGCTACATAGCGGGGCTTGTCAGGATTTCTCGCGGTAAACCCGGCTGCAGCTAAGGCAGCTATATGGGCAGCTGCATAGTTTATTTCATAAACGTACGCTTCAAGATGATAGTCGGCCTGTGATATGTAGGTGGCACTGAAAGTGTTGGTCTCAATGATATCAGCACCGGCCTCCATATAGTCGATGTGGATCTGACGTATCAGCTCTGGTTTGGTAATAGAAAGCAAATCAATATTTCCCTTCAGCTCGTGGGTGAAATCTTTAAACCGGTTTCCCCTGTAATCGTTTTCGTTGAGCCGGTATCCCTGCACAAGAACACCCATTGAACCGTCGAGGAGCAATATCCGTTCCTTCAAAAGTGTTTCGATAGTTGGTTTAGTCATTTTCGGGCAATTAAAAACCGCATAAAGGCTATATCTGCAAAAGAACTGCAAATTTAGCCCAAAATAGGGAAATGCAAAACAACCAGAGGTATAATACTGAAATGTTTACTGCATCAGTTGCTTAACAGTTTGCAGGTTTCGATCGTTGACAATGTTCTTACCCTGTGGCGTGTACATACCCATAAGGGTTTCATGAAAACGTTCGTTTATTTTGGGGCGTACCATTTTCAGGGTGCTGTTCAGCAAATGATTATCCTCGGTGAATCCTTCACTGAGTATTGCAAATGTAGCAGGCAGCCAGCGGTGCGGAAACATATCCTCAAATTTACCACCGGCCAGGAACTGATCGATTTGCGATTCGATAAGCTGTATAATTTCACGTGGAGCATCCTCATCACCAGCGCCCATATTTCGGCTGGCGAGCCACGACTTAAGCGCCGGAACATTGGGGTAAATAAGGGCCGTAGTGTAAGCATTCTGGTTATTGTAAAGCATACACTGCTCAATGTATTTTGAATGTTGTACCAAGGCTTCTTCAATGCCTTCAGGACTGAATTTTTCGCCATCATCGGCAATCAGGAGACTTTTAAACCGGCCCAGCACATATAAAAAGCCGTCTTTATCCATATAACCCAGGTCGCCGGTGTATAGCCATCCGTCTTTTATGGTATCAGCTGTGGCCTCGGGGTTATTCCAATAACCAATCATCACGTTTTCGCCCCTGATGACAATTTCACCCTTTTCGCCCAGGGGTAGATCATTTCCCTTGTCATCACATATCTTCAGGTCCATATTGTTCACCAGTGTCCCCGATGATCCGAGTTTGTGCCGTTCAGGATTATTGGCCGAGATAACAGGTGAAGCTTCAGTTAAACCATAGCCCTGGTACATAGGAATGCCAATGGCATAGAAAAACCTCTGCAGGTCAATGTCCAGCAGTGCCCCTCCACCAATGAAGTACTCGAGCCTTCCGCCAAATCCTTCCCTGACCTTTTTAAACAGAATGATATCAAACAGCGCCAGAAACGGTTTTAGTAAAAACCGTAAACCCTTTCCCCGGTTCCATCCATTTCCATTATGCAGGTAGGCAACTTTCAGGGCAAAGTTGAAAAGCTTTTCGACCAAAGAGCCCTTGTCGCGGATGCCTTTTTCAATGTTTTTCTTGAAATTTTTGGCAAGAGCAGGAACGCTCATGAGCAGATAAGGTCGGTTTTCTTTGATATTAACCGGAATATTCTTCAGTGTTTCCATTCCGGTTTCGCCAACCTGTACCGAGGCCATGCTGGCACCACATGACATTAGCGTATAAATACCGCAGGTATGGGCAAAAGCATGGTCCCAAGGTAAAATAAGCAAAGTGGTCCAATAAGGTGGGATTTCAAAAAGGCTAAGCGATTGCTCAATATTGGCGGTGTAATTCCGGTGACTCAGTATGATTCCTTTAGGATCGGCAGTGGTGCCCGAGGTATAGCATATGTTGGCGTAATCGTTTGCTGAAACCGATGACCACCGGCTATGGAATGTTGAAGCATCTTTTTCCAAAAGGTCTTTCCCCATCTGCATGATGGTTGCATATGAGATTTCCCAGGCTTCGTAATGGGGTTGCGGATCAAGCAGGATAATTTTCTCAAGCTTCGGTAATGAATCCTTTATGGGGATTATTTTTTTCACCTGGTGTCGTGATACGATAATATAACGCACACCGGCGTGTTCCAGTCTGAATTGTATTTCTTTGGGCTCTGTAAGTTTTACCGAAAGGGGAACGTTAATGGCCCCGGCGTAGAATATTCCCAGCTCGCTGACTACCCAGTCGTTCCGGCCTTCAACAAGCATGGCAATCCTGTCGCCCTTTTCAACGCCCAGAGCTACCAGTCCCGCACCAAACTGATGGACCCTTTCATGAACTTCGCGAAATGTAGTGCCGTAATACTGGTTGTTCTTTTTTTCAAGGAGACAGACATTGTCCTTGTACTTAATAACACAGTCTTCAAACAGATTGATAAGCGTTTTCATAATGGTGCAGGATGGTTAAAATATCCTGCAATATAGGAAAAAACTTAAATCAATGTGCTCAGCTGTGCGGTTATCGTGAGGCGATAGGTACCAGAAGGTTTTCTATTTTATAGAGAAGTTGTTGAAAGTTAGCAGGTTTAGTAATATACTCATCACAACCTGCAGCATAGCAGCGTTCGCATTCTTCGCCATAGGCGTTGGCTGTATGCACTATAATCGGAAGATTAGGTCTGAACGATTTGATCTGGCTGATGGCTTCGATGCCATCAATGACCGGAAGTTGAATATCCATCATTACCAGATCAATATGCTGATAATCCCTGCAAAAGTCAACAGCAATCTGACCATTTATGGCCCACAACACATTTATGCCAGTTTTACGCGATAGAATCAGGTTCAGGTACTTGAAGCTAATTTCATCATCTTCGGCTATCAGTATGGTTTTATTATGCCAATCCTTTAACATGATATTTTGTTTAATGTTTGCCACATATACGTTTTTCAACCGAACTAAGTAAAAGTTACTTGATAAACGAACGGCATTTGTGGTTAAAAGGCGAAATATATTGGATGAAAATTATATCCGGTTTTCTTGCTGCTTATGTGGTAAAGTCATTGTGGCTCCCTGGCGGATTTTGTAATTTTTCCAATAAAACCATGCTGCTATGAAAAGTTTATTTAACCCGGCCAACCGGATACAGGACAAGTTGTACTTTGATGAGTTTGGCGGTGTGAATCCGGCCATAACCGATTCTGCAACCTATACTTTCATGGATCCGAAAACCATGACGGAGACGTTTCTCGGGCATACCGAGGGCTGTTTCCTGTACTCGCGACACTGGAATCCCAGTAACAAGCTACTCGCTGATTCATTGGCCGAGATGGAAGATACAGAAGCAGCCTGGGTTACTGCTTCGGGTATGGCAGCGATTACCTGCGCCATATTGCAGTGTTGCAAGGCAGGAGATCATATTATTACAAGCGTTACTACTTATGGCGGTACATTTGCTTTTCTGCATAACTACCTGCCAAGGTTTAATATTGAGGTTTCCTTTGTTGACATAACCGATCACAACAGCGTAACCAGCCACATTAAATCAAATACCCGGTTGATATATACCGAATCAATAACCAATCCGCTGTTGCAGGTATCGGATATACAAGCGCTTTCGGCTATTGCCAGGGAAAGGGGTATTTTGTTGATGGTTGATAACACTTTCAGTCCCATGATTATTTCTCCAGCCAGGCTTGGAGCCGATATTGTGGTATACAGCCTTACCAAATTCATCAACGGCCATAACGATTGTATTGCTGGTGCCATTTGCGGTTCGGCAGATTTTATCAATGCCTTGTCGAATGTTAATGATGGTACGGCAATGCTTCTGGGACCAGTACTTGATCCTATGCGTTCCACCTCAATACTTAAAAACATGCATACCCTGCACATAAGGATGAAACAACACAGCCATAATGCCATGCAGGTAGCCAGGGCATTTAAGGAAATGGGTCTGAAAGTACGATATCCCGGTTTACCTGATCATCCGCAGCATGAACTACTTACTTCTATGATGAATGTTTCGTACGGATATGGCGGCATGGTGGCCATTGAACTGCCTTCGGTTGATATAGCCAACGAATTAATGCGGATCTTACAGCTCGAAAAAGTGGGCTACCTGGCTGTCAGTTTGGGTTATTTCAAAACACTATTCAGCAATTCCGGCAGAAGTACATCTTCGGAGGTGCCTGTGGAAATTCAACGTAAGATAGGACTGGTTGAAGGTCTTGTCAGATTCTCTTTTGGGCTCGACGATGACATCGGCCGCACAATCGAAAGAATAAAAGATTGTTTGATCAGGTTGAAAATCATATAGAATAGCTATTGGCCTTTGGCCATTGGCTAACAGCTTTCTTCGAACCTTTTAATAACTTATTTGTTAATAAGGTTAAAAGCACCAATATGTCATTTACAATCAACATAGGATCAAAGGCGCCTGATTTCAGGTTAAAAGCTACAGACGGCAGGCGCTACCAACTGGACGATTTCAATCATTTCAAATACCTGGTGGTATTCTTTACCTGTAATCATTGCCCATATGTGCTGGGGTCCGACGAGATAACCCGCGAAACTGCATTAAAATACGAAACCTCAGGAGTGGGTTTTGTAGCGATCAATTCGAACAGTGCCAATACATATCGCGAAGATGATTTTGATCACATGGTAAAACGAATGGATCAGTACCGTTTTCCGTGGGTTTACCTGCACGATGAATCACAGGAAACAGCATTAAAATATGGTGCACTCAGGACACCGCATTTTTATGTTTTCGATGCTGACCGAAGGCTTGTTTACACGGGCAGGGGACTCGACAATCCGCGCGATGGAAGGAAATCTACTGTCAATGACCTCGGCAGGGTGCTGGGCGAACTTACCGGCGGAAATAAGATCAGTATCAGCTTAACAAATCCCATTGGGTGCAATATTAAATGGGAAGGAAAAGACAAACACTGGATGCCAGAAGCAGCAAATGATCTGGTGTAAAAACATCAGGTTGTTTTGAATCCCCTGAAGTACTTCATAAATTGTACCCGTTCGTAGGCTGCCGGATTGGTGGATTTAAACCGGCTTAATGATCCCCTGAAACTTTCGATGTGATTCATTTTTTTACTGATCATCCAGTTGTCCAGTTCATCGAGCATTACCTGCACCTGGTCAAAACCGTTGATGTAAATGGTGGAGGCAATTTCAACAGCATGGGCGCCTATCAACAACATCTTTATCAGCGTTGAGCCGTCATGAACACCTGTCGATGCAGCCAGGCTGCATTCGGCTTTACCGGCAAGGATGCCGATCCAGCGCAGTGGCATATAGAAATCGGTAGGATTACTCAGCACAGCGCCCGATGTAAACTCCAATGTATTGATATCAACATCCGGGTTATAAAAGCGGTTGAACAACACCATGCCATCGATTCCGCTTGCAGATACCTGGTGTAGAAAGGATGCGAGATTTGAAAAATAGTAGCTGAGCTTTACAATAACCGGAACACTCACCTGTTGCTTTACCTGCCTGATGATGTCGAAGTAAACTTGTTCGTTCTCCAGTACAGTGCGGTTGAAATCGCTGGGCAGCACAAAAATATTAAGTTCTATAGCATCGGCTCCAGCCTGCTGCAACTGACGGGGAAAATGAGTCCATTGCGATGCGGTGAGGCAATTGATACTGGCAATGATGGGAATATTTACATTTTGTTTTGCCTCACGGATACGTTGCAGATAGCCCATGGTAACTTCATCCGGAGATTCCATGAAATCATAGAATTCAAGTGTTTCGGGATATAGGAAACCCTCCGAATTCATACGTTTCATACTGGCATTCATGTCGAGAAGAATTTCTTCTTCGAAAAGCGATTTCAGCACTATGGCTGACACCCCTGCTTTTTCAAGGGCAATAATGTTACTGGTGGTATCGGATAATCCCGAACTGGAGACAATAATAGGATTCTTCAACTGAAGACCGGCAAAAACGGTTGACAGGTCAGCCATACAAATAGGATTAATGGGTTACTGTTAGTAAATTTATGAAACTTCTAAATAATTATCTTATGTTAATAACCTAATTTTCATAAATTTGTTCATCAAATTCAATGCTGGCCTTATTATTAACAAACCTTTTAATCTACCTAATTAACATCCATGTCGTTAAAAGCAAACTTTAATGAAGAAGATTCGTAACATGGTTGTTATCCTGTAGTTTGCAGGATTCATAACTAATAAAATTTACGCTGATGAAAAAGATTGCTTTTCTTTTATCACTGATTGTTTTATGCTGCAGCGGGTGCAAATATTTCAAGAAGTCTTCCTCCAAAAAGGTTGAAACTATAACTGCCGATACTACACCTGCGGAGGAAACTTTTGATTCTGCTGCCTATTATGCCGATATGGCAGCCAGCGCGCAGGCAGTGGAAAATAATGTGCAACCGGTGGTTCAGCCTTCATCAACAGGTGGCAATTACCACATGATAGTCGGCTGTTTTACCGTGCAGGCTTATGCCGACAAGTATGCCGAGAAAATGCGTAACCTTGGCTATGATGGTCAGATCATCCAGGGCAGAGACAATTTTAAAATGGTGACAGCCAGATCTTACGGCAACTATCGCGAAAGTGTAAATGACATTGAAAAGTTCCGTAATGAGGTGACGCCCAATGCCTGGGTATACCGACAACGCTAAAAGCCGTTTCAGGTCATTATAAACAGGGGCTGAAATTCAAAGCTCTTATAATGCGGGCGGTATCGTTCCACATTGTAATATCTTTTAATGTCGATAACCTTATTGGTACTGGTAACTACATCAATAGGGGCATTGTCGTACCGTCCGTTTCTTAATACAACCAGTCTGCCATGGATTCCTTTCAGGATCAGGTCAAGAGCCAGGTTCCCATATGCCATTGGCACAATCGAATCAATGGCATCAGGATCGCCACCCCTGACAAGGTACCCGAGTTGCTGATAAATGGTGTTTATTTTTTTGCCCTGGTTATATTGCGCTGATAAATCCCTGATTTTGTCCGAAACCAACTCTCCTATGCCGCCATGCAGGCTGTGCCCGTATACATCCTTGTCATCAGCAATATGCGCCAGGTCATTCATCCCGGCCATCATGGAGCCTTCTGAGACCAAAACAACGGAGTAGTGGCTGGGGTTTTTTTCCCGGTCTTCAATAAGCAAACGTGTCAGCAAATCAGGATCAAATCGGTGTTCAGGAATAACGCAACGGTTGGCAGCTCCGGCCATGGTGGGTAACATGGCAGTAAACCCTGCATAACGTCCAAAAACTTCAATGACCAGGATTCTTTCGTGCGAACCGGCAGAAGTACGCAATGTATTGCACATCTGAATGGTGCGGGTAACACAGGTGCTGAAACCAATGCAATAGTCGGTACCCGGAACATCATTATCCATGGTTTTGGGTATTGCAACTACTTTTACACCTTCAGAGTATAACCTCACACCATAGCTCAGGGTATCATCCCCTCCAATGGGAATCAAGTATTCTACACCGAGAAATTCCAGGTTTTTGATCACTTCCTCGGTCAGGTCGTTCATATCGTCGTTGTATTTTTGCTGGTAATGCAAAGGAACATTTGCCTTTGGAACATGACTGGGTCGTGTGCGGGAAGTATGCAAAAAAGTGCCACCGGTACGGCCTGCCTTGTTAACAATTTCTTCGGTAAGTACAAGGTATTTATCGCTATTATCAGCCTTTTTGTCGCGAACAAGTTCCATTATGCCGGCCCAGCCTCTCCTGAGTCCGATAACCTGATATCCTTCGCGAAGTGCTCTGATGGTGATGGCCCTGATAGCAGGATTCAGACCAGGCACATCACCTCCGCCGGTGAGAATGGCAATTGACCCCTTCTTTTTGTTTGTAGCAGCCATATTCAATCTGGGTTTACTAATTTCAGTATGTTAAAGATAAGGTTTTTTTATAAAAAAAAAGCAGGGCTTAATCCCTGCTTTTGCTGTTTACCAATTGAGTATCTTTTTAAAGTCGTACTCTTCCGGATCGCTCAGGTATTTTTTGGCTGCTTTATAGTCGTTTTTGGTTATATAATGCAGGTTGTTTTCAAATACAAGCTTTACCTTTTCCGATTGCATATTGACCAACCGCGGCTTAACCTTACCCTTTTCATCTTCCACGTCTTTAAGATACAATGGCAGAATATCTCCTGCAGGCGTTTGGGTGACCATGCATCCCGAAATTCCTTCCTGGAATAATTTCATTACACCGGTTCCCAGGATGGTGGCATAGGCAAGGTCAAAGGCAATAGGTCTTACACAACGCAGTTCATATCCTATTTCGTTGGGGCGGCTTTTAACCGAAATATTCAGTTTCTTGAGTTTACGCTGAACCAGCATATTAAAGATATGTGCCTTGCTTACGTTTCCCAACTCGGGGTGACCATGATCGTCATAGGTGAAATTGATTCCGGTCCCTTCAATTTCCTCATCGCTCATGAAATGAAATACGCCTTCGCTGACAATGGCAACGCCATATTCGATACCCAGCAACATGCGCTTAACCATCGACGAAATGATCATCCTGGTAATGGCATCAAAGGTTACCTTGGTTTTGTTGAACATTTCGGGGATGATGATCATGGGGTAATGACAAGCAGTGCCAATTCCAAAGGCAAGGTGCCCAGCCTCACGTCCCATGGCTGAAACTACAAACCAGTTGCCACTGGTACGGGCATCTTCATATAAAGTTGTACCAATGCGCACGCCTTCTTCCTTGGCAGTATGGTATCCAAATGTTGGTGTTCCCTCGGGCAGGGGAAGGTCGTTGTCAATGGTTTTGGGTACGTGAATATTGGAAATTTTAACTTTGTTGGCTGCCAAAAACTTACTGATGCGGTTGGCCGTTGAAGCAGTGTCGTCTCCACCGATGGTTACCAGTAATTTAACGTTGTTGTTGGTAAAGAAATCGGTGCGGAATTCCTCGTCTTTGGGTTTATACCGGCTCATCTTTAGTGCCGATCCGCCTCTGCTGTAAATGGTGTCAGCAAAATTAAAATCGAGGTGTTCAAAACTGGGGGTGTCTGTAAAGATGGTCTTGTAACCCTCGTTAATACCAAGTACGTCATAGCCGGCATTCAAAAAAACTTTGGCTACGGAGGCAATTACTGTATTAATTCCCGGTGCCGGTCCGCCAGCACATAAAATTGCAACTGATTCTTTCATGTTATAGTTAATACTTAAATATTTAGTTGAAAATATCTTATTATATAAAGGTTTGCAAAGATGTAAATAAATCTCAAAAAATTAAACATATTTTTACATTATTGCCATGATCACAAGCTCTTTCAATAAAAGACTTATATTTGAACTGTATAAACTGTTTACAATATGGATTTACAAAGAACACTCAGGGATAAAACCTATGTCCGATGGGGTATCTTGGCGTTGGTAAGTTTCATTATGGCATCCAATTATTTTTTTTACGATGCCCTTTCACCCTTGAAAGATAAATTACAAACGGTCCTGGGTTTTACCAACCAGCAATACGGGTTTCTCCAGTCAACCTATTCCATATCTAATGTTTTTCTTTTTATGGCCGTTATCGGAGGCATGCTGCTCGATAAACTGGGAATTCGTTTCACCGGTATCGGGTTCACTTTCTTCATGGCCCTGGGTGCTGTGCTTACTTATTATGGCGCATCCGATATTTTCCGGAACGGTGGATTTGGATACGCATTCATGAATTCTTTTCTGACTGCCTATTCACCTGAATATAAACTAATGACCTTCGGCTACTTTTTGTTTGGACTGGGAGCCGAAACCAGTATTGTTGTTATCACCACCCTGGTGGTGAAATGGTTCAAGGGTAAGGAACTGGCTCTTGCGCTGGGGTTGAACTTGGCTTTTGCACGTATAGGACAGGCTTTTGCCTTTTATTTTTCATCGGACCTGAGTACACCCGATTGCTGGTATCGCCCCATATTCCTTTCAGCCTGCCTGTTGTCTGTGTCGTTTTTGTTTTTTCTGGTATATAGCCTGCTTGATCTCAGGTTCGACAGGCAAATCAATTACAGCCATCAAACCGACGAATCTGAAAAGTTCAGGATAACTGACGTACTGAAAATTATTCGAATACCTTCATTTATATATATAACCCTGCTTTGTGTTACCTTTTACTCGGCATTTTTTCCTTTTTTGAAATATGCCACGGATATGCTTCATAATAAGTTTGACATGACAACTGCTGCGGCTGGCAAACTGACTGCTGTTCCCATCTTTTTTACCGTGCTTTTCACACCTTTGTTTGGCTGGTTTGCTGATAATAAGGGGAAAAGCGCATCCATGATGATCTATAGTTCCCTGCTGCTGATCATTGCACACCTCATGTTGACTTTTACCATGGTCAATCCGGTTGTGCCCATGGCCTTACTGGGAATCTCATTCTCCTTGATTCCAGCGGCCATGTGGCCTGCAGTAGCCAAAATCATCGATCAGAAAAAGCTGGGCACAGCATACGGATTGATGTTTTCAATTCAGAATTTTGGCCTGTGGCTTTTCCCCATTCTCATTGGCATGGTACTCGATAAAACAAACCCGGGTATTACACCTCAAATGGTTGAACAAGGCACCGGCAGGTATAATTATACATTTGCCATCCTGATACTTGCTTTGATAGGAATAGTAGGCGTGATTTTTGCCATTTTGCTGAAGCGCGAGGATAAAACTTCAGGCTTTGGTTTGGAATTACCCAACCAGCGGAAATGACCTGTTCACAAATACATGAGACTACCTGAAAATAATCTGCTTTCTGTCGGGTCCCAGCGATACAATGGTTATAGGAAGGCCGGTTTCCTTTTCAATAAACCGGATATACTTGTTCAGGTTATCGGGAATATCCGCTTCGTTGTCCACCTGGGTAAGATCTTCGCCCCATCCTTTAAATTCAACATACTCAGCTGAATCCACTTCGTTCAGGTCATAGGGAAGTCTTTCGGTGATGTGTCCGTTAACTTTATAACCGGTACATACCTTTATATAATCAAATTCCGACAATACATCGGCTTTGGTCATAAATAACTGGGTAACACCATTGATCATAATGGAATACTTCAGGGCTACCAGGTCGAGCCAGCCACATCTCCGCGGCCTTCCTGTTGTTGCGCCAAACTCATGACCTTTTTGGCGAAGCCGTTCGCCAGTTTCGTCAAGCAGTTCGGTAGGGAAAGGACCTGAGCCAACACGTGTGCAGTAAGCTTTGAAAACCCCGAAAACCTCGCCGATACGTGTGGGCGCTATACCAAGCCCTGTGCAGGCACCGGCGCTTATGGTATTGGATGAAGTCACAAAGGGATACGACCCGAAATCGATGTCGAGCATAGTACCTTGCGCTCCTTCAGCAAGAACTTTTTTGCCGGCATTCAGGAAATGGTTTATTTCAAATTCACTGTCAACTATTGTGTACCGGCGTAATTCCTCAATTCCGGCAAACCACTGTGCTTCCTGCTCTTCAATGTTGTATACGAAATCGTAAAGCCTGAGCAGGTCTATGTGTTTCTTTTTGAGATGATTGTATTTATCAAGGAAATCGGACAAAAGAATATCGCCAACCCTGAGTCCGTTACGGCCTGTTTTGTCCATGTAGGTGGGGCCGATACCTTTAAGGGTGCTGCCAATTTTTGTGATACCCTTTGAGGCCTCAGATGCAGCATCGAGAATCCGGTGAGAAGGCAATATTAAATGTGCTTTCCTGGAAATAAGCAGTTTGGGAATGAGATTAACGCCGAGTTTTTCGATGGACTCGGTTTCTTTTTTGAATATTACCGGATCAATAACCACACCGTTTCCGATAATGTTAACCTGGCCATCGTGAAAAACACCTGAAGGAATGGTGTGCAGTACATGCTTAATTTGGTTGAATTCGAGCGAGTGCCCTGCATTAGGGCCACCCTGAAAACGGGTTACTACATCGTACTTGGGCGTAAGCACATCCACAATCTTTCCTTTTCCTTCGTCGCCCCACTGAAGGCCCAGTAAAACATCAGCTTTCATTCGTATTGATTTTTTGTCAAAGCTTTTCCAAGATAACCTGACCTCCGTTTGCATAATGTTGTAATGACAAATACAACATGCAGCCATTACGCTGTTACAACCGGGGTGTTATGCGCCCCGAAGGTAGTAATTTTTTTTAATCTTCAAACCGGATTTTTATAATCACAAGACTGACTAACACGCAGAAAAAGAGGTTATTATGTTCTTAAACCCTATTTTACTTCTGCATCTTTTTTTCTGCCGTATATGTAGAGTGAATGATGCGATGGTTCAAAACCATTTAACTCGCAGGCTGTATTAATGATTTCCTGCATGCGGGGGTCACAAAATTCAATTACTTTGCCTGTATCTATGTCAATCAGGTGATCGTGCTGCATGCATTGGTATGCCTTTTCGAACTGTGCAATGTTCCTTCCGAACTGGTGTTTTACCACCAGGTTACAATCGAGCAGCAATTCAATGGTATTATATAAGGTAGCGCGACTAACCCTGTAATTTTTGTTTTTCATATAAACATAAAGGGTTTCAACATCGAAATGACCTTCGCGCGAGTATATTTCATCCAGAATGGCATAACGTTCCGGGGTTTTACGATGCCCTTTCTTCTCGAGGTAGTTGATAAAAATTTTTCTTACTGTTTCTTTCGTTTCAGCGGAAACCATAGGTGCGGCATTAAAATGACGGACTAAATTATATATTTTTTTTTCATGGCCTTCATTATTTAGAATAAATTTAAATTAATTCAGGGGCTGCTTCCACACGCTTTACAGCATCTACGCCTTTAATTTTCCCAAGTTCCAGGATCAGACTGTTCAGGTCTTTAGCATCGTGTACATACAAATCCATGGTGCCCTCCCAAACGCCGTCGTGACTCGACAGATTGATAGCACGGATATTCACGTTCAATTCCTGGCAAATTACAGTGGTTATGTCATTGTAAATGCCAAAACGGTCGATGCCACTGACGGCTACTTTAACCAAAAATGAAAGCAGTTTATGGGTTGTCCATTTTACCGGCACCAGCAGTTCACTGTGGCTCGAAAGCAGACGAATTGCCGTGGGGCATTTGGCCTGGTGTATGGTGATATTTTCCTCGTCATTTGCATCCCTGAAACCGATTACGTTGTCACCGGGGATGGGATTGCAGCATTTGGCTATGGAATAGTCGGTGGTGGCATCGTTAATGTTTTCTTTTAACAGAACCAGCGATTGCCGGCTGGTTTTATGGTGACTGTGTGTAAGTGCAGGTTTACGTATACGCGAAGAGGTTTTGCCCAATTGTAAACTCCAGTAATTAACCCATTTGTTTTTTGTATTTTGTTTCAGCACAGTCTCCAAATCTTCGATTTGGATCATTCCCATCCCGATCTTACTGTATAACTCATCTTTTGTGGAAATGTCATAGGCGAGCAACATTTTTTGCAATATACGTGCGTTGGGCCTGAGCTTTATTTCCAACAACTTTTCCTCGAGCAATTTTTTCCCTTTTTCAATTCTGTTTTTATTTTCGGCCTTCAGGGCATCTTTAATGGCTGTTTTGGCCTTAAGGGTTACTACATTATTCAGCCATTCCAAGCGGGGCCTGTAAGTGTCGGAGGTAATGATCTCAACCTGGTCACCACTTTTCAATTTATGGTTAAGGGGCACCAGGCGGTGGTTTACCTTGGCGCCAATGGCTTTGTGTCCTATTTCGCTATGTATTTCGTAAGCAAAATCCAGTACCGTGCTGTCGACCGGCAGGGTACGGGTGTCGCCTTTTGGCGTGAAAATGAAAATTTCAGAAGCAAAAAGGTTCAGCTTGAAATCATCTATAAATTCAATTGCATCTGAATTGGGATTGGCCAGTAATTCCTGTATGCGCTTCAGCCATTTGTCGAGTTCGCTTTCCTGGGAACTCTCGGTTTTGTATTTCCAATGCGCGGCAAAACCCCGTTCTGCAATATCATCCATACGCCGCGAGCGGATCTGTACTTCCATCCAGTTGCCCTGGGTGCCCATTACGGTGGCATGCAGGGCTTCGTATCCATTGGCTTTGGGAGTGCTTACCCAGTCGCGTATCCTCTCTGGTTTTGGCATGTAAATATCGGTGATCATCGAATAGATATTCCAGCATTGTGTTTTTTCCGGAATCTGGGGCAGTGGATCAAACACAATACGGATTGCCATTAAATCATATACCTCCTCGAAGGGTATATTTTTGGTTTGCATCTTATTCCAGATCGAGTAAATCGACTTATACCGGCCACTGATTTCGTAAGTAATGCCGTTTTTATCGAGTTGCTCTTCAATAGGCCTGGCAAATTCCTTGATAAATACTTCATGGCTTTTTTCCTGGCTTTTTACCTTGTCGGATAATTCCTGGAATATTTTGGGATACCTGTATTTCAGACTAAGGTCTTCGAGTTCATTTTTAATGGAATAAAAACCAAGACGATGGGCCAGGGGAGCATACAGGTAAAGCGTTTCGGCTGAAATTTTCATCTGCTTAACCACAGGCAGTGATCCCAATGTACGCATGTTATGCAAACGGTCGGCCAGTTTAATCAGTATTACCCTTACATCATCCGATAAGGTAAGGAGCATCTTCCGGAAATTTTCGGCCTGCAGGGTGGAGTTTTTATCAAATACACCGGATATTTTTGTCAGCCCGTCGACAATGGAGGCAATTTTGGACCCGAAATGGTTTTCAATTTCTTCGAGTGAAAACTCGGTGTCTTCCACTACATCGTGCAGCAGCGCCGAAATAATGGCCTTAACACCTAACCCCATTTCCTGGGTAACGATTCGTGCTACAGCAATGGGATGTATAATATAGGGTTCCCCCGAAAGCCTTAATGCTCCTTTATGTGCATTATAAGCAATTTTAAAGGCCTTTCTTATCATAGCCTTGTCACTGCGCTTATTACAACGAACACAATTTTCAAGCAGTTCGTTAAACTCACGCTTAACCCTTATTTCCTCAGCCGTTAAAGTTGAACTCATGTAAAGTGATCAAAAAGAAAACCCAAGCCGGTTATGCAAAGGTAGTAAAAAAAGTGACGAGGTGTTACCGACGACTCACCGAAAGCTAACGGTATAAAACTGTTACACTGCCATGGTATTCATCGTTGGTTCCGGAATAACTGCTTACTTTAATATAAAACAGGTAAACACCCTCGCGCACGTATTCACCGTTAACCCGGCCATCCCACGCTTCGGAACCTTCCCATATTTTCAGGCCATGCCCGTTGTAAATGATCATGGTGTAACGTTCGGGTAAAAAGGTAAATACAGGGCCGAAAACCTGGTTCACTGTTTCGGTGTCATTGGGAATGAATGCATTGGGGATTCGTACTTCAGGTGCCAGGGAAAAGCAGATACGATTGGAAATGCTCATGCCCTGAATACCATAAATATTTTGATTTTCAACAGCCTGTATACTGTAACATACCAGACCTTCTAAAGGATCCAGCGGATTGATCAGGCTGCTCAGATCGTCGTTAAACGTAAGTTCATGGCCTGTATAGACAGTTTCATTCACAGGAACCGACTGCCCGATGGTTCGGGTAACCTGGTAATGATTAACGCCTCCCTGCCAATCGGTATATTCGTTCCATTGAAGCGACACCGTATTACCCGACAGGGTTCCGGCCAGGATTATATTGTTGGCAAGGTTCGATTCCATACCGCCGGTGTTGCAATGGTTAACAACCTGGAGTTTGTAATAGCAGATGGCCGAAGTAAAGGAAACATCATCGGTATAAATAAAACTGGACTGGGTGGTATTAAACGAATCAATGCGCGCATATTCACCGTCTATCTGGTTGCTGCGTAATAAGTTATACCGGTCAAATGACGATGAAGCATCTACGGTAAACGACAGGGTAATATGATCATCGGCGCCAAGGGTGGCATAATCGGCATTCATAAAGCTGGGCGCCTGCGACATGTGAGTAGACACGGTAACCTTGTTGGATGTGGATTTTCGGCCGTCAGTATGCACAGCCTCCACAAATATTTCGTAGGGCTGATTTACAGTCAAATTCGTTAATACATGGGTGTTCATTTTTCCGCCTGAAGGCAAAGTGGCCATGTTTTCATAAATTCCCGGGCCCAGCCGCCTGTAAATATTGTATTCGGCTATTGATCCGCGCCAGTTGTTATAATCATTCCAGGTAAGGTTAACAGTGGCCATGCAGGTATCAATTGCTGCTGTAAGGAAAATGGTACTGTCGGGTATACCTTGTATATTTCCGTTCCTGATATCTCCATTACCCCGGTCATCAATGGCCCGAACGTTATAGCCAATGGAGCTTTCGCCTGAACGCGCATTGACATTCACGTAAAAGGTGTCATAAACCTCGGCAGATATCTCGTTATAGCGCTGAGGTTCATCTACCGGAGTTATTCTGGCTTCCAGCACACGGTAGTATTCAATATAATCAGCCGAAGGTGTAGGATACCAGGCAATAATATCATAGCCGGTTTCCGGATCAACGGTTACCAGGTATAAAGGTGCCGGCTCGGGGTAGGTAATCTGCGCATAACTGGCAAAAAAAGGCAAAATCAGCAACAAAAACAGCCAGATAAACGTAAATCTCATAAAAGTTGTTTATTTGTTAACGTGTGGAACGATCCATTATTGCGGTTCAAAGATAAGGCAAGCTGTTGATAAAAAAGCAGTGTCGCCGGAAAAAGATCGAACCAAAATGCTTAAACTTAATTTGCACTGTTCAAGTTAACCAGTTATGATCAGTTAAGAAAAAAATTATACTCATACCTAATGTTACACTCATGAAAAATGCTATCCGATTTTTTGCAGGCATTGTTACAGGCTCTTGCCTGCTTGTTTCTGTCGCTGTAAATGCACAAAAAGAGCCCATGAAATTCGGGAAAATCGATCCCGAAGATTTTGCCATGGCCAGCTATCCCGGAGATACAGCCGCTGAAGCTGTCATATTGGGCGATTACGGCATGGCCGAACTGGTGTACGACCAGTTTGACGGATTCGTTATCAAATACACCCGGCATTTCCGGGCCAAGATTTTCAAGAAATCGGGGTATAGTTGGGCAACGCATAGCCTGGTGCTTTACAATTACGGGAATATTGAGCAGGAAGTGATGACACTGAAAGGACGTGTTTACAATATGGAAAACGGCAAGGTGGTTGAATCCAATCTTGAAAAAAGCATGATCAACGACCAGCGTGTTGACAAAAAAAGAACCGAAAGAAAATTCACCCTGCCCAACGTCAGGGAAGGAAGCATCATCGAATATGAATTGTCCATCAAGTCGAACCTGATGGAATTTCCCGACTGGAATTTCCAGTATGCCATACCGGCCAGGTGGAGCGAATACAGGGTTGCCTACCCTGAGTGGTTTGATTTCAAAAAACTTCAAAAAGGATTCCTGACTTTTAATACCAATGAATCCACCATAAAACCTAAAAGCATTACTTTTACGGAGATAGAAAGATCAGGAACAACAGTTACCCGATCCACTGCATCCACCAGCAAAATCGACTATCAGGAGAGTAATTTCCGTTTTGTCGTTCAGGATGCACCGGCCTTTAAAGAAGAGCCTTTTATGAATTCTTCGTCCAACTATGTTTCGACCATTCAATTTGAGTTGGCTGCATTTAAACCTCCTTATGGCATGGTCAAGGATTATACCAAGTCGTGGGAATCCATTAACAAGGAATTGCTCGATGACGAGGACTTTGGCCTGCAGCTCAAAAGAGGTGGCGTACTAAAGGATATCGCCCTAGCCCTGAAGGCAGCAAATGAGACCCCTGAAAAACAGGTGGCTGCAGCATTTGTTCATATCCGCAATGCCATGAAATGGAACGGGCTTTACAGAATATATATGACTGAAAGTATCCGTAAGGCATGGGATGACAAATCGGGCAGTTCTGCGGATATTAACCTCACCCTGGTGGCTTTGCTAAAGGAAATGGGAATTGATGCCGAACCGGTTATTATCAGTACCCGCAGCAATGGTACCATTCATCCGGCACAAATTATGCTGGGACAATTCAATTACGTGATAGCCTCGGTGAAAATTGGCGACCAAATTTACCTGATGGATGCAACCGAAAAGACCTGTTCCTATAATATGTTAATGCCCAGGTGTATTAACGGCCAGGGCAGGGTGATCAGCGAGAGCCGTCCCGGCTGGATTGATCTGAACAGCACACAACGTTATGAACATACCACCGTAGCCCAGGTTGCCATCACCAGCGAAGGCATTATAAAAGGCAAAATAGAACATTTGTACGGGAATTATGCTGCACTCGATAAACGAATGACCATTAAGGCCAAAAAAGACCAGGACGAATATGTCAGAACCATCGAAGACAATTACAAGGGCATGCAAATACAAAACTACAGCATGAATGACCTCGATAGCCTGCATAAATCGTTCAGTGAAAACTGGGAGGCAGACATCCAGGATGTAGTCTTATCGGCTGGTAACCTGCTTACCTTTACGCCGCTTATTTATGCTCGTTGGGAGAACAATCCTTTCAGACTTGAGGAACGCAGTTTTCCGGTTGATTTTACCTATCCTCGTATTTACAAGGATATTATCACCTACGATTTGCCCGAAGGTTACACGGTTGACGAGAAGCCTGCCGATCTGCTACTGGCACTTCCCGATGGCAAAACCCGTTTTACCTACCGGATTGCAGCCAACGGAAAATCGTTGCAGGTGATTAGTACGCTCAATATCAGTAAGTCCATATACGGTACAGAGGAATACAAGCTGCTTAAGGAGTTTTTTGGACAAATGGTGCAAAAGCAAGCTGAAAAGATTGTATTGAAAAAAACAACCTGATTTCGCATATTTATTTAAACGACAGCTATGTTGCGATTACTTTTTACGTGCGCCGGATGCTGGGTAACCGCGCTCATGCTCCTGGCGCAGGATAATAAATTTGCATCTTCTTCTATCGCTGATTCATTACGCAATAATGCCAATGCGGTAATCAGGGAAGAGTTTGCCGAATATACCTATTTATCTTCGCGCAAAAACACGGGAAAGTACCGCAGGGTAGTAACTGTCCTCAACAAAAATGGTGATAAGTATGCCACTGTGGTAATTCCATATGATCAATTCAGAGAGGTGACCAATATCAGGGGAAATCTTTACGATGCCGATGGGAAACTGATCAGGAAAAGCAAGCCCTCGGATATAATTGATCTGCCTTACTCAAATATGTATCTTCAATTCGACGACTTTCGTTATAAAGCCCTGAATCCCCTTGTTTCGCAGTACCCCTATACCCTTGAGGTGGAATATGAAGTATCCTATGATGGCTCGTATTATTTCCCCGATCTTTTTGCGCCCGGTGGCTACAACCTGGCCACCGAAAAATCAACCATGAAGATCAACACTCCTGTGGATTACGAGCTCTATTACAGGCAGTTCAACCTGCCTTCCGGTCAGCCAACGATAACCGCCATTGAAACGGGTAAGTCATATACATGGACAGTGTCCAATATAAAAGCTGTTGACAGCGAGCCATTCAGTGACGATCTCTTTCGTTATACACCTACAGTATTTACCTCACCCTCGTTTTTTTCGGTTGGTGGTTTCGAAGGTTACAACAAAACATGGAACGATTTTGCCCGTTGGCAAGCCAAGGTTAACCAGGACAGGGATGTATTGCCCGAAAACCGGGCCCGCGAAATTCAGGATATGGTTAAGGATATAACAGGTGACAGGGAAAAGGCTAAATTTCTGTATAAATATATGCAAAGCCGTATGCGCTATTTCGGCATTCAGCTGGGCATTGGCGGGTTTCAACCCATGGAAGCTGCTGTGGTTGATGAACTGGGTTACAGCGATTGCAAGGGATTGACCAATTATATGAAAACATTGCTAAAAGCCGTTGGTATAATTTCGCATTATGCACTGGTAGAATCTGGTGGTGATTTTCCCCAGGTATTGCCCGGTCTGGTTTACGATCCTTTCGATCACATCATACTTTGTGTTCCGCTTCGGGGCGATACGGTGTGGCTCGAATGTACCAGCCAGACCATTCCATTCGGTTTTTTGGGCGATTTTACCAGCGACCGGCAGGCATTGATTGTGAAGGATGACGGCGGTGAGCTGGTGAGAACTCCTGTATATGCTGCAGATGAAAACTACCAGCATACAACCGTACGGGTTAGTATTGCTACCGATGGTGCCGGAACAGCAGATATAACCAGGAAGTTTGGTGGACTGCAATTCGACGACAATTCGGAACACTTGCATGAAGGTCCTGATGATCAGCGCAAATGGCTTTATGATTATTATAATGTCCCCAATTTTAGCCTAACCACTTTCAGCTTTGTGCAATACCCCGAAGATCAACCCGAATCAGTATTGAAATCAACATTATCACTTCGTCAGTATGCGTCGTCATCTGGAAAACGCTTGTTTTTACCGTTAAACCTTACCAATAAGTCAGGCTACGTACCTGCAAAACTCACAAAACGACTTACCGATATCCGGCGTACCTGGTCCTACACCGATACCGATACCATCATTTATGAAATCCCCGGCGATATGACAGTGGAATTCCTGCCTGAAAACAAAGAAATTAAAACACCGTTCGGGGAGTATACTGCAAGTGCAAAACAATCAGGCAATACCATCGTGTATACCAGGCAGTTGAAGATGTATAAGGGGACTTATGCCAGGGAACTGTATGACGATTTTGTTAAAATGTTTTACGATATTACGGTTGCAGACAAATGCCAGGCTATCCTCACTAAAAAAGAGAATTAATTGTTTTGTGCAGAAGTGATTCTTTGTAAATTTGGGTAAAAGCCCGATACATGCAAAAAAATACATCTGTACGAAGAACCCTGTGTTGGCTGACCCTTTTCAGCCTGGCGATCAGCTATCTCGAAAGTGCAGTGGTTGTTTACCTGCGGGAATTATACTACCCCGGTGGTTTTAGTTTTCCGCTGGCTATGATGAAGGAAAGTATAGCGCTTGTCGAAATCGTGCGTGAACTGTCTACCCTCATCATTATTTTGTCCATTGCCATGCTGGCAGGCAATAACCTTAAACAGCGCGTAGCATGGTTTTTTTACATTTTTGCCGTATGGGACATTGGCTATTATGTTTTCCTGAAAGTTATACTTAATTGGCCCGAAAGTCTGATGACCTGGGATATACTGTTTCTTATTCCCACAACATGGACAGGACCGGTAATTGCCCCGTTAATCGTGTCGTGCCTCATGATTGGTTTAACGGCGTTGTTGCTCAGGCACGACCACCTGAATCCTTCGTACAGGATTGACAAAGTTACCTGGATTGTATTGCTTGCCGGCGCCTCTGTTGTATTTGTTGCCTTCATCATCGATTATTCAAGCCATGTGCTGAAGCATTGTACCGCGTCAGAACTATTCGACCCGGCAAAAGTTGCAGCAGCGGTTGCGGTTTATATACCGGCAGTATTTTGCTGGTGGTTGTTTCTGCCGGGCATTGTCTTCATTTTGTATGGTTTTTTCAGGTTATATAAAAGTGCAACACTTATCACCAGGGCATGAAAAGATTAGCTTTTTCCGTGTATTTCTTTATCTTTTGCTTTCTGATCATTCACAGCATCAATGGACAGTCGTGGATAAGAATTAACCAATTGGGTTATACCCCGGAAGCTGTTAAGGTAGCTGTTCTGGTTAGCAAAGAAAAACTTACTTTCTCAACGTTCACCCTTTGCGATGCTCTTACCGGAAAGCAATTATTCACCTCAGGCAATATTAAAGACTGTGGTCCCTACGGTGCTTTTACCGCTACATTCAGGCTCAACTTTTCGGATTATCAGCAACCCGGTGGGGTATATATTGAAGTCAACGGCATACGGTCGCCTGTATTTCCTATTGGGTGGGAGGTGTACGATGGAACTGCTGATTTTCTGCTTCGCTATATGCGACAGCAACGTTGCGGTTATAATCCGTTTCTGGCCGATTCATGTCATACCCGTGATGGTTATGTTATCTATCATCCTAATGCCGACAGTTCTCACCTCGATGTCACAGGGGGCTGGCACGATGCAACTGATTACCTTCAATATACAACCACATCGGCCAATGCCATTTACCAAATGGCCCTGGCATATAGGCTAAACCTGCAGGTTTTTGGCGATAAACATCTTGCCAATGGAGATGTAGGACAAAACGGACGTCCCGATATTGTCGACGAAATATACTGGGGATTGCAATGGCTTGTAAAAATGAACCCCGACAGTGGCGAACTGTATAATCAGATAGCTGATGACCGCGATCACCAGGGTTTTCGACTTCCCAATCACGATAAAGTGGATTATGGCCAAGGCAGGGAACGACCGGTTTATTTTTGCACCGGAAAACCGCAAGGTCTTTTTGAACATAAAAATCGTGCGACGGGCATTGCCTCAACCGCAGGGAAGGTGTCTTCGGCCTTTGCTATTGGGGCATTGGTTTTAAGTGATTATGAGCCTGAGTTTTGCAATTTATTAAAGAAAAAGGCCCGTGAAAACTGGGCGTTTGGAATGGCCAATCCAGGAGCATGCCAAACGGCGCCTTGTACAGCGCCTTACTTTTATGAAGAGGATAACTGGGTTGACGATATGGAACTGGCAGGCGCTACACTGTATGAATTAACAGGCCAAAATGATTACCTCGATGGGGCAGTACGCTACGGACGGCTGGAATTGGTGACTCCCTGGATGGGAGCGGATACGGCAAGGCATTATCAGTGGTACCCGTTTGTCAACATGGGACACTGGGCGGTTGCCAGGGCGCATGATAGTCGCTATGCCAATGAATTTGCCGGATACTGGCGATCGGGTATTGAAAGGGTATGGGAAAAAGGCAAAGAAAATCCTTTTCTGAATGGCGTCCCCGGTATTTGGTGTTCGAACAATCTAACGGTTGCCATGTTGACTCAATGCCGTCTTTATGAGAGCCTTACCAGTGATACCCTTTTCAGGGAAATGGAAGCTGCCTTACGCGACTGGCTTTTTGGTTGCAATCCCTGGGGGACAAGCATGGTAGTTGGAATGCCTGCATATGGCGATTACCCAGCCGATCCGCATTCTTCACTTTCGGTACTGCATGGATACCGGCTCGATGGGGGATTGGTGGACGGACCGGTATACAATTCCATTTTCAGGAACCTTAAAGGCATATCCATTGAAAAAGGGGATGAGTATGCTCCCTTCCAATCGGGTTTAACGGTTTACCACGACGATTATGCCGATTACTCAACCAACGAACCTACCATGGATGGCACGGCTGATTTTACTTACTACCTGGCATCCCTGCAGAGCCAAGCACACCAGGCGGGTAAAGTCATGCAACAAGCAGAATACAGCCATGGAGCCATTATCCGCGGGAATCCCCAACAGCAAAACATCAGCCTGCTATTCACAGGTCACGATAAGGCCGATGGGTATAAAGTGGTCAGAAAGACCTTAAAAAAGCACCAGGTTAAGGCTTCGTTCTTTCTTACCGGCGATTTTTACCGGAATAAGCGTTTTAAAGGTATTGTTAAATCGATGATCGGCGACGGACATTACCTGGGTGCACATTCCGACAGGCATTTGTTGTACTGCGACTGGACCAGCCGCGATTCGTTGCTTGTAAGCCGGAACGAATTTATCAGCGATCTGAAGGAAAACTATAGGGCCATGGGGCAATTTGGCATACCTGCCACAAAGGCGCCCTACTTTTTGCCGCCTTACGAATGGCATAACGACTCTATTGCTGTCTGGTGCAAGCAATACGGCTTGAAACTCATCAATTTCACGCCAGGTACTACTGCTAATCAGGACTGGACCTATCCCGACCTGGGCAAGCAATACGTGACAAGTGATTCTATTTATCAGCGCATTCTGAGGGTGGGAAGTCGAGATCCGCGTAAAATGAACGGCTTTATGCTGCTGACGCATTTCGGAACCGACAAACGGCGACCCGATAAGTTTTACGAAAGACTGGACGAACTTATAACAGAGTTGAAAAAAAAGGGATACAAATTTGTCGCCGTCGCTGAAATGCTACAGTAGTTAAGCATTTTAACAACTTTGTTGACATACGTAAATTATTTGAGGATACATGATAAGATAAAATGTCCCGCAAGGAATTCTCCCTGCGGGAACATTGCTTCCAAAAACGCAACCTAACGCGATTATTGCAGGCTAAACACAAACGGTATGGTAAATAACTGTTTTACCGGACGGCCGCCCTGTTTGGCAGGTGCCCAACGCGGTGACGAGGATATGACCCTTATGGTTTCCTCATCTACCAGCGGATCGAGTTCACGAACCAACTTGATTTCAACTACATTGCCTTTTGAATCAACGCAGAATTGTACAACCACCCTGCCAAATATGTTGGTCTCAATGGCCGCTGCGGGGTAATGGATGTTTTCTACCACCCAATCGCGAAAGGTTTCGACATTACCCCCCATAAAGGAAGCTTGTTCCTGGGGAAATAATATTGGGTCGGAATGGTCAGTTTCGTCGATGATACCAGCATCTGAATCAGTACCAACCGGTACAAAGGGCATTTCTTCAGGTGGCTTGTTTTTTATGGCTTCAACCATATCTTCGTAAATCAGCATGTTTTCCTCCGGGTCAGCTTCTTCAACAACTACCGGAATATAACTAATGCTTTTCTCCATTTGGTCGAAGGCCTGGTCAGGGATCGGGGGCAGGGGAACCGCTGGCTTTTTTGGATCCACTGTAATGAGTTTAACTAAATGATTACGGTCAAGGGCATCCCTGTCAGGCGATGGCCTTTTTCCATTGATGAAGGGAACGGCTATGGCCGTTGTGGCAAAAAGCAAGGTAACGAAAAATGAAACTAACAAAGTTCGTTCACGCTTGCGGTTCATTTCGTAGGCCCCGTAGGCCTTGTTCCTGCCTTCGAAGACCATGTCCTCGAGGGTCTCGGATTTGCTGGCAACTGGCTGGTTTTTCATAACACTTGTTTTAGTTGTTTGTACTGGTTGCTCTTCAATTAATAGATGCCCCCGGAAAATAAATTCCATAAAAATCACCGGAAAAATATTTTTGCGCTTATATTTGAATGGGTTATCAACCGGATAGTTACATGATATGTTTTTGAAACTTAAGCAAAAAAGCAATTTGTCGTCCTTTTCGGATGAAGTATCGGATGAAAAGCTGGTGGCTTTATATCTGAAAACCAGCGATAAAGAACCCATTGCGGTTTTGTTTGAACGGTATACCCACCTTGTATATGGTATTTGTTTGAAATACCTGCCCGATAATGAGCTTTGCAAAGATGCCGTAATGGATATTTTTGAAAGCCTTTTTCAGAAGCTTACGGTCCACGACGTTAAAAATTTCCGGAACTGGCTTTATTCCGTAACGCGTAATCATTGTCTGATGGTATTGCGTAAATCCGGATCGTTTGAGCGGGTTAAAGAAGGCCTGGCAAATGGCCTGCACCCAATAACACCCGATGCTGAACCTGATGAGGAAGAATTGCCCTTTGACCGGCAGGTAATTTTATCAGCTGTTGATCAGCTTAACAATGAGCAGGGTACCTGTATCAGGCTCATGTATCTCGAGAACAAAAGCTATCGCGATATCACCGACATTACCGGTTTTTCGTTGAACGAGGTGAAGAGCCATATTCAAAACGGAAAACGAAACCTGAAAAATTTCTTAAGCAAAGCGAATGGAAACACTACAGCATAAAGGATTGTTTAATCCCGGAGGATGTCTTACGGGTAATACTTTTCAGCGATACCTCGAAGGTAGTTTACGTCCGTCAGAAAAGGCCAGGGTGGAGGAACACCTTAGGCATTGTCTGATTTGCTCCGATGCGCTCGAAGGCTTTAAGCGGCACCGAAGTCATCTGGTGATGCAGGGCGATATTGAAATGCTGTCGGGGAAAATCCGCAAGCGTTATTCGGTAAGTCCGTTGGCCAAAAAGGTACTTCCGGTAAGTATTTTAATCACCCTGTTTGTTTTTTTGATCTTATTGCTGGTCGTTTATTTCATTATCAGGCTACTGATAACCAATCCCACGTAAAGTGACTCATTTCACAGCTTGTTATCTTCTGTTTTTGTTGGTTTTGGGCTTATAGGTTTTGCGCTTTTCTATCTCTTTGTACCTGTAATTACGTGGCATTTCCGATTTCTTTGGCATCATCAGGTTCTGCCTTTCAACGCTATCCTTGGCTGAACTACAAGAGGTAAACCACGATAATGCAAAAGCCATTATCAGTATACATAATGTTGGTTTAATGTGCTTCATAACCCTGTATTTTTATTACAATAACTTTACACTTGGATATATATACGATGCAATTCCCTTTTTGTTTTACCTTTGGCGGCTGCACAATAAATATCATATGAAGTAATGGATTATCCCTGGGGCCATAACCGGAGGTTCAATGCCTATCCCGATTATATGCGGAAAATTTTCGGAGAACGCGTGCAGAAATTAACCCTCGATGCCGGATTGTCCTGTCCCAATCGCGACGGGACAAAGGGAACCGGGGGGTGTGCCTTTTGTCTGAACGAAGCTTTTAACCCTTCATATTGTTCCCCAATGAAGTCTATTGCTCAGCAAATCCAGGAAGGTATAACTTTTCATGAAAACCGGTACAGGCGGGCAACAAAATACCTGGCTTATTTCCAGGCTTTTTCAAATACCTATGCAGCGGTTGACAAGCTCGAAAACTTATATAAGCAGGCATTGGAATTAAAAAATGTAATCGGCATTGTCATAGGTACCCGTCCCGACTGTATTAACGAGGACATACTTGGCCTGCTGAAAGACATTTCAGGCAGTCATTATGTGATGGTTGAATATGGTATTGAATCGGTATACAACAAAACACTTCTCAGGGTGAACCGCTGTCATACTTTCGAAGAATCGGTTGATGCGGTTGAGCGTACTGCTTCATTGGGCATTCCAGTAGGTGGTCATATAATTGCAGGACTTCCGGGTGAAAGCCGTGACGAAATGCTACAAAGTGCAGACATTCTTTCGAAGCTGCCCTTAACAAGTGTCAAGTTTCATCAGTTGCAGCTTTTCAAAGGAACACGAATGGCAAAGGAATACCTGGCTGATCCTGCAGCGTTTCACCTGTTTGAAAAAGACGAATACCTTAACCTGATGATTGAATATATCGAACGACTGAATCCGCGGATTGTGATTGAACGTATTGCCGGCGAAACGCCACCCCGGTATGCATTGCATCAGCCATGGGGACCACGGTATGATCAGTTGCTGAAGGAATTTGAGAGGTTACTCGACGAAAAAAACACCTGGCAGGGGAAGTTTTATAAACCCACCTGAAACGTTTTTAACAGGCTGTGAATTTTCCCAGTTTTACATACCATAGAAATCCTGTAACATTCCGGTAGCCCATCTCAGTCAGCAAACGGGCATAATCGCTTACCTGCTTTAAATATGCCGGGTCTTCCAGGGTTCCGAATTTGTAATCTACAATTACGGTCTCATCGTCCCTGGTCATCACCCTGTCGGGTCTTCTTATTGCTCCCCCGGGAAGGATAATTTCTGCCTCGTTAATAATCTTCCAGTCAGTTGTATACCAACCGGCAACCTGTTTGTTTTCAAGTGCCTGGTGGATGAATGCAGCATAGTTGCTTTTTTCATCCACAGTGATCAGGCCCGTCAAAACCGCCCGTTCTATGGCATCGGGCGCATCCCCTGCATATTTTATACGGGTAAATATCTCATGGAGTATGCGACCTTCATTTACGGGCCGCGAGGGTTTGTTCACCTGCGGGTCAATCATCAGTTTTCCCTGAAAAGCTATGCGAAGCCGGCCTCCGATAGTATGTTGTGAGGCAGTCTTTTGCATTACCGGAAATTTTTCGCAAGGGTTTTCTGCGTTCTCCTGTTTGGCGATCTGCCCCTTGGAGAAGTTTGCAGGGCCAAGCACCCTGAGCAGTATATCCGAAACGGTTTTTAACTGGTCATCTTTGCGCGGCCTGGCATAAATAAACATGGCCTCTTTGGCCCTGGTAAAGGCAACATACAGCAGGTTAAGATTGTCGATCAGCTGGCGGAAGTACTCCGCATGGTAATCGGCAGCAAAAAGGGTATGCTTTAATTGCACGCCAAATTGAAGGGGTATGGCCGGAAGCTGGTTAAATGGTTCACTGTCGGGCTGGCACCATATAAATGATTTGCCATGCGAAACAAGCTCCCAATTGCAAAAAGGGATGATGGTTACCTTAAATTCCAGTCCCTTCGACTTGTGCAGCGTGAGTATGCGGATGGCATCCTGGCTGGCCGGGGCTGATACAGGCATTTCCTTACCTGTTTCGCTCCAGAAGTCGAGGAAACGCGATAAATCGCCACCATGTTGTTGTGCATAACGGATAACCAGGTCCCTGAATGCTTGCAGGTAGACCATTTCTCCTGAAAATTCTTCGAAACGGAATATTTTAATCGTACGCTCAATAATCTCAACCAGCGTATACGACCCTGAAGAAGCCACAAGTTCTAAAAAATCTTCGGGTAACCATGCATTATCTGAATGTTTGCTGCTTGCGGCGCTACCCGGGATTTGCCATTTTGTATTGTTTTTTTCTATCAGCAGGTAATTGCCCAACATGGCCTGCAACAGGTAATTGTTGGTACGGTCGGCGTCATTTATCAGATACTTCAGCAGTGCAACCAGGGTATTTACCACCAACGAACTGCCAAGCCTGAGCGCTTCATCTGATATTACATCTAAACGATATCCTTTACCAGCTTCATCACGACCTTGCTGCAATAAATAATCAGCCAGCAGTTTGGCCTCGCTGTTGGTGCGGGTAAGCAGTGCAATATCACTTAACCGGTATCCCTTATCCAGTAACAGGTAAACCTGGTTGGCCACTTTCCGGCATACCACTTCGGCATAGGCTATTTCTTCTTCCTCCGGAATATACTCGATCTGTACCAACCCTCCCTTTTTTAAAGGATCTCCGGGTTGCTGTGCAATATTACCGTATAAACTGGCTATAGTCCTGCTTAACTTCTGTTGCTCCCCGACAGGCATTCCTGTCGATGTACGGTTAAATTCATCGCCAATGATGGTTGCTGATTCCGCAAAAAAACGATTGTTAAACGCAATGATGTTATCATACGACCGCCAGTTTTCTGTAAGCATTACCTGGTGTACTGCATCAGTAAAATCGCTGTGTATCTGGTTTTCCAGAATTTCCCAGTTACTGTTTCGCCAACGATATATCGATTGCTTGGCGTCACCTACAGCCAGGTTGTCGAAGCCTTGCGAGAGGCTGTTGCTGATCAGCGGTTTAAAATTAAGCCATTGCAGTTGCGACGTGTCCTGGAATTCATCAATCATAAAATGATGATACCAGCATCCGGCTTTTTCATATATAAAAGGTGTGTCGTTATCATCAATGATCTTTCTCAAAAATCCAGGTGCCTCTGCCAGCAGAAAGGCATTATTGTCGGCGCACCACCCGGTGGCCAATTGTGATAGGTCAGTAAGAATTCCCAGTGTGTAAAGGTTTTTCAGAATGGCCTGGGCGGTATAGTAACGACCACTGGCAGCTTCATAGAAAGCGAGATATTGCTGCATCAATGGCATTAAAGTTTGCTGTGCCACCTGGCCGATCAGGCCTTTTTTCGGTGAGTTGGCTGCATACCATTTTCCCGGATCTTCAGCAGCGTTTTGCGCTGTTGTATTGGGTTCTTTCAATGGCACTGCATTCAATTTCTCCAGAAAGCCTGCCGGACCACGCCCTTTATTGCTGAAATCATCAACAGTAAGTCCGTGACTGTTAAAAACAGAGACTGCCTTATTGCCGAACGTCCTGCTTTCGGATTCGATACTCCTGCTAAGCGCTATCAGCGAGGTTTTATATTGGTTCAGAAAATTACGGTCGGCAAATAAGGTAAGCGAATGCTCATCGATGAAGCGAAATTTCTCATTGAAAATTTCCATACCCAGCTGATGGATGCTTTTTTTGAAATTCCAGTGGTCACCTTTTTCAATGAGCGATTCAGCAAACATGGTAAGCCAGCTAAGGAGCGCTTTATCGTTTTCGGCTTTTAACAGCAGGAGACCAATGATTTCGTGCATAACTGCCGCTGTGTCAAGTTCAATACTATAGCCTTCCTGGATGCCGAGTTCCCTGGTAAAATTGCGAATGATACGCTGAAAAAATGTATCGATGGTGCTTACCGAAAACTTTGAATAATGATGAAGCAGACGCTTGAGAATGCCGTTTGCCTTTGTCTGTATCTGCTGTTCGGTTAAACCGGTGGCCGACAGCAGACCATCGAGTTGTTTCGACTGGCCACCGACGGATAACAAATGCAGTTCTTTAAGTATACGGCTTTTCATTTCCTCGGAGGCTTTATTCGTAAAAGTAACAGCGAGGATATGACTGAATACATCGTGCCCTGTAAATAACAGTCGCAGGTATTCACGTGTGAGGCTAAAGGTTTTTCCCGAACCAGCTGAAGCTCTGATAACTTTTAATTCCGACATGAATGGCGTTATGCTGAGCGCAAATTACTACATTTTTTACAGAATGATGGAGGATATTTTCAATTGAGAGGTGGTTATATTGTTTTTTTTCTTACTTTCGTGTAAAATTGACTTATTGTAAAAAATACAATTAATGACCGGGGCCATAATTCCGAATGTATCGGTTGACTGTGTGATTTTTGGTTTCGATTCTAAAAATCTTAATGTGCTTCTTGTAGAAAGAACACTTAAAGATGATCGTGATGGCTCGGTTGTTTTCTCAGACTATACCCTTACCGGAAATCATGTCCAGGCAGGTGAAAATCCCGACGATGCCGCCAGTCGAGTTTTAAGGGACCTGATTGGAGTTCATGACCTATACCTTGAGCAGTTTCATACTTTTGGCAGTGCCGACAGGCTTTCGGGCAGAAACGACAGGCTTTGGACCCATAGTCTTGGGTTGAATATAGCCGATCATGTTATCACCATTGGTTATTATTCGCTGGTGGATTGTACTGCTATCGATATTTCTGATCACATGAGTCGCAGCGTAAGCTGGTTTCCGGTTAATCAGCTGCCACAACTGGGGTTCGATCACGAAAACATCATAAATAAGGCGCTGGAATTTTTGCAGTTAAAACTCAGGTACGAACCGGTTGGCTTTGAACTGCTATCGGAAAAATTCACGCTTTCGCAATTACAGCGCCTGTATGAAGCCATAATGAATACCACACTCGATCCCCGTAACTTCAGGAAGAAACTGGCTCAGCTGAAGTACATTATTCCACTCGACGAGAAACAAAAAGATGTACGGCACAAACCTGCCAAGTTATACATTTTCAGCAGGGATGTATACGAGCGTACCCGGAAAGAAAAATATGGTTACCTAACATAATACAGTACTAATCCTAACGCAAAAAACAACCTTTATGAATCTTCATTACATCGATCTGGGTATCATTATCCTGTACCTGATAACCACCATTTTCATAGGTTACTGGGTTTCGAATAGGGCATCAAAGAACATCCAATCCTATTTTCTGGGAGGCAACAGTTTGCCCTGGTATTTCCTGGGTGTTTCCAATGCTTCCGGTATGTTTGATATTGCCGGTACCATGTTGCTGGTATACTGGCTGTCGGTTTATGGCATGAAAAGTGTCTGGATACCATGGGTATGGCCTGTTTTCAACCAGATATTCCTGATGGTCTACCTCTCGCCCTGGTTGCGCCGCTCGAATGTAATGACAGGCGCCGAATGGATCAAAACCCGTTTTGGTGAGGGTACCGGCGCTAAATGGTCTCACATTGTAGTGGTTATTTTTGCGCTTGTCAGTGTTATTGGGTTTCTTTCATATGGTTTCAAGGGTATCGGAAAATTCACTACGGCTTTCCTGCCTCCCCTGGTCACCAGTGTCGAAATGCTGGCCAAACATCCACAGATTAACGAAAACCTTTATGCACTTATACTTATGGCCATAACCACGTTTTATGTGGTAAAGGGTGGTATGTTCAGCGTGGTAATCACCGAAGTTATTCAGTATGCCATCCTCACCATTGCAGCTTTAGCCATTGGTATTATTGCCATTAACCAGGTATCGCCCGAAATGCTCAATGCAGTGATTCCCGATGGTTGGAAGGAAATAGGTTTTGGGGCACGAATCGGGCTCGACTGGACCCACCTGGGTGAAGGGGCTTCTCCAAAGCTTAATGCTTTTAGCGAATGGATTGCCAACGATGGATATGAGATGTTTGGACTGTTTTTTGTAATGGTATTGTTCAAGGGTATCTTTATTTCTGCTGCCGGTCCTGCTCCCAACTACGACATGCAGCGTGTATTGTCGACCCGAACCCCAAGTGAGGCAGCTAAGATGAGTTCGCTGGTGAGTGTTGTGCTGAACCCTTCGCGTTACTTTATGGTGGCAGGTCTGACCATTCTGGCGCTGGTGCATTTCGATAAACTTTATACGGCATCACTTACCGAACCTGATTTCGAAAGCATCCTGCCGCAGGTATTGGCTACCTACGTTCCGGTAGGGCTTCTCGGATTTCTGATGGCCGGTTTGCTGGCGGCTTTTATGAGCAATTTTGCGGCGACAGTTAATGCGGCCCCTGCTTATATAGTGAATGATATTTACAAACGCTTCATCAATCCAAATGCCAGCGATAAAAAATACGTCAGGTTAAGTTATATTTCATCATTGGGCATTGTGGTCATTGGGGTTTCTATTGGTTTTATGATTACCTCTATTAACGATGTGGTGTTATGGATTACCTCAGCGCTGTGGGGTGGGTATACTGCAGCCAACGTGTTGAAATGGTACTGGTGGCGTTTTAACGGATTCGGTTACTTCTGGGGAATGGTCTCGGGCCTTGCTGCTTCACTCATTCTGCCTTTCTTCAGCCACTCCGGTTTGAGTATGTTCCCGCTTACCCATAACTTCAATATGAATGCTTTCCCGATTATTTTCCTTATCTCCATCATCGGGTGCGTGGCAGGTACCTTACTTACGGCTCCCGAAAGTGACGAAACACTCAAAAAGTTCTATAAACAAGTCAGACCCTGGGGATTCTGGAAACCGGTTCATAAAATGGTTGTGGCCGAAGATCCAACCTTCGAAGCCAACAAGGATTTCAAACGCGACATGTTTAATGTAGGTGTGGGTATTGTATGGCAAACTTCGCTGGTCGCTTTCCCGGTATTGCTGATTATCCGCGAATGGAAAGCTTTCTTTGTTGCTGTTGCCATTATTGCGGTGACTTCTGTAATACTGAAATTCACCTGGTGGAATAAACTGAAAGATTAATAACAACTAAAGCTGAGCATATGAAATTTGGTTTTTTTGATGATAAAAACAAGGAGTACGTAATTACGACTCCCCAAACACCTTATCCCTGGATCAACTACCTGGGAAACGGTGATTTCTTCTCGATCATATCAAATACATCCGGTGGGTATAGCTTTTATCGCGATGCACGGCTGAGACGCATCACCCGGTATCGTTACAACAATATACCGCTTGATTCTAACGGCAAGTATTTTTATATCAACGACGGTGAGGTACTTTGGTCTCCCTCCTGGAAACCGGCAAAAACACCACTCGATAAGTACGAATGCCGTCACGGGCTTGGGTATTCGCGGTTTTTAGGCGAAAAAAACCAGGTAAGGGCAACAGTTACCTGCTTTGTACCCGACGAAGCACACGCTGAAATCCAGCTCATGAAGCTCGAGAATCTTTCGGATAAGCCCAAAACATTGAAAATCCATTCATTTGTGGAATGGTGTTTGTGGAACGCTCTGGAAGATAATACCAATTTTCAGCGTAATTTTTCCACCGGCCAGGTAGAAATTGAGGGCAGCACGCTTTACCATAAAACCGAATTCAGGGAACGTCGCAATCATTATGCTTTTTACCATGTAAATACTGCGCTTAAGGGATTCGATACCGACAGGGAAACTTTCCTGGGTTTGTACAACGGACTCGAAGCACCGGTTGCTGTGATGAACCAGACAGCTTATAATTCCGAAGCTCATGGCTGGAGCCCGATTGCTTCTCATTTCTTTGAAGTATCCCTTAATCCGGGTGAACAAAAGCAATTTGTATTTGTACTGGGATATGTCGAGGTTCCTGATAAGGATAAATTTGTGAGCAACCAGGTAATTAATAAGGCGCCTGCAAAAGAAATCATTGCACGTTTCGACACTCCCGAAAAGGCCGAGGCATCGCTGGTCAAACTGCATGAAAAGTGGAATAAACTTGTTAGCGGTTACCAGACAGTTACACCCGACGAGAAATTTAACCGTGTGGTCAATATCTGGAATCAGTACCAATGCATCATTACCTATTTCTTTTCACGCAGTGCGTCGTATTTCGAATCGGGCATTGGCAGGGGTATGGGTTTCCGCGACTCCAATCAGGATCTGCTCGGATTTGTGCATATCATGCCGCACCTTGCCAAGCAAAGGATCATCGATATTGCTTCCACCCAATTTGAGGACGGTGGCGCCTATCACCAGTATCAGCCGCTTACTAAACGTGGTAACAGTGATATTGGTGGAAATTTTAACGACGATCCGCTATGGCTCATTGCAGCTGTTTCAGCTTATATTCGCGAAACAGGCGACCTTAGTATCCTCAATGAGTCGGTTCCTTTCGACAATGATGAGAACAACAAAGCCAGCCTTTTCGAACACCTGAAACGATCGTTTGACCATGTGATCAACAACATGGGGCCTCATAAACTACCGCTTATCGGCCGTGCCGACTGGAATGATTGTCTCAATCTCAACTGTTTTTCCAATAATCCCGATGAATCTTTCCAGATTACTGAAAATAAAAGCGGTGGTGTGGCCGAATCGGTTTTCATTGCCGGTATGTTTGTGAAATATGGTAAAGAATATGCCGAGATATGCAAGAAGGTTAACAAGTCCGATGAAGCTGCCCGCGCCGAAAAACAGGTGGCTGAAATGGTTGAGGCTGTTGACCGTCACGGATGGGATGGTGAGTGGTTCCTGAGAGCATATGATTTCTTTGGCAATAAAGTGGGCAGCCATACCTGCGAGGAAGGCAAGATCTTTATAGAGCCGCAGGGGTTCTGCATCATGGCTGGCATGGGACTCGAAGACGGCCGGGCAGCCAAAACACTGGAATCGGTTAACAAATACCTGGCCTGTGAACATGGGATAGTGCTCAATAACCCCGCTTATACCCGCTATCACATCGAGCTGGGTGAGATTTCGAGCTATCCGCAGGGCTATAAGGAAAATGCAGGTGTATTCTGCCATAACAATCCCTGGGTGATCATTGCTGAAACGCTAAACGGTAACGGCGACAGGGCTTTTGATTATTTCACAAGAATTTCACCTGCCCATACCGAAGATAAAGGCGAACTACATAAGACAGAGCCCTATGTATTTGCTCAGATGATAGCTGGTAAGGATGCCTTTAAACCTGGTGAAGCCAAAAATTCATGGCTCACCGGCGCAGCAGCATGGACTTTTGTTGCCGCCAGTCAACATATTTTGGGAATCAGGCCAGGGTTCGACGGCTTATATGTCGACCCCTGCATTCCCAAACAGTGGAAAGAGTTTTCGGTAACCCGGAAATATCGCAACGCCACTTACCATATAAAAGTCGCCAATCCAAATGGTAAAAGCCATGGGGTAAAGGAAATGACAGTAGATGGCAGGCTTATCACAGGAAATCTACTTCCTGTTTTTAACGATAACCAGGAACATAATGTTGAAATAACACTTTGACGAAGAACAAGTATTTAAATTGTAACGTAAGTAATTACAGGTAAACGCTTTTAATGCTCAAATCCCGCCGGGGTGAAATGCCCCGGTAAAACATTGCAGAAACCCGGGTTCTAAGCCCGGGTTTTCTTTTATATCATATTGTACCCAAAAAAATAGTCCTGATTCACAGGTGGAATCAGGACTGCAATTTATATAAAGTAGTTAGGGGTTCACAAAGGTAATAGAATTTTTGAATTATTGAAGATGATTCCCTTTTAATCCAACTTTAAATCCCCAAATGGAATAATACAGAATATACAGGTAGCAGGGAACACATATCCAGTAAGCTGTTTGAGGGTTACTGGCAAAAACATCACTTAATTTTCCCCATACCAATGGGAGCAAAGCGCCACCGGCAATCATCATAATTAGAATGGAAGAACCTGTCTTGATGAATTTACCAAGATCGTGTATGGCCAGTGGCCACATGGCAGGCCACACAAGCGCATTGGCAAAACCCAGCAGGGCAATGAACATTACAGAGGTTTTACCTTCAGTAAATATGGCAAAAAGTGTAAAAATTACACCCATAATGGCCGAAAGCTTTAAAGCGGTTCGCTGGGTAATTATTTTAGGTACCAGTATCAGGCCTATCAACACATAGCCAACAATCATGGCAAAAAGTGTATACGTAGTGAATATCTTGGCTTCGGCTATGGGAATGCCCAGGGCAATACCATAACGGATGATGGTATCGCCGGCAATAACTTCTACACCCACATAAAGGAAAAGTGCCAGTGCACCAAGCCACAAGTGTGGAAACTGGAAAATGCTGGTACGGGTTGAAGTAACCTGTGTATCGGCTTCTTCTTCGGGTTCGGTTTCCACATCGGGCAGGGGAGAGAACTTAACCCCAATACCCAGCAAAACAAGCACAACGGCCATAACAATATAGGGCGGAATAACACGCATGGCAAGTTGGTCGAGGGCTAAAACTTTGTCGGCTTCACCTAATGTAGCCAGGTTGGCGACAAAAGCATCACCGTCGCTGAGGATAAAATAGGCAAGAATTAAGGGCGCGATGGCCCCTGCAAGTTTGTTGCAGATCCCCATAATGCTGATGCGGGTTGCCGCAGATTCACGCGGGCCAATAATGGTGATATAGGGATTTACGGCGGTTTGCAAAATGGCTAGTCCTGTACCCATAACAAAAAGACCCAGCAGGAATATGGCATAAATCCTCGAAATTGCAGCCGGGATGAATATCAGAGCGCCCACAGCCATAATCATAAGCCCCACCATCATGCCATTTTTAAAACCAGTTTTGGCAAGCACCCACGACGAGGGAAGTGCCATTACAAAATAGGAAATGTAAAAAGCAAAAGCAACCAGTAAGGCCTGAAAGGTGGTGAGTTCACAGGCAATGGTCAGGTAAGGTATCAGAATCCCATTCAGCCAGGTAACAAAGCCGAAAATGAAAAACAAGGCTCCGATGATCAGCATGGGTATCCAATAGCTGTTTCCTGTACCGGCGGTTTTCTCAATTTCTTTCTGGACAGTTTTTTCCATATTCAATTCTTGTTAGGTAAATACAAATGTTAAGGTAATTGATTTGCCCGAAAATCAAAAGAACTTTTTCACAAGCTTCAAAAAAGCCTTTGGGCAAAACAAACCTAACGCAAATTTTTATGGGCTAAGGTTGAAATTGCGTATTGCAATATTCATTTAGCGTCATTCTGTATTGCTTCAGGGAGGTGGCATTGTTTATCAGGCAGTAATTATATGTTTGCAGTATGGCTTTCAGGGCAGTTTCCATAGCTGTAAATTTTCCTTTTGTAATGGGATCAGTGATCTTATCAGGTGCGTCAACGCCTTGTTTCTCATTCTGCTGTTTCAGATTATAAAAGGAAATGACTTTTTTACCGTTAAACACCATCACATAATCTCCTTCGATAAGTTGGTACATCCCATTTACAAAGCTTATGGCCCGGTGCGGGACTGAAGCATTGAACAAACTCTCTCCAAAAGCAAAAAACGGATTCGGGTATCCCAGGTAATCAAGCACAGTGGGCATAATATCAATTTGTTGGGCCACAGTAATGTCGATGTCTTTAAAAAGACTGTCGGATGGATGATAAAAAGCAATGGGAATGGCATACATGCCGGTGCTGCTGTTATAAATCCGCTCAACAGCTTGTGCAGCATGATCGGCAGTGAAAACAAACAACGTGTTATTATACCAGGGCATTTTCCGCGCAGTTTCAAAGAATTCTCCCAGCGCCTTATCGGTGTACCTGATGCTTTTCAGGATGGGAAGTGCACCATCGATAAATTTCTCCTTATATTTTTCAGGAATATTATACGGATGATGCGAGGAAAGCGTAAATACAGCAGTGAAAAACGGCTGTGGAAACCGATCTATCTGCCTGGCAAAGTATTGAAGATAAGGTTCATCCCAAATTCCCCAATGACCGTCGTAATCGGCATCGTTGTTGTATTCGTTGCGCCCGAAATAATGTTCAATTCCTGCCACGCTGGCAAAATTATTAAAACCCATCGTTCCGTTATTACCACCGTGGAAGAATGAAGTATGATAACCTTCCTTTCTCAACAAAAAGGGCAGACTTTCAATCATATTGTCGGCATAGTTCGAACCGCTGTAAGGTTTATCCATTAGGTTTGGTATTCCGGCTATTATAGCCGGCATGGCCTCATATGACTGTGTGCCATTGGCAAAAGCGTTGGTAAAAACCAAAGATTTTCTGAGTATTGAATCGAAACAGGGTGTGTAACCCTGTCCACCATTCATAAAACCTGAATATTCCCTGGAGAAGCTCTCAAGAATAAATATTACAACGTTCATCTTTTTTGGGGCCTGCTTTTCCTCCATTTGATGAACCGGATAATAAATACTGGTCAAAGAATTCGCTGAAAAATACCGGTGTTCTTTCAGGTTTTCGTTTTCGATGGATTTAATAATGGAAAATGGGGTGTTCAAAACCAGTGGTGCATGCTTAAGCTCGGAACAATTGGCTGCATTAATGATGCCAATTGGTTTAAGCGCAGTGCCCATGGCGCCCCAACACATAAAACAGATAATACCGACAAATACAAGTGTCTGATACAGGAAAGTTTTACTTGACATCTTTTCATCCACAAACCTGTCATAACGCAACCTGGGCAAGCAATACCAGAAAGAGATGAGCAAAGCGGTATAGGAAATGACCACATACCAGTATTCTTTAACAAACAGTGGAATTTGAAACCATACATCCTGGTTGGTTCCCATTAATGTGAATATTGAGGAAGTGATACGTTTATTGATGAAATCGAAGAATTTGGCATCGATAAAATTGGTGAGCAATGCTATTGCATTGATAATAAAAAACAAGAGTTCATAGGATTTCTGAACGCCGCGGTTATTTTTATAGGAACCGGGAAGCAGGTATAAGATGAAAATGACATTGGTGAATATGATGGCGGCAATATCAAAACGGATACCGGTAAGAAATAATTTCAACAGTTCAACAAATGAAACACCTTCAAAGTAACCTGCATTCAATATATAAAAAAAAAGACGTGATACTGTATACAACAGAAGTACCAGCAGAAACCTCTTTAGAAACAGCAATAAATGTTGGTAGTAGTTTTGCATTGAAATCTGGTTTTGCGCAACAAACCTACTATTTTTTTTTAAAACACAATAAAACAACCCGGCAGGTACAAGTGAACCTGCTACTGATGCTGGATACTGGATGCTGGATACTGGATGCTGGATGTGTGTGAATTGGGAAACGGGATTTGGGATTTTACTGCCGCTGCCACTGCCGCTGCCGCTGCCACTGCTGCTGCTACTAAAAAATCACTTCCCTTCCAAACGGAGTCAGCGCCAGGTGCGCCAGTTTGAAATGCTGCCTGGCAAACGGAATGCCAATAATGGTAATACCCAGCAATATACCAAAAAACATATGGGTAAGGAAAATCCAGATACCACCGACAAAAATCCAGATAAAATTCATGAGGGTGGACAGGCATCCGGGTTGGTTTTCACGTGTGCGGATCTCTGCGCCAAAAGGCCAAAGTTCGAGCATGGCCAGTTTAAGTGTCTGCAGGGCAAAAGGAATGCCAATGATGGTGATCATAAGGGCCACGCTGGCCATCACATATTCAATGGCCGTAAATAACCCGCCAAATACAAGCCAGATAATGTTCCCGATTAAGCGCATATACTAATTACTCTTGATAGATGGGTAAAATAAGCTGTAAATATTAATCCCGTTTTCCGAATGTATATCGTAATCCCCATGACCCCTGAATAATAAAGGCTTCTTCGTAAATGTCAAGAGTAGGTTGCAGTTCAATGTGAAAGGAAAAACGATCAAGTTTTTCAACCGGGCTAAACTGAACCCCTACGGGCATAACAAAGCCGGTAAAGTAATTCACATTTCCGCCAACTCCCAGGTAAACATTGTGCTTTTCCTTATGGGCGATATTATAGCACACAACCAGCTCAGGTGTAAGATCTTCAAGCTTGGTATTGGTATAAAGCCTCAGTTCACTCCAGAACCTGTTGCTGAAGTTATAGCCTAAACCAATTTTGTCCAACGAAGATGAGTAATACGAAACACTCAGTTGGGAATATCCTTTTAAACAGGGTAGGGATAATAATCCAACCAGTACCATCATTTTTAATGTTCTTTTCATTGCTGATAAGTTTTTTACGGTTAGTGAGTTATAAGAATTGTTACATGTTTATTCAGCCAGGTATTGCCCTGTAGTTTTAACTATTGCATAAAAATAGTTCAAAGCAGCCAGAAAACTATGATGAACTTCTGTTGATTTCACTAAGTGTCCGTTAATTTCCAAATCTTTTGTGGCACAGGCATCTCCAATCACCACGCAGTTGAAGCCGAAATCTTTTGCTGCCCGCGTGGTTGCATCAACGCACATATGGGTCATCATGCCACAAATGACCAAGTCTGTTATGCTCTTAGATTTAAGATAATCTAAGAGTTCAGTTTTTCTAAAACTATTTGGATAATATTTGGTGATTATCTTTTCCTGTTCCATCGGTTGTATATTTTTATGAATTTCCACACCGAAGGTATTTGGTAAAAAAAAGGTTGCAGTGGGCCTTGTTGCCAAATGTTGCACATGAACAACCGGAAAATTTTCTGACCTGAATTTGTCCAGCATTAACCGGGCATTGTCACATGCCTTTTCTGCTCCAACAAGGGTCATGGCCCCATTGTCGAAATAATCATTTTGAATATCAATAATTAGCAAAGCTTGGTTCATATGGCTTAATCAATTGTCAGATTGTACTTCTCCAATAGTCCGGCAATTCCATTAAGTGAAAATTTGGCCTTCTTAATTTTGTTTATTTCAGGATCTATCGTATAGTTAAAAGAAGTGCGAAAATCTGCTTTTTCAATTATGGTGCTGTCAAAAATTGCCCTGGTCAGGTCGCAACTATCAAACAGTGAGTCGGTCAGATCGCACTCGGTGAAATCGACTTCCTGTAATAGCGAGTGTTTGAAAGTTGTTTTCCTAATTTTCATCTTATAAAATGTGGAATGGTTTAAAATGCAATTTTCAAAGTTGAAGGAAAGGCCGAATTCGTTACAGGTAGTAAAATGCAAACCCAGCATTTTACAATCCTTAAATACCACATCCCGAAATACAGTCTTGATCATTTTAACCATACTTAAATTACATTCAACAAATTCACAATCAGTAAACTTTCGATCAGACAGGTCACTGTTTGAAAAATCGCAATTGAGAAAACGACAGTTCTCATATTCACCGAGTTTCAGTGGATTATTTTTGAAATCAACTTTGGTAAAGGTTTTTTCTTCAATGTAAGCGAGTTCCATAGTTTTATAATGTGGGTTTCCAGATTTCCGGGCCGGGGTTCCGGCCTGTT
>CAZUBW010000001.1:0-34131 GCA_964618645.1 uncultured Bacteroidales bacterium | reverse complement strand
TCCATAGTTTTATAATGTGGGTTTCCAGATTTCCGGGCCGGGGTTCCGGCCTGTTAACAATTGCAACAGATAAAAAAGATACTCATTTTCATCTTGTCCACTGCCCTCGGCCATTTTCTCCAAACCGGCTGTTGAAACCGGAAACAACGAGGTCAGATCCATTTTCCAATTGCCTTCCTCCCTGTAAAAATGAAAATACAAGGGGGTCTTTTGTTTATTGGCTATCAGCTGCCCTTTTGCAAAATCACCTTCTATACTTACATCGCCAATGGTATTATGGGCAACACTGTTTTTGCCAACCATGCCCTGCTGAATAGCATACACCAAAAGTGTTGTGCCATTGAACTGCCTGATTTCCTCCTTTGTTGTTCTGTGCCGTACAGAAAAAACCATCAGCCTGTCCAGTATCGACAATGCACTGACGGTTGCCGAATCGCTTGTTTTAACTTGTTCCAGTACCCAGGCATAGTATTGAATGGTCCGGCTGTCGACATATTTCACTGCCTCTTCGCCCTGGTCGTTGAGAATGGCATTTTTGTATTTCTCGAATGACTTGATTACATTTTTTTCTTCACTTTTCTGTGCTTGCACCATGTTTGCGAGAAACAACAGGAGTATCAGGCATGTAATTTTTCTGAAAATGATCATTGTGTTGTTTGTGATAAGGTTAGTAAATGAATCGCAATGGGGTAAATTGATATTATTCCAGATACAATACTAATGGTTTCAGTTGTAATTTCAATAAGTTAAAACCGGTTTTTCATCCTGCTTTTTCTGCAACATAAAAGGTGATGCTTTCACCACTGAAATAATTGCCCTCATCGGGTAGTACGTTCTCATGGTTTTTAATGCCGGTAAATCCTTTCGATTGCAATATTGGTACCAAATCAACCGGACTGTAGTAATGATTCCAGAAAATATAGGTATCCGTTGTATCCTGAGTGCCAATCACAATGTGATGATTGGCAAATACCCCGGATTCGGGAAAATGGTAACCCTTGTTCAGAACCAAATAGGGAGAGTCTTTCCAAAAGCCTTTTTCCTGCGCTTCCCACGATTGCGGCATTATCTTTTTGTCAATATTCTTATCGTTTACCACATCAAAAACAAACAGACCTCCTGGTTTGAGCGCCCTGTATATATTGTCCAGCACCTTGTCGCGTTCTGCCGGCAACAACACGCAAAAATCAAGAAATATCATCATAACCAGGTCGAACTGGTTTTCGAATTCCAGTTCCAGGTAGTTCTTGTTCAGGTATTTGATAGCGAGGTTTTTTGTTTTGGCCTGTTCGACCGCATAGCGAACCGTGTTTTCTGAAAAATCCACTCCCGTTACACTATGTCCTTTTTGTGCCAGCAGTTCGGCATATAACCCCGGACCACATCCCAGGTCCAGGATTTCAAGACGGGGCTTTTGACTTTGCTGAAGGATCCACCCAACGGTCATTTCAATTTTTGAGGTACTCCTGCTGGCGATATCATGGTCGGGATTCAGGTGCAACTCCAGTAATTTTTTGGATATATGCGGATCAGTCCACATTACTGCCGACCCTTTTTCGTATAGATATGGTTTGGCGACTAACCTTGCGACTTGAGAGATGTTCATGTAAGTTATTATTTAACAGCTATATATAAAAAACTGTACCGCTGATTACCAGGAGTTGAAATTAGTCTTTTTTTAAAAAATGCCCTATGATACCTCGTTATTGTTAAAGAATTGTTAATCAATCTTTCCTAATCATCAATGCACTATCTTTAAGCTTTCAATTTGACTTTGTCTATGAAAAAACCATACATGAACCCTTACCTGGCGGGTACCTTGCTCGGACTGGTTTTGCTGTTGTCTATGTACCTTTCTGGTCGCGGTTTAGGTGCCAGCGGGGGATTAAAATATTGTGTGGTAGCGGTTGTGGGAGCATTGGACAAAAACCACGCGGAACAATCTGTTTACTACAGTAAATATTTTGCAGAAGGCCAGCAACCGGCAAAAAACTGGCTCACTTTCATCATTTTGGGTGTGCTTGCCGGTGGCTTTGTTTCCGGGGCCTTATCGCGCCGATTGCAATTCCGGATTGAAAAGTCACCTGGCATATCCAGTACACGTCGCCTGATCTTTGCATTTGCAGGTGGTGTCTTTTTTGTATATGGCGCGCAACTTGCCCGCGGTTGCACCAGCGGGGCTGCGCTTTCGGGAATGGCAGTGCTTTCGCTGGCCGGATTTGTGACCATGATGTCTATCTTCGGTTCGGCATACCTGTTTGCCTGGTTTTTCAGGAAAAACTGGATTTAGCAAAGACAGCTCAGCAATGATAAAAATACGAAATTGCAAATGGGACCAATAGCATCACTATATGAAGTTTCGCAGGCAGGCAACCTGATCATAGCCTTTGTCATTGGCATTGGTTTTGGCTTTGCCCTGGAACAGGCAGGCTTTTCTTCGAGCCGTAAACTGGCGGGCATGTTTTATGGTTATGATACCACCGTGCTGAAGGTTTTTTTTACCGCCGCCATTGTGGCCCTGGTGGGTTCACAGTTTATGAGCTATTTCGGATTGCTGAACCTGAACCTTGTATTTGTAAATGAGTATTACATAGCTTCGGCAATTATTGGTGGGGTAATTATGGGTGCCGGCTTTATCATGGGCGGTTTTTGTCCCGGTACCGGCATCAGTGCCTTGTCAATAGGCAAAATCGATGCCCTGTTTTATATATTGGGGGGATTTGCAGGAGCTTTTTTGTTTGCCGAGACATACCCGTTGATACAACCCCTGGCTGAAGCTTCGTACAGGGGGCCTGTTAAAATAAACGAAGCTTTGCATTTATCACCCGGGGTTTTTACTTTTCTACTGATTGTTGCGGCTGTGATCATGTTCTGGCTTGCCGAGAAAGCTGAAAAAACTTTTGCCCGACCCGATATTACCAATGATATCTGAATAACCCAAGTTTATGCTGTTATGACACCGCGCTTATACATTACAATAACGCTGTTATTCTTAGGCATCATACTGATGCTGTTTAACCTTCCTGCAAAATACTCGTTTCACGGAAAACCCGAAAAGGTTTTCTCGCTTCTGCTCGATGAGTCGACCTTTGTCACAGCTGATGAGGTAGCCCGGATGCTGGTTAAAGATGACAATACCATACAACTGATTGATGTGCGTTCTGCTGCTGCCTTTGACAGCTTTGCTATACCGGGTGCCGTTAACATGCCTTATGAGCAATTGCTGTCCATGGACCTGGAAAGCCACCTGAACAGGGGAAAGCGAAATATATTCTATGCCAACGACGATTTGGTATCCGGCTATGCCATGGCAATTGCCCAGGGTTTGGGATTTAAGAATAATGCGATACTGAAAGGAGGACTAAACGAATGGTTTAGAGTGGTAATGAGCAGTAATTTCACCGGTGAGCGACTTTCGGCGCGGGAAAATGCACTTTACGAAAATCGTTTCAGGGCACGACGGATATTTACCGAAGTGAACAGTATGCCCGACAGCCTTAAAGCCAAATATCGCTCATTACAGGAGATTGAGCGCAGAAAGCTCGACGGGGGATGTGAATAATCGACCTTTAGGATAACAGATTTTTCAGTGTATGACAAAAACCATTAAAATATTGTTAATTGCAGGTTTGTTGATTCCGTTGGCGCTTGTGGCGTTTAAGTCGTTCAGTAAAGTTGCCTTCAGGAATAATGCCGCAAAATGGTCCAGTACGTCTCAGGATCAGTCGAATCTGGTTACCAGCGAAATGCTGCAAAACTTACCGGGTGAAACATTGCTGGTGAGCCTTGATGAAAATGATCCGGTAATGGGTAAGATTCCGCTTACTGTAAAAATACCTGCCGGGGATTTATTTGAGAAGGAGAATATCAAAACAATCCGGAAACATAAAGGGAGCATTGTGCTGTTCTCTGCCGACAAGACAAAGGCTGCCAAAACCTGGATGGTGCTAAGTCAGATGGGTTACAAAAACCTTTACGTGTTTTCAGATACCCTGCCTGTTGAAGTGTTTAAATATAAATTCCGGCCCGATACTGCGACCAGGCCGGAATGAAATCATTAGCAAAAGCCTCTACCTGATCACTGGAAAATCATTGATGTCGGCTTCGGAAAAGGGCAGCCACGATAAACCAGCCGAATCCTTTTTCATCCAATCATACATAAATGAGTTGTTACCATACCTCAGGGTACGGGCATCATAACCCAATAGTCTGAGATAGGCTGTGGCAAATGCCGAATTATGCCCGGTACCGCAATACAGCACCACTGTTTTATCAGCAGGGATGGTTGCCATTTCATTGGTGAACCCAAGCGTGCCACTGGCTTTATACCTCACAGCGCCCGGGATATGCCCATCATCATATTTATCTTTACGTTCGTAATTAATAATATAATATTTGCCGGGGTCAGCAAACACTTCGCCGGCAGTGATCAGAATGTTATCAGTACCTTCGGCAAAAATGGCTTTAAACCTGGCTGCAGAAACATCGGCGCCCACATTAAGCCCTGTGTTGATCTCAGGCATACCTTTGGCAGCTGGTTTTTGATGAGTTGATCTGTCGAGTTGCTGCTCGTAACTGGCTGATACACCTTTAAGCCAACCCTCTTCGGCAAATTTCCGGTTCCAGGCACTCATGCCCCAGCGCATGGCATACACGTTACCATAACCCATTAACCTGAGCAATGAGGCTGTATAGGCTGAAAGTTGCCCATCGTCACATACCAGCACAATTCTTTCAAACGTGAAAGGTTTTATGACAGATTCAAAATAGGCCGGAAGTTCACGGAATGGCTTATTCACAGCGCCCTTAATATGTCCTTCGGAGAACTGCAGCGGAGTGCGCAGGTCGATAATATGCTGGTTCATCTCCATTTGTTCAAACACCACAGATGCTTTAATAAGCGATGGAAATTCGCGGCTGTTAACATAGTCGCCATTTTCTGCCAGGTCTGTTATCAGCAAAAGTGTTTCATCGCCAATGACAATATCAGCGCCCACAGCAACAGAATCGGCTGGCACTGACTTTTTATTACTGGCATTTCCGGAACAACCTGTGAGCATGACGATCAAGATCAACAGGGAAGTAGTCCCTGTGAAAAACTGAACGACTTTCATATGTCTAACAGTTTAAAAATTAAAGGCCTGTTTGGGTGTTACTGCCTTGTTGTCTTTATCGAAATAGCGGGTTTCCAGTCGGTTTCCCAGCTCGTCGTAAGTATATTCAGTAATGGCAACACCATTTGCCGGATTATTGTATACATTTCTGTTCCGGTCGAGATTCACTGTTTTAACCACTGCGCCGTGCTCATCATAAGTATGCTGGCTTAAGGGAACCATATTTCCACCAACAAGTTCATCATCCTGATCATAAACGGCGGTTTCTGTTACATATCCGTTGGCATCAACTTTATTGACCCTTTTTGCCCATCCCCAGTATAAATTTGACAGACTGCCCAGGGTATTGTGTACCGAAAAACTAACGACGTCGCCTTCTGCTGTATTTTCGAAAGTGAAGTAGGATACCCCAATATCGCCGCAATTTTCGGCAGTGCAATTGTAAAGCGAATCACCCTGGTAATTGGCCATACGGGTAACAAAACCCTTGTCATCATAGGTGAACCTGAGTTCGTAGAACGGACAGAACTCACTCATGATGGTTTCAACGCCTGTAAGGGTATAACGATTTTCTTTAATCATTCCGTCCGGAAGTTTTTCCCAAATGTAAGAATGTATCTTGTTCCTGTTTTCAACGGCGTTTCCGGTTGAATCATAGAATTTCAGTCCGGTACGCTGACCTTTTTCGTCAAGCGAAAATTCATAGGTGTAGACTCCGCCGTCAACGGCAATCGGTTGATTTTCCTTATTGAAAAAATGTTTGATTTGCTTACCATCGGTATAGGTGTAAGAAATTTTTGAAGCTTCGCGGAGCGACGAGTTACCCAGCAGAATGCCATTTCTGCCATATTCCACTGATACCAACCTGCCAAGACTGTCGTAAGTGAATTTGTAATGGTTGACTTTTTCAGCCTCTTCGGGTGTCAGGGTATGCGATCCGCGTTCGGTATCAAAGCTTGTTTCACTAAAGAGGACGTGACGATAATGTTCGACCCGGGCAAGATTTTCGGGTTGTGCCTGTTTGGGTTTGCAGGAATATAAGGCAATACCTGCCATAACGAAAGCCACCAGGGCCATTATTGATGTTTTTTTCATACCTGTTTTTTTAGTGGATATCAAAATTACTTGAATTGATACAGGGTCATCTGCAATACAACCTGTTTAACATATTTTTATAACAACCAGACTATATTATGGTTCAGTAACAGATGATTTGTTTGCGTTATCCTTGTTTGGTAAGGTATGTTGTTTTTTGCCTATAACCAGGTAAAAGAGGGCCAGTATGAAATACAGGATTCCCGTTAATACAACAATAATGTATGCCCGCTGTGATCCCTGCAGAAAGGAATCGTATCCCGAGGCAAGATTACAAACGCCATTAATCAGGAACGTCAACACAATAATCTTTTGGCCTACCTTGGAATAAAAGATGTAGGCAAGCAGGTTCAGTAAGGCTATGGCTATTAATAGCAAAATGAGAAACCAACGGCCCGATTCCAGGCGATCCATCAGTAAGGTTAACGGTACGAGTATATTCAGCAGCAGTAATGCCCGCTGTATTTTACTTTCTTTTTTCGACTGTCTTTGCATGCCGGGTTTAAACACCATGTCGTCGGTTACCCCGTTAATGCAATATATAGCATGCTGTCCCCTTACAGCGGTTTTTTCGGTAAACAATACGATGAGCAGTATGTTCACCAGCATAGCCGACCAAAAGAAAGCATAAAAGGTGAAGTTGTCCACAAAGCCATGGTATTCACCATCGGGCAGTTGAAAAAAGAAAAGGAAGGCATCGTGAATATAATGGTAGATTATGCCGGCGATTAAGGTCCGGGTTTTTACAGCTGTCAGCGAAAAGGTAAACGCAATCAGTGCAACTGAAATAACTTCAACAAAGCTGATCAGGTTAAAACCATTCAGGTGACAAATGGCAAAAATCAATATTTGCCACCAGAATGCTTTTTGTATGTTGCCAAGATACTGGATAAGCAACATCATCACTACGCCCCTGAACAATACTTCCTCCCAGATGGCAGGTGTAAGCGAAAAAAGCAGGTGGCCCGCATTTAGGGTCGACAGGTCGGGGTGGTATTTGCCGGTGAATAACGAGCCCAATAACATGCCGGTTAATGAAACGGCACCCAGCAATATACCCAGGAAAATATTACCAGCCACGTTAGGAGGTTTGTATACGCCCAGTCGTTTCAACCATTCTCCAATGGAAATTTTACCAAACGGACTGCCAAAAATCCGTGGGAAGAAAAGCAGTATGCCCACTGAGGTGATGATAAAAATGAGGCTGGATTGAAGTGGTTTTGAAAGTTCTATGTTAAAGCCTTTTATCAGCAGCAGGTTAACAATACGTCCTGACAGGGCAAAAACAACCGACAGCGCTATATACCGGATGGCATTCCGTAAGGCAGGATTTTTGTTCATAAGGGTATTTGTTTGGTTTTCAGAAATAAAAATAGTATAAATATTAAAATTTATCATAACGTGTAATTATTTCCTATCTTCATGCGTCTATAGTCATAAAGATTATACAGTTTGTGAAAATAGAAATCCAAAATCTAAGTAAAATCTATCCAAACGGAAAGCATGCCCTGGCTGACATTGACCTGATCATCGAAAACGGCATGTTTGGATTGCTGGGGCCCAATGGCGCCGGCAAATCGAGCCTTATTCGCATATTGGTAACCCTGCTTACGCAAACCTCGGGCAGTGTAAAAATTGACGGGCTTGACCTTAGCAGCGATCGCGGCAAAATCCGCGACATACTTGGTTACCTTCCCCAGGATTTCAGGTTTTTTTCAAGGTTGAAGACATGGGAGTTCCTCGATTACGCTGCCGGCTTGTCGGGTATAAAATCAAAAACCATCCGGTTGCAGAAAGTAGATGAATGGCTCGACAAGGTTGGGCTTTTTGATGCCCGCGACCGACTGGCCAATAACCTGTCGGGCGGTATGAAGCGCAGACTGGGCATTGCCCAGGCGCTGATAGGCAACCCCCGTATCATTATTGTGGATGAACCCACAACCGGGCTGGACCCCGAGGAAAGGATCCGCTTCCGGAATATTTTATCGGATCTTAGTCATCAGGACGTAATAATTATGCTGTCGACCCACATAGTGGGTGATATTTCCAGTGTTTGTCGCGATCTGGCGCTCCTTAACGAAGGCAGGCTGCAGTTCAACGGTTCGCCCGAAAAACTGATTGAAACAGCAAAAGGCCATGTTTGGCAGGTTCAGACAGCAGGTGTTGAATACGACAGGCTTAAAGAACAATATGCTGTAACCTCAACCATACCAACAGAGGACGGCTGGGAAATTCAACTGGTTGGAGACGAAATTGATGTCAAAAACGCCCTTGCCATTGAACCCAACCTTGAACACGCTTATGTTTATTTTATGGAAGCAATAACCTTGTAAAAATCATCGCACCTGTTTATGTTCAGTAATACCATCCGCATCATTGCCACCTACGAAATGAAAACGTTGCTGCGAAGCTGGTTCTTCAGAATCTTTGCCGGCGGCACTATTTTCGGGCTGGGAATTTTCAATATTGCCATGAATGTTGATTCAAGCGGAGCGCCATGGATATACAAAGCACTTGCTTCATCTATTCCCTATGCCAATCTCATTATTCTTAACCTGGGCCAGGCCATTGTTGCTGTTTTTCTGGCTTCGGAATTCCTTAAACAGGATCGCAAAAACGATACGGTGGAAGTAATTTATGCGCGATCCATGTCCAACGGGCAATACATTACCGGAAAAACATTGGGTATACTCACCGTTTTTTTATTGTTGAATTTTGTGGTATTGCTGATGGGAATCGGTTTTTCTTTTCTGGGCAGTGTTTCGTCGCAACGCTTTTTTGCCTATTTGGCTTATCCGCTGCTGATCAGCCTGCCTACCCTTGTATTTATCCTGGGGTTGTCGTTTTTTGTGATGACGCTCGTTAAAAATCAGGCTGTTACCTTTATTATCCTTGCCGGGTATATTGCACTTACCATATTCTATCTCAACAAAAAAGCGTACCACCTTTTTGATTACATTGCCTACCAGGTTCCCATGATGTACTCATCTGTCAGCGGCTTTGGCGACACGGGGGAAATTCTGTTGCACCGTGGCATTTACCTGGTGTTGGGCATAGCATTGATTATGCTTACAGTGTACAAACTACCGCGCTTAGCGCAAACGGTAAAATACCACCGCCTGCCTTTATGGGGAGGACTTTTTCTTTTGGCTGCCGGCATGTTAATGGCCTATGCTTACCTGAACAACAAAAAGTTGTTGCATGGTTTCAGAAAACAGGTTATTGCACTAAACAATACCTATGCTTATTGTCCGCGACCGGTTACCGACTCATGTGCGCTTGATGTGGAGCACCTGGGAAAGACACTTTCTGTTAAAGCAACCCTTTATGTCAGTAACCAGGGCGAACAGCCTGTAGACACACTGATTATGAGCCTTAACCCGGGTTTGGAGGTCAGGGATTTGAAAGTTGATAACAAACCACTGGCATTTACCCGCGAAATGCAGCTCATTTTGGCCAGGCTACCCAAAGCGCTGAAAAAAACGGAAACACTGACCATTGACCTGCATTATAGCGGAAGCATTAACGAGGGCATCACTTACCTCGACCAGGGTGAAGAAGCATTTGATAAAAACCCGGCTTTTGAAGTGTTCAGACTACGCAAGCGCACTGCTTTTCTGCAAAAGAATTTTGTTTGTTTAACAGCCGAATCACTGTGGTACCCGATAACCGGAACAGGTTATGCCACTGCTTTTCCTGCAAAGTATGAACCCGATTTTACCCGTTATTCCATGAAAGTGAAAACACAGCCCGACCTGGTGGCCCTTTCACAGGGGAAAATGGATAGCACCGGAATAGGACAGTTTACTTTTCGCCCTGAATTTGCATTGCCGAAAATTACCTTGCTGATAGGCAATTATGTGAGAAATGCCATCACCGTGGACAATATTACCTATAGTGTTTTTAGCATTGAAGGTCACGACTATTTTAAGCCATACTTCACCGGGCTGGCCTATACATTGCCAACATTGATCCGTGAGCTTAAAAAAGAGTATGAGACCAATATTGGCATGGAGTATCCATTCAAACGGTTGATGCTGGCAGAGGTGCCGGTGCATTTTTCACTCGACCATCATTTGTATACCTATGCCTGCGATGCCATTCAGCCTGAGATGATCCTCTATCCGGAAAAGGGAGTGCTTTTTAATTCCTCGGATTTTAAAGCACGCACACACCGGCTCGAAAAGAATGCCAAAAACAATAACGAAGAAGTTATTCCGGTAGATATTCAAAAGGACCTTTTTAACCGCTTTGTTAAAGATAACTTTTTGGCGCAACGGGGACAGCGGTTTAATTACGATGAACTGGTTAACTGGCAGACCTATTCGATTTTTCCGCAATATTTCACCTTTATCACACGCCTGGCATGTGACAGGTGGCCGGTATTGGGATTGGCCTTTGAATCCTACGCGGGTGAACGTAATAACAAGGCCGGAAATTACATGCAATGGTATGACAACCTGAGTGCTAACGAAAAAATCAACCTTGAACTAACACAGTCTACCCTGGGTGAATTGCTGGTGGCAGGAATTGAAGATGAAGCAGAAGACGAAGAGAATCCTGTTACCCTGAGAGATGTTATCCAGGTTAAAGGCATTCATTTTTTTAACCTGTTGCGCGCCCGTTACGGCGAATCGAAACTGGACACTTTATTAACCGGCCTGATTGATGATCACCACCATAAGCCCATACCTTTTGAAGAGCTGAACAGACGTTTCAACCAAAAATTTACAAATGAACTTGCCGGGGAAGTCGGGTTGTGGTATGAGCAGAAAAATCTTCCGGGGTTTATGATTGGCACAATAAGCACCTACAAGGTAATGCAGGAAGACAATACCCGTTACCAGATACGCTTTAACCTGTCCAATCCAGAACCTGCCGATGGCATGGTTACCCTGAATGTAGAGATGAATGATCCCAACCGGAAACACGATGATTTCAGGCAAAGTGATTTTAATGTTGATTTTTCGCGGCAAATTTTTCTGCCGGCACGAACATCCTTTGAAGTGGGTTACATTTTTAATACCGAGCCGGCCAGGATGTCTATTGTAACGCATATTTCCAAAAATCTCCCCTACAATTTAATTTTTGGTTTTGAAGGTTTTACTGAATCCCGGAATGCTGATCCCCTCGACGATGTAATTCCCATTCCCTTTTTTGAAACACTTAACAACTCCGATGAAGTGGTTGCTGACAATGAGGATGAGGGTTTCTCGTACATTCAAACCGCCAACGAAGCCTATTTACGATCAGTTGTGCAGCGTAACAGTAGAAAAAAATACAAGTACTCAGCCATATGGGCATGGAGTCCGCCCAGGGAATGGAAACCTGCACTTCGTTCCGGGTTTTACGGCAGGTATATTCATTCGGCACATTATACCCGGGCCGGGTCAGGTGAGCGCACGGCAACGTGGAAAGCCCCTTTGCCTGACAAAGGCTCTTACGATGTGTTTTTTTATGTGGATAAGGTAAACCTTGGCTGGAGAAGAAGTAACAGGTCGGCTGATTATAATATAACCGTATACCATGATAATGGAGCTGATAAGATCAACCAGGTAACAGAAGACATTGATCATGGCTGGCATTATCTGGGCACCTGGTATATATCAGCTGATACGGCAAAAGTTGAACTTTCCAATAAAAGCGGAGGAGATATGATTTTTGCTGATGCTGTTAAATGGGTGCTGAACCATTGATAGAGCCAAGAGCCAGGAGCCAAATCTAAAGTAGCAGTAGCAGTAGCAGTCAAATCCCGAATCCCAACACCCAGCACCCAGCACCCAGCACCCAGCACCCAGGAACCAGGATATATATAAAAAAACCTTGAATCTGAAATAAACAAGTAATATGAAGCCATTGATAACCCTGTTGATAGTTGCTTTGGCGCTGACAGTCGATCTGCCTGCGCAACAGGTGATGACACTCGAGACCGCCATGATAACTGCGATGAAAAACAGCCCCGAAATAATTAAATCGGAACTGAACATGCTGATCAGTAAAGAAAACCTGAATGCACGTGAGGCAGCTACAAAGTCGCTCATCCAATTTCAGCTCACCCCGTTTTATTACAGTCAGACACGGTCGTTCAACAGCCTGTTCTCGACCTGGAATACAACCGAAACAAAAAAAATCTATGGCGATTTTGTAGTGTCGCAGCCCATTAAGTTTACGGATGGGCGGATAACCCTGCAGAACCAGCTGTCTTTTCAGGATGCCTACAGCGACTATAGCGACACGCGATCGAAAGGGTACAGTAACAACCTGTTTTTGAGTTATTCACAGCCTCTGTTTACCTACAACAAGTTGCGGATGGAATTGCGGCAACTGCAGCTGACGCTTGAAAATGCAACGTTGAGTTATGCTATACAACGTTTATATCTCGAAAGGGCGGTCAATCAATATTTTTACACGGTGTATCAACGAAAAATGTCTCTTGCCATAGCACAGGACGAACTGAAAAACCAGGAAAGCATTTACGAGATTATTAAAAGCAAAGTGGAAGGCGGATTATCGGCACGCGAGGAATTGTTACAGGCAGAACTTAACCTGACCACAGCCAAATCGAATTTGCACAATGCACAGGTAGCCCTTGACAATGCAAAGGACGATTTCCGCCAGTATATTGGCATACCCCTGAATGAGGAGTTTGATATTGAAACCGATATCGGATTCAACGCTGTGATGGTGGATATTGACAAAGCCATACAGCATGGTTTGGAGTCGCGTATGGAATTGCGTCAGCGCGAGATAAACATTCAGAATAGCCGGGATCAACTTACGGTGGCCAGGGCAACCAATGAATTTGCCGGAAATATAGATCTTTCAGTTGGTCTGATGGGCGAGGACCCCGATCTTCCGCATGTATACGACAAACCTACACGTTCACCCCAGGTGGCTGTAACTTTCAGTATACCCATTTGGGACTGGGGTGAGCGGAAGTCGCGCATAAAAGCTGCCGAAGCAGCCGTACGTATCGAAGAGATTAACCTGGGCGTGGAACGTACCAATGTTGAACTGGCTATCCGCCAAACATTCCGCAGTCTTCAGAATCTTGAACTTCAGATTGAAATTGCCCGTCAGAACGAAAAAAATGCACAGCTGACTTACGAAATAAATCTCGAACGGTATAAAAACGGCGACCTGACAGGTATGGACCTACAGCTGTTTCAGAATCAGCTATCACAGAAGAAAATGGACCTGGCCAATAGTCTGATCAGTTATAAACTTGAATTGCTCAATATGAAAATTCAGTCGTTATGGGACTTCGAAAACAACATCAGCTTTGTGCCCAAAGAATTACAGGGAAACCTTAATGACAATTAACAATGAACAATTAACAATGAACAATATATAGATCCTTATCTTACCCAGTACCCAGCACCTAGCACCCAGCACCTAGCACCTAGCACCCAGTAACCCGTATTTCAGTAATTAGAAAATATTAAACAACCATGCATAAACCACTCATTTTAATCGTACTTACGGTAGTCTTTGCCGCCTGCAACCAGCAGCAGGATAACCTGGGTAAAGACATCACCATTCCTGTTTCGGTTATGACCATTGCTCCCGGCAGCATCGAAGAATTTGTCGATGTCAGCGGCGTTGTTAAGCCCATAAAAGAAGTACAGATACGAACTGAAGTTCCGGGAAATTATCTGCTAAAAACCAATCCCTCAACCGGACGCCCTTATGCCCTTGGCGACCGGGTGCCCGAAGGTGCAGAAATTATTGAAATAAGCGACAGGGAATACGAAAACAACATCAAGTTGAGTTCACTGGAGCTTAACCTGGAGATCACCAAGCAGGTTTTCGAAAAACAGCAATCGTTATACGATATGGGGGGTGTTACCCTCAGCGAATTGAAAAATGCCGAGATTAACTATATCAATGCCCGATACAGTTATGACGATGCCATGCTACGCTTACAAAAAATGCATATAAGAGTGCCTTTCAGCGGTGTTATCATCGACCTTCCTTACTATACGCCCGGGGTGAAAGTTGACGCCAATACCCTGTTGGTTAAAATAATGGATTACAGCAAACTGCACTTAGAAGTGAACTTGCCTGAAAAAAGTATGGGGGAAATAAAAACCGGACAACAAGTTAGGATAACCAATTATACACTTCCCAACGATACGCTGCCAGGCACCGTAACCCAGCTTTCACCGGCTATTGATCCGGATACGCGTTCGTATAAGGGATTTATTGTAGTTAATAACCCGGAATTACAGCTTCGGCCCGGCATGTATATAAAGGGTGAAATAGTGGTTGCCACAGCCCATAAAACAATTGTCATTCCAAAGGATGTCATTGTTTCGAAGCAGCGCGGAAATAGTGTTTTTGTCGTGGAAAAAGGTGTTGCCCAGGAAAGAGTGGTGGAATTCGGACTCGAAAACCCCCGTGAGGTTGAAATAGTATCGGGATTGAAAGAAAAAGAGAAATTGGTGGTGAAAGGATTTGAAACATTACGTGATCGCTCTAAAGTAAAGGAAATCAGGTAGCCTTAACAACATGAAGAAAATAGTACAATTTGCGGTTGACTTTCCGGTAACCATTTCCATGCTTATACTGGGTGTATTACTGCTTGGATATATTTCGCTGGGCAAGCTGACCATTGACCTTTTTCCTGAAATCAATTCGCCCCGGATTTTTGTGGAATTAAGATCTGGTGAACGCCCGCCCGAGGAAATCGAAAAACAATATGTTGAAGCCATCGAATCAATTGTGATGCGCCTTAAAGGCGTTTCACAGGTTTCCTCTGCCTGCATGGTCGGATCGGCAAGGGTGAAAGTAGAATACAACTGGGGAATTGACATGGATGATGCATTTCTCGACCTGCAGAAAGCGCTTACCAGTTTTGGACAGCAGGATGAGATTCAGGAATTTGTTATAACCAGGCACGATCCGAATGCTTCACCGGTAATGATCATTGCCATGGTTCATCCTGAGATAACCGATATGAATGAACTCAGAAAAACAGGAGAGGATTATATCCGGAATGAATTGATAAGGCTTGAGGGCGTTGCCGATGTTGAGCTTACCGGTACAGAAGAAAAGGAAATTCTTATTGAAACCGATCCATACAGGCTTGAAGCATACGGGCTTACCACCGATCAGTTGGTACAGCAAATTATGAGTATGAACCGCAATGTTTCGGGAAGCAGTATCCTGGAAATGGGGAAACGCTATATAATTAAAGGAACCTCCTTGCTGGCAGATGAAAATGATCTGAACGCCATTGTTGTTGGCTTTAAGCAACCATCATCGGGCGTTAGTACCGATGCTGTTTCTTCGGTCGATTTACGGGTTCCGGTTTTTCTGCGCGATGTGGCCCGTGTGAGTTTTACCAATAAGAAACCCGAAAATATTGTCAGGATTAACGGCGAGCGCTGTGTGGGATTGCTGATACACAAAGAAACCGGCTATAATACCGTTGAGGCTGTCGACGAGGTAACCAGCGCTTTTGAAACCATCCGAAAGGCCTTGCCCGGATACCAGTTTACGGTGGTTCAGAATCAGGCACAATACGTTCAGAATGCTATTGGCGAACTGCGCGATACGGCTTTTCTGGGTGCTATATTTTCGATTATCGTACTGTTTATCTTCCTGCGCAGGATTGGACTTACGCTCATTGTAGCCATTATACTACCCATTTCCATAATCGCCACATTTGCAGTGATGTATTTCACAGGTTTGTCGTTAAACATTATGACCATCGGCGGACTGGCACTTGGGGCGGGCATGCTGGTTGACAACGCCATTGTAATTGTGGAAAACATCTTCAGACAGCACGAATCGGGACTATCGCTAAAGGAATCGTGCATTACAGGAACAGCACAGGTTAGCGGAGCTATTATTTCATCTACCATTACCACCATAGTGGTGTTTTTACCCATTGTTTATTTACAGGGAGCTTCTGGCGCCCTTTTCAGGGATCAGGCATGGACAGTAGCATTAACCCAGGTGATATCGCTTATTGTAGCCATTCTGATAATTCCCATGTTGTTTAACAGAATGTTTAACCGTAAGGTTCATGTTTATGCCACCGGGAGTCTCAGGTTCAGCTGGTACGCGTCGTTTCTCTCAAAAATGCTCGACAACCGCGGTAAAGTTATGCTGGTTTCCTTTGCCATATTGGCGGCAACGGCATTTATCCTGCCTTATGTCGGTAATGAGTTTGTTCCCCAGGGCGGTACCGGTGAATTCAGCATTGATATTAAACTGAGCGAGGGAACCCAGTTGGAGCGTACCGAAGGTATGGTGAAAAACCTTGAAACCATGTTGAATGAGGCACTGGGCGAACATATAGATATTTTATACAGTCAGGTTGGGCCTTCGGGCAGTACAAATGCAGAGAAGGCAGTTTTTCAGAACGAAAACACAGCTAATCTTAAAATAAGACTCAAACCCGCAGTTGTTAAACAGTCAGGAGCTGTAATAGCCATGGCCGGTGATATAACCCAGGGCTTGCAGGATGCTGAGGTTACCATTTCGCGTAACGAAACATCACTGGAATCAACGCTTGGGACAGATGAATCGCCCCTGATGATTGAAGTCAGGGGAAAGGATATTGAAGTGATGGACACGCTTACCCGCCGGATTAAATCCTTGCTCACAGGAATCTCCGGAGTTTATAATCTTAAAACAAGTATTGAAGCGGGAGCTCCTGAAGTGGATGTGATCATCGACCGCTATATGGCTTCGATGCATAATCTTACGGTTGAAAGTATTGCCTCTCAGCTGATTGACATACTCTCGGGAAAACCTGCAGGCCGACTCGACAGCAAAGGTGAAATGAGTGATATTACCGTAAGACTTCCGGAACTAGATATGGATGAACTGAACGGCATCAAGCTTAAGGGAGCTCAAAGAGATGTTTATTTGTACGAAGTAGCCCGTTTGGAGCATGCTGTGTCGCCCCGGCAGCTGTTACGAAACAACCAGCACCGTATCGGAACGGTTACCGGCGACATTGACCGGGATATTGCCTTTGACAAGGTTATTGACAGAGCAGCTGAGCGCTTGAAGGCTCTTACGCTGCCTGCCGGTTATACATTGACTTTTACCGGTGAAGAAGAAAAGCGGAAAGAGGCAATGGCAAGCCTTAGTTTTGCCCTGTTGCTGTCAATTGTATTGGTATACATGGTTATGGCAGCGCAGTTCGAATCATTTATCCATCCATTTACCGTTTTACTGACCATACCGTTGGCGGCAGCCGGTTCAGTATGGGCCTTCTTTCTGTTGGGCAAGTCGCTGAATATTATGGCTTATATTGGAATTATCATGTTGGGTGGTATTGCCGTAAACAATTCCATCATACTGGTAGATGCCATCAATCAGTTCAGGAACGAAGGATATTCTTTGCGCGAATCTATTCTGAAAGCCGGGCAAAACAGGATCAGACCTATTTTAATGACAAGTTTTTCCTCAATTCTTGGTTTGATACCGCTGACACTTGGTTTCGGGGAGAGTGCAGCACTCCGCGCTCCGCTGGCAATAGCACTCATAGCCGGACTTATGGCATCTACCGTTATGTCACTCGTAGTCATCCCCTGTGTGTATTATATTTTCGACCGGAACAAAAAGAACCGGGATGAAGTAACCGCATAAACTGCCAGTATGAGATTTATCATCCAACGGAAGGTTCTGATTGTTATGCTGTTTACCGGCCTGACCATGCTGGGTATATTTTCGTACCGCCAGTTGCCGGTAGAACTGTTACCGAATGCACAGATACCCTACCTTTTTGTGCAGGTGGGGGTTGCCATAGAAACCGATCCGAAAAATATCGAAAACCAGGCTGTAATTCCGCTCGAAGGGGCCATTGGTACCCTGAAAGGAGTGGAGAAAATTGAATCGACCATTGGTCAACAGCAGGCCTTTATTCAAATAGCCTTCCGGCAGCGTACCAACACCAAAGTTGCCTACCTTAAATTATTGGAAAAGGTGGAGGAGGTACGGCGTGTTATTCCTGCTGACTATTATGTGCAGGCCCTACGCTTCGACATGGAGATGATCAACAACAGCCTGATGACGTTGCAGGTTAGGGGCGGGGGTGGAGTCGACCGTGTTCGTGAGGTAGTGGACAGGGACATTCACAACAGACTGCTGAATGTAAACGGAATTGCCAATGTTGCAGTCTTTGGTGGACGCGAGAAAACAGTTGAGATACGGCTGAATGAAGAGGTTTGCAAGTCATATGGCATTACACCAGCCGGCATCAGAAGTGTTGTAAGCCAAAACAGCAGGGCCAGAACTTTTGCCGGAAAAGTTACCAACGATAACCGGATGGTGTTTGTTAATGTAATTGCTGAATACAATAATCTTGAAGCCATTGGGGACTTAATTGTAAAGGAACCGGGATCAGTCAGGTTAAAAGATGTTGCCACCATACATTTCGGATACAAAGATCAGGAATCTTACAGCAGGGTCAACGGAAAGGAAGCCGTGACCATCGAACTTACACGAGATACACAGTCGAACATGATCGATCTTTCGCACAGGGTGAAAGATCAGATTGCCTCACTCAACAGGGAATTACAGTACAAAGATGTAGAAATTGTGATTGAGCAGAATGCTGCCGACCGCATGGAACGAAATATTAAACTGATCATTCAGCTTGCCCTGGCAGGCGGAGTGCTGGCGGTTTTTATCCTCTGGATCTTTCTGAAAAATATCAGGCTTGTATTGGCCATTGGGTTAGCCATGCCCATCTCGGTGTATACTGCGTTTAACTTTTTTTATGCTGCCGGTATTTCGATAAACAGCCTTACATTGCTGGGTATGGCGCTTGCCATTGGCATGCTGCTCGATAACAGTGTGGTAGTTATGGAGAATATTTACAGGCTGGCAGGACAAAAAACAGGTATCGATCAGGCGGTTATGCAGGGAACAGGCGAAGTATGGCGGTCGGTTTTTGCTGCCACATTTACTACCATTGTTATTTTTATGCCCTTTGCCTTTTCGGAAAACTTTCTGATAGCCATTATGGGCAAGCATATCGGTGTTTCCATTATATCCACCCTGTTGGTTTCACTTGTTGTGGCCATGTTACTTATTCCCATGATTACCCACAGTATACTCAAACCCGGGTTAAACAGGCAACAGGCAAGCTTCAGCGCCATTCATTACCAGAACCGGATTATGCAGGTTTACAGGGTTATCCTCAAAACCTGCATGCGCAATCCTGCCGGTACTGCCATGGCTGCTTTAGGCGTGTTTTTTACCACCTTGCTGATAAGCCTGGGCTTAAGTTTTATTAACCTGCAGGAACCCGAAGTGGTGGAACTTACCATGTACCTGACCATGCCTGGGGGTACAACCCTTGAAAACACCGATCTGCTGGTGGGTGATGCCGAAGAGCGGCTTAAAAACCTGCAGGAAAAAAAGGATATTATCAGCCAGGTATATGCCGGGGAAGCGCAAATAACGGTTGTTCTGCAAAAAGAATACAAAAAAGTCAGAAATTATTCCATTCCAAAAATACGGCAGGAGATTATGAACAGTATGGCCGGGCTTGAGCCCGGCAATTTCAGCTGGGAACCACCTCCTTCGGCACAGCATTTCGGTGGAGAAGGACGAAATGGCGACGCAGGTATTGAAGGTCTTTTAGGCCTTGGAACACAGTCCGAAAAAATTATTGTTAAAGGTGAGGATTATGACCAGTTGGTAACTCAGGCTAATCTTGTTAAAAACTACCTGTCGCAACAGCAATCAGTTGAACAGGTAAATATAAACATACCATCGGCACAACCCGAAGTGCTGATGAACTTCGACAAGAATATCATGGCCTTTTACGACATACAGGCGGCATCGGTTCTATCAGAGCTTAACTCTTTTTCAAATGTAGTTCCTACCGGTATGACACTGAAGCAGGGTACCGACGAGTATAACATTCAGATACGAACTGAAAAGCCCGAAGAACAGCCCGAAAGGAACCTGAACGACTTAAAGAAGATGCCTGTAAAGGGAAGGAACAACGCCTTGTTTGAATTACAGCAGATCACAACATTTCAGTTTACTGACGGTGTGCCAGCCATTAAGCGTATCAATCAGTCGAAGCAACTTGAGGTGACCTATACCTTTATCCGCCAGGTGTTGGACGATAAAGACCTGTTATCGACATCGCGTATTGAAGTGGAAAACCTGTTAAGGAACCTTACCATGCCCTCGGGTATAACCGCGGAAATAGCCCATGAAGATCAGGACCTTAGCGATTTTAAGTTTCTGATTCTGGCTGCGCTGGTGCTCATTTATATGATCCTGGCCTCGGTATTTGAGTCTTTTACCCGTCCTGTGGTCATATTATTTGCCATACCCCTTGCAGCTACCGGATCGCTGGTTGCACTCATTCTCACCGGAAATTCGCTTCTCAATGCCAATACACTTACCGGGCTGGTGATTCTGATCGGCATAGTGGTAAATAACGGTATTATATTACTCGACTATGCCGGAGTGCTTACCAAGCGGGGTTACAAACACTCGCGTTCGCTGATGATGTCAGGTATGGCCAGGGTAAGGCCCATCCTTATTACGTCGGTCACTACCATTATAGCGCTGATACCCCTGGCCATGGGCAAAGCCGAGTATGTAACCGAGGTGGGTGCTCCATTTGCCATTACCATTATCGGAGGCCTCGGGTTGAGTACCATACTGACCCTGGTATTTGTGCCAACGCTTAATACGGGTATACACAATGCTTTGCGGTGGATAGGTGAATTGTCCTGGCCGAAAAAAAGCCTTATCCTGGCCGTTTATTTGGTGCTGGGTTATCTCATATACACTGGCGTTGACACGCTGGTATGGAAGATCATCGACTACCTGTTGCTGATTATTTTAACACCGGCAACACTTTATTTTGTACAAAACAGTCTTCGCAAGGCAAACGAAAAGCTTATTGATGAAAACCAACCGCTGCACATACGGGTCAGAAACCTGGTAAAAATATACGACCGCGACAGCAGGTTTGTCCGGGAATGGAAATCGGGCCTTGCCTTACGGCAGAGGATGGGAATACAACGAACCTATACCAAACCGGCCGATTTCGATTACCTGGTATGGCAACTTCCCCTAATCGGCTTTGTTGTATATTTTGTATATTTTTTTCTCGAAAAGGGATTTTGGTTTTTTATGCTGCCGGTTGGGTTGTACCTGATGATTTTGTCAGCAATTGCACCGGTGCAGAAATATACCTCGGGCCTGTTACACGGGGATAGTGCAAAATGGTACGCCCGGTTGGCCCAATGGTTGTATACTTTTCTGTTTTGGGGCTTACCCGCGGTCTTTTTGATACTTTTCTATTTGAAGTATAAACTGATTGGGCTGGTCATTCCTGCAGCATTGTTGTGGTATGTGCTGTTGATGATTAAGAAAACCGCCGACAGGTTAAATCAGGAGAAGATCAACATCAACCGCTTACAGGGCAGATTTATCGGGCTCCGGAAGGCTTATTACAGGCTGGTAATGTGGATACCGCTGATCGGAACAAAGAAAAAGCCGTTTAAAGCCCTTAAAGGTGTTTCGTTTACCATCGATCATGGTATGTTTGGATTACTGGGTCCCAATGGCGCCGGTAAATCCACGCTGATGCGCATTATATGTGGCATACTCGAACCCAGCTATGGCCAGATTACCATTAATGAATGGGATACCCGAACCAAACGCGAAGAATTGCAGGGACTGATTGGCTACCTGCCGCAGGAATTTGGGATGTACGAAAACCTGACTGCCAGGGAATTTCTGAATTACATGGCTGTGCTGAAAAAAATATACCGGCGCGAACAACGTGATGCACGTATTACCTATGTGCTCGATGCCGTACACATGACAGCTCATCAGCACGAGAAGATCGGCTCGTTTTCAGGCGGTATGAAGCAAAGGATTGGAATTGCGCAGATTCTGCTGCATTTGCCCCGTATATTGGTGGTGGATGAACCAACAGCCGGACTCGATCCACGCGAACGCATACGTTTCCGTAACCTGCTTGTTGAGCTGAGCCGCGACCGGATTGTTGTTTTTTCCACCCATATCATCGAAGATGTCGCCAGCTCATGTAACCAGGTTGGCGTGGTACGCAGCGGCGAGCTGGTGTACTTAGGCGAGCCGGTTCATATGGCACACAAAGCCGAAGGTAAGGTATGGATGGTGGACATGGATATGACAACTTTTGAGTCCTTCAGGGAAAAGTATGTTATTGTTCACCATATGCGCGATGGCGAAAACATAAGGGTTCGTTGCCTGGCCGATAGTTCTCCGTTTCAGGGAGCAAGGCCTGTAAAGGCAAATCTCGAAGATGCTTACCTTTTCCTGTTAGGCAATGAACAAATAGCAATGAACAATTAACAATGACCAATGAACAATAAAAGAATGAAATTTAACGAACGTATAGGGCTTCTTTTCAACATCGCTGCTGTTAATCTGAAAATTATTTTTTCAGGAAAGTTTGTTTATTTTCTCGTTTCGGCATTGTTATTCTTCCTGGTTATTTTGACCATTATGGTACTACAGGATAATGCCACCGTCATCAATGATGTATATGACCTATTACTTTTTCCGGGCATTCTGGTGATGTTTTATCCTGTTGTATATAATATTCAGCATGACAAAGATGCCCGAATGCTGGAAATCATTTTCGGGGTTCCCAATTACCGTTATAAAGTATATATACTCAGGTTCTTTTTATCGATAGGGTTGTTGTTTGTTTTGTTGCTTGTCATGGCTGCCTTAGCGTGGTTTTCGGTGGTGCGCATACCCGTTCTTTTTATGGTGGTTCAACTCATGAGCCCGCTGTTTTTTCTGGCCTGTTTATCATTTTTGTTTACCACCATTGTCCGGAACGGAAATGGAGCGGCAGTGGCCATTATTGTGATTTGTCTGCTTTTTTTTATGATGAGTGAACCACTTGGTCGCAGCAAATGGAACCTTTTTCTGAATCCATACAATACACCTATGGAGATGAGCCTTTCGGTATGGCAAAATGTGGTCAAACAAAACAGGCTGATCCTCGGAATTGGCTCAGTGATTGCACTGCTATGGGGCCTTATCAACTTGCAGCGTCGCGAGAAATTTGTGTAACTGTTTATTTACAGTGCATACATAACACCCAACCGGAAACCTGACTCCCAAACTTTTTGAGGGTACTTTTCAGCGGTAAAGGGGACGAAGGCATGTGTTTTGGCATATGGGTTAACATACACCATGATGCCTTTTTTGAAAGTATATTGAAGCCCCAGGCCCATCACCCACCCAAGTCCGGTTTGGCTGTCAACCTCTCCTGAACCTGATAGGTCCATATCAACCAACATGCCTCCATTTACAAATCCGTAACGTAGTATGGTGGCACGCAGGGTAACCGGAATTTCGAGAATGGACAATGAATATTCTTTGGTTTCATTGTCGTAGGTGGGCGGAAGATTGGGGGTGACGGTATAACGGTGTCTGACAAAGCCAACACCCGATTCAAAGTTGAGCCACCGATTCAGTGCCAATACACTGTTAACACCCAGCGAAAAGTAGTTTTTACCGTTAAAGGAAGGTGCGCCATCGAGTTCGTCCGATCGGAAAATGTCATTTTCGCCAAAGCCGGCATAATAGAGTCCGATTAAAAAGTGGTCAGCATCAGGCGATTCATTTTCCTGGGCAAAAACCGGGAATCCGGATATTACCAGTATGAGCAGCGCTAATTTGAATTTTTTCATAATAAAGTATTGCGTTTTGAGTCAGGACGGTGTTTGAACCTGAATGGTTGCGTAAATCGCAATCAGTTGTCGAAATTAACTTCTTTGAAGTCGGCCATATCCATGGCTTTTTTCCGGTAAATGCGCCGGTTTTGTTTGTCGCCGTTGGCCTCGCTGATCCTGCTAAGTCCAAAGTAACCATATGCGGCAAACTCGTCACCGTACTCGCCAAAGGGTGCTATTTCTTTTAGTCCTTTGTTATACCAGGCCTGGGCCTGTTTCAGGTTTTGCTGCTTTTTTTCGTAATACACACCGGTAAGAATGGCCAATTGGGCTTTAAAATAGGCATTATCACCAGCTTTATAGGAACGTGCGATTATTTTTTCGGCTTCGTTGTACCTTTTGGCCAGCAATAGGTTTTTAATGTAAACAGCCAGGTACTGGTAGTTTCGGGGGTATAGTTCATGAAGCGCTTTGCTGTATTGCGAAGCCTGCTGAAAGTTTTTCTCAAAGCTTATGTAAATGCCGGCCAGAAAGGAATAAGCCTCAGCTTTTAGCACAATGGCACCTTTTGCAGCAATCTGTAATTCCTGGAGTCCTTTTACACGGTCGCCTTTGGGAAACAGCAGGGCAAGCGGTTTGTAAACAGGATGAGCTTCGGGGTAGGCTTCACGGTAGTAATTGTAAAGCCCGGTGAAGAAATAAAAATCGTCATAGGAACCGGTAAAATCAAAAGCTTTACGAATATATTGATACGTGCTTGAAGCAAGGGGGATTACGTCCATACTCATTTCATTATCGGCATAAAACAGCAATAACAATCCCCTGGCACCTATGTTGGATACAAGATACTCTGCTTCGTCGCGTGGATCGTATGGCACGTCGCACAGCTCAATGGCCTTTCGTAAATCGCCTTCAAACTTTGTTCGACCGGGCGAACTGGGAATCAGTGGATAGTTCTCCCAATAGGTAATTAAACCGCTGTAAACATAGGTCATCGGGTGGTTGGGGTATAGGCGGCTTACTTTTCCGAATATTTCTTTGGCCTGGTCAAACTGCAGGTTATAAATATAATCAACCCCCTTGCACATGAGGTTAAAGGTGTTGGTATCCCTTAGCACTTGTGCATTAATGTTGCCTCTGGAGGTCAACATACCCAGTATTATTGCTGTATATAGGAAGAGTCTTCTCACAATGATCTAATGCTCACCGGTATAATTTGTACAGTTTTCGTGCCGGTTTATTTGCAATGATACTACTTTTGGATGAAAAGAGAAAAAGCTTTTCCCAATCTAAGTCCAGCGCCCGGGTATCTTTTCGCCACAGTATCCGCAGGTTCCGTTTTTCATGTGATTGGAAACCACAGTTTGCCCCCTTCTTTCAATGAGGAGTTTTTTGCAGCGCGGGCAATACGTGCTGATGGCTTCTGATCCCCCAATATTGCCGATATATACAAAGCGAATACCTGCATTTCGGGCAATATCCCTTGCCTTTTCCAACACAGGGATGGGGGTGGGAGGGAGCTGGTTAAGCTTATACATGGGTTGAAAACGCAGAAAATGCAAGGGCGTGTTTTCAAAACCGTTATTGTACAGCCAGTCGCACATTTTACGGATCATGTCTGCGCCATCGCTCCAGCCGGGAATTACCAGGTTGGAGATCTCAAGCCAAACACCTTCGTCTTTATATATTTTAAGGGAATTCAGCACAGGTTGGAGTTCCCCTGCATTTAACCGTAGGTAGGTAGCATTGTCAAACGACTTCAGGTCGATGGTGGCGCCGTCAATGACCTTACATAATTTTCGCAGTGGCGTTTCATTGATGTATCCGTTGGAAACTACTACATTTTTGATCCCTTTGGTCCTGGCAATCACCGAAGTATCATATACATACTCGTAAAAGGTAACAGGCTCCGAATAGGTATAGGCAATAGCTGTACAACCATTATTCGTACATGCCTCAACAACCTTCGGCGGCATAAGATCGTAGTTTTTGGTTTCTTTTGGGCTTGCCTGCGAAATAGACCAGTTCTGGCAATTGAGGCACGAAAAGTTGCAACCGGCAGTAGCAATGGAAAATGAACGTGTACCGGGATAAAAATGATAAAAAGGTTTTTTCTCAATAGGATCCACATGCATGGCACAGGGATTACCATATGCTATTGAGTAAAGCTTGCCGCGGAAATTTACCCGGTTTCTGCACATGCTTGTATCGCCGGGCTTCAGATAACACTCGTTAGGACAAATCAAACACTTCAATCCCCTGGGCGTTTCTTCGTAAAACATGCACTCTTTGCTCCACTTCCAGAGGCTGTCTTTTGCTGAATCCGATTCTGAAACAGCTGTTTTGTTTGTAAGGGCTAATGCGTCGGTGCATATCAAACCGGTGGTAGCTGCCAAAGCCCTGCTGATAAAGGTTCGCTTACTTATTTTTGCTTTCATGGCTTCAACTGTTGATCAAAGGTAGTAAAGCCGTCATTAAAACCCCAAATAAATCGGAAGAATCGGGTTATTTGTTTGTTGTTGAATCACAGCTTTTTGCGTGCCCAAAAAGCAGCAAGCAATCCAATAAAAACCAGTGCCGAGAGTAAGAAACTTGTTTTATACAATCCCAGCAAAGGATACCAAAGAACTGAAATGATCAGCGTTCCGGATGCCGATCCGGCAAGATCAATGGCATAAAGTGTTCCGGCGTTTGTGCGATGATAACCGGGCATGAGTTGCGTAACACAGTTGAAAGTTCTCCCGGCCAGAAAGGAAATAGCAACTGTAAGCAGCCAGAGAGAAGTCTTTAATAGCCAACCGGGAAAAAAAGCATTGCCCGAAGTGGCGGTAACAAATAGGGGCAGCATAACAAGGCATACCATAAGTAACCCCTGAACCAGCATGTAGTGTTTAATTAAAACCATTCTGCCAGTTTTCTTGTGTTCCATAATGGTTCCGGCAGAAAGTCCAAGCATGTAAAGCGCCACAATCAGACCAAGCATTTGGTATATGTTTCCAAAGTTCGTCTGGTACACGATAATGACAAGGAATTCAGCGGAGGCACCGGCAAAACTGCTGGTGAACAACCCGGTGGTTACCGGGCCTATGCTCTTAAGTGCCGGAAATAAAAGCAGCAGTATAGCCATTATGGTAACCGACAACATTAAGATGACATTTTTCCCTTCCATACGGTTAATCCAGTAACGGATCTGCAGGAAATAGGCTAGCGGTGCATGATCGGTATTGAATTTAGGTTCTGCAACCGTTAGGTTATTCATGATTTGCCGGTGCTGTTCCAACAACAGCAGGTCATCCACAAAATAGCCGTTAACATATTCATTGTTTAGTTTTTGCCGGTCAGCCATTTCAGCAATATTCAACCTGACTGGCATAGACGATGCCGTGTAAAAATTCCGTGTACCCGGTATCACTTCAACATGCTCGAAAACATCTTTCAGGGTAGCATATATTACCTGGTTAAGCTCACGGGCCTCGTCACTCATATAGTTTGCTGTTGAACTCAGCGATAGGGTGAAAACACCCTGCGGGCGAAGCGCTTTTTTAACCTGCCTGAAAAACTCGAGGGTAAAAAAACGGTTTAACTGGGCACTCGATGGGTCCGGAGCGTTAACAACAACAATATCGTAAAATTCGTTGGTTTGGCTGATCCATTTACGGGCGTCGTTAATCTGAACATTCACCTTTGGATGATGAGAATTTGTTGAATATGTCAATTCGGTTTTAACAAGCCAGGGGTTAATTTCTACATAATCGATATGTTGTACCGATTTATACTTTAACACCTGCGCGGTCATAACTGTAATGCCTCCCGAAACAACCAGCACGTTTTCGGGCCGGGGATGTTGTAAAAGGGTATAATGAGCAGCTTCTTCAGCCATCTGTGGATTCTGCGTGGCAAATACCAATTTACCCTGCTCATATATATTATGTTGTCCCCCGGTTTTTGTAACAGTTACATTGCCCAGGGGAGTGTCATGGGTATATACAATTTCCTGGTTTCGGAACATCAAGGCTTTTACCCAGATATCAGTCGGACATACAATCAGTAAGGTCAGTACTGTAATCCAGGCGATATTAATCAGGGCATTTTTTAACCGGCTGTTTGTTTGGCTGGGAGTTAACCATCGTGCCGCCAGCAGGTTAAGGACAATAACCAGCGACAATATCTGAAAGGCATTGAACAAATACGAAAAAACCAGGCTGAAAAGCACGCCTGCAATCATGCTTCCGGCGGTTTCCCAGCCATAAGCTGCGGAGATACGACTAACGGCTGATCGTTCCGAAAGCAAAAACGAAAAATGGGTGAAAAGGGAACCTGACAGCATCCCTATGGGGAAAAACATTAGCACGCAGTAAAGCAATACCACAAGAATGCCCTTTGCCGTTCCGGGAGGAAACAGCAGTGCGTCTGCCACATAAAGTATTGCAACCGAAAGGATTGGAGTAATGCTTGTAGCAACAAGCATACGCGATAGCTGTCGCAATTGACTGACTGTCCTGCGGAAATAACTAACTGTTACCGATCCCAATGCTGTGAAAAGCATCCAGAGACTCAGCATCAACCCGATGATCAGTTCATTTCCCTGAAAAAGATTGAGTAATTCACGAAACAGTATAAGTTGCGAGACCAGGGTGGTAAAGCCGAGAACAACCAGCGCCGTGGTTATTTTTCCACTTAAATTGTTGATCATTCACCAAAAACGTATGCTTCATAAACAAAAATCTCGGCATCCTTCCATCCCTCCCAGCCAATTCCTACCTTGTCGCGTGCACAATGACCAAGAAACTCTTCCCGGGTCCATTTGGTTTGCCGGGCTACCTGAGGCAGGAAAGTTCCTGAATGTGAACCCTTTTTAATATAGATGCCATGTTTACCTATCTCAATCTCATCTATGTCGGTAATTTTCCTCATGGGCGTAAGAACAGATATTTCAATGTGTATTTTATTCATTTCATCGCTGGCAACAGGCATAAAGCGGTGATCGTGCAGGGCTGCCGAAATGGCCATTTCCTGAACAGTTTTGTACAAAGGCATATCGGCACTGAAACGGCCAATGCAGCCGCGTAACTTACCTTCCTTGTTCAGGGTGACAAAAGCTCCGGCAGGGGTCGATAATTGTGGTGATAAGTCTGTTGAATTTATTGCCGATGTTTTTCCGGTTTTAAGACGTTCTTCGATGGTTACCCGGGCGATTCGAAGTAGTTTTGCTTTTTCCTGTTCTGTAAGTTGAAATTGTTGGAATTCTGGCATTTCTGAGTCATCATGGCTGGTAACCACCATGGCATGATAACCAACAACCCGCTTTTTGTCGCCATATGTTGCATCGCCCGAATTCATGTATTTAATGGCATGGTACCTGATAGCCGGGTTATTGCCGGTGATGTTGAGCAGCGCCAACATACTGGTCCATCCGCATATGCTGGTGGCAAGGTTATGGATGTTTTTCTGCTCGTTTTTTTCGAGTGCTTCCATAAAGGCTGTAGGCGAGTTTTTCAGAATTGCATCAGCGGTGGCTTTGTCTACAAGGCATGCCGACTGGTAATCGGGGTAATGGGAGAAGTCTGTGCTGATCACGAATAAATTGTTGCCTCCGAAATACGGTTTGAGTGCAGTTGCAATTTTTTCAATAGAACCCTGGCGTTGGGTACCGAGCACAATGGGAATGATCTGAAGCTTTTCACCGTAAAGATACTGAAGAAAAGGCACCTGAACCTCCAGACTATGCTCATTAATATGGGCTTCGGGTATCGATTTGAATACAGCAGCGTTTTCAGCCAGGAGCTTATTGGCCAGTGACATGTTTACCCTGGCCAGGCCCAGGGGTGTGGTGTAGTTTCCTATATTATATACCGATGCACCATCAAAACTTGTATGATGGCTCGAACCTATCAGAAATACATTGTCAAAAGGCTTATCTGGCTTTAGTTGAATATATGCTGCCGCAGCTACCTCTCCTGAATAGATGTAGCCGGCGTGCGGGGCAATAAGGGCAACTATTTGTCCCTTTTGGGATTCAACTTTATTGGCAGAAAAAAGCTTTTCGAGATACTGGAGCAATTCATCGCGACTACCGGGGTAAAATGTACCCGCAACGGCAGGTCGACGGTTGATAATGGTGTCACTTTCCATAACAGGTGAGGTATTTGATTGTGTTGGTGAATAATCGTGTATGCCTGAATGACATTGAGCTACAGTGAAATTCATCAGCAACAGTAAAAAAACGATAACCCTTGATTCCATAGATGTTTCTGAAATTTATGGGGATATTAAAATTAAGCCATTAATCAGTAAAATTCAAGTACTTTTAAGCATTTTTGCGGTTGCAAATTAACCATTACATGATCAAAGACGATACCATCCTCGAGGTTAACGAAAAAGCGCTGTTGATGCCATTTTTACTACAGCAATTGAAAAACATGAACCGCGACAATGTAAAATCGTTACTGCGAAATAAACAGATCTGGATAAATGGTATGCAGGTGTCGCAGTTTAATCATCCCTTGCAGCAGGGGGAACAGGTTATTATCAGGTGGGTACGGCAGGAAGACCTGCCGCCGGAGAAATTCATGAACATTGTTTTTGAGGATGAGCACATCATTGTGATCGAGAAGAAAGCCGGATTGTTGTCGGTTTCCGATGGGAAAAAAAACCTTACAGCATATGGATTATTGTCGGATTGGGTGCGAAAGCAAAGGCCAGCAGGTAAGGTTTTCATTGTCCACAGGCTCGATCAGTACACCTCAGGTCTGTTGATGTTCGCCAGGAGCGAAAAGGTACAGAACCTATTCCGCAACGATTGGAAGTCATTTATTCTCGAACGGACATATATGGCTGTCGTTGAAGGACAGGTTAACAGGACCCGCGGCAGAATTTCATCATACCTCACCGAAAACAAAGCCTTTGTTATGCTTTCAAGTCAGGATCCGGCCAAAGGAAAGCTGGCTGTGACCCATTTCCAGACCATAAAGACCAATGTGAGGTACACCCTGATGAAAGTTAATCTCGAAACCGGAAAGAAAAATCAGATAAGGGTTCATATGCAGGATATCGGGCACAGCATTGCCGGTGACAGGAAGTACGGGGCTAAAACAAATCCTATTGGGCGTTTATGCCTTCATGCTGCAGTGCTGGCATTCAGACATCCTGTAACCAACCAGGAACTCAGATTTGAATCAGACGTACCCCCGGAATTTCTCAAACTCCTGAAACAGTAAGTTGTTATACCCATCTGCTCAGTTAATCATTATTACAATAACATGGCACTATACCTGCAAATTGAAAATGCCTCAAAAAACTATGGCGATATTAACCTTTTCAGCGGTCTTTCATTAACCATTAACGAAGGCGACAAGGTTGCCCTGGTTGCCCGGAATGGTGCCGGAAAAACAACCTTAATGAATATTCTGGCCGGCAGGGATACATTTGATAGTGGGGCCATTTACCTGAACAAGGATATAAAAACCGGATATCTCCCGCAGGATCCACGTTTTGAGGCAGGTCATACCGTGTTTCAGACCATTTATGGAGCACCTGGAAAACTCATGGAAGTGGTTCGCAATTATGAACTTGCATTGCATCAGAAACACCATGAACAACTTTCTGAAGCTTCAGCCCAGATGGATTTTCACCAGGCCTGGGACCTCGAATCACGTATCAGGCAAATGCTGGGCGTATTAAAACCCGGTGACGAAGATCAACTGGTTGAAACACTTTCGGGCGGACAACTAAAGCGTCTTGCCCTTGCAGTGGCATTGCTTAACGATCCCCATTTTTTGCTGCTGGATGAGCCTACCAATCATCTCGACCTGGATATGGTGGAATGGCTTGAAGAATACCTTACCAAAACCAGGATTACCTTATTGATGGTCACACACGACCGGTACTTTCTCGACAGGGTATGCAACGAAATAGTTGAAATAGACGAAGGCGAAGTCTTCAACTATCATGGCAACTACAGTCAGTTTATTCAAAAACGCGAAGAACGTATAATGAACAGGGCAATGCAGGTTGAAAGGGCGCAAAACCTGCTGCGTGGTGAACTGGAATGGATGCGGCGTATGCCCAAGGCACGTACTACAAAGGCTAAATACAGAATTGATGCCTTTTACGATTTACAGAAGCAATCTTCTTATAAAAGAAACGAGCGTCAGATAGATGTTACGGTGCAATCATCGCGACTGGGGAAGAAGATCCTGAAAATGGAAAAGGTTTCAAAACGCTTCGAAGAACAGGTGATGCTGGATGAATTCAGTTACACCTTTAACCGGGGTGAAAAGCTGGGTATTATTGGCCCCAACGGCACTGGAAAAACTACCTTCCTGAATATACTTACCGGGCAACTGCATCCCGACCAGGGCGTCCTCGATTATGGGGAAACCGTTGTTTTTGGATATTATAAACAGGCCGGCCCCGAATTTAAGCCAGGACAACGTGTAATTGATGTAATACGCGAAATCGCCGAATTCATAACCCTTGCTGACGGACGTCAGTTATCTGCCTCACAGTTTCTCAACCAGTTTCTGTTTTCTCCCGAAATGCAATACGTGCAGGTCGATAAGCTGAGCGGGGGTGAGAAGCGCAGGCTTTACCTGATGACTGTATTGATCAGGAACCCAAACTTCATCATATTGGATGAGCCTACCAACGATTTTGATATCATGACACTGAACGTGCTTGAAAAATACCTGTTGGAATTCAACGGATGCCTGGTAATTGTTTCGCACGACCGCTTTTTTATGGACAAGCTGGTTGACCATTTGTTTATTTTTGAAGGAGACGGTGTAGTGTATGATTTCCCCGGGAATTATACAGAATACCGTGCCTCGGTTAAAAAACAGGAATCTGATATACGACGCCACGAAACACAGTTAAAAGCAGCGCCTGAAACCGAAAAGGTAAAACCAAAAGACGTCCGTACCGGAAACAAACTTACCTTTAAGGAAAAACGGGAATTCGAGCAGTTGTCGGCCGAAATAGCTTTGCTGGAGCAGGAAAAATCAAATATTGAAGCAACAATGGACAGCAACGTTAGCAATGCCGATGAATTGGTTTCATTATCCGTACGCATGGCTGAAATCATAAAGCTTATTGATGAAAAAAGTGACCGGTGGCTCGAACTAAGTGACCGGTCATAATTTCCACAAAGAAGATGTGCAATGTTTTTCTCTAATTGAGCGGATAATGGTAGGTTATAAACATGTCGTACGTTCTGTTCTCGTATTCCTTTGCGGTAATCCTCAATACAACCGAATCGGCCTGGGCATTGCGCAGCGATGCAAGGTCAAAAGAGGCGAATCCGCTTGTCAGGTAATTCTCCTGGTCATTGTTGTCATTATGCCTGATCTCCAGATCGATGGTATCAATGGGTATTTCACCAGGATACCTGACCAGATTAATGTAGTGCTTGCCATTGTTGATGTAAAGCTGGAAATTTACGTTCAGGTAGTCTTTGGCAATCCAGATTTCCTTAATCCACATCGGGTCATTTCCGATTGAATCGGTAATTTCAGCAGTAAGTTCTATTACCGGTTTAAAAAGAAGTTTTTCCATGCTGTATATATCTACAACATGATCAATGCCCTGAGGAATAGTTCCTTCGTTCAATGAAAAGTAGGCAAAAACCCTGTCATTATCCGCAAATGAAGCATCCACCTCGCTGGCATTGGCAACCAGCAATCGCATGCTGTCATCAGATTCGATGATCATGCTGTCAACTGACTTTGATAGAATGCCAATCGTTTGATAATATGCCACTTCCTCATCTTTATTGCAGCTGGTCAGTACCATTATTGCTGCAATAAAACCCAACAGAATTTGATGTTTTTTCATAGTCCCTGATTTTGAGATATACTGAATATTTTAGTTATACTTTTATAAACTTAGATTGAATATAACCAAAAATGGTTGCGTTTTGTTTTTCATTGGTGTAATTTTTTGTTTCAGGGTTATTCATGAATGTAGAAAAATCTAAGAAGAACTAAATCTATCAACGGAATCAAAGAGGTTTTAATACCTTTAACGTCAGTAAAGAATCTGTCGAAACTAGATTTCACGAAAAGTAAAAAGACGAATTTCTGTATATTTACCCATGTTGTGTTTGTTACGAATAAAAAATAGAAGTCTGATAAAATAAAATTAGAAAGGAGAAGGATCCATGAGTCATACACTGAGCATCCCAATGCACCGGTTTAAATACACAAAGCTTACTAAAAGTCAGATTGGAGAAAAGCTGAAGGTTGCCG